>SCRA01000032.1 GCA_004297985.1 bacterium | reverse complement strand
TGTTCCTTTGAATGATTCCGGGCCACTCGGCCCGGGTTGTACCGCTCACTCCGCTGCGCTCCGTTCGCGGGGACCCCTGTTCCTTTGAATGATTCCGGGCCACTCGGCCCGGGTTGTACCACTCACTCCGTTCTGCCTTCCCTTCTTAGCCGCCGGCGCGCTTGACGCGCATCCCGAGGCCTTCGAGGTGCGCTGCGATGCGGTCGCGCTGGTCTCCCTGAATCTCGATGCGCCCATCCTTGACGGTGCCACCGGCACCGCAGAGCCGTTTGAGCTCCTTGCCCAGACTCTCGAGTTGCGCGGTAGGGACGCCCGTCACCACGGTGATCGAGCTGGCACGCCGGCGCTCGCGCGAGACGCGCACCACGCCATCGTTCGGGGGAAGCGGCGTACGTTTCGCCCAGCCGCCGTCCGTCGAGTAGACGAGACGCCTATCGTCGTCCATGGTGGCCCCTTTACACTCCGGACGGGGGAACCCCGCCTCCAGCCGTGTGTGTAATCTCGATGGTTCTTCCCAGGTCGTTCTCATCGGGTCAACCGGCCGAAGTTATCATGGATGCGGCCGCGCCGGAGGTCCCCCCACCTTCGGCGTGGTAGGCCAGGCGCATGAAGATCGCCGTCTTAGGAGCCGGTCTGATGGCCTCTGCCATCGTCCGCCGTCTCTGTGCCGCGGGCCACCACGTCTCCGTCTGGAATCGCACCTACGCGAAAGCCGAAGCGCTCGCCGGTGTCGGCGCCGTCCCGCAGCCGACGATCGCCGGCGCGGTCGATGGCGCGGAGCTGGTGATCACCATGCTTTCCGACGATGCGGCCGTGGACGCCGCGGTGGTCGAGGCCATTCCTGCCGCCGCGCCGGGCATTCCGTTCGTCGACTGCACCACCGTCACGCCGCACGGCGTAGAGGCGCGCGCCGCGCGCGTCAAGGCCAAGGGCCACCCGTTCCTTCACTGCCCCGTCTTCGCCTCGCCCGATATGGTCGATCGCGGGGAGGGCGTGCTGCTGGTCGGCGGGGCGCAAGGGGGTTACGCGCATTTGGCCGGCGTGCTCCATGCGATCATCGTGCACCACGAGTACCTCGGCGCGGCGCCCGGGCGCGCGGCCGTCTTCAAGACGCTGGGCAATCAGATCAACGGCTGCCTCACGGCCGCCGTGGCCGAGGCCGCGGACTGCGCGCGCGCCCTCGGCGTTGGCGACTCCGACCTGGCCAAGACGTTCGAGGCGCTGGGCTTTGGCGAGCACGTGCTCACGCGGCTCCAGCGAATTGCCGACGGTACATGGAAGCCCGTCAGCTTTCCATTGACGATGTTCCACAAAGATCTGCGGATCTTCGTCGAGTCGGCCAGGCACGCGGGCGTGAAGGTGCCGGTTCTGGTTGCGGCACTGGCACGCGCCGAGGCGGCAGTCGAGGCCGGGCTGGGGGAACTCGATGCCAGCGCCGTGGCCGATCCGCGGGTCGCGCAGCGCCTCTGACGTCCGCGAGTGCAGCATCCCCTCTCGCCGCTCGGACGGACGCAAGGCGTTCCCCCCGCAGCACTCGTCGCCCCCGAGGAGCTCGCTCGCCGTGCGGGCCTGGAGCGTATCGTGCGTCTGGGCAGTAACGAGTCACCCTTCGGACCCGCGCCTCAGGCCCTTGCGGCACTGCACGAGGCGCTCGCGGAGAGCGGCCGCTACGGCGATCCTCAGGCTCTGGATCTTCGTACGGCCGTAGCGCGCCGCCACGGCGTCGCCCTCGATGAAGTCACCGTCGGCGCCGGCGTCGACGATCTCCTGGGCTGGGTCGTCCGCGCCTTCCTTGCCGAGGGGCGCGCGGCTATCGCCAGCCTCGGCGGGTTCCCGACGTTCGAGATGCACGTCAACGGATTTGGCGGGCGCCTCATTCGCGTGCCGTACCTCCGCGAGGCGCGCGTCGACCTCCAGGGATTCGTCGACACCGCTCGCGCGGCCGGCGGTGCCCTGGTCTATCTGGCCAATCCCGACAATCCCACCGGCTCCCATCATCGCTGGGCGCAGAGCTGCTGGACGCGCTTCCCGAGCACAGCCTGCTCATCCACGACGAAGCCTATGCCAACTTCGCGCCGCCGGAGGATCGGCACCCGGACGGCTCTACGGATCCGCGCGTGATTCGCCTGCGTACCTTCTCCAAAGAGTACGGCCTCGCGGGGCTGCGCATCGGTTACGCGATTGCCGCGCGTGGGACCATCGCCGCGCTCGATGCGCTGCGCCTCCTCTACGGCGTGAGCCGGCCCGCACAAGCGGCGGCACTGGCTTCGCTGGGCGCGGACGACTTCGTTCGCGACGTCGTCGCCCGCATCGCCGAGGGCCGTGCCGACTACGAGCGGCTGGGGCGGGAGCTCGCCATCCCCACCTTTCCCTCGACCACCAACTTCGTGCTCTTCGACTTCGGCTCGCGGGAGCGCGCGGAATGCGTGGTGGTTGGGCTGTTAGAGCGCGGGATCCACGTCCGTAAGCCGTCGGCCCCACCGCTCGACGGCTGCGTTCGCATCTCGGTGGGGAACGCGAGCGAACGCCGCCTGCTGGAAACGTCGTTGCGTAGCGTGGTCGCTGTACTTTAGCGTAGACGCTCTGCTGAAGGGAGGCACAGGCAAGCACCAGGAACACGAGGAGGCTATGGAAGGTTCGTACGACATCGCCATCGTCGGCGGCGGGATCGTGGGCTTGGCGACGGCCCGCGAGCTCGGCATGCGTCATCCGTCGCGGAAGATCGCCGTCTTCGAAAAGGAGCGCGAGCTGGCCGCCCATCAGACCGGCCACAACAGCGGCGTCATCCATTCCGGCATCTACTACAAGCCGGGTTCGCTCAAAGCCACGTTGTGCGTCAAGGGCAAGAAGCTGCTCTGGAAGTACTGCGACGAGAAGGGCATCCCGTACAAGAGCGTCGGCAAGCTGATCGTCGCCACGAACGATGCCGAGGTCGCGCGGCTGCAGGACGTCTACCGGCGCGGGCTCGCCAACGACCCCGACGCCGGCTTCGAGCTGCTGGATCCCAAGCAGATCAAGGAGATCGAGCCCAACTGCGCCGGTCTCCAAGCGGTGCGCTCGCCGAAGACCGGGATCGTGGACTACGGGCTGGTTTCGCGAACCTACGCCGAGGATGCCAAGACCCATGGCGCGGAGATCTTCACGGGCTGCGCCGTCGAGGGGATCGTCGTCGACGGCTCTCAGAGCGTCCTCAAGACGACGCGCGGCGATTTCTCGGCCACCTACGTCATCAGTTGTGCCGGCCTGCAGTCGGATCGCGTGGCGCGCATGACGGGCAGCGAGCCCTCGCCGAAGATCGTGCCCTTCCGCGGCGACTATTTCGTGGTGAAGCCCGGGCGGCAGAACATCGTGCAGGGCAACATCTATCCCGTCCCCGATCCGGCGTTCCCGTTCCTAGGCGTCCACTTCACCCCGCGCATGAACGGGGAGATCTGGCTGGGCCCCAACGCCGTGCTCGCCTTCGCGCGCGAAGGCTACACGTTCTTCACCATCAACCCGCGCGATCTCGCGGAGACGCTGACCTTCGGCGGCTTCTGGAAGCTCGCCGCCAAGTACCCGCAGATCGGCTACTCGGAGATGTATCGTGACCTCAGCAAGAGAGCGTTCGTGGCCGAGTGCCAGAAGTTCGTTCCCTCGCTGACCGTAGACGATGTGGTGAAGGGACCCGCCGGCGTACGCGCGCAAGCCCTCGACGATCAGGGCGCGATGGTCGACGACTTCGTCTTCTCGGGAGGGAAGAACATCATCCACGTCCGCAACGCCCCCTCGCCGGCTGCCACCTCTTCGATGGCGATCGGGGAGTACATCGCGGAGCATGCCGAAAAGGAGTTCGCCCTGGCCTGACCAGCGTAGCGGATTCTCTCGCGGATCGAAAATGGTGCTAGCGCAAGCGATTCGCTTGCGCTAGTATGGCTTCATGTACGTTCCGCAACATTTTCTCGTCTCCGATGGTGCGACGCTGCGTGAGCTGATCGACCATCATGCCTTCGGCCTCCTCGTGACGGCCGGCGACGGGCTGCCGTTCGCAACGCATCTCCCCTTCGCTCTCCACCGCGGCGAGGGAGAACACGGAACGCTCTACGCGCATATGGCGCGCGCGAACCCGCAATGGCGGGCGTTCACCGGCGGCGGTCAGGCGCTGGCGATCTTCCAAGCCGAGCATGGCTATATCTCGCCGGCATGGTACGAGGCACCGGAGAGCGTGCCGACGTGGAACTACCGCGCCGTCCATGCCTATGGTAAGCCGCGCATCATCGATGGCGACGACGAGGTGCGCCGCGTGCTCGACGAGCTGGTCGAGATCCATGAGTCGCCGCGAAGCGACCGCTGGAGCATGCAGGGCGTCTCCGAAGAGTATCTGGCGCGCATGCGCCAGGCGATCGTCGCCTTCGCGATGCCGATCGAGCGCCTCGAGGGCAAGTTCAAGTTGAGTCAGAACCGCCCGCAGGCGGACCGCGAGCACGTGATGCAGGTGCTGGCGGCCTCGCCGCGTCACGGCGACCGCGAGCTGGCGGCGGCGATGGAGCACTGGGCGCCCGTCCGCCGCTGAGCGGGAAAGCGGGCATAAGGGGGGCGTGAGGCATCCGCCGCCGATCCGGCAGGGAGCGGTTCGCGCCTACTTCGTCTTCGACGTCGCCGACACGATCGATCTCCAGCGCTTGGGGCGCATCGCCGGCGAAGGCGTCGAACGTGCGCCGCTGCAGTTGCGCTCCGTGCCCTCGCCGGCCTACATCCAGTTCCCCACGCCGCCGCTGGCGGCGCGCCTGCCGAGCACGAGGGTGCTGGGACTTCCAACGCTGGTGCGCGCGAAGATCTTCGATTACGGCGTCCTCTCGATCCGCCTCTCGCTGCCGTATGAAGGCTCGTGGGTGGGCTTCGCGGAGCTGGCCAACCGCGTGCGTCAATCGGAGGAGCCGGTGGCTGTGGCGCGTCGCCTGCTCGACGAGGTGCTGCGCGAGATCGGCGGCGCACTCGACGAGCCGCACGAGCATCTGGTGGAGGATTACTTCGTCTATGAAGTTGAGGCGTTCGAGAGCGCGGTCGACGCGGCGGCTCTGCTCGATGTCTACGGCCCCGCGTTGGCAGGCTTGCTCTGCGGCGAGACGCAGCCGCTGGGCGAGGAGGAGCAGCGCGAGGCGCTGCGCGTGCGCTTCAGTTACTTTCCAAGCGACGTGGCGGTGATCCAGTGGGACGCCGCCTTCATCTTCGACACGCGCGAGGGTGCCGAGGCCATCGCCGATATTCTGGAGTTCGCCAACACGCAGCTCGTCGAGTTACGAACCTACGATACTCGGCTGGACGGTGAGCTCGACGAGATCTATGCGCTCGATATCTCGCGCGCACACCCCGCGCGTCTGCTTGGGCGGCGGCGCGCCGCCGATCAGCGCGCCGCGCGACTGCGCTATCTGCTGGTCGACATACGCGAGCTTGCCGATCGTGCCAGTAACGCACTGAAGATCATCGGCGATGCATTCTATGCGCGGCTCTACCGCGGTATCGCAGGGCGCCTGAGTCTTGTAGAGTGGCAGCGGCAGATCGACAGCAAGCTCGCCAGCATCAACGAGGTCTATCGCTTCCTCACCGACCAAGGCCAAAACGCGCGCGGTGAGTTCCTCGAGGTCGTCATTATCGTACTGATCGCCGTCGAGTTGGTGATAGCGCTCTTCGGCTTGCGCCGCTAATACGGTGCGGCAGTCGCATAGTGAAATGCGAGGACGCCGGGGATGCGCGACGAATCGCTGTTCATGAACCTGAAGCATCGCAGCTCCGTTATCACCGATGGCCCCACGCGTGCCGCTGCGCGCTCGTACTTCAAGGCCATCGGCCTGACCGACGAGGATCTCGCCAAGCCGCTCGTGGGCATCGCCAACACCTGGATCGAGACGATGCCGTGCAACTACCACCTGCGTGACCTTGCCGCACACGTCAAGGCCGGCGTGCGCGCGGCTGGCGGCACCCCCATGGAGTTCAACACGATCGCCGTCAGCGACGGCATCACGATGGGCACCGAGGGGATGAAGACCTCGCTGATTAGCCGCGAGATGGTCGCCGACTCCATCGAGCTGATGGGCTTGGGCTACATGTTCGACGCGATGGTGGCGTTAGTCGCCTGCGACAAGACGATCCCCGGTGCCGCGATGGGCCTCACGCGTCTGGACATCCCTTGCGTGCTGCTCTACGGCGGCTCGATCGCCCCCGGCAGGTACAAAGGGCGAGACGTGACGGTGCTCGACGTCTTCGAGGCCATCGGCGCCCACGCCGCGGGGAAGATCACCGACGTCGAGCTCAACGAAATCGAGGGCTGCGCCTGTCCGGGACCCGGCGCCTGCGGGGGACAGTTCACGGCCAACACCATGGCCACGGTGATGGAGGTCATCGGCTTCTCGCCGCTGGGAACGGCCAGCGCCGGCGCCGCCGACCCGCGCAAAGAGAAGATCGCCTATCGCTGCGGCGAGTTGGTCATGGAGACGCTGCGGCGCGACATCCGCCCCAGCGCCTTCCTCACGCGCGACGCTTTCGAGAACGCCATCGCGGCGGCCACGGGGACCGGCGGTTCGACGAACTCGGTGCTCCATCTGCTGGCCATGGCGCGCGAGGCGGGTGTGCCGCTGACCATCGACGACTTCGACGCCATCAGCCGGCGCACGCCCATCATCGCCTCGCTGAAGCCGGGCGGCGAGTTCGTGGCGCTCGACGTCGACAAGGCCGGCGGAATCGGGTTGATTGCCAAGCGGCTGGTGGAGGGCGGCGTGGCCAAGGGCAACACGTTGACGGTCACGGGGCGCACGCTGGCCGAAGAGGCTGCCGATGCCGTCGAGACGCCCGGACAGCAGGTGATCCACGACGTCGAGCACGCGTTCAAGGAGACGGGAGGTCTGGTGATCCTCAAGGGATCCCTTGCGCCCAGCGGCGCGGTCGTGAAGATGGCCGGCCACGAGCGTGCATATCACAAGGGGCCGGCGCGCATCTTCGATCGCGAGGAGGACGCCATGCAGGCCGTGCTGGCGAGGGAGATCGTCGCCGGCGACGTCGTGGTGATCCGCTACGAGGGGCCCGTAGGCGGCCCGGGAATGCGCGAGATGCTGGGCGTCACCAGCGCCATCGTCGGAGAGGGGCTTGGCGAGTCGGTGGCGCTGATGACCGACGGCCGCTTCAGCGGCGCGACGCGCGGGCTGATGATCGGCCACGTGGCGCCGGAGGCCGCTGTCGGCGGCCCTATCGGTTTGCTGCGCGAAGGCGACACGATCGTCATCGATGCGGAGAAGCGCCGCCTCGACGTGGAGCTCCCCGCCGGAGAGCTCGAAGCGCGCCGAGCTGCGTGGAAGCCCATGGCCCCACGCTACACGCGCGGCGTGATGGCGAAGTACGCGTCCCTCGTGAGCCAGGCCGACGAAGGTGCGATCACCGTGCCGAAACTCTAGCGAGCCGGTTGCGGGGAGCAGCCGTAGCGTTGCTCGCTTGTCGCCAAACGAGCGATGTGACCATGTGGTCGACCGTCCCGTGGGTATGTTGCCCGGAGGGAGGGCTTGACGATGGTCGAGGAGATGCTCGAGTGCCGCCATTTGAGGTGCAGTTGCGCCGTCACTTCAGCCGCGGGCGACGAGTCGTTCTGCAGCGACTACTGCCGCGTGGCCGCGACGCGTGAGGAAGACCAGGACACCTGCCTCTGCGGTCATGTTGCTTGCATGGTCGAGGAAGGCGAAGAGGAGGCCTGACGGCGGAGGCGCGCGGCGCCACCAGGGGTGCGCACGCCCCTGGAGAAGCCACCACTGCACGGGAGTCCGCCACTACGCGGGCTGAGAGGGCGACGAACGGTCGCCGACCGTTGAACCTGATCTGGATCATGCCAGCGCAGGGAGCGAGGCGTTTGGGCTTCCTCCTCGGTCTGGCTGGGGAGTAACGCATGAGCACCACGACCGATCCGCACGTCGTCGACGAGGCGCATGAAGAGTCCGACGCGCCCCACGTCCACAAGGTCTACGTCGACGGGCCGCACGGCATGCGCGTGCCGATGCGCAAGCTCCACTTGAGCGACGGATCGAGCATTCGGCTCTACGACACGAGTGGACCGTACACCGATCCGGGCGTCGAGACCGACGTCCATCGCGGCCTCGAGCGCATGCGCGAGGCATGGATCCGCGGTCGCGGCGACGTCGAGGAGCTCGCGCGGCCCACCTCCGTCTACCGGCGCGGCCGCGATGCCATGCAGGAGCTGGACGAGATCCGCTTCCGCGGCTCGCCTACGCCGCTGCGCGCCAAGGCCGGCAAGAACGTCTCGCAGATGCGTTACGCGCGTCGCGGTGAGATCACGCCGGAGATGGAGTACGTCGCGATCCGCGAGAACTGCGCGCCGGAGTTCGTGCGCGATGAAGTAGCGCGTGGACGCGCGATCATTCCCGTCAATATCAACCACCCGGAGTCGGAGCCGATGATCATCGGCCGCAACTTCCTGGTGAAGATCAACGCCAACATCGGCAACTCGGCCGTCTCCTCGTCCATCGAGGACGAAGTGGACAAGCTGACCTTCGCCACGCGCTGGGGCGCCGACACGGTGATGGACCTCTCCACGGGAAAGAACATCCATGAGACGCGCGAGTGGATCGTCCGCAACTCCTCGGTACCCATCGGGACCGTGCCGATCTACCAGGCGCTCGAGAAAGTCAACGGCAGCGTCGAGAATCTGACCTGGGAGACGTTCAAGGACACGCTCTACGAACAGGCCGAGCAGGGCGTCGACTATTTCACGATCCACGCCGGCGTGCGCCGCCGCTTCATCAAACTGACGGCGGACCGCATCACGGGCATCGTCTCGCGCGGCGGATCGATCCTGGCGCAGTGGTGCCTCTTGCACAAGGAGGAGAACTTCCTCTACTCGCACTTCGAGGAGATCTGCGAGATCATGAAGGCATACGACGTCGCCTTCTCGCTGGGCGACGGCCTGCGCCCCGGCTGCACGGCAGACGCCAACGACGAAGCGCAGTTCGCCGAGTTGGAGACACTGGGCGAGCTGACCAAGATCGCCTGGGCGCACGACGTGCAGGTGATGATCGAGGGACCCGGCCACGTGCCGATGCATCTCATCAAGGAGAACATGGATCTCCAGCTCGAGAAGTGCCACGAGGCGCCCTTCTACACGCTGGGCCCCCTGGTTACCGACGTGGCGCCGGGTTACGATCACATTACCAGCGCTATCGGCGCCGCGATGATCGGCTGGATGGGAACGGCGATGCTCTGCTACGTCACGCCGAAGGAGCACCTGGGTCTTCCCAATCGCGAGGACGTGAAGGACGGCGTCATCACCTACAAGATCGCGGCCCATGCCGCCGACCTTGCCAAGGGACATGCCGGCGCGTGCGAGTGGGACGATGCGCTCTCCAAGGCGCGCTTCGAGTTTCGTTGGGAGGATCAGTTCGAGCTCTCGCTCGACCCGCCGACGGCGCGCTCGTTCCACGACGAGACGCTTCCCGCCCCGGGTGCGAAGAAGTCGCGCTTCTGCTCCATGTGCGGCCCACGCTTCTGCTCGATGCGCATTACGCAGGATCTGCGCGAGTACGCCAAAGAGCACGAGGACGAAGAGGACGACGCGCTCGACGAGAACAGCGTCAACGTGGCGGGACTCGTGTAGCGCTACTAGCGCGTCACGAACGCAGCGGCGCCGAAGGCTACCAGACAGAGCGACGAGGCGACACGCACCAAGCGTGTCGCCTTCTCGCTGAGGAGGTGGCGCGTCGACGCGATCACGCCGCTCAGCAGTGTCCACCAGCCCAGGGACCCGAGGAACGTGCCGGCGACCAAGAGCGCTGCCGCCGCCGGCCGCAGGCCGCCGGCTAGCGAGACGGCACCGGCATAGAGGCCGGCGAACGAGAGAATCGTCGCCGGATTGACGATGGTCAGCGCGAACGTGGTGGCGAACGTCGCCAGCGGCGAAGCTGCAGTGGCGCGCGGGGTAGTGGCCGGCACGGGCGCGCGAAGCATCGTCAGCCCCAAGAGGCAGAGCGCAGCTCCGCCCACCAGATGGAGCGGTGTCCGAGCGACCGAGAGTGCCGCGCTGACGAACGCCACGCCGAAGGCCGCGCAAGCGGCGTAGAATCCGTCGGCTAGTGCTATGCCCAGCCCCGAGAGAAGCCCCGCACCCCAGCCCTGCTCGAGTGCACGACGCATGCAGAGCAGGCTCATGGGCCCCACGGGGGCCGCGACGAGGACGCCCAAAGCGGCGCCTTTGAGCATGAGGGATACGGCGTCGCCCATTGGTGCTACAATGCTAGCAAAACGCCCCGGGGCGGCGCAAGCGAGCCCCGGCGGCGATGGTAAGGGGGGTTGCAACGTCATGACGCTGCTGGCCGACCGTCAATGCGTTCCCTGCAAGGGCGGCGTCCCGCCGATGTCCCCGGAGCAGGTTGAGCTCCATCTGAGACTGGTCAAAGGATGGGAGGCACCCGGCGACACGCAGCTCTGCAAGACCTATCATCTTCCCGATTTCAAGAGCGCGCTGGCGTTCGTCGACCGTATCGGTACGATGGCGGAGGAGCAGAACCACCACCCGGACATCTATCTGGCGTGGGGCGTAGTACGCATCGAGGTATGGACCCACAAGATCTCGGGTCTCACGGAGAGCGACTTCGTCTTCGCCGCCAAGTGCGATCGGCTTTTCAGCGCCGCGACGTCGCCTGCGTAGCAGGCAGAAACCGCTCTCGGAAGTGCTGAGCGGAGAGCGTGGTGTGCGCGGCGATTCGCGAGAGGTAGGGCTCCGCGAGGTCCTCCAACTCCAGGCGCGTCATGTAGGAGCGGGCGACTTCGTAGGCCTCCGTCGTCACGTCGACCATCCGCACGCCTATGCGCCCGGTGGCGGGATCCCGCAGTGTGGCGAGCGGCACGGGCGAGACGCGTCCACCCGTGATGGCGATCAGCGTGCCCGAACCTCCGTGCAGCAGATGGCGCACCGCGCCATAGCCGAGTGTGCGGGCGTACTCCACGTCGAACGGCAGGGGCTTGGCGCAGCGCAGCTCGTATCCGATGTCCTTGTTCACCACGGTCGTTGCGATGCCGATCTCTTCGAGGGCCGCATGCACGCGATCGCGCAGAAACGCGCCAAAGGGTACGTCGGCTAGGTGAATGTGGCCGTGCGCCGATTGCACGCTCTCGCGCAGCCTGGGCACCGTCTCCGGGTCGAGCCGCTCCGCGATGCCCTCGGCGATAACCGCCACGCCGTCGCCGTGACCCTGCGCGCGACGCTTGACGATCGCTCCGGCAATCGTGTCCACGAGTACGGAGAGATCGATCTTTCCGTCGCGGAACTCTTCGGGAATCGCCGCCAGCATCGCACCGGCCGCCTTGCACATCCCCAGTGCCAGCGCGCCCGATTTGTGGCCCATGGAGATGGCGAGATACCAGCGCTCCGTGGTGCGCGCATCCTCCATGAGCGACTCGATGATGGTCGTTCCCACGGTGCGCGCCGTCTCGTAGCCGAAGGTCGGCGCGTTCTCCGGGAGCGCGATGTCGTTGTCGATCGTCTTTGGCACGGCCACCACGCCGATGCGCCCCTGCGTCTGCTCGGCGATTCTCGCAGCGCCGTAGGTCGTACCGTCGCCGCCGATGCAGATCAGATAACGAATGCCCAACCGCGTGAGCGTTCGGACGGCCTGCTCGAGATCGTTGACGCTGCGCCCCGGATTGCTGCGCGAGGTACGCAGGATCGAGCCGCCGGTGAAGTGGATGCCGCTCACGCGCTCGACGTCGAGCTCCACCGTGTGCTCGGTGTCGCCCGCGATCAGCCAGCGGAATCCGTCGTAGAGCCCGCGCACGCGCAGCCCGCGAGCGATGGCCTCGATCGCGGCCGAGGCGATCACGCCGTTGATTCCGGGGGCGGGGCCGCCGCCGACGAGGATGGCCAGCGTCTCGCGTTCCATGGTTCACCATCCGACGCCGCCGCTGCGCGAACCTCCACGGCGTGACTGGGCAAGGCAATGGGTATCGTCGTTGGGAAAGGGGAGCAGCGTGAAGCAACGTGCATTGGGTTCCCACGGTTTGATCGTCTCGGAGATGGGTCTGGGCTGTATGGGGATGTCCGAGTTCTACGGGGCAGGCGATGAGGTCGAGTCGATTGCGACGGTCCATCGTGCGCTCGAGCTCGGGATCACCCTGCTCGATACTGCCGACATGTACGGCGCCGGTGAGAACGAGCGGCTGGTTGGTCGGGCGATCCGCGGCCGCCGCGATCGCGTGATCTTGGCTACCAAGTTCGGTAACGTGCGGCGCGCCGAGGATCCCAGCTTTCGCGCCATTGACGGCAGCCCCGCTTACGTGCGCGCGGCGTGCGACGCCTCGCTGCAGCGTCTAGGTGTCGATCACATCGATCTCTACTTGCAGCATCGTGTCGATCCCAAGACGCCGATCGAGGAGACGGTGGGCGCCATGGCCGAGCTGGTGAAGAGTGGGAAAGTGCGGTATCTGGGCCTCTCGGAGGCGGCGCCGCAGACGATCCGGCGCGCCCACGCCGTGCATCCGATCGCCGCGCTGCAGACGGAATACTCGCTGTGGAGCCGCGACGTGGAGGACGAGGTCCTCCCCACGGTGCGCGAGCTGGGCATCGGTTTCGTCGCTTACAGCCCGCTCGGCCGCGGTTTCCTTTCGGGTGCCATCACGCGCGTCGGAGATCTCGCGCCCGACGACTTCCGGCGCAGCGCGCCACGCTTCCAAGGAGAGAACTTCGCAAAAAATCTCGAGCTGGTCGCGCACATCACGCAGCTCGCCCAGCGCAAGGGCGTGGCGCCCGGCCAGCTCGCGCTGGCCTGGGTCCTTGCGCGCGGCAAGGACGTCGTACCGATTCCAGGCACGAAGCATCGGCGCTTTCTCGAGGAGAACGTCGCCGCCGCCGTCGTCGCATTGACGGCCGAAGAGATGGTGCAGATCGAGGCGATTGCCCCCAAGGGCGTGGCCGCAGGTGAGCGCTACGCGCCGGGTGGGATGGCCGCCGTGAACCGCTAGCCGCCGTTGAGGTCGAGGAAGAGCTCCGTCGCCATCGCCACGGCGAAGCCGAGCGTGACCATGCCCGTGGAGAGCACCGTCACTCCGGTGCGCTTGAGCACGCTCCAGAGTTCGCCGATGACGAAGATCAACGCACCGACGGCCGTGGCGAGGAAGAACACCGAGAGCACCGGCGAGCTAAAGGCGTAGCCCACCATGGTTCCCATCAGCGTGGGGCCCCCGCCGATCACCGCGGCCAACGCCAGTTGGCGCCACGAAGGCATCATGCGCCCGGCCATCGGCGCGACGATGCCGAAGCCCTCCGTCGCATTGTGCAAGGCGAAGCCCACGATCAGGCCGATGGCCAGCGCCGTTGCGCCGGACGCTGCAGAGGCGCCGATCGCCAAGCCCTCCGCGAAGTTGTGTGCGCCGATTCCGGCGGCGATCATCAGCGTGAGCACCCAGGGATTCTCGGCAATCTGTGCGCCGCGCTTGGAGACTTGCGCCGCGAAGGCGCCCAAGCCCGCCAACCCCACCAGCAGGCCGCCCGCGAAGACGGAGATCAGGGCCCATGGGAACGGCGCGCCTGCGTTCCAGAGCGTGAGGCCCTGGCGAACCGGCCCGACGGCGCCCCCTGCGATCTCGACTGCCAAGTAGGCGAGGATTCCGATGGCCACGGCGTTGAGCGAGCCGATCGCGCGCATCGAGAGACGTCGCGCGCGAGCGATGGGGAGGCCGAGAATGATCGTAAAGCCCGCGACCCCGCCCAGCAGCAGCACGTCGAGGAACGAGAGTTCCGCGCGCGCGCCATGCCCCATCGCGTCCATCGGCGCCGTCGGCCCCATGGCCGCCGCCATCGCGCCGTGGAGATTCGGCGTCCCCGCGTAGCGGATGGTGGTGATCAGACCGTCGGGATGGCCTTGGTCGTCCTCGCTATGGTCGATGACGTGGCAGTGCACCAGCCACGTGCCGGGCATCGCGTTCGCGGTCACGATGACGTCCGCGCGCTGTCCCGGCCCCAACGCGACGGTATCCTCTTCGTCGCGGTAGCTCAGCGGGTAGGCGTCGCGCGCGATGACAAGCTGGCCGTGTCCGTGCGTGTGCATCGTGTGCCAGTCTTCCGCCGAGATGTTGATCCAGCGGATGCGGATGCGTTGGCCCCGCGCGACTTCCAGCGGCGTCGTATCGGGATACTGCTTACCATTGAGGGTGAAGACGTCGGGTCCCACGCTCTGTACATGCCACGACGAGATCACTTCCAAGTAGTCGTGAGCGACGTCGCCCTCCGCAGGCAGCGGGCGAGTGGGATCGACGATGATCGCACCGTAGAGGCCGGAGTCCAGCATTGGCTCAGGGCCGTGGGTGTGGTAGATGAACGTGCCGGAGCGCTGCGCATCGAACACGTAGGTGAAGCGTCCGCCGTTGGGCGGAACCATCGCTTGGGAACTGCCTGCGACTCCGTCCATCGAGACCGGGATGTTCGTCATGCCGTGCAGGTGGAGCGTGTCGGCTACCGAGAGATCGTTGACCAGATGGATGACGACGTGGTCGCCTTGCTGGACGACGATCGTCGGGCCCGGCACGACGCCGTTATAGGTGTTCGCCAGGACCGTGAGGCCCTTGGAGATGGTCCAGGGCGCGCGGCGCTCGACCAGCGTGTAGGTCTTGGTGTGCCCGTGGGCCTCGGGGACGGCTTGGTAGGCGCCGTCGGCGCGCTGGACGAGACGCGACTCCCCGGGAGCGGGCGTGGCGACAGGGATCGCCCCCTGCAGAGGCTGCATGCCCACGGCCGTAGGAGGGAGCCCGCCCGTACCCATCTCGTCCGCGCTAGCGTGGGCGATACCGGGTGCGAGCGATAGGGTTAAGAGAACCGCCGCCGCTATCACGGGTACGGCAGATCGCCATGCAGATTTAGGCACGCCTAAACATTTGGGTTGTACAGAGCAGAACCTTCCCGCTCGATGGAGTGCGCGGGTGCGGCGGCGAAGGTCGCGCGTCGTGTTGAGCTCTTCCCTTCTCTTGGTGCACGGCAGCCTCAGTGACCGCACGCAGTGGGCGCCGCTGCGCCGAGCACTGCGCCGGCTGGGTGTCGCGGCCTCTGCCTACGACCGTGAGCCGCCACGTCCCACGGGGGAGCATCCCCCTACGTTTGCACCCGATATCGCCGAACTCCGCTGCCAACTGGGCGGGCTGGGGAGCAGGGTCGTCGTCGGCGCGTCGTACGGCGGAGCGGTCGCTCTTGCGCACGCCCTGGAGCATCCAAGCGAGCTCGAGGCGCTGGTGCTGGTTGAGCCCACGCTGCTTGGGCTGCTCCCTGTCCCCGAGCAGGCACAGCCGCTCTCCGAGCCGATCGACGACGTCGCCCTGGCGGACTTCTGCGATGCCATGGCCGGCCAGGGTACCTGGGAGCGCAGCAGCGAGCGCAGCCGCCAGGAGCTCCGTGCGATGGCGCCGGCGCTTGCCGAGGAGAGCAGGCGGCTCGTGGCGTTTCGCCCGCTCCCCGAGGCATTGGCAGGGCTGCGCGTGCCAACGCTGGTGGCCACGGCGGGGCGTAGCCCGGCGTATTTTCGCGAGATCGCCGCACGCTTGGAGCGTGTGCTGCCCGACGCGCGCCGCGTCCACTACCAGGATGCCGGCCACGATCTTCCCGTGAGCCACGCCCGCGAGCTAGCCGAGGCGCTCGCGGCCTTCCTGCGCTAGGCGGCGACCTTCGCCTTTGCCGCTGGACTCTCGGGCGTGCTATACTGCCCGGGATGGCACAACGTAGAGGGGGCCCGCGCCGCCGTTCGTCGGCGGAGGCACGAGCGAAGAAGGCGGCGCGCGCCGTGGCGACCGCGACACCGAAGGAAGAAGCGATCGAGATGGAGGGCGTGGTCACCGAACCCCTTCCTAACGCCATGTTCCGCGTCGAGCTGGTGAACGGGCACAAGGTGCTCGGCCACATCAGCGGCAAGATGCGCAAGCACTACATTCGCATTCTTCCCGGTGACCGCGTCTTGATCGAGCTCTCGCCGTACGACCTCACGCAAGGGCGCATCACCTATCGCTACAAGTAGGGTTCACGTGCCGACACCTCGCTTTTGGAACCCCGCCGCAACTGGTGGGGTTCTTCCGTAGCCGCCCATGACGATCCAGACGCGTTGTGCTTGGGCCGGTAAGGATCCGCTCATGGTCGCCTACCACGATCGGGAGTGGGGCGTTCCCGAGTACGACGAGCGGCGGCTCTTCGAGTTCCTCGTGCTCGAGGGAGCGCAGGCCGGTTTGAGCTGGTCGACGGTACTCAAGAAGCGTGAGGCCTACCGCCGCTGCTTCGACGATTTCGATCCCGAGCGCGTGGCGCGTTACACGGCACGGCGTGTCGAGCGCCTGCTGGAGGAGCCCGGCATCGTTCGCAACCGCCTGAAGATCGAGTCGGCGATCACCAACGCGCGGGCGTTTCTCGAACTGCGGGAGCGCGAAGGCGATGTCTGCGCGTTCCTCTGGAGCTTCGCCCCGTCGCCGCGCGGGCGTCCGCTGGCGAGCAGTGCGGCGGTGCCGGTGACCACGCGGGAATCGGAGGCGATGAGTAAGGAGTTGAAGAGGCGTGGCTTCCGCTTCGTCGGCAGCACGATCTGTTACGCCTTCATGCAGGCCGTAGGTATGGCCAACGACCACGTTGCCGATTGCTTCCGCTCCAGTGAGATCCGCCGCAAGGGGTGACCCGAGATGCCACAGACCGAGCACGTCGAGCGCCATTTCACCGCCAGCGCGACGATCCGCGACGTCGTCATCGGCATGTCCGACGGCCTCACCGTCCCATTCGCTCTTGCCGCGGGGCTGTCGGGGGCCGTCGCCTCCACGGGCATCATCGTGACCGCCGGCTTGGCCGAGGTGGCCGCCGGCTCGATCGCGATGGGGCTGGGCGGGTATCTGGCCGCCCGCAGCGATGCCGAGCACTACGAGAGCGAGCGGCTTCGTGAAGTCTCCGAAGTCATCGAGAAACCGGAGCTGGAGCAGGCCGAGGTCCATGAGATTTTTCAGAACTACGGCATCACCGACGAGGAGGCCGCGCCGCTCGTATGCGCCCTCCAACGCAGCCCCGAGAAGTGGGTCGACTTCATGATGCGCTTCGAGCTCGGATTAGAGCGTCCGGACCCCAAGCGCGCGCTGCAGAGCGCCGTGACGATCGCCCTGGCCTACGTGGCGGGCGGATTGATTCCTCTGCTCTCGTACTTCGTGGTGCACGAAGTGCAGAAGGCGCTGATGTACTCGGTAGTGGTGACAATCGTCGCGCTCTTCGTGTTCGGTTTCGTGAAGGGGCGCTTTACCGGGGCGCGGGCGTTGCGCAGCGCGTTGCAGACCGTGCTCATCGGTGGCGTGGCAGCGGCGGCCGCGTTTGCGCTCGCACGTCTGGTCTCGCGCGGCTCCCCTTAGGCTCCACGCGCTAGCCGCGGTACGAGCCGGAACGGAGATCGTCGAGAATCGTTGATGAACGCGGCTGCCAGCCAATCTCCTCGCGTGCTTTCCGGGACGTGATGCGCATATCGAGCACCAGCGCGTCGGCAAACGCTCCGAGCGTTTGGCGCGCCTGCTCGAGCGGCCATGCCGCCACGTTTCCGCGCGCCCCTGCACCGTGGCTGGCGGCCTCTGCCATCTCCCGCACGGTGAACGCAGTCTCGTCGCCGGCGTTGTAGACGGAACCCGCGTGGGCCTTCGTGAGCGCGAGCACGTACAACTGCGCGAGGTCTTCGACGTGCACCACCGGCCAGTGGCTGCCTCCGTCTCCGACGAAGCGCGCCGCCCCTCCTTGCTTCGCCGATTGGATCCACATCGCGGGAATGCCGCGGCCACGGCCGTAGACGTCACCCGGGCGGATCACGACGGTGTGCACGCCGCGAGCCACGCCGTCGAGCACGATGCGCTCGAGCTGTGGGCGATGGGCGACCAGCGGCGTGGGGTCGTGTGGGCTTTGCTCGTCGGCGACTCGATCGCCGGTGCTTCCGTAGATCCAGACGCCGCTCGTGTAGAGGAGCGGCTTGTTCGTGCCGGCCAGCGCGTCGACGAGCGAGCGCAGCGCCGCGCCCTCGACGTCGGCCCCATCCGGTCCGTTGTATTGGACGACGTAGATCGCCGCGTCGGCACGCTCGGCCGGCGCAATGAGCGATGTTGGATCGGTGATGTCGGCGGCGGCCGGCTCCACGCCGGCGGCACGCAGTCTCTGTTTTGCCTCGTCCGAGCGCGCGGAGCCCAGCACTTGGTGCCCGGCCGCTTTCAGTGCTTCGGCGATGGCGGAGCCGATGTAGCCTGTCGCTCCGATGACGAAAACGTTCATATTCGTACCTCTGGCGGCTAGGACAGGATCCGGCGGCTCAACGGTTGCGCTGCTGCTCACGCTCCTAGAGCGTCAGCACGATCTTGCCTCGCACGTCGCGTGCCTTGAGCTGCGCGAACGCGCTCACCGCCTCGTCGAACGGGTAGACGCGATCGACGGGGACGCGCAGCTTGCCGGCGGCTACGCGATCGAGGATGGCGGCGAGGTCGTGACCGATCGTGCGCGGCGCCGGCGTCGAGAAGACGAAGAAGCCGTGGATGCGCCTCGAGTTCCCGAACAGATCGCGTGCCTCGAAGGTCGTCGGCTCGCTCGAGGAGTTGCCGAAGAGCGCGATTACGCCGCCGGGGGCAAGCAGCTTCATCGCCTGCGCGAGCCACGTGCCGCCGACGCTCTCCAAGATCGCCTCGAAGCGGCGTTCCGCAAGCGCTTCGAGCAGTGAGCCGCGACCGGCGACGACCGTCTCGTGTGCCCCCAACTGTGTCGCGTACGCGGCTTTCTGCGCGTCCCCTACGACGCCGACGACGCGCGCCCCGATCTCGGCCGCCATCTGGATGGCGAACGTGCCGACGCCGCCGGCGGCGCCCGTGATCAGCAGGCGTTGGCCGGGGAGGAGCTGCGCCTGGTCGCGGATGCAGCGCAAGGCGGTCAGTGCGGCGACGGGCAGGGCCGCCGCCGTCTCGAAGCTGACGCCGTCCGGGATGGGCGCGATGTTTTCCGGCTCCGCGCAGACGGCCTCGGCAAAGCCGCCTTCCGGGACCAGCGCGACGACTCGCTGCCCCTGTTCGTCGATGCCGGCGACGTCCCAGCCTGCGATGTCGACCAGGCGGCTGGCGACTTGGCGCAGATTGCCGCGGTTGAGGCCCATCGCCTTGACGGCGATGCGCACCGTTCCCTCGCGGCGCGGCTCCGGACGCTCACCGATCGACGGCTTACCGTCTTCCGTGACGATCGCTCTCAATGTCTCCCCCTCTGTTCAGCCTATTGGTGCCAGCGATCCCCGTTCATGTATTCGACGCGGTCGGTCACGCAGCGCAACGCGGGAACGCCGTCTGCGAAGGCTTCACGGGGAATGCTCGAGCGCCTCTCGGCGACGACTTCGCCCGGCGCAAAGCGGCCGACGTCGATGGCGCGACCGATCATCCGCTGATGCTCGATGATGACGAAGTCCACCCGGCGCATGACCTCGTTCGACTTGTTGACGAAGCCGATCTCGACGGAGGGCGGGAGCAAGTCAGATTGCGCCGCGACCGGCCTGCACTCCACGACGTCGATGGGCGAGCGGGACGTGCCCAGGCCCAAGAGCGCGGCGCTGGCCTGCCGCGTGCCGGCCGTGAGGACGAGCAGCGCGCATGCCGTGGTCGTAAGCGCTGCGAGAGAACGATACGGGCGTCTCATAGGCCAACCTCCGGCTGCTTAAGGAGATTCTGCCCACATAACGGGGTGCGGCACCGTGCCGTCCCGCCGTCCTGCGCAGGCCCCTCGCCGGCCGCCCTGCAGGCGGCAGGAGCGCGCCTTGGGCACGCGTACACGAAGGCATGCGAGGGGATCACGTTCGATGAAGCTCTTTACGATAGGCTTTACGAAGAAGTCGGCCGAGACGTTCTTCATGCGGTTGACGGCCGCCGGAGTCAAGCATCTGGTCGATGTTCGGCTGAAGAATGTGTCGCAGCTCGCCGGGTTTACGAGGAGGGATGATCTTCGGTATTTCGCTGGTGTCATTTGCGGGATAGATTATGTGCATCTTCCAGATCTGGCGCCGACTGATGAGATGCTGACCGCTCAAAGGAAAACCAATGGCGATTGGGGCGCCTATGAGAAGCAGTTTCTCAGACTCATGCGCTCCCGTCGCATCGAAGAGACGGCGATTCGCGAGGTGCTCGACGGGAGCTGTCTTCTGTGCAGCGAGGAGTCACCTCATCACTGCCACCGCCGCCTTGTTGCCGAATATCTGAAAGAGAAGTGGGGCAACGTCGAGATAGAACACATTCCGTAGATCAAACGTTGAGCGAGACTCGCCATGTTTTGCGCTGTCGTGGAGTGTTTTCAAGGGCGGCTTTGGCGAACCAGCGGCGGTCCTGCGGAGGGCGTCCCCGCTGGCGACGTGCGTGTTGTAGCCATCCGCTTTGGCGGCTTCTGCAAATCGCGCGTGTCGTAACGGTATGTCACCGGACCGACTACAACATAGAAATACTTGCCGATGAGGTAGTTGCGTTTGCCTTGTCCCAGCGGCTGAAGGTTGCCGGGATGCGCTTGCGGGTCCGGAGCTAGGTTCACGCGCTCGCTCTCGGAGCCGCCTTTTAGCGAAATGGAATAGATCGTCGCGGGCTGGTACACGTCCGGGCGGCCATTGCAGCACCAATCGTCGATGTACGCGCGGCCCCCAATTATCCCCAGAAACGTGCTGTCGCGCATGACATGGGCGATAATCGGTTGAAGCGTTCTCGCACGGAGAATGCTCACTCCGCTCCTGAGCGCCGCGCCGTCATTGAAGCCTGACACGGCAATGGCGTCATCGCCTACGGGTTCAATCGTGTTGATGCCGTCCATCAGGACCTTGCCCGACGCCAGCACGTTACCGCGCGCGTCGAGAACGGCAATGTTCCCTTCACTGCACCCGATGTACAACTTGCCATTGATGGTGTTCTCGGCTTGTGCGTATCGGCACGCCCGAGAGCGCGAAGCGAGAGCCTTGTAACGTCTCGCCTCGGGCCGTCCCAAAAGCGACCGCGGCGGCAGCGTGGGCGCAGGAGCAACGCCTTGCGTCTGCACCGTCGGCGCTGGTGCCGGCGACGCAAGCACCCACGGCGCTGATGTAGGTGATGCGACGGGCGTTGACTGCCTGTGAGTGTCCGCTGAGCATGCCACGCACGCGAGAAGAACGACAACTACGGTCGCCCGGAATCGCTTATGTGACATCAGGGAGTTGCGGGAACGACATCTGAGGATACTCTTCGACCGCGGGGAGCTTGATGATCGGAATGCGGTTCTTGTTCGTGGCCTTCTCCGAGTGTGTGATCAATCTTGCATCGGCGGTAAAGATTACCGGGATTTTGGCCTGGATCGCACTCGCGACGTGCACCGCATCCTCGTGCTGGATGCGATTGTCCCAGACAAGATCGCGGACGACAACACCGAGGTAATAACTCAGGCTCACCCACTCGATGCACTCATGCTCGAAGTATCGCGCAACCGTCGCCTTCTCTTCCTCGGTACGTTCGATGAAAGCCGCCGCTTTGCCGCCCTGAACCTCAACAAGCGTAAGCGTTGAAGTGACGATGGTGAGTTCGCCTTTCTCGGCTTTTTGGAGAAGCCGTTTCCAGGTTTGTGCGTACGGGTCCTGATTTGCTAGTACCTGCACCCAGCAGCAAGCATCGACGTACACTCGCTCTTTTTTGCTTCGGAATGCGGGCTTGTCCTTGAGAAAAATTGCGGACCATCGTCCCCAACGCGGTCACAACACCAGGCGAGGCAAAAAGTGGAACGCAACGCAGGTGCGACGCCTACTCGCACTTATACCAGACGAATAAACGCGATTATGAACCAGCTTCAAGGGCTCGTTGGCGGTCAAGCCGCGATCCCTACGCCGTCTCCGTAGCCGCGATAGCCGCGCATTCTCGGACAGGCGAGAGTCGACTGCTATGTCAAGTCGTCGGGGATAGCCTGCCAGCGGCGCACGGCCGGATCCCGCGTTCCTTCGGAATGCCTCCGCCAAGGATCGGGTCTACGAACGCCCCTGCCAGCCGATGGCCGTCGCCGAGCTCACGCGTAATCTCCAGGGTCTCCGTGAGCCTTCGAAATGGCAGGCGCCACGATGCCGGCGGAGCTGGCAGGGCGGCCGGCAACTCGTGGGTTGCGCGCTGCACGAAAACGGCTGAAAGGGCTGTATGGAGCCGTAGTCCGTCGAGTACTGACGAGTTTGCGCGGCCGCCGCGGCGGACGTGAGGGCAAGGGCGGCTCCCCTCCTCACCACATGCTGTGCTCCCGCCCTTCGAGCGGGCAGTGAGCCTGTGGCGAGGCGCGCTCCGCTGGCGCCGAATCCTCCCCCAAGCGACTGTCAGCATGGCCCATTACTGTGTCTGATTTGTTTGATACTAGCGGGTATTGGTTGACAGTAATGATCCTAAGTGATATTGTCACGTAGACCCATTATGGAACAGCCAATTACACCTAATACGGGTATCAAGCGACAGTTACCGAGGACAATACCTCGATGGCTGGCTGCTGTCGTCGAACACCTTGAGCTGTTCCAGCCTGGCATTCTGACGCTTGAGGACATCGAGTTCTACCTTCGTGAGCTCGGCCTGAAGAACGATTCCTCAACCGTCGCGCGAGAACTCCAGCGGCACGGTTGGCTGCTTCCGCTGCGGACTCGCGGCCGTTGGGAGTTCGCTCCCGGGGCACGAGCAGGCGCCGTCCCTTCTGGAGACCCCTTCATCGAACTCCGAGCAACGCTTCAGCGGCGTAGCCTTCATGTCGCGTTGGCTTACGACTCAGCGGCGTGGCTTCAGGGACTCAGCGCCCGTCAACCAATGAAACAGGTTCTCGCAACCTACCCTAGTCAGCGTAAGCTTCCGCGCGCGTTAAGCGACTTTCGTGTCACGCGGATGTGGGGTGTGCTTGAACCGGAGCAGAAGGACAACCTACCCGTGTGGCGCGTGCCAACGCTCCTCGCAAAAATGGCGATCGTTCCGCACCACTATCGCGATTGGCCGAACGTCACGGAGTGGCTCGAGGAGGCATTCAAACGCGCGGATGGCGCCGACCTTGAACGCGAGCTTGACGATGCGCCCGATCCCGCACGAGTAAGGCTTGCATACCTCGCAGACCATGCAAACTTCAAGCATCTTGCACAGGAACTGATGAAAAAGGCACGGCCTAAAGGACTCGTGTATCTCGGGAGAGGCCGCGCGCGCAGCCGATTCGCTCGTGAATATAATCTGATTGATTCGCTGCTGGTACCGAGCGTAAAGTCGTGATCACGGAAGGACTCTTGCTTCGCCATTGTCAGGGACAGCAGATATTTCGTGACGGTGCGCTCATCGATATAGCGCAGGATCACGCACTGCATCTGCTTCACGAGGCGGGTTTGTTCGATCTTGGACTGGTCTTCAAAGGCGGAACCGCTCTGCGAAAGTTTCGGCTCGGGTCCGCGGGGCGATTCTCGACGGATCTCGACTTCGCAGTAAGTGAACAAGGGCTTGCGGAACTCGTCTTCGAGCACTTGCATGGCGTGTCAATCGATGGGTTCACGTTTAGAGTCGAACCGCTCGTAGCGGCACGACGCGCACGCTTACAGATAGAGTCGGTACTCGGCTCACCAACGATTCCCGCGCGAATCGACATCGCGTATGAGTTGCCATGGATCCCAGCGGAGACGATCGATCCAGTGGTGATGCCTATCCATCGAGCCTACAGCATCTCTCTACGCGCTACGCCCGTAATCACGGTTGAGGAGTTGTTGGCTGAGAAACTCGCTCGGTATCGCCGCGATAGTCTGGCTCGCGATCTTTACGACCTGGCTTGGTTTAGCTCTCGGGCCTTCGATGAAGCTCTCGTGCGCCGACTGACGGTCTTGAAGGTATGGCGTGACATCAATGTCGCGGGATTAGGCAGAGCTCCCTTCGATCCCGAAAACATACTGCGTCCTCGCGCGCGCAAAGAGTTCCGGGAGGAAGCGATCGGATTCCTCACATCACCTGTCGAGATCGAAACGTGGACTGAAGCCGTTCGCAAACGGTATGCGTTTCTACGCGACGTCGACGAGGTCGAAAAGGGCCTTCTTGCGGCGAGCCAACGCGATTCGTGGACCGTCCGGAATATGATTGCGGCCTGTCGACCGCCCCCGCCGGCATAGGTCGCAGCGTTGACACAGTAACGACCATGTCGCGAGATAACTGTGGTTACAACGCCGACGCACATGAGAAAAGCCCGATTGCCCGGGTTTTGACAATTGTGGAGATGAGGGGACTCGAACCCCTGACCCCTTACATGCGAAGCAAGTGCTCTACCAGCTGAGCTACATCCCCAGGGTCACCGACGCGAGATTTTATCATACGCGGAGGCGTGCCGTAAAGCCCGCCGGCGGCAGGAGGCTCCTATGGCGAGCTCAGTTCGGGCTCGATGCCCAGCCCGTCGGTGAACGCTCCAAGGGATGTCGCCAAGTCCACCGTGGCCACCACTTCGAAGATCTCTTCGTCGTCCAGGCCGGCAGCGCGCAGCCCTTCTTTGGAGGGGCGCAGATCGGCGGCTGCGGCACGCGCGAACGTGAGGACAGCGCCCTCGACGGGCGAGAGAGCCGGGTCGTCGAGGCGGTTCTCCATGACCGCCGCCAGCACGGGGCGGCCGACATCCGCACGCGAGATGAGCAATCGGAGAAATGGCGCGAGCGTCCCGGTGCTGCCGCGGACGGCGGAGACCACGACACCCATCAAGACTTTGGTCGTGAGGGGAAGTCGTCCCGCGAACAGCGTGGCCTTCGTCTTCGCCCAGTTTGCAGCGAGGAGATCGGGGCGGCACTCCATCGCGCGGAACGCCTCGGGAACCTCGCCGAAAGACTGCTCGAGATCCTCGTAGAGACGCTCGGGCGATCCGTGAAGTTCGGTGGGCAGGGAAATGGGTCTCTCCTCATCTACGCTTGGGTGTGGTTCAGGGGGACGCCCTCCCCCTTTACCCTGGTTTCGGCCAAGGAGGCGTCGTCCTTAGTTGCCCGCGGGGGGCTCTTGCCGCTCCTCCACCACGCAGCTCTTCACGATGCTCTCGGCCGCGGCCGCCGCCTGCGACTCGGCGTTGGCGATGATCCAACGCTGACGGTCGAACTGGAGCACCATCTTCGTGGTGGCGGGCTTTGGGGCCAGCGCCTGGGCGGCATCGGTGCTCCCCGGCTCGGGAACGGGATCGTCCAGCGTATGGACGATGACCGGCATATTCGGATACGGCATCGTCTGCGCGATGTGGAACTCGTCGGTATCCTCGAAGGTGTGCTTGTCGAGCAAGACGTGAACGGCGTTGCTGAGATCGTACGCCACGGCGCGCTGCCGATCGATCGAGCGCTGGAGTTCCGAGGCCGTCGCCTGCAAGGCGTCGCGTCGCGCAGGGTCTTTCGCGCTCCGCGCCTGCGCAAGCAGATTGCTCACCGCTGCCTGTCCCTGCGGAATGGAGCGCATCATGCCACCGACCTCGGCGATCAGCCGGTTGCGGTCGTCGTAGACGCGCAGCGCGCCGTCGTGCTTCGCGTAGTCGGCGTCGACGGCGTCGAGATCGCTCGACGTCTGGTCGAGGCGCGTGTCGTTGGCGATCAGCACGTTGGCCGCGAGGTTGAAATGCTGGATGAAGCGCGAGCAGAAGCTGGTGACGTAGATGCGTTCGATGACTTTGAGCGGCGGAGCGTTCGCGCTCGGCGAGGCTTCTGAAGCGGGAGCGGCAGCCGGGGGGAGCCCCACGGGGGCGAGCGTGGGCGCGGGCGTGGGGGTAGGCAGGCGGGTGGGGTCCTCCGCGACGGCGCCCGCATGGGCGGTCGAGACGGCGATGGCCAGAGAGGCGAGCGCTAGGCCGAGTCGCATGCTCCACCTTCTTTCGCTGGCTGGATTTTCGCGCTCGTCGGGAGGGGCACCCTGCGGACTTCAACCGAGCCGATGTGAGTCTCGTCACGCCCTGCGAGGGTGCGTAACGCTCGGACCTGGGGTATCGTTACAGCTACCATGAACAGAATGCGTCTGGCCGCGGCGGCGACGCTGGCGGCCCTTCTGACAACCCTGGCGCCGCAGGCGCCCGCCCTGGCCGACGGCGCGGCGAGCACGCGCAACATCATCCTCGGCGGCGCCGCCGCGACGCTGCTGATCATCAACCACAACCGCAAGGTACACGAGCGCTACGCGGAGGACGCCGCGAAGCAAGCGGCGACGGCGCAGCAGCGCGACGATGCCTGGACGGCCTATCGCTCCGAGAAGACGGCCTACGAGCACGAGGCCAGCGTGGCCTCGGAGCTCAAGAAAGAGGTCGCCTATCAGCACCAGGTGATCGTGGGGCAGCGTCGCCAACTCGCGATGGCCAAGGCCGAACCCGGCGCGAACTTCGCGCGCCAGAGCGTGGCACGCGTGAACACCGGCGGCAAGTCCCAGGAAGTCGCGGTCGTCTCCTACGGCTGGGGCTCGCTCTAGCCGCGGACCTTAACCTTGGGTGCGTCGCCTTCACGCACCGTTAATCCAGCCTTGAGTTTCCCTGCGTATTGTCGTGTTCGAACACACGATGTACAGAAAGGCGAAGCAGGTGAAGCTCGAGCGAATGCACGCGGCCGTCTTTGCGACGGTCGCGACGATATGGAGCGTGATCGCGCCGTTGACGGCGCTGGCCGAAGGCGGCACGACGATCACGGGCACGATCGTCGATAAAAGCGGCGGCCTCCCCGTCGCCGGCGCGCTGGTCGACCTCCTCAGCGGCACGCAGCGCATGAGCGAGACGACCACCGCACGCGACGGCAGTTTCCGCTTCGATGAGGAGCCCGCCGGTGTCTATGCGATCCAGATCACCGCGGAAGGCTATCAACGCACCCAGGCGGCGGGGATCGTCGTGGCGGAGGACGCTCGCCAAGTGTCATTCAGCACGGCCATCGATCGTGACAGCGGCTCCACCGGCAGGCTGAAGGTGATTGGGCGAGAGGCCGTTGCCTCGCGCGGATCGCTTCAGACCAGTGCTACCATCAACGAAGAGATCTCGTCGGATCGCTTGTTCAGTCAAAACTACGCCCGCGTCGGTGATGCCTTGACCACGCTTCCGGGCGTCACGGGGGCAACGAGCTCGGCCGTGGGCGACGACTTGAGCATCAGTATCCGCGGCTTCAACGGCAGCGAGACGGCGGCCCTGCTCGACGGCCACCCCATTGGGCCGATCGGCTCTTTCGGGTCCGTCTACGACCTCCGGTCCGGCTACGACTTCCAGCTTTCGCCGTTCTTCGGTCTACGCGACACGCAGGTGATCTTCGGCTCCGGTGCGACCGGTCTCTACGGAGCCAACACGATCGCCGGTGCCGTCAATTTCGAGACACTCAACCCCACGCGGCATCCACACTTCTTGCTCAAACAAGGGTTTGGCAACGACGGCAAGTCGCTCAGCGCCTTTGAGGGTACGGGCACCACGTCTAACGGGAAGCTCGGGTACGCGCTGGTGCATGCCGTCCAGGGGACCTACGGCAACTTCGCTCCGCAGCAGATGATGCAGCGCGGCCTTCTCGGTACGGACTTCACCAGCGCCAACGTGGCGGCGAACACCTATCTGGTCAGCGGCGCCTACCTCATGCGTAACGATCTCCTCAAGCTGAGTTACGAACTCGACCCGCAGACGCGTCTCACACTGACGGGCTACTCGGCCACGTCGTGGGACGACAAGAGCGGCAACGGCGATACCGACTATAACGCCTACGAGAGCCAGCTCTACTCGGCGCAACAGACCGTGGCGGCGTATGGCCCGGGCAATTCCGCTCCGGCGGGCTGCTCGAACGGGCTCGTCGTCAAGACCGATGCCAACCCCAGCCTCTGTGCGACACCCCAACAGTACGCGCAGTTGGCCGCGGGGCCGGCCGGAGGAGGCCCGGGACCCTGGCAGGCGATCCGCAACCAGGATTACCACGCTCGCCTGACCCGCCAAGTTGGGCGCAACGTGATAGCGTTTGACGGCTTTGCCGGCAACTACGCGCTCGACTACAACCGCAACCGAGCCGGTGGTCTCGATCCCACGGGGACGTTCTATACCGGCGGCTTCAACACGAGCTTCTATCGAACCGGCGGCTTCTTGATCAGTGACGACATCGCAGCCGAGCACAATACGTTCGGGTTCGGATACTTCGTGCTCCACCAGCGTCAGACGGGCGACAAGTTCAACTACCTGCTTGACGGCAATGGAAATGTCACGGCGCATAACCTCATCGCGACGCCGGAGTACACGCAAGGATTCTCCAGCGTGTTCGTTCGCGACCAGTACATGCCCAGTGCCCGTCTCTCGCTCTTCGGCAACTTCTGGCTCACGCACTCGACGGTTACCGGACGGACCACGCTCGATCCGCGCGTCTCGGTGATCTTCCGCCCCACCAACCAGGACGTGCTGCGCGTCACCGGTGGTCACTCGAATGCCGAGCCAGCGCCGTCGCTGCGCTTCGGGCCGCCCAACCTCAACACGACGCCGCAGAACCTCAATCCGACGTGCAACGGGAACCAGCAGACCGCGATCGGCAGTGTGAGCGATCCCAATCTCGCGCCGGAGACCTCAACGGACTTCGAGATCGGGTATGGGCACCGCTTCAAGCGGGGCGACACCGTTCAGCTCAATCTCTACACGGCAAACGAGCAGGACGCGCTCTTCGGCGGCACGCTCGCGGTCTCGGCGATCGGGTCGGGTGCCATCCCCGCCTTCCTGCTGCAGCAGTACTACGCGCGCATCGGCCAGCTCTGCGCGAATCTGCCGAATCCTATCCTGGCCAACTTGGCCGTCACGACGACCTACAATGCGGCGCAGGCGCGCTATCGCGGCATCGAGATCAACGGCCGCTACCGTCTGAACCGGCAGTTCGCACTGGACTACATGTATGACGTGCAGTCCGCCGCGCTTCTGGGCGTGCCCGACTCGGTCCTGGCAAACAACGTCACGGTGATCAACGGCTCGCAGGTCTATGCGGTCCCGCTGCACAAAGCCTCGCTGGGCTTGGATTACACGAGCAGCAACGGGCTCGAGGCGCGCCTCGACGAGTTCTACACCGACGGCAACAACGGCTTCAGTCGTCCGGCCTTCACGTACGCCAACGGGTCGCTCTCGAAGGCGTTCGGCAACACCATCGTTACGCTCGGCATTTACAACGTCTTCGACGACGCGGTCGACACCTTCGGGCGGATCGGTCTCGGGGTATTCAAACCGGAGAATCAGTTCGGCACGGATACGAACGCGGTCCAACAGCAGTCGGAGCGCTTTGGGCTCCCGCCCCGGCAGTTCCAGCTCGTCGTGACCCAGCGCATCTAGAGCGAGCCACCCGCAGCGAAAGAGGAAGGTCCGCATGCTCCATTTGGTTCCCGTCGCTCCGCCCGCGCGCGTTCCAGTCTACAGCGGCTTCGACTACGTGACGGTCGATTCGGCGCGTCGGCGCGTCTACGCGGCGCACACCTTCAGCCGCAGGCTGCTGGTGGTCGACACGGATACGGGAGTCGTGCGCGGCCAGGTGAGGGTCGGCTCGGTTCACGGGGTGGCCGTCGACCCGGAGAACGGCGACGTGTTCACCGGCGACGGGACGGACGACACGATCTCGGAGGTCGATCCAGTGGCACTGCGCGTGAAGGCGCAGGTGAGCGTCCCCGGCCCCGTCGATGCGTTGATCTACGATCCCGTGGGGAAGCGCATCTACGCCGACGAGGACGGCGGATCGCACGTCTTCGTCATCGACGCCAAAACGATGAAGCAGGTGGGGACGATCACCTTCCCCGGCAGCGACCCCGAATACCTCGCCGTCGACCCCAAGACGGGGAGACTCTACCAGAACCTCAACGACCTCGATGCGTTCGCGATGATCGACACGCGGACGTTCAAGGTCGTCCAGACCGTCAAGACGCCGCAGATTCACCAAAACCATCCGCTGCAGTTCGATGCCCCGCTGGGCGAGCTGATCGTCGGAGGCAGGAACGGTCTGCTCTCCGTCTACACGCCGGACGGCAAACGCGTGGCCGATGCCAAGGCCCAGCCCAACATCGACCAATGCAGTCTCGACGACGAGGGTGATCTGCTGGCCTGCGCCGGCGACGGCGCAGTGACCGTCTTCGCGTTACAGGCCGGGAAGGCGCCGCGCTTGATCGCGGAGCTGGAGACGGATGCGGGCATCCATACCGTCGGCGTGGACGGGAAGGCCAGGCGAGTCTGGACCGTATGGGCAGACGCCAGTGGCGACTGGGCCCAGGGCTACGCGATCCAGTGATCCGGCTTGGGTGGGATCTCCGTGAAGGCTTGTGGGCGATCCCACCAGTCGTGGGCGCGCCAGCGGAGCTGTTCGGGTGTGGGCTTCGGCGGCGTGCCTAGGCGAAGCGCTTCGGCGTAGGCCGCCACATAGCGGTCGATCATGTGCTCGACCGTGAACGCCTCGACGACGCGGCGGCGGCAGGCGCGGCGATCGATGCCCGGCAGGTCGCGCACGCGCGCCACGGCCTCCTCCATCGAGTCGACGCAGAACCCGGTGGTCCCGTCGACCACGATCTCGGGAACACTTCCCATGCGCGCGCCGAGGACCGGCGTTCCGCAGGCCATCGCCTCGATCAACGTCAGCCCGAAGCGCTCGGGGCGCGTGGTGAGGTGCACCAGCGCCAACGCTTCGCGCAGCAGGCGGTTACGGTGCTCGCCCTCCACGGCGCCCAGAAAGACGATCTGCTCTCCGTCGACGTGAGGTTCGACCTCGCGCGCGAAGTACTCGCGATCTTGTGGAATGGCCGCGATCAGCAGGCGCTTTCCGCTGCGCTTGGCCAGCTCGATCGCGAGATGCGTCCCTTTCTCGGGGTGGAGGCGCCCCAGAAAGAGCAGATACTCTCCCGGGCGATCGGAGAAGGCAAACGCGTCGGGATCGATGCCGTTGTACGTCGTGGCGAGATAGGCCAGGCCGGGATCGCGGTCGGCATCGCTGATCGAGCAGAAGAAGCTGCGTGCGGCACAGGCGTAGTACGCTGCGAGGATCGTCGGCGAGGAGAAGCCGTGGATGGTAGTGACCAGCGGCGGCGTGCGCGAACCCAGCGCGTAGGTCATGGGGAGCCAGTCGAAGTTGTTGTGGATGAGATCGAACTCGCCCGCACGCTCGAAGCACTTGGCGATATGGAGCGGCCCGAGGACGTGTCCCGGGAGCGCGGGGTCTTCGTTGAGGCCGACGGGCGAGACGCTCTCCAGATGCGCCGTGGTGCGCGAGTTTCCCGTTGCGAAGAGCGTGACGTCGAGGCCACGGCGCACGAGCCCGCCGGCGATGTTGCCGGCCACCTGCTCCCATGGTCCGTAGCCCTTTGGCGGCGTGGGCCAGGAGATCGGCGCGAGCACCGCGACCCGCAGGCCACGCAGATCGGCCACGGTCAGGCTATCCGCCTACGACGAGGCAGCCACCGCGCGCTACCAGCGCGACGTCGCCCAGCGCGCGGATATCCGACGACGCGTCGCCACGTACCCCCAGCAGGTCGGCCGTCTTGCCCACCTGCAGGCGCCCGGTCTCGTCCAGGCGCAGGAAGTCGGCGCTGCGCCCCGTGCTGGCATGGATCGCCTCCACCGGCGGCATGCTCAGCTCGCGTACCATCAGCTCGAGTTCGTAGGCGTAGCGTTCGTGGTAGTTGAACGGCGTGCCGGCATCGGAGCCGCCGACGATCGTCACCCCGGCGCGGTAGGCCTTGCGAATGTTGTCGAAGGCGTCGACCATCAGTTTGGTCGCCTTCTCGACTACGAACGCCGGCATCCCGCCGTCGACCGCGTGGTCGACGATGCACTGCAGCGCGGCGAGCGTGGGTACCAGGCGCGTCCCGCGCTCCTTGAAGAGCGCGATGGCTTCGTCGTCGAGCAGGTGCCCGTGCTCGACGGAGTCGATGCCTGCGCGCAGGGCGTTCTTGATCCCCACGGTGCCGATCGCGTGCGAGGCGCAATGCATGCCGGCCTTGTGGGCCTCGTCGACGGCGGCGGCCAGCTCGGCCTCCTCCAATTGGGCGTTGCCGGGCTGGACGCCCGGCGTCAGCACCCCGCCCGTAGCCATCAGTTTGATGCAGTCGGCGCCGGCCTTGAGAGACTCGCGCACGGCTTTGCGGGCGTCCCAGGGCCCGTCGGTCTCGCGCCCGACGGGCCAGCCGTGGCCGCCCGTCATGCAGATGACCATCCCCGCGGTGAGCACGTGGGGGCCGGGGATCTCACCGCGGGCGATCGCATCGCGCAACGCAACGGAGATGAAGTTCTTCGTCCCCAGATCGCGCACGGTGGTCACGCCGCTGCGCAACGCCTTGGCGGCTTGGTGGGCGCCGGCTAGCGCCCCCGCGGCGTCCTTGCGGCTGGCGATGACCCAGGTGTCGGACTCACCGGCCATATCGAGATGGACGTGGGCGTTGATCAGACCTGGGAGGAGGGTGCCGACCGAGAGGCTGCGTACCCCCTCGGGAGCCGGGAAGGCCGGCCCGACCCGCGCGATCCGTCCGTCCTCGACCAAGAGCGCGGCGTCACGCAACGCGGAACCACCGGAGCCGTCGATCAAGATATCTGCCCGCACATGCAGTCGCTCGCCCATCCCGGCGCCTTCGCGAACATGAAGGTTGCGTCATGCAAGCTGCCGTCCTATTTGATAGGCTCTGGCCGATGATCGGTCGTCGACTCTCCCTCGCTCCGCTGGCGGCGCTCGCCCTCGTGGGCCTCTTGGCGGTATCCCCGCCGTCGCCGCCAGGGACGCCGCCGGCCGCGCCGACCGTCACGCGCATCATCGCCACGGGCCCCGCTCCGGTGGTCGAGATCCGGGTCGGCGGCGGCGACGTGGAGGTGCTCCCAGGCACCGATGACAGCATCGCGCTGGTCGCCTACCAAGGAGCAGCGGTGAGCACGCAGCGGGGGGCGGCGGGCCAGACCTTCTATCTCACGACCGAACGGCAGGTTGATGGCCACCTCCAGCGCATCGCGCGGGTGGTGACCCTGCCCCAGCTCAACCCCGACCAAACCTTGGTCCGCATCACCGTCAACTGGGGTGACGTCAAGCTGCGCCTCCCGCCCCATGCGGCGGCGCTCGTCCTCAACGACACCAACGGCGGCGTGACGATTCGCGACCTCCGGAAGACGCGCGTTATCGTGCGCTCTTTCGGAAGCCTCGCTGTGGCCTCCAGCCGGCTGACGGGCGAAAGTTATCTCCAGGTGACGGGAGACTGCGAACTGCGCGATGTCAGCGGCGACTATCTCTCCGTGGGGCTCTTGGGGGGTCAGGGGCGGGCGCGCAACGTTCGTGCCCGGACCCTCGAGGTCTCGGGGCAGGGAGCCTCGCTGGATTGGGAGTTGGCGGCGAATCGAGGCGACATGGAGAACTTCGCCATCGAGACGGGAGAGCTGTTGCTGCGGGTGCCGGACTCGGTACATGCGAGCATCGTGGCGAATAGCACCGCAGGGTCGCTTGGGGGCATCCTCCAAGGGAGCGCTGCCCCCTTCGGGATGGAGTTCTCGGCATCGAGGACCTTCCGGGGCGGCGGCGCCAACGTAGCCATCACGGCGGAGGCAAGCTCCGTCAACGTCGTTCGCAGCAAGTCGTAATCCACGTCGCACGCAACGCTAGAACGGAGCCTGCATGGAGAAGGTGCTGGTCGTAGAGGACGATCCCGATATCGCGCGTGTTCTGCAGTTGGAGCTGCAGCGCGCGGGCTTCGCCGTGGACGTGATTCGCGACGGCAAGACGGCTGCTGCCTACGACGTGAGCGGTACGGCGCTCGTCATACTCGACTTGCTGCTGCCGGGGATGGACGGCGTGGACGTCTGCCGATCGATTCGCGAGCGCAGCAGCGTGCCGATCGTCATGCTCACGGCGCGCGACACCACGAGCGATACGGTCATCGGGCTCGACTCCGGAGCCACGGACTACATGACCAAGCCTTTCGAGAGCGATGAGCTGTTGGCGCGCGTGCGGGCGCATATCCGCACCAACCAGACGCGGCAACGCACGCTTACCATGGGCGACGTGGTGCTCTACCGGGATGCTCACGAAGTGGAGATCGACGGCAGGCCGCTGGAGCTGACGGCTACGGAGTTCCGCCTGCTCGAGCACTTCCTGCTCAATACCAACAAGGTCTTCACGCGCGACGCGCTGATGAACGCCGTCTGGGGCACGGACTTCGTCGGCGAGTCGAACGTGGTGGACGTACACGTGGGTCATCTGCGGCACAAGCTGCGCGAGGGGGGCGCCCCGGGGTCGCTGATCCGCACCGTACGCGGCGTCGGCTATATCCTCCGTACGTGAGCCTCCGCCTTCGCGTCGCGGTTTCCTTTGCGGCGCTGTTGTTGGCGCTCTTGCTTACCGTCTTCGCTTCCAGCCTGACCTCGCTGCGCCACGCCTTCGATCAGGAGCTGCAGGACGAGGTCGTTCAACTCTCCGAGCGCGTCGTGCAGGGCGCCGGCGGCGCGGGTTTTCCGTTCTCGATCGCACCGGCGCTGCTGGTGCCGCAGGTGCTGGACACCTACGCGTCGCCGGGGACGTTCGTACGCGTGCTCGATGCCGACCGGCAAGTGATCGCGGCCAGCGCGGGACCGGGCTCCTTCCGCGGGCCGGAGCGTGTTTCGTGGACGCGTGGAAACTTCGCTCGCATCGTGATCGACAGCGAGTCCTACATGGTCTATCACAAGCGAGTGCGCGTCCCCGGCGTCTTTCCATACGCGGTCCTCGAGGTCGGCCACGAGACGCGCAGCTTCGATCGTCTGTTGAGCGCGCTGACCTGGCGCGTCGCCATCGTCTTCGCGCTGGGCGTGGTAGCGGCGTTCATGGCCGCATGGTTCCTTGCGCAGGCGCTGCTGGCGCCGCTGGAACGGATGACGCGCGCCGCCGAAAGCGTCGACCCCGCCTCGCTAGAGCGGCGACTGGGCTGGGGCGGGCGCAGCGATGAAGTGGGGCGCTTGGCGGCCGCCTTCGACGCCATGCTCGATCGCCTCGCGCTGGCCTTCGAGCGCGAGCGGCGTTTCGTGGCCGATGCCTCGCACGAGATGAAGACGCCGCTGGCGGCCATCTCCGGCAACGCGCAGTTGCTCCAGCGCTGGGGCGATGAGGCGTCCCCCGAAGTGCGCAGGGACTCGCTGCAGGCTATCGTACGCCGCGCGCGCGAGATGGATCGCATGCTGCGTGAGATGCTCGCGCTCTCGCGTGCCGAGAGCGAGGCGGTGGCACTGCGCCCCACCAACGTCAATGCGGTGGTGCGCGCGGCCGTGGCGGGCTGGGAGGAACAGGCGCGCGATCGGCGCGTGGCCTTGACGGTGCAGCTTCCGGAGGCGCAGGTCGACGTGGAGGGGGAGCCGGATCTCCTGGGCGTCGCGCTCTCCAACTTGATCGGCAATGCCGTGAAGTTTACGCCGCCGGGCGGCGCGGTCACCGTCGCGCTGGCGCGCAACGCCGCGCGCGTGGTGCTCGAGGTAGCCGATACGGGGGCCGGCATCGCGCGGCAGGATCTTCCGCACATCTTCGAACGCTTCTATCGTGGGCGTGCCGAACGCCAAGTGCCGGGCAGCGGCGTGGGGCTCGCGATCGTGCAGAGCGTCGCCAAAGCACACCACGGCGGCGTCTCCGTCGAGAGCGAGCTTGGCAAGGGAAGCCGCTTCCGCCTGGAGATCCCGGTTAACTAGCCGTCTTCCACCATTGCTCGGGGGCGAGATAGGCCTTCGACGTAGGCGTCTTGCCGATTGCCTCGCTGATGAAGCGCGAAGCCTCGCGAACCTTGTGGAGATCGACGCCGGTCTCGACCTTCATGCCGTGCAGCAGGTAGAGCAGATCCTCCGTCGCCAGATTGCCGGAGGCTCCGGGCGCGTAAGGGCAGCCGCCGAGGCCGCCGCTGGAGCTGTCGAAGGTGGAGATCCCTTCTTGAAGCGCCGTGGTCACGTTGGCCAATGCCGTACCGCGCGTGTCGTGGAAGTGCATCGCGATGCGCTCGAGCGGAATCTCGCGGCGCAACGCTTCGACGACTTCGACGACGCGATTGGGGGTGCCAACGCCGATCGTATCGCCGATCGAGATCTCCACGCAGCCCAGCGCCGCCAGCGCAACGGCGACCTGCGCCACCTTTGCCGGCGCCACGGGTCCTTCGTAGGGACAGCCGAAGCACGTGGAGACATAGCCGCGTACCCACATGCCTTCGGCGCGCGCCTCCCGCACGATGGGCGCGAAGATCTCCAGCGACTGCCGGATGCTCATATTGATGTTACGCTTGGTGAATGTCTCGGAGGCCGCCGTGAAGACGGCAATCGCCGTAGCGCCGGCCTCCTTCGCACGCGCGAAACCCTTGGCGTTGGGCACCAGCACGGGATAGAGCACGCCGGGGCGCTTGGCGATGCCGGTAAAGACTTCGTAGGCATCGGCCAACTGCGGAATCGCCTTCGGGCTGACGAAGGAGGTGGCCTCGATGACCGGGAGACCGCTCTCGGAGAGCATGTCGATGTAGTGGATCTTGGTCGCGGCGTCGACGCTGCGCGCCTCGTTCTGCAGGCCGTCGCGCGGCCCCATCTCGCAGACTTTGACCTTCGTGGGAACTCCAGGCATCACACTGCTCATGGCGACAACGGCTCCAGCTCCACCAGCGGTGCTCCGGCGGTGACCAGCTCTCCTTCGCGCACCTTGACGGCGGCTACCTTGGCATCGTTCGGCGCCTCGATGCGGTGCTCCATCTTCATCGCTTCGAGCACGACCAGCAGCTCCCGCTCGTCGACGCGCTCGCCTGCCCTTGCCGTGACCTTGAGAATCTTGCCGGGCATCGGCGCGCGCAAGGTCATTCCGCCGTCGGCGGCGCCCCCGGCGGCGTGGTGCGGATCGGCTACCGACGGCGGCGTGGCGAAGACGAACGCGTAGGTCTGACCGTCAAGCGCGAACGTCACACCTTCCTCGTCCACGCAGCCGCCCACGGCAAGGCGCTCGCCGCCGTAGCGCACCTCGATGCCGTCGCCGTGACGCGCCGTCGCCAGATCGCCTTCGAGATCGCCGTGGGCATGCCAGCCCGCGGCATAGCGATCGAAGATCATTCGGTAGACGTGCTCGTCGAGGCGCAGGGACAGAGGAATTCCCGTCTGTGCGATGCGGAATGGTGCGCGCTCCACGAGCACCAGCGCCGCGGCGGCGGCCAGGGCGCGCTCCGGCGGGACGCTCGCGGCGAACTGATCCGGGCGCAAACGCTCGCTGAGGAAGCTCGTCGTGGTCCGCCCTTCGTGGAACCACGCGTCGCGCACCAGCCAACGCAGAAACGGCAGGTTCGTCCTGACGCCTGCCGCCTCGGCGCGATCCAAGGCCGCCGTGAGGCGCGCGATGGCGCTCGCGCGATCGGGGCCCCAGGCGATGATCTTGGCAAGCATCGGGTCGTAATAGATCGAGACTTCGTCGCCTTCGGTAACGCCGGCGTCCACGCGGATTCCCGGGCCCTCCGGCATCCGCCAGCGCACCAGCGTCCCGCTGGCGGGGAGGAAGCCGCTTGCGGGGTCCTCCGCGTACAGGCGCACTTCGATGGCGTGACCGCGCGGCGTAACCGCATCTTGCGCGAGCGCAATCGTCTCTCTGTTTGCCACGGCGATTTGCAAGTGCACCAGGTCCACGCCGTAGGCCAGCTCGGTCACGGGGTGCTCGACCTGCAGGCGTGCGTTCATCTCCAAGAAATAGAAGCGGCCGTCCTCGTCGAGCATGAACTCTACCGTTCCGGCATTGGTGTAGCCCGCTGCCTGTGCCGCAGAGACGGCACTGCGTCCCATCTCGGCGCGCAGCTCCGGCGTGAGCACGGGGCTGGGCGACTCCTCGAGCACCTTTTGATGGCGGCGTTGGATGGAGCACTCACGCTCCCCCAAGAAGAGCGTGTTGCCGTGCACGTCAGCGATAATCTGGATCTCGACGTGGCGCGGGTTGCGCAAGTAGCGCTCTAAGAGCACGGCGTCGTCGCCGAAGGCGGCCAATGCCTCGCGCTTGGCAGCCTCCAGCGCTTCGTCGAAATGCGCCAGATCGTCTACCGCGCGCATGCCGCGCCCGCCGCCGCCGGCGCTGGCCTTGATCAGCAATGGCGTGCCGATCGCCTTGGCCTCGCGGCGCAGCCGGGCCGGCGATTGGTCGTCGCCGTCGTAGCCCGGGAGGACGGGGACGCCGCGCTCGCGCACGCGCCGTTTGGCCTCGATCTTCGAGCCCATCGCGCGCATGGCCGCCGGCGTGGGACCGACGAACGTCATCCCAGCGTCGGCCACCGCCTGCGCGAACTCGGCACGTTCGCTGAGGAAGCCGTAGCCGGGGTGGACGGCATCGGCGCGCAGCGTGCGCCCGGCGGCGACGATGGCCTCGATGCAGAGATAGGACTCCGCCGCCGGAGCCGCGCCCACGCACAGCGCGTCGTCCATGGAGCTCAGATGGTAGGCGCCCGCGTCGGCTTCGCTGTAGATGCCCAGCGGCACGATGCCTAACTCGCGCGCGCCGCGCGCGATCCGCACGGCGATCTCTCCGCGGTTGGCGATCAGCAGACGGCGTATGCGCGCGGCGCGGATGCTCATTGGCGCACCCAGTCGGCCTTGCGCTTGTCCAGGAAGGCGCGAATGCCTTCCTGTCCCTCGCGCGTGACGCGCTGGGACGCGATGCGTTTGGCCGTGAGCTCGCGTGAGGCGTCATAATCGACGGCGCAGACTTCTTCGATCATGCGCTTGGCGATTTGCGTAGCCTGCGGACCCGCCGAACGGAGCTCGCCTAGGAGACGATCGATCGAGAGATCGAGCTCGTCGGCGTCGGCGCAGTGATGCACCAGGCCGATCGCCATGGCGCGGTCTACTCCGAAGCGTTCGCCGGTGAGGAAGAGCGCCCGCGCGTGCGAGCGCCCGATCTTGGCGATGGCAAACGGTGAGATCACGGCTGGGAGGATGCCGAGCTTCACCTCCGTGAAGCCGAAAATGGCGTCGCTGGCGGAGACCACGACGTCGCAGACGGCGCAGAGGCCGACGCCACCCCCGAGCGCGGCGCCGTGGACGCGCGCGATCGTGGGCTTGGGGCAGCGGTCGACGGTGCGGAACATGTCGCTCATCGCCAGCGCGTCCTCGATATTCTCCTCCTCGGTGCAGTCGAGTGCGGCGCGCATCCAGTTGAGGTCGGCGCCCCCGGAGAATGTCTTCCCTTCACCGGCGAGCACGATGGCGCGCACGTTCGGGTCGGCGCCCAAGCGCGCGAACGCGTCGCTGAGCTCGCGGATCAGGTCGGCATTGAAGGCGTTGCGGACTTCGGGCCGGGCGAGCGTGACGCGCGCAACCCCATCCTCGGTCGAGAGGCGTAGATTCTGATAGAGCATCGCAGGCGCGTTCTGCCCGCGCGCAGGCGATCCCCTGCCGTCCCCCTCCACGAGGCCCCAGGCAACGGCTTGCGATTCGACCCGAGCCGAGCAGAGTGGCGGGTATGATCGCCATCTCTTCCCAAGCGCGCATGTTCGATGCGCTGGCGAGCGCGCGTCGCATCGATGCCGCCGTCTATCTCCCGGCGCCGGACTTTACCCGCGCCCTAGCCGCGGCGGCACGGCGCGGCGCCGCCGTGACGCTCCACGTGCCGGGAACGATGCCGGAGGGCTCGCAGCGGGCGCGAGGGCTGGAGGCACGGGTACGTGAGCTGCGCGCCGCCGGCGTCCAGGTGACCGAGGAGCGCGAGCGTATCGAGCATCTCAAGGCGGTTGTCGTGGACGGACGGGAAGCCTACCTCGCCGATCGTAACTTCGCCCGTGACGAGACGCTCGTACGCACGGATGAGGCCGGCGCCGTGGAGGCGGCCATCGCGGGGGCGCCCGCTGCCAGTGATGATCTCGTGCTCGCTGGGAAGGCCGGCGCGCAGGAACTGGAGACGCAGCTCGTTCGCGCGGCGCCGGCGGGAAGCGAGGTGTTCGTGGTGAGCGAGTACGCCAACTACTCGCCGTTGGTTCGCGAGCTGCTCGCTCGGGCGGGCGAGCTGCACGAGCGGGTCATCGTCGGCATCGGTGGTGTAGGCAAGCCGCTCGAACACAAGGCGCTGGAGGCATTGGCGGCACACGGTGTCGACGTCGAGATCGCGCGCATCGCGGAAAAAGGCGTCTGTGTAGGGGACTGTGCCGTCGTGACGTCGGCGAACGCGACGGTAGGGCAGCCATCGATGTCGGAGTGGGCGGCGCGCTTCGACGGCGCTCAAGCCCAAGCCGTGCGCGCGCATTTGATCGCTGCGGTCGCCAAGGGCTCTGCAAGGAAGCTCGATCAGATGCTGGAATGACGCGCGGAAGGGAGACTCCATGCGCATTCATCTCGCCATCGCCGCGGCATTGGCTTTCGCGGTAACCAGCCTTACCCCCGTATTCGCCGCTCCCCCGGAGAAGATCGGACTGATGGGCCTCAACAACTCCGGTGAGGTCGGCACCGTCACGCTCGCGGCGCGCGGCAGCAAAACGGAGGTCTCGCTCAGCGTGCAGGGTGGACCAAAAGGCGTCGCGCAGCCGGCGCACGTCCATCGCGGCTCCTGCGATAATCTCAACCCGAACCCCGCGTTCGCGCTGAGCAACGTCGTGAGCGGCCGCTCGAACACGCTGGTCAACGCTTCGCTGAGTAAGTTGATGTCGGGCAACTTCGCCGTCAACGTGCATGCCTCGACGAAGAACCTGAAGCGATACGTGGCTTGCGGAGAGCTCGTCCGCTAACCGTATCGCGCGGCAAGTCGTGGTGAGCAAGAGGGGCGTCGCCCGTTGGGCGGCGCCCCTTCTCGCCGCAAGGTGTGTCGGGGGCTTCCAAGTGGGTAGGAAGACAACCTAGTCACGACAAGGAGGCTCTATGCGCATTCATCTAGCGGTTCTCTCTCTGGTCCTAGCGCTAGCCGCCGGAGGCGTCGCCGCGGCGCAGGTGACCGGCGGAGGCCTGAACACGCAGCGCGGCATGGAACAGCAGAACAACTCCGGGCAAGCCGGCTTCGTCACGCTCGTCGCACGGGGCGAGAAGACGTTCGTGAGCGTTCGCCTCGACGGCGCGCCTGCCGGTCGTATCGAACCTGCCCACGTTCATCGTGGGGAGTGCCCGAACATCAATCCCGTGCCGACCTATCCGCTCAATCCCGTGGTGAACGGACGCTCGACGACGCTGGTCAACGTTCCGCTGCGCAAACTCATGTCGGGAAACTACAGCGTGAACGTTCACGCCGGCGCGAAGAACCTGACGCACTACGTCTCCTGCGGTTACCTCACGTCGGGAACGTAGCGCGAGGGCGCGGGAAGCCGGTGGCCGCCGGTCATGGCGAGCGCCACGCCGGCGAGCACCAACGCGGCGCCTAGCAGATCCTGAGTCGTGAAGTGCTCGCCTGCGGCGGCGACGCCGATCACCACAGCGACCACCGGAATCATCAGCCCGTTGAGGCCGACGATCGAGGCCGGCAACCGGCGCAGCAGCACGTAGTTGAGCAGGAAGGCGATTCCGCTGCCGAAGAGGCCGAGGTAGAGCAGCGCGCCCAGCGAAGGGAGCGCGAACGCCCGCGCGTCGTGCGGCTCGATCGAGAGGCCCAGCGCGGTGAAGAAGACGCCGGAGATCAGCATCGCCGGCGGGATCACCACCAATGGTTCGGCATGCTCCTGATGCCGCTTGACGTACACGTTGCCGAAAGCGGCGAGCAACGCTGCGGCAAGGATCTCCGCGATGCCGACAAGCGTACCGCGCTCGGCCCCCGAGAGCGAGATCGCCGCCACTCCTGCCAAGGCCAGCAGCGATCCGGCGACCTTGCGCGCCGTCAGCGATTCGCCCGCCATGAAGTAGGCGAAGAGCATGATCCAAAACGGAGCCGTCCCGAAGAGCACGGCGGCCAGACCCGAGGTGATGTGCTCCTCGGAGAAATACGTAAGGGCGTAGTTGAGACCGAAGAGCGCAAAGGCCGTGATGCCCACGACCTTCCATGCCGGTCCGCCGCGCGGCCAGGGTGCGTGCGTCATGCGGGCCAGGATCAGCACGAAGAGTCCGGCGATCAGATAGCGGAATCCCACGCCTTGGAGCGGCGGCATATAGGCCAAGGCCCACTTGATGGCCAGCCACGTCGTACCCCAGATCAGAACCATCGACGCGTATGCCGCGACGATCTTCACTCGTTCGCTCATGGATCGCCTACCGCTCTACCGGGACGACCAATTGGGTCCAGAGGCTGGTCAGCGAGAAGCGAGCGAGGAGTTGTGCGGCGGCCATACCCGCGATACAGATCGTGGCGCCGGTGATCTCGTAGGACGTGATCGGCATGCGCAGGAAGGCGACGCCGGCGAGCCCCGCGACGATCGGCACGGCGAAATTGAAGATCGAGGTTGGCCCAGCGCCGATCTTGGAGATGCCCCAACTCCAGAGTTGATAGCCGATGACCATCGGGAAGATGACCGCATAGAGCAACAGAAGCCAGTCGAAGGACGTCAGGCGGGCGAAGTTCTGATGGGCAAAGCCCCAGACACCGCCGGGGGCGATCATGACTGCGCCCAGCGTCAGGGTGATCGCGATCAGAGACGTGGGAGAGTAGCGCTGCAGCAGGCGGCTGGCGAAGATATTGTAGCCCGCGAAGATCGCCGCGGCCGCGATCGTCAAGGCGTCGCCCAGGCGAATCGCGGCACGGCCGGCGAAGGCGCCTTCGAAAACGGCGACGCCGAACAGCGCGATGGCGGCGCCGATCCAACGGCCCGTGCGCGAGCGCTCGTGGCCCAGCGCCACGGCCAGCATCAGGGTGAAGATGGGGGCCAGCGAGCTGAGCAGCGCCGAGGCGAAGGCCGTGGTATGCGCCAGCCCGATGACGTAGAAGTACTGGTAGACGCCATAGCCGCAACCGGCACACACCAGCAGCGCGGGCAGGTCGCGGCGCTCGATGCGCAGCGACTCGCCACGCATACGGGCGATGCCGATCGCCAGCGGGACCATCGCCAAGAAGCGCAGGCCGGTGAAGCCCAGCGGGTTCCAATGCACGAACGCCGCCTTCATGGCGACCACGTTCAACCCCCAGAAGATAACCACAGCGGTCAACCCGATATAGATGAGCCAACGAGAGGTGCGATGCGAAGCCATTGTTGTTAGCATAGCCGTCGACTAGTATAATGTAAATGCCGATTGTCTTCATGATTCCATAAGGAAACACGATGAATACCAGCCACCTTCAGGCCGCCGTCGAAGTGGCCCGCGTGGGGAGCTTCACCCGCGCCGCCGAGAGCCTGGGCTTGACGCAGGCGGCCGTCAGCCAGCACGTAGCGGCGCTCGAGCGCCGGCTGGGGGCACCGCTCTTCGACCGGGCCAAGCGCCGCATCGTTCCCTCGGCGGCCGGCCTTGCTTTCCTGGATCGAGCCCAGCGGGCGCTCGCCGAGTTGGAGGACGGAACGGTGGCCGTGGAGTCGCTCTTGCGCGGCGAAGGCGGGACGCTGCGCGTGGCCTCGCTGCAGTCGGTGGCGGGGCGGCTGCTGCCGCGCGTGGCTCTGGCGTTCCGGCAACTCCACCCGCGCGTCGATCTCAAGATCCGCGAAGGCGAGGACGACGACGTGGCGTGCTGGTTGAGCGAGGGCACCGCCGACGTCGGCTTCGTCGAAGGAGCCGTTGCCGACCTCGACGCCGACGTGACGCCGCTGTTCACCGAGGATTTCCAACTCGTGGTCCATCCCGCGCATCCGCTGGCGCGCCGGTGCCGCATCTCGCTGCGCGAGATCGCCGAGGAGCCGTTTGCCTACAGCGGCGATGCCCACTGCTCGACGATCCAGACGCGGGCCTTTGCGGCGCTGGGCATCGATCCGCCGGTGGCGGTGCGCTCCTCCAATCTCACGACTACCGGCGGCTTCGTTCAGGCGGGCGTGGCCGTGGCGCTCGTGCCGCGCCTCTGCGTGCCGCTGCTCAGCGCTGTGGTGGCCATCGACGTGAGCGAGCCGCGCCTTCAGCGTACGATCGGCATCGCCACGCCGCGCAAGCGCTACCGTACTCCCAGCGTCGTTGCGTTCATCGACGTGGTGAAGCGCACCGTCCCCGAGTTCGTGAAGCGATAGAGACGAGGGACTTTCTCAAGAAGCCGTCTACGTCGATGCGCCGAGGAGGTACGGCAGCGGCGTTGACTCGCCGCCGAAGAACCACTCCAGCGGCTGGCCGTAGAGATCGGCCATGCCTTCGAGTTCGTCTTCCTGCAGGCCTAGCGCTCCTGCCTCCGCTGCGGCAAGACGCTCGCCGTCGACGCCGGCTTCCTCCGCCGCCTCTTCGAGGGTGAGCCCGCATTGCACGCGCGCGCTCATCAAGCGTTCGCCGACGAACTTGAGCAGATCGTGTGCCGTGCGCTTTCCCACCGTCCCGCCCCTCACATTCTGAAGACGCCGAAGTGCAACGGCGGCGCCGGCGCGTGCGCGGCGGCTTGGAGGCCCAGCGCTAGGACACGGCGCGTGTCGAGCGGATCGATGATACCGTCGTCCCAGAGGCGCGCCGTCGAGTAGTAGGGGCTCCCTTCGCGCTCGTACTTCTCGAGGATCGGGCGCTCGAAATCCGCCTTCTGCTCGGGCGTAAGCTCGCCTTTGACGCTAGAGAGTACGCTCGCTGCCTGCGGTCCACCCATCACGCTGATGCGTGCGTTGGGCCACATCCAGAGCTGCCGGGGCGCGTAGGCGCGTCCGCACATGCCGTAGTTGCCCGCGCCGAAGCTGCCGCCGACGATCACCGTGAACTTAGGCACGTTGGCGGTGGCCACGGCCGTCACCATCTTGGCGCCGTCCTTGGCGATGCCGCCGTTCTCGTACTGCTTGCCGACCATGAAGCCGGTGATGTTCTGCAGGAAGACCAGCGGCGTGCCGCGCTGCGCGCAGAGTTCGATGAAGTGCGCCGCTTTGAGCGCGCTCTCGCTGAAGAGGATGCCGTTGTTCGCGATGATGCCGACGGGATGGCCTTCGATGCGAGCGAAGCCGCAAACCAGCGTCGTCCCGTAGCGTGCCTTGAACTCGTGGAAGCGCGAACCGTCGACCAGCCGGGCGATCAGCTCGCGCACATCGTAGGAGTGGCGCGCGTCGTGCGGGATGATGCCGTAGATCTCCGCGGGGTCGAAGGCGGGAGGCTCCGGTTCGGCCAGGTCCCAGAGGCGCGGACGCTCGCGATGGAGCTCGGAGACGACGCCGCGCACGATCGCCAGCGCGTGGAGGTCGTCGTCTGCGAAGTGGTCCGCCACGCCGCTGACGCGCGTGTGCACGTCGGCGCCGCCCAGCTCCTCGGCGGTGACCACCTCCCCGGTAGCCGCCTTCACCAGCGGCGGGCCGCCCAAGAAGATCGTGCCGTTGCCTTTGACGATCACCGTCTCATCGCTCATGGCCGGCACGTAGGCACCGCCCGCCGTGCAGGAGCCCATGACGGCGGCGATCTGCGGAATGCCCTTGGCGCTCATCTGCGCCTGGTTGTAGAAGATGCGCCCGAAGTGGTCGCGGTCCGGGAACACGTCGGCCTGCAAGGGGAGAAACGCGCCGCCGGAGTCCACCAGGTAGATGCACGGCAGGTAGTTCTGTTCGGCCACCTCCTGCGCACGCAGGTGCTTCTTCACGGTCAGCGGATAGTAGGTGCCCCCTTTGACCGTCGCATCGTTGGCGACGATCATGCAATCCTGCCCTTCCACGACGCCGATGCCTGTGACGATTCCGGCGCTTGGGGCGTCCCCGCCGTACATCTCCCAGGCGGCAAGTGCGCCGAGCTCGAGGAAGGGTGAGCTTGCGTCGAGGAGCCGGTCCACCCGCTCTCGGGCCGTCATCTTGCCGCGCTTACGGTGTTTGGCGACGGCAGCGGGGCCGCCGCCCTGGTGAACGCGGACGAGTGTCTCGCGCAGTTGCGCGGAGAGTGCCTCCATGCGCTCGCGATTGCGCGCGTACTCCTCAGAGTGCGTATCGATGTGCGTTTCGAGAATGGCCACGCGGCAGGCTTCGGGGGCCATGTCCGCCTCTCTTGCCGGCAGGCGATGTGGCCCGGCGGGTGAACGCCCCGGAGATGAGCGGCGGACTCCACGTGGTTCTGGTGGGTGGCGACGAGCTCGCACTCGACGTGCTGCGCGAGCTGCGCGCGGTGGGGGACGACGTCGAGCTCCTTTGGCGCGCGCCGTGCCGCATCGCCGAAGACGTGGTGCGTTTGGGAGCGCGCTACCGCGACGCCGATCCCGAGCACCTCGCGACCTGGGAGCACCTCTCGCTTCCCTCGGGCGCCGTGGTAGTGTGCATCGCGCAGGCCGACGACTTCAATTTGACGGTCGGCCTCTTGGCGCGCGAGGCACACCCCCACGTGCGCTTGATCTTGCGCCAATTCGACCGCCGCATGGCCGCCGAGCTAGAGCGCGTCCTCCCCAATGCCGGCGTGGTAGCGATCGCCGATGTCGCCGCGGCCACCTTCGCAGCCGCGGTCCTCGATCCGCACATCGTCTCCGCGTTCCGCTTCCCCGAGGCTAGTGACGCGCTGCTGGCCTTCGCGGCGGGGCGGGCCGAGGAGTTCGAGTGCGCGGGCCAGAGCCTGCGCGGTGCGGAGGAGCATCTGCGCGGCCGGGTGATGGAGATCAACGGACATCCGCCGCAGGATGTGTCTCTGGAGCCCGCCGACGAGTTGATCGTCTTCGCGCCGGTCGGGCGCTTGGCGCAGATCGCCAGCGCACGCCGCCCCATCGTCCCGCTGCCCAGGCGCCGCCATCGCCGCTCGCTGCGCGCGGTGCTGCGCCACCTCGACCCGATCTCGTTCTCGGTGGGCGCCGCATTGCTGTTCCTCTATCTCGTCTCAGCCGTCTTCTACAGCTTCGTTCTCCACTTGAGCCCGCTGGAGGCGTTCTACGTCGTCACGAGCCGCATCGCCGAGAACGGCGACGTCTCGCTTTGGCATGCCTCGCCGCCGGTGGAAGGCTTCACCATCGCGGTGATGGTCGGCGGCATCGCTTTGACGGGCAGCGTGGTGGCGCTTCTGACCAATGCCGTCGTCCGCCGGCGCGAGGAGTCGGTAGCGGGGATGCGGCGCGTCGGCGCGCGTGGCCACGTCGTGGTCTGCGGATCCGGGGTGGTAGGCTCGCGCGTGGTCGAGTATCTGCTCGCGCTCGACGTCCCCGTGGTGATCGTCGAGCGCAACCCCGATCCGGCACTCGTGGCTCAAGCGCGAGACCGCGGTGCAAGCGTGCTCACGGGCGATGCCACGCGCGAGCGCACGCTCGAGTATGCCGGCGTGGAGAACGCGCTGGGAGTGGTGGCACTGGCCAACGACGACACCACGAACCTCAAGGTAGCGCTGACGGCGCGCGCGCTGCGCCACGATGCGCGTGTGGTCTTGCGCTTCAACAACGCCGCACTCGGCCGTGCCGTGGAGCGCCATCTCGACGCGGGCACGGTGCATGCCTTGCGCGATCTCGCCGCCCCCCTCGTAGCCGAGCGCGTAGCCGGCCACGACGTGCTCGACCGTATCCGCATCCACGGCACGCCGTTCACGGTGGTGCGCCGCCACGAGCGCCCGCTTCCGCCGCTGTGCGGGGCGCGCGGCGGGCGTGCCGTGGTCTACCGCAGCGGAGAGCACCCGGAAGAGGGCGACGTGATCCTCTCGCTGATCGAGTCGCGGGGTTAGAAAAGGCTGAGACCGCGCCGCTCCTTGTAACGTCTCCGGAACGCCCTCCGTTTACCGTGTCATAGCACGGAGGACGAGGGACACGATGGATGCTGCAAGGACGTATCGCCCTGCCGGCGCGCTCGATCCGCGCACGGCGCTCCTGCCGTATCGCGGGCCGTGGACGGAGCGCGAAGCCGCCCACCTGCTGCGCCGGGCTGGCTTCGGCGGCTCGCGCGATGACATCGGTCGCTTGGCCGCGCTGGGGATGGATCGCGCCGTCGACTCGCTGCTGGATCTCTCGGCGGCGGCGAACCTCCCCGCGCAGCCGGACGGTGCGCTGGGATGGGGGCCGCACGAGCGTCGCGCGAGTTATCTCGCGATGACGAGCTGGTGGCTCGGACGGATGCTGACCTCGCGAGCTCCGCTGCAAGAGAAGCTGGCGCTCTTCTACCATGGCCACTTCACCTCGGCCGTCTTTCAAAAGGGCACGCGGCCATTGGAGATGATCGATCAGATCAATCTCTACCACCGCATGGCGCTGGGCAGCCTCGAGGATCTGACCGGTCAGCTCGTGCGCGATCCGGCGATGATGCGTTACCTCGATACGGCGAGCAGCTCCAAGCTCCATCCCAACGAGAACTTCGCACGCGAGCTCATGGAGCTCTTCACGATGGGCCACGGCAGCGGCTACACGGAGCAGGACGTGCGCGAGAGCGCGCGCGCCTTCACGGGTTACGCGCTCAGCGGCGGACGAACTGCCGACCGCGGCGCCGCCGTCTTCCTGCCGCGCCGCCACGATGCGGGTCCCAAGACGTTGCTCGGGCGGACCGGCAACTGGAGCGGCGAAGAAGTCATCTCCATCATCTACCAGCAGACGGCCACGCCGCGCTTTCTGGCAGGGAAGCTGTTGGCCTACTTTCTGTACTGGGACCCCGAGCCCGAGCTGGTCGACGCCTACGGTCGGCTGCTCGAGGGCAACGGCTGGAAGGTCTCGGCGGTGATGGGCACGCTCCTGCGCTCGCGCCTCTTCTACTCGCCGCGTGCCTACCGCGCGTTGGTGAAGAGTCCCGTGGAGTTCGTCGTCGGCACGCTGCGGATGGTCGAGCGCGCCACGCTCCCGGAGCCTGCGCCGCTGGTGGCCGCGATGGCGCGCATGGGGCAGATGCTCTTCATGCCGCCCAACGTCGCGGGGTGGCCGGGCGGCGCGGCGTGGATCAACTCGGCGACGATGCTGGCGCGGCAGAACTTCGCCGACGCCGTGGCGATGACGCCCATGACCAGCGACCCGGCGGACTACGTGCCCGGCATCGGCGGCCTCGATGTGCGGGCGCTGGCCGGTGCCATCGTGGAGCTGGTGCTTCAGGGCGATGCCTCGCCCGCGCAGCGCGCGCGCATCGCCGCCTACCTCAACGCCAACGCGCCAGACGATGCGCGGCGCGTGCGGGGCGCCGTCTACCTCGCCATGGCCACCCCCGCCTACCAGCTCGCGTAAGGAGCGCACGATGACGATCGCACGCAAGCAGTTCCTTCTCGGCACGATCTCGGGCCTGGCGCTGATCGGCGGCGGCCAAGGCGTCTTCGGCAGAGCCCTCGCGCAGACGCCCGCCGATGCCGCCGGCGCCGCCAACCGCGTGCTGGTCGTGCTCAATCTACAGGGCGGGAACGATGGCCTCAACACGCTGGTGCCTTACGGCGACCCCGTCTATCAGCGCATGCGTCCGGATCTCGGCCTCGCGCCGCACGACGTCCTCACGATCGACGCGACCGTGGGTCTCAATCCGTCCATGCGCGCGTTGAAGGCGATGTACGACAGGGGTCGCGTGGCCGTCATCCAGGGCGCCGGCTATCCCAACCCGGATCACTCGCACTTCCGCTCGACGGAGATCTGGCAGACGGCCGATCCCGTGGGGTACGACGCCACAGGTTGGCTGGGCCGTCTCCTCGACCGCGCCGATTGGCCCAAGAACCTCTTCACCGGCGTCGCCGTCTCGCCCGTGCTCCCCGAGCTCTTCATTGCCGAGCACCACGACGTTCCCGCCATCGACGGCGGGGCGCGAGATTTCCGCTTGGCCATCGACGGCACACGCGGCGGCGCGCAGGATTTCGCCGCGCAGAGCGACGCTACCGATCTGCCGTTCCGCAGCCCCTTCTTGCCCACCATTGCCGCGGTGCAACGCGACACGCAGCGCGGCAGCGAGGAACTGCCCAAGCTCGTGGCCGGCTACAAGACGACGGCCAGCTATCCCGTGACGGGCATCGGCCGCAGTCTGGCGCTCGCGGCGCAGATCATCGGCACGCCGGCGCTGGGAACGCGCGTCATCTACGTCGCGCACGGGAGTTTCGACACGCACGTCTCGCAGAAGGCGACGCAGGACCGCCTCCTCGGCCAGCTCTCCGATGCGCTCGCCGCGTTCTACGACGACCTCGCGGCGCACGGCAACGATCGGCGCGTGCTGACCATGACGTTCTCGGAGTTCGGGCGACGCGTGGCGGAGAACGCGAGCCGCGGCACCGATCACGGCGAGGCCGGTCCGATGTTCGTGATCGGCCCCGTCAAGGGCGGGCTCTACGGAACGCCGCCCTCCCTCGAGCAACTGCACGAAGGGAACCTCGCCTACGGCACGGACTTTCGCAGCGTCTACGCCACGATCATCGAGCGTTGGCTGGGGCGTCCGGCCTCGGGCGTGCTGGCGGGAGATTGGCCTGCGCTGCCGATCCTCGGCTAGCGCCATCGGCCCGAGCGCAGGTGGGGCCGCGTGCGGGCGCGGATAACGCTCCATGAGCCGCATCGTTTTTCTCGGTACCGGCGGGGCACGCTTCGTCGTCGCCAAGCAGTTGCGCGCCTCCGGCGGTATCTGGCTGGAGCTCGGCACGACGCGTATCCACATCGATCCCGGGCCCGGAGCGTTGGTACGCGCGCTCTCGCACCAGCCGCCGCTGGATCCGCCGCGCCTCGATGCGCTCGTGCTCTCGCATAAGCATCTCGATCACTCCTGCGACGTCAACGTCATGGTCGAGGCGATGACCCATGGCGGCTGGAAACGTCGTGGGCTGCTGTTAGCCCCTGCCGATGCCTTCGACGAAGAGGGGGTGGTGCTGCCGTACGTGCGCGGTTTCCTGGATCGCATCGAGTATCTGAGCGAATTCGGCGGCCCCTATCTGATCAACGATGTGGAGATCCGCGGCTCGGTAGGCCATCGCCACGGCGTCGAGACGCTCGGCCTCCACTTCTTGCACGCCGGTACGCGCATCTCGTACCTGCCGTGCACGCGGCGCTTCGACGGCCTGGCCGAGCACTATGCGCAGGCCCAGCCCGATGTGCTGATCATGAACGTCTTGCGCTTTCGCGACCGCATGGACGTCGACCATCTCACGTTCGACGACGCGCGCGAGATCTTGGGAATCGTTCGCCCGCGCGTCGCGGTCATGACGCACTTCGGTACGCAGATGCTCGATCGCAAGCCGTGGCTGCTGGCGCGCCAGTTGGAGCAAGAGCTCGGGCTGCGCGTCTATGCCGCCCACGACGACTGGGAGCTCAACGTGGAAGAGGAGCTGGCCGCCGCCAGTCCCTAACCTGAGGCGATGCCCAGATTGTTCGTAGCCGCCTGGGCCGACGAAGCGGTACGAGCGCGCGCCCTCGACGCGGAGGCGGCGCTTCGAGCCCGTGGGCTTGCCCTACGCTTCTACGCGCCCGACCAGTTGCATGCGACGATGACATTTCTGGGAACGGTCAACCAGGGGTGCGTGGGCGAGATCGAACGCGCCTGCGCGTCGGTAGCGGCGGCGCAGGCCTCCTTCGATCTGGTGATCGACCGCGTCGGCGGCTTCCCTAGCGAGCGGCGAGCGAATGTACTCTGGTTGGGAGCCGGCGGCGAGGACGCGCCGTTTCGCGCCGCGGCACGCACGCTACGCGAGCGATTGGCCGATCTCGGCATCGCGCTCGACGAGAAGGAGGCACTCCCCCACGTGACCATCGCGCGCGCCAAGATACCCGTGCAGTTGACGGCACTTGATGTCTCTCCCGTACGCTGGGCGGTGCGGGAGATCACCTTGGTGGAGAGCACGACGCTGCCGAGCGGTGCGCGTTACGCGACGCTCGGCACATGGAGGTTGGGCGCGTGAGCCTGTGGTGGGAGGTGGCCAAACGAGGGCTCTTTGCGCTCGACGCCGAGCGCGCCCACGAGCTGGGCCTGGGTGTGCTGGAGACGCTGCAGGCGATGCCGGCGTGGCGCCGCATGCTCGAGCCCGTAGTCGATCCCATCTTGCGCGTCGAACCGTGGCCGGGCGTCGTCTTCCCCAATCCGCTGGGCCTAGCGGCCGGCTTCGACAAGAACGGGCGTGCCTTCGAGTCTTTGGCGGCGTTGGGCTTCGGCTTCGTCGAAGTCGGTACGGTCACGCCGCTCCCCCAGCCGGGGAATCCAAGGCCGCGTCTGTTCCGCTTACCGGCGGATCGCGCGCTCATCAACCGGCTCGGCTTCAACAACCAGGGCGCGGAGGCGGTGGCGGCGCGCTTGGCGGTGCCGCGGCGCGCGGCGCTCGGCGTCAACGTCGGCAAAGGCATCCAGACGCCGCTGGAACACGCCGTCGACGACTACGTGCGCGCCTGGGAGCGCCTTGCCCCGCTGGCCGACTACGCCGTCGTCAACGTCAGCTCGCCGAACACCCCGGGCCTGCGCAGTCTGCAGGCGCGCGGTGAGTTGGAGCGGCTGGTCGAGGCGCTCTGCACGGTGCGCGCGCGCGCTGCGCGCCGCCCGCCGTTACTGCTGAAGATCGCGCCGGAGCTCGACGAGAGCGGCTTGGCGGACGTGGCCGAGGTCGTACGGCGTTACGGCGTCGAGGGCGTCGTAGCGACGAATACCACGGTCGGGCGCGAGAACTTGCGGACCCCGCGCGACACCGTTGAGGGATGCGGCAACGGCGGCCTCTCGGGAGCACCGCTGCGCGCGCGCTCGCTCGAGGTGCTGCGCACGCTGCGCGCCCTGTTACCCCCGCCGACGGTTTTGGTGGGCGTTGGCGGCATCTCGACGTTCGACGATCTCTGGGAGCGCCTGGAAGCGGGGGCGGATCTCGTGCAGGCCTATACGGCGTTCATCTACGGCGGCCCGGCGTGGCCCCGCGAGATGCTCAAGCGATTGGCGGCACGACTACGCGCGCAGCCGGCCGTCTCTTCCGCCCGTTAAGACGAGGCACCAGACGGCGATCGCGCCGCCCAGCGCCGCCCACATCAGAGTCGGTACCTGCAGCTCAGCGGCGATCCAGGAGAGCGCAACAGAGGTCAGAGCGCCCGCCGCGGGCGCCTCGGCGGCGATCAGCGTCCCCCAGACGACGAGTGCAACGAGGACGCCGCAGAGAACCATCTCCCACCACGGCATCGCCGGCATCGCTGCTGGGCGACTCACGGTGGCCGCGAGGATACGGCCGCGCAGATCGGCGGGGGGCTCGGCCAGCGGGAGAGCGGCGAGGAGGCGGTCGAGGTCGTCGTCGTGGGGTCTCATGCCGGTTCCTCCGATTCCAGGAGCCGCCGCAGGCGTTCCTTCGCACGGTGGAGATGCGTCTTCACCGTGCCCAAGGGCAGCGAGAGTATCTCTGCCATCTCCTCGTACGAGCATTCGTGCAGGTAGTAGAGCGTGACGACCGTGCGATATCGCTCGGGCAGGCGGGCAATCGCCTGTTGCGCGCGCGCTTGAATGTCGCTTCGCAACGCCAGCTCCTCGGGGCCCGGACGGTGGTCGGGGATCTCCGGCGGCTCCTCCAGCACGAAGCGGCGTCCTTTGGCCAAGCGGTCGCAGCAGGCGTGGTAGGTGATGGCAAACAGCCATGTCGAGAATCGCAGCTCCTGGCGGAAGGTGCGCAGGCCGCGATAGGCTTTGACGAATGCCTCCTGCGTTGCGTCGGCCGCCTCCTCGCGGTCGCGCAGGGTACGCAAGGCGAAGTGGTAGAGCGGACGCTCGTATGCGGCCACCAACTCGCCGAATGCCTCGGCGTCGCCGGCGCACGCCGCTTGGGCGAGTCGCCGATCGAGAGCGGGATCGCGCCGAGGCCGGGGAGGAGTCGTCATGGGCACCGTCGCCGGTGCGAGCGCCGATGCGGACACGACTGGTGATAGCCTGCGCGTAGCGACAAAGTTTCAAGCCGCGGCACGAAACCCGTGGACGCCGACGAACGTACCACCGGCATGACCGACAACGACGTCGCTGCGCTCTTCATTCTCGTCCTCTTCGGAGGCAGCATCGCGTGGGGGATCGCTAACCGCGTCTTTGCGCATCAGGAGCGCCTGGCGATGATTCGCCGCGGCATGGTTCCGCCCTCGGATACCCGCCGGCGCATAGCTCGCGGCACGGTGGAGTGGTACGGCTCGGGGGATTCCGCGCGACGCCAACTCCGGCGCGGCATCACCGTGACGTTCGTCGGCATCGCGCTGACCATCGGGCTCTCGTTCATCGGCTACCAGCCGGGCGACGGACCCTTTGGCATGCCTTCGATCACACCGGGGCCGTGGCTGCTCGGAGGTCTCGTCCCGCTCTTCGTCGGCCTGGCGCAGGTCGTGACGGCGCTGCTGGTCATGCCCGACGGCGGGTTCCGCTCGCACGAGCCGCTCACGACCGAGCCGCCCGAGAAGCCTGAACCAACTTGGGGCGAGCGGCGCATCAGTCGGATCCTCGATCCGGAACGCGAGATTCCGCCGCCGGGTCAGCCGCCCGCGCGCCCGTGAGATACAGCAGAAGGGCACCCCGTCGCGGGGGCGCCCTTCAAGTCAGAGAGCAAGAGATGATGGCGTATCGGAAAGGCGCTAGGAACGGCACTCGACGACGGCAAGCGCCCAGCCGGCCTCGGTGCGAGTGCGGACCAAGTAACCGGTGGTGGTTCGATCGCAGACCTGATAGCCTGCTTTCAGTGCTTCGGCCAGCGATTTGAAGACGATCAAGCCTTGCATCTCCGTTCCCTCCTCCCGCTCTTATCCTATCCTACCTTGAGTAACGGTTGAATCGGGCAAAAGTTGCGTGCGTTGTAGGAATATTTACTAAACGTCACAGGGGCGGAGACGGACGCCGGTAGGACGAACGGCGCTGGTATGACCGAGCTCATCGTAGCCCTCGATATCGCCGATGCGCAAGCGGCATCTAACCTCGCGCATCGCCTGGCGCCGGTTGGTGCGCTCCTCAAGGTCGGCTACGAGGGCCTCTACGGCTATCCCGTAGAGATCCGCGCGACATTTCGCGAGCTTGGTGCCCGCGTCTTCGTCGACGCGAAGTTGTGTGACATCCCGCGCACCGTCGAAGCTGCCATGCGAGCGTTGATCGAGCCCGGCGTGGAGATCATCGACGTGCACGCCTTCGGCGGTGCGACGATGATGCGCGCCGCCGTTGCCGCCGCCGCGCGGCGCACCGAAGAGCTCGGCATGACGGTGCCGCCGAAGGTCTTCGCGGTCACGGTTCTGACGAGCTTGGCCAGCGAGGATCTCGACGACATCGGCTTGCACGGCCAGGCGGCCGACCACGTCGTGCGCCTGGCCCTCCTGGCGCGCACCGCAGGCTGCGCGGGCGTTGTCTGCTCCGCGCTGGAAGTACCACGCATCAAGACGGCGTGCGGCCCCGATTTTCAGACGATCTGCCCAGGCATCCGGCCCGCGGGTAGCGCGCACGGCGATCAGAAGCGCGTCGTCACCCCGCACGATGCGGTGGAACTAGGCGCGGACTTTGTCGTCGTCGGGAGGCCGATCGTGCAGGCGCCCGATCCTGCGGCGGCGGCGCGCGCGATCGTCGAGGAGCTGCGCGCGGTTACGGAACCGCGGTGAGTTGCGGCACGTCCGCCGTGCGCTCGACCAGCACCGCCAGCACGTCGTCGCGCCGGTGCGCCGCCCGCAGCGCCTGCTCGAACGCAGCGAAGTCGGTGACCGCCAGCTCGGAGGAGACTTGGCCGTCGGCTAAGAGCTCCGTAAGCCCGTCGCTGTAAAGCAGGAGCGACTCTCCGGTCTCTAGTCGCAGCTCGCCGTCCTTCCAGGGCGGATGTTCGGCTACGCCCAGGGGCAAGCCGTCGAGGCGCACTTGGGTGATGCTGCCGTCGCGTCGGCGCAAGATCGCCGGTTCATGGCCCGCCGAGCTGAAGCGCACGTGGCCATCGTCGAAGAAGCGCCCGTACCATGCGGAGCAGAAGAGATCGCTGCCGCAGATCGGTGAGAGCCGTTGATTGAGATCGCCCATCGTGACCGAGGGTGAGACGTTGGTGTCGCCGTGAAGCGAGGCCTTGATCGCCGAGAGGAGCATCGCGGCGCGCACGCCCTTGCCGGAGACGTCGGCGACCATCACGTGGAAGCCGCCTTCGAAGGCCGTGACTTCGTAGAAATCGCCGCCCACCTCGCGCAGCGGGACATGCGCGACGTTGACGTGCCACGAACGGCTTTGTGGGATACGGTCGACGAAGAGATGGTCGTGGATGGCCTTGGCGTCGCGAAGCTCCGCAGCCATGCGCGCGGCGCTGGCGGCGCTGTCGCGCGCTAGCAGTACCAAGACCACGGAGAGGCTGTAGTCGATGGCGAGGATTGCCCCGTTGACCAGGATGTCGGCGTTGCGCGCGAAGCCCAAAACCCGCTCGATGTCGGCGAAGACGACCCCGCTCAAGAGTGCGACGGCCAGCCCCACGCGCATGTTGGTGACGGCGGCGATGATGAGGATGGGAATTGCGGCGAGCGGCGAGAGCTGGACCACGGAGAGCGTATAATCGCCTGCCGCGATGGCGATCAGCAAGAGAACGCAGAGACCGACGACAACAGTTCGGCGCCCGACCGAGAAGCGTTCCAGCGTGACCACAGATAACGATTCTCCGCGGCGGGAGGACGCCCTTCGAGGACCGAACGCAGCGGGGATGTCCGATCTCCATCTCCGCGAGGAGCTCGAGCGCCGTGGAGCGCTCTTGAGCGGCCACTTTCGCCTCTCCAGCGGCCGCCACAGCGGGCGCTTCGTCCAGAAGTTTCGTATCCTCGAAGACCCTTCCGCCGTGGAACCGATTGCGCGAGAGCTGGCAGTCCGCTTGCGCCGCTTCGAGCCGGAGATCGTCGTGAGCGCAGCCGTTGGCGGTATCGTCCTCGGGTACGAAACCGCGCGACAACTCGGCACGCTCGCCATCTTCGTGGAGAAGGATCGGGGCGTTCCCACCTTGCGGCGTGGCTTTGCGCTGCGCGCCGGTCAACGCGTAGTTGTCGTCGAAGACGTGATGACGACTGGCCTCTCGGTGCGCGAGACGATCGACGTGGTCGAGAAGGCGGACGGCAAGGTCGTCGCCGTCGGCGCCATCGTTCGCCGTAGCGCCGTGGATCTCGGGCGGCCCACCGAGGTGCTGTTGGATCTACCTATCGAGGACTATTCCGCGGAGGAGTGCCCGCTGTGCGCGCGCGGCGAGGCGTTGCAGGAACCGGGTTCGCGCTTCTCCTCGGCGCGTTCCTGATTGCCGCGCCGGCGCGCGCCGCCGGCGTCTATCTCAGCGGGGTCCCCAATACGCCCGAGGCGCAGTGGACGGCGAACTGCGGCCCCGCCGCGCTTACCGATGTGGCGCGATTCTACGATCCCGCGATCGCCTATGAGGCGGTCTTCGCGCGCGTCTACGACCGTGTGACGGACTCCGCGTTCACCGTGCGCATGGCCGAGGAGGCCGCGGCGTTACGCTTCAACGTCCGCCACGTCTACTTTGCCAGCGCGTTCGATCCTCGGCAAGACTTCCTCGAACAGCAGTTGGCGCTCGGGCGGCCAGTGATCGTCGCGGGCACGGCTAGCCTCGTCGACTCCGCGCCGCACTTCCGCGTCGTGGTTGGCATCGACGAACGAAACGTATGGATGGTCGACCCCCTTTACGGCCCGGGTTTCGCCCTCTCGCGCGCGGACTTCCGGCGCACCATGGAGGGCGGTACCAACGAGTATCTGGTGGTCTGGCGCGACTGGCCGCCGGAGCGTCTGCACGACGTGGTGAGCCGGACGCTGCCGCGCTGGCCGGAGCCGACGGCGCATCAGCTCGCCGTGCGATCGCTCGAACGCGCCTACGACCGCGCGCAGCAGGGCGATCCCGGCGGTGCGGCGCGGCGTCTCGATGCGGAGGCACGGAGCTTCACCGGCGCGGACGACCGGCGAATCGCGGCGTCGTGGGTGAGCCTCTGGGCGGAGCGCGCGGGGCAGACGCGGCTGGCCTTCGGAGTTCTCGGCGCCGGCCTCTTCCGCGACGACGCCGCGTTTCGCGCGCGGCTGCTCCTAGAGCGGGGCGAGACGGCGCAGGCGCGTGCCACCCTGGAATCGGCGGAGGAACGGCTCGATGCCGCCGGCTGGATGGAGCTGGGTGACGCGCGGCGGCTCATGGGCGATCGCGACGGTGCACGCGCGGCCTATCGGCGCGCCGTCGCGCTCGACGACGTGGGGTTCCTGGCCGATGCGCTGCGCTGGCGCATGACGCTCGTCGCCGAGTAGCGAAGAGGAGCCGTATGCACCCGTTCGATCACCTCGTGCGCATGGCAATGCGCGAAGTCCCACCCTATGTTCCCGGCACGCCCGTGGAGGAGGTACGCCGCCGCTTCGGTCTCGAGCGGATCATCAAGCTCGCCTCCAACGAGAACCCTTTGGGCACGTCGCCGCGGGCCATCGAGGCGCTGCGGTCGATCGAAGCGCTCAACGTCTACCCCGACGACGTCAACGCCGAGCTGCGCCGCCGCCTGGGCGAGCGCTGCGGCGTGGGGGCCGAGTCCGTGGCGCTCGGCCACGGCAGTAACGAGCTGCTGCGTTATCTCTTCACGCTGGTCATGGAACCCGGCGACGAGCTGGTCTGCGCGAAGGAGACCTTTTCGCTCTATCATCATGATGCGCGCATGCTCGGCGCAAGCACCGTCGAAGTTCCGCTGCGTGACGGCGTCCACGACCTCTCCGCGATGCTCGCCGCCGTTACGCCGCGCACCAAGATCGTCATGCTCTGCGACCCCAACAACCCCACCGGCACGCGCGTGAGCCGCGAAGTCTACCGGCGCTTTCTGAGCGAGCTGCGGCCCGAGGTGCTCCTGGTTGTCGATCAGGCGTACGTGGAGTTCGCCGACGAGGATGCCGTCGACGCCACGCTCGATCTTGGCGTGCGCTCGAACATGCTGGTACTGCGCACGCTCTCGAAGCTCTACGGTCTGGCCGCCGTCCGCCTCGGCTACGCTGTGGGTGACCCGGCCATCGTCTCGTGGCTGATGCGCGCCCACGTGCCGTTCAACATCACCTTGCCCAGCGCGCGTGCGGCGCTCGCCGCCATCGACGATCACGCCTTCATGGAGCGCACGCGCGCCAACAATGAGCAAGGGAAGGCGTATCTCTACCGGCACCTGGAGCGCTTGGGCCTGTGGGCCTACCGCAGTGCGGCGAACTTTCTCTGCGTGCGCCTGCCGGTGGCCGCCGATCGCGCCCATCTCGATCTCATGCGTCGCGGTGTCATCGTGCGCGCGGGCACCAGCTTTCATCTGCCGAACCACATTCGCGTGACGGTCGGCACACCTGCGGAGAATCAGATCTTCGTCGAGACGCTCGAGCAGGCGCTGGAGTCGTGGACGGCGGTCAGTCCGGCGTGATCGTGCGGGAGGCGCTCCCCGGCGAGGACGCGTGGGCGCTCGACCTCGCCGTTCGCGTCGCAGGAGACCAAGTGCCGCCCACGCGCGATGCCGCGGGCCCGCTTCTCGCCGTGAACGTGGAGCGTCTCTTCGCCTTCTGCCGCGTGCGCGAACACCGTCTGCTGATCGCCGATCGCGAAGGGCAGCCGATCGGATTCCTACTCCTGCTCATCAATTTTCCCAACGAGGTGACGGGACTCCCGGAGGGGTACGTCGCCTACATGGCGGTCGTATCCGAGGAGCGGCGTCGCGGCGTTGCGCGCGCGCTCCTGACGGCTGCCGAGGCGGAGGCGCGGCGATGCGGGATGCAGCAGATGAGTTTGATCGTCACCGAGGGCAACGAGCCGGCGATCCGTCTCTACGACTCCCTGAAGTACGTGGTCGAGCGGACGGTGCGATGCAAGAACCTGTGACTGGGGCGCAGACGTGGCAGCGCCTGGCGCGCAAGGGCGGCATCGTCCTCTTGGTGCTGGCGGCGATCACGCTGGCTCTGGCCGTGTTGCTGCACATCCCCAAGACGGCGACGGTCTTCGTGGTGGCCACGCTGGTGGCGTTCGGCGTTCACCCGGTCGTGGAGCTGCTGTCTCGGCGCATGGCGCGCGGCGCGGCGATCGCCATCGTCTACGCGGCACTGCTGATGCTCCTGGTCTTGTTGCTGCTGGTGGTGATCCCCGAGGCCGTGCTCCAGACCCAGCTCGTCTTCGCCAACTCTCCCGAGTATCTCGCGGTCATCCAAGGGGTCTTGGCCAATCTCGACCATTCGATCCAGAGCCACTTCGGGCGCTTCCCTTTGCCGCCGGCGCTCTCCGATCTCCAAGGGCATGCTCTTGGCGAAGTCAGCACGTTGATCTCACGCGTGGTTTCCTCGCTGGGGCAGTTCGTCGTCAACACCGTCAATGCGCTGGTCATCGGAGTGACCGCGTTGATCCTTTCCTACTACCTGTTGATCAACGAGACGGCGATTCTCAGCGGCTTCAACGGCCTCTTTCCGGAGTCGAGGCGCGCCGAGGCGCGGGGATTGGCGCACGAGATCGCCGCTATCTTCGGCGGCTTCATCATCGGCCAAGTCATCCTCTGCGCGGCCACCGGCGTGTTGACGTTCATTGCGCTCTGGATGCTGCGCTTCAACTATGCCGTCTTGGTTGCGGTGATCGCCGGCGTCTTCTACGCCATCCCTTACATCGGACCGCTGCTGGCGTTGCTGCTGGGAGCGCTGTTGGGCTCGCTCCAAGGCGGAGCGATGGCGGGTTGGGTGGCGCTGGTGGTCTTCCTCACGGCGCGCGTCAGCGACTACCTGCTGGTGCCCAAGGTCATGTCGGCGCACGTCGGCATCTCGCCGATCGCCATCATCTTCGCGGTGTTCGCCGGCGGGGAGCTCTTCGGACTGTGGGGGCTGCTGTTGGCTATCCCCCTCGCCGCGCTGATCAAGACGCTGTGGATGTTCTTCATCGCGCCGATGCTCGTCAGGGAGACGAGATCTTAGCGGCGCGTTCGCCGATCTCCAACGCGTAAAAACGCGCCTCCGCCTGTTCCTCCTCGTTGCCCAGAGCGCCGAGCGCACTCTCCAAGAGCAGGCTCGCGCCGCGCTCGATGCGCGCACGGTCCCAGAGCGGCGGCGTTGCGGCGGCCAAGAAGTCGGCGCAGAGCGCGCGGTCGAGGCACTCGCGGGCGCGCGGATGGCCGCCGGGGTCGCGTACGACCAGCGTGCGCGCATGCGCGATGAAGCGCCACTGCATGCGATGCACGAGGTTCTCGGGATCGTGCCAGAGCAGCCACGGGCCGCCGTCGGGTTCGCAGATCTCCCCGTGGCTCCCCGCCAGCTCGGCCTCTGCCAGCAGTTCGCGGGGCGTACGGCAGAGCAGGGGCATACGCTCGATGGCGGAGAGCATCCGACGCATGCGCGCGGGGTCTTCGGTCAGGCGTCCGACCGGCAGGATGCAGAGCGCGTCGTCGCCGGCCCGCGCAAAGGCGGTACGCAGCGTCTCAACGCGCGGCGCCGTGCGGTCCGCTATCGCCTCTGAGAGCGTGCGATCGCATCCCAGGAGCGCGAGGCCGCCCGGTGTGCGGCGCGATGCCGCGGAGTCGTGCCCTGGAAGGGCTCGCCTATCGCAGATCAGATAGCGATATCTTTCGTCCTGGGCGGCGCGCGCCAGCGCCGGCGTGGCGGCGTAGGCGCGCGCCACCATGCCCGTCGGGCGATATGCCAGGCCGAAGTAGGTGCGGTTGATAGCCGCGTTGCGGACGAGCTGGCGGCGTATCTCCGCCTCGGGCAGCAGAGGAAGCGGGGCACCGTAGGCTGCGGTGTCGACGGGTTCGATTTGGCCGCGCTCGATCAGCGTGCGCAGCGCGATGATGACGTCTTCGTGGCCCTCGCGCCAGAGGCGTTCGCTGACCCCGGCTTCGATGGTGAGCCCGCCGCGCAGCGCGGGACGGCGCAGCAGCAGGCGCGCGAACGGGCGGTAAGATCGCTCCACCATCCGCGCGACGGCCTCAGCATCGAGATCAGGCGCGAGATGGAGGCTGAAGACGGCGCACCAGCGCATCACATCGTATCTGGTGCGGAGATTCCCATGAGGCCGAGCGTCGTCGCCAAGACGCGCTTGGCCGCAAGGCAGAGCGCCAGGCGAGCCGATGAAAGCGCGGCATCCTCACCCAAGATCAGGCACTCCGTGTAGAAGTGGTGGAAGTCCGTGGCCAGTTCGCGTGCGTAGATGGTGAGCTGATGCGGCTCGCGTGCCTGAGCGGCGGCGTGGGTACGCTCCCCGAGCTGGGCCAGGCGTTTGACGAGCGTCAGCTCCGCGGAGTGCTCCAGCAGCTCAAGATCCTCCGCACGCTGAGCACGCGACAGAAGCTCCGCCGGTGCCTTACGCAGCACGCTGGCGATACGGGCGTGGCCGTACTGCACGTAATAGACGGGGTTGTCCTGCGTCTGCTGTTTGGCGAGGTCGAGGTCGAAGGTGAGATGTGAGTCGAGCGCGCGCGACAGGAAGAAGAAACGCGCCGCATCGACGCCCACCTCTTCGAAGATCTCACGCAGCGTGAGGATCTGTCCCTGGCGCTTCGAGGATGAGACGATCTCGTCGCCGCGCTTGAGCGTGACCTGTTGCGCGATGAGCACTTCCAATGCGCCCTTGTGGCCGAGCGCTTCGACGACGGCCTTCATACGCTGGATGTAGCCGTGATGGTCGGGGCCCCAGATGTCTATCAGCCGCTCGTTGCCGCGGCGCAGCTTCTCCCAGTGGTACGCAGTGTCGCCCGCGTAGTACGTGGGACGCCCGTCGCTGCGGACGAGCACGCGGTCCTTGTCGTCGCCGAAGTCGGTGGCGCGGAACCAGAGCGCGCCGTCGCGCTCGTAACAATGGCCAGCGGCCTTCAGGACCTCCAGAGCCTGCTGGACGCGCCCCTGCCGGTGCAGTTCTCGCTCCGACTGCCAGACGTCGAAGTCGACGCCGAAGTCGTGCATGTCCCGCTTCTGCTCGGCCACGATATGGTCGCGCGCGAAGAGCGAGAGCGGTTCCAGCCACGCCGCCTCGTCGGAGCTCACCCAGCGGTCGCCGTCGCTCGCGCGCAACGCCTGGGCCACCGGCAGGAGGTAGTCGCCGGGATAGCCGTCCTCGGGGAAGGGATGGCTGGGCTCCCAGAGCTGGCGGTATCGCGCGTAGAGCGAGCGCCCGAGTGTCTCCGACTGCGTCCCCGCGTCGTTCTGCACCCACTCGACGGTGACGTCGTCGCCGCAGAAACGCAGCACGTTGGCTAACGTCGAGCCGGCGGCGGTGGAGCGGCCCTGCACCACCACCACGGGGCCGGTGGGATTGGCGCTGCCGAACTCGAGGCTGATCTTACGACCCGTCTTCGCCCAACGGGCGTAGTCTGCGCCTTCGCGCAGTACCCGCGCGACGATCGACTGCCAGTACGCCGGGGCCATGGTGACGTTGAGGAAGCCTGCCCCGGCCAGCGAGATCGCGGCCACGGCGCTCGCCAGCTCGGCGTCGGCGGCCACGGCCTCTTCGAGCGCGGCGCGCAGCGCCTCGCCGACGGCGCGCGGGTTGGTGCGCGCCGCCTTCGCCGCCTGCATGGCCACGGGCGTGGAGTAGTCGCCGAAACGGGCATCGCGTGCCGGCGCGAAGCTCGCCGCCGGGAGCGATACGCCGCCGTTGAGACCCGGCTGGGCGCGGCGGACCGCATCCCCCAACTGCGCATCGACGATCTGCTCGAGTCTCTGAAGGATGGACACGACGTGCTCCCGCTAGGTCCCTGACGTAGTTCGGAACGCACCCCTTTCCGAGGCTCCGACGCTGCGCCCTGCCTCGCGTGTCAATGGTGGTAGGGCTCGTTGCGCAGGATCTTCATCGCACGGTACATCTGCTCCAGCGCGAGTGCCCGCGCCCATTCGTGCAGGAGCGTGAGGCGCGAAAGGCTCCACAGGCGCGTGGCGCGTGCCCGCAGCGCGGCATCGGCTCCGTACGTTCCCGCCACGACCACCACCAACCGGCCCGCGCCGCCGTGCATGACCCCCTCGACGCGTTGCGCAAGCTCCCGGCTCGACCACTCCTCGCCATCGCGCTCCAGGAGCCAGATCACGTCGTCCGGAGCTAGGCGCGTGAGGATGCGCTCCCCCTCCTCGCGCATGGCCGCTGTGGGGTCGCCGCCGTGGGCGGCCTGCACCTCGGCGAGCTCCAACGGAAGATAGGGGCGCAGGCGGCGGGCGAAGTCCTCGACGGCGGCGGCGACGTAGCGCTCTTTGATCCGGCCGACGGCGAGCACGAGGATGCGCATTCCTCCAACGTTGGCTATGGCGCCAAGGCTACCCGCCCCCCGCCGCGGTCCTCGACCACGCCGTGGATCTCCAGGATCGAGAGGGCGCCGCGCAGCAGGCCGATGGGTGCCCCGCAGCGCTCCGCGAGCTGGTCGTGAAGGCATTCGCCGCCGGTCAGCGCCTCCACGATACGCTGCGCCAGACCGCCTTCGACGCCGGCGATCGCCTCCAGGCGGCGGCGCGCGCGTTGCGCTGAGGGCGGCACGGCAAGGCCCAGGTCCTGGCAGATATCGTCGGCTCCCCCCACGGCCCTCGCGCCCTCGCGCAGGAGGCGCAGGCAGCCCGCCCCTTTGGGGCGATCGACGTCCCAGGGCACGGCAAACGCCTCGCGCCCCATCTCCATGGCCCACCCCGCCGTGTTGATGGCGCCGCCGCGCCGCCCCGACTCCACCACCACCACGCCGCGGGCCAGGGCCGCCACCAGACGGTTGCGCTCCAGGAACTGGTGGGGGAAGGCGGCTTGCAGAGGCGGGTACTCCGAGAGCACGCAGCCCCCGGCGGCGACGATCTCGCGCGCCAACGCGCGGTTGGCCGGCGGGAAGAAGCGCCCATGGCCCCCGCCCAGGATGCCGATCGTCCGTCCCGTCGCCGCCAAGGCGCCGCGATGGGCGGAACCGTCGATGCCCAGCGCCAGGCCGGAGACAACCACGGCTCCGGCAAGCGCCAGGCCCTGTGCCATCCCCTCGGCACGCGACATGCCGGCCGGGGTCGCCGCGCGGGTGCCTACGACGGCTACCCCCGTCCAGGCTTCTTTCGGCGGTGAGCCCCAGGCAAAGAGCACCGCCGGCGGGTCGGCGAGGTCGCCTAGGCCGGGAAGGCCGGCGGGATCCAAGAGCTCCACCCTCGTCGTTTCGAGCTCGGCGCGCAGATCATCGAGCTCGTGCTCGGCGACGAGCCCGAGGCGCGCGAGCGCCTCGACGGGCCGCCCGCCATGCGCCGCTGCGCGGCGCGCCGCCAACGGCCCGCCCCGGCGTGCCAGCGCAGCGAGGGCGTAGAGATCATCGCATCGATCGCTCACTTCAAGCCCTCTGCACGGCGGCGGGCGTTGGAAAGGCTTGTCTCCGGCGAAGCGGCGGGCGTATACTCGAAAACGACCATGGAGCAGCACCGCACGGACGACCTCCTTCGGGCCCTCCACGATGAGTTGGCACGAGTTGAAGTGGCGATCATGGCCGCCTCGGACTGGGAAGCCAGGCGCCTTCGCGGCCATCATCGGCGCCTTTTGATGACGGTGGCTGAAGTTCAGCGTTGCCAGGAGCGTCGTCTACGCCGGTATGTCGGCCGCTTGCTCGGCCACTCGGCTCCCAGCCGCCCGCGCCGCTTCCCGCTCTCCCTGAACTAGCCGTTCACGCTCCCCGTACCAGGACGCGCGGCGTCCCCAGGGAATAAGCGCGCCAACGCGGGGTGGATGGTCACCCCGGATCAGCCGTTGGAGGATGCATGGCAGAAGCGTACTGCGTGAAATGCAAAACTAAGCGCCAGATGCAGAACGAAGAGAAGATCACGATGAAGAACGGGCGCCCTGCCACGCAGGGGAAATGTCCGGAGTGTGGGACCAAGCTCTTCAAGATCGGCGCCGGCTAGAGGCGCAGGCGCACGGGGGCGGGCCATCGGCCCGCCCCCACCGTTTTTCCCACGACATTTGACCGCCGCAACTGCTGGTGGCTATACTGTTCGCACACCACTATGGGTCGTGGGTGCTCCCACGGCGAGACGAGCAGGGTCGTGATCTGTCCGAGCTGCCAAAAGAGCGAGACGCGGGTCGTTGACTCGCGCGACGATGAGAGCGTGGTTCGCAGGCGCCGTGAGTGCCTGGCCTGCAAGCACCGCTTCACGACATACGAGCGGATGGAGGCGCCGCGCCTCTTTGTCGTCAAGAAAGACGGCCGCCGTGAGCAGTACAACCGCGAGAAGGTCTTGATCGGTCTGCGTAAGGCCTGCGAGAAGCGCCCCGTCTCCGATGCGCAGTTCGAGGAGATCGTCGCTTCGATCGAGCGCGAACTCTTCGCGCGCGGTGAGACCGAGGTCCCCACGTCCATGGTGGGGGAGAAGATCATGGAGGCGCTCAAGGATCTCGACAAGGTTGCCTACATCCGCTACGCGAGCGTCTACCGTGCGTTCCGCGATGTCGAGTCGTTCCAAGCGGAGCTCTCGCAGCTCCTCAAGCAGTAGGCGGCGCGCGCATGATCGTCGCGATTCGGATTCTTCCCGAAGGCGAGGGCCTCCCGATGCCCGCTTACATGAGTGCCGGCGCGGCCGGTGCCGATCTCTACGCCGCCGTCGACGAAGAGCTCGTGCTTCATCCCGGCAGCCGCGCGCTCGTCCCCGCCGGCTTCTCTATGGCCCTCCCACGAGGGTACGAGGCCCAGATTCGCCCGCGCAGCGGCCTCGCGTTGCGCCACGGCGTGACGTTGCTGAATAGCCCGGGAACGGTGGATGCCGACTACCGCGGTCCGGTTGGTGTGATCCTTGCCAACCTCGGCGCCGAACCGTTCACCGTACGGCGCGGCGACCGGATCGCGCAGATGGTCATCGCGGCGGTGGTGCGCGCCTCGTTCCAGGTGGCCGAGGATCTGCCCGAGTCGGAGCGCGCCGGGGCTGGGTTCGGGTCGACGGGGCGATGAGGGTCTACGTCGTCGGGGCCGGTGCCGTGGGCAGCTATTTGGGCGGTCTGCTGGCCGATCACGGCGGCGAGGTGATGTATGCGCCGCGTATCCTCGACGAGGTCGTGCCCGTCGAGCAGGTCGACCTAGCGATCGTGGCCGTGAAGTCCTTCGATACTGCCGGTGCGATCGCCACGCTTCAGCGTGCCCTGGGCGACGCCGTGGGAACGACGATCCTCACCGTGCAGAACGGCGTGGGCAACGAAGAGCAGTTGGCGGAGGCCTTCGGCGCCGACGCCGTCGCCGCCGGGGCGCTGACGGTGCCCGTTCAACTCGATGGCGAGCGGGCCCATGCAGCCGGCAGCGGGGGTCTAGGCCTCGCGCCGGTTGGGGGCGGGTCGATCAACTGGCTGCTGGCCGCCTTCGGCGCCGCCGGCCTGCAGGTCCAATCGTACGCCGACTACCGTGCGCTCAAGTGGTCGAAGCTGCTCATCAACGCGATGGCCAATGCCACCTGCGCCATTCTCGACAGCCTGCCGGCAAATCTCGTCAAGCACCCGGGTGCCTTCCGCGTCGAGGTGCATGCGTTGCGTGAGGCGTTGCATGTCATTCGCGCACAGGGCATCCCGCTCGTCGACCTCCCCCGCTACCCCGTGCGCGCGCTAGCGGCGGTGCTGCGTCTGCCTTCAGCGGCGGCGCGTCTGCTGCTGGCCTCCCGCGTGGCAGGTGCGCGCGGGGAGAAGCCGCCGTCGCTGCTCGCCGACTTGCGCGCGGGGCGCCAGCGCTCCGAGGTGGGGGCCCTCAACGGCGCCGTGGTGCGCGTGGGTAAGGCTCTGGGCGTACGAACGCCCGTCAACGCCGTGCTGACCGATACCCTTGAGGACATCGTCCGCTCCCACGCGCTGTGGGCGAAGTACCGCGAGCGCCCCGACGCGCTGATCGCGCGCGTCGACGAGGCCACTGGGGGACGCTGGTAAGGCCCGGTCGATGCAGGCCTGGTAGGCCTGGGGCCCCTGGTCCGTATCGACTCGTGCGGATAGAATGGCGGCGTCGGCGCTATGCGCGCCGCAAGGTGTCGTCTTCTATGAAGCATGCTTTCGTGCCGGGCCCGCGCGGCGCGGCTCTCTCTATCGGCCTCGCACTCGTCGCTCTCTTGTGGCTGCAGGAACGCATCCTCGCCGGTCAAGTCTCCGCCAACGCGCACCTGCTGGCTTACGAGGGGAGACTGCCTGTCAAGGTGATGCCGGAGGCCGCACTCTCGCACGCCGCCGCGTGGAAACTCGTGATCATCGCACTGCTCATGGGCGGCGGGCTCTACGTCTTGTACCGATCTCTTGCGCCGGCGAAGATCGGTGCCGCGGCGTTGGTAGGCTTGGGGTTAGCCTTCGTCGCGATGGTGACGGTGGATCTGCGGGTTGCCGCGGTCATGAGCACCGATGCGTATGCCTATATCGGCTACGGGGTGCTGCCATCGCTGCACGATGCGTACGCTCCCCCGAACAGCGCGTTGCCGGGGGAATTCTCGCTCGTCAATCAGATATGGGGGCTGCCGCTGGTGCCCTGCATCTACGGGCCGTTGTGGCTCGAGGGCATCCGCGTGACGCTCTCCGGAGCGCACACGCTCTCACAGGCGTGGTTGGCCGTACGTCTCTTCAACGTGGTCATGCTCGTCGCGCTTGCCCTCCTCGTCTACGCCGTGACGCGTTCACTTCCGGGAACGGCGATCATCGCGCTCAACCCCGCTATCCATCAGCTCTTCATCGCCGATGCCCATAACGATCTCGCCGGGATCGTTCTCTTGATCGGTGGGCTTCTGGCATATCGAAGAGGATGGTCACTCATAGCGGTGGCCTTGATCGTCTGCGCAGGCTTGGTGAAGTTGCCGTTCGTCGTTGTGGGTCTTCTGTTCGTGGTCTACGAACCGGCGCTTACCAGGCGGCTCGCCGCCGGCGCCTCGATGCTCGGACTTACGGTTGCAGCGTACGCGATCTGGGTCGGGCCGTCATACTTCCCAACGCTGCTGCACGTGGCCACGGCGGACTCTCTGCACGGTGCCGCCGAGATGACTGGCGCGTTCAAAGGCTTCGTCGCGATCCACTTCGTCCTGTTGGGGATTGCCGCGATCGCTGTTGCGCTCGCCGTTCTACGAGACTATCTCTGGGAGGGTGCGCGATGGTCGTACATCGCGATAGGCGGAGCCCTCGAGCCGTGGTATCTGCTGTGGGTGCTCCCGTCCTTGATGATGGCTCCCAAGAGGCTCGTAGAGTACGCCGTTGCCTTGCCTCTGCTGGCGCTGCTGCTTGGGCACGCAACTTCGTTGTTCGGTAACCACGGAACGGTAACGCCGACGCTGGCATGCGTCGCGCTTCTGGCCGTCTACGAGGGCCTGCGCTGGCCCGTGGTCGTACGTCCTCCGCGGTTCACGAGCGTCACGGCCTTATAGGTTGCGCGGATGATGTTTGGGAGGTGGAGAGAAGCGATCGCGGTTACGGCTGGTTTGCTTCTAGCGTTCTCGCTGTGGCTCCAGCAAGGCGTGATCGATCGCTCGGCCGACGCGTCGACCGCAACGCGCGTGCTCGATCTGCCGGTAGCGATACTGCCGCCGAATGGGACGCTTTCTCACGTTGCCTCGGTGGAGCTGCTCGCTCTGGCCGGTGCACAGGCGTTGCTCTTGTGGCTCGTATACCGCGCAATCGCGGGGCGCGCTTGCGGGGTGCCGGTGCTGGTCGGTCTCGGCGCCGCGTTCCTCGCGATGGTCGTTGTCGACCTTGGGGCGCGCACCTCGTTGAGCAATGACGCCTATGCGTATATCGGTTATGCCAAGCTCGCCAGTCTGCGCGAGGCGTATAGCCCGCTGAATGCCCCGCTGAGCGGCAGCTTCGCTGCCGTCAACGCGATATGGGGCGTACCTCTGGTCCCTTGCATCTACGGACCGGCGTGGCTGGAGGGCATGCGGGTACTGCTATCCCACGCGACGTCACTGGCCGACGCCTATGCCGTCCTGCGTCTGACGAATCTCGCGCTCTTCGTTGCCGTCATCGCGTCCCTTCATGGCCTCGTACGACAACCCGTGCTGACCGCGCTCGTTGCGCTCAATCCCGCACTGCACAGACTCTTCATCGCCGATGTCCACAACGATCTCGGCGGCGTGCTGCTGGTCCTGGTTGCGTTCCTCTTCTATCGCATGAGGTGGCGGCGCGTGGCGATCGTGGCGGCAGCTCTGGCGGGGCTCGTCAAGCTGCCGCTGCTGGCGATCGGTCTGCTGATCGCTTGCGCCGAGCGAGAGGCGCGCCGGCGAATTTCTGTAGCCTGCGCCGTCCTCGCGCTTGGGCTCGCAGCGTATTGGGCGTTCGTGGGTAACGCGTATCTCGCCGCACTACGAGCCGTGGCTCTTGGACACGCGTTGCCTGGACTCCACTCCCTCGGCGCTCGTTACGAGGTGTATGCGGCGCTCCACGTTCTTCTCGTGTGCGCCTCGCTGGGAACGCTGGCTATCGCGGTCGTCACTGGGCGCGATTGGGAAGGCGGACTCTGGAGCCTTCCCACGCTGGCCTCCCGCGTCTTTCCGTGGTACGCGCTATGGTCGCTTCCGTTGGCCGCTCTGCGCCCCCGACGTCTCGCATCCTTCCTCGTGGCGATACCGCTGGTGACGATGCTGATGGAGCATGCGATCGTGCCTTTCGGCCGTACGGGGACGCTGACGCTCGTGCTCGCGGCGTTCTTGGCGGCGTGTCTCTCGAGCGTCTACCGTGCTCAGACGGCAGCCGGCTGGCTGCGCAGGCGCGGGACGGCGGAGGCCTCGAGGAACGCCGGCAACTCGTCGACCGAGAACTGGAGTCCCGTGGTGAAGGGGCCGAACTCCGCGTAGAGCGCGCTGGCACGGTCGAAGCGCAGCTCGTAGATGAGGTGCTTGAACGTCAGCGGGTCGTCCGCGTAGAGATCGACACCCCACTCCCAGTCGTCGAAGCCGGTCGATCCGGAGATCACTTGGGTAACGTGCCCGTGATAGGAGCGGCCGATCGTGCCGTGATCACGCATGAGCGCCTGGCGCTCGTCGTAGGATAGCGCGTACCAGTTCACCTGCTCGCCGCGGCGCTTGTTCATCGGGTAGAAGCAGTAGTAACGGCGGCGTGGGATCCGCCCCCAGAGGCGTGCACTGGCACCTTCGGCCTGCCGGGCGAGGAGCTCGTCGAACGCCTGATGCCAGTCGGGCGAATACGGCGTCAGCTCGCGCTCGCGCAGTCGTGCGTGGATCTTGGCGCTGGCATCGTAGAGCCCCAGCTCGAGCACGGAGACGTACGATGATCGCGGCGTCAGGTAGTCGTTGAGCGCCAGGGCATCGACGCGCATCTCGGTCTCGGCCAACGCTTCGAAGCCACGCGCGTAGTGCACCAGCAAGAGATCGCCCTTGGTGCCGAGCACCTGAACGGGAGCGAGGTCGTGATCCTGATCCTCGGCGAGCTGTGCGAAGCACGCCTGCGCCTCCTGCGCGACGGCGGCGCGGCGATCTGCCGCGAGCGCTGCCCAGCGGCGGCGATCGAAGGCGTAGAGGCGGTGGAGGATGCTCCAGCTATCGAGGGTCTCGTTGACATCGGGGTTACGCATGTCTCTCCCCTTCTGCGCCGTCGTTTCGCCTCCCCGGTTCACCTTCGCGCACACGCAGATACAGAGGCGGGCGCCCGTTCAGCAGCGCCGCGGCGTCCAGCGTAGTGGCCTCCGATGCCGCAGTAACCCAGGCCGCGAAGGTCAGCAGGGCGCTCTCTTGGGCGGCGAGGGCGCGAATGGGTGTAGCGGCGGCACGAAAGAGCTTGGCGGCGCCGGCCACGTTCTCGCGCTGGAGATGCAGCAGGGCCGCCGCGCACTGGATGAGTGCGCGCTCCCCGGGGTCGCCCGTGCGGCGCCAGCGATCCTCCAAGACCTCGTGCGCCTCGAAGTAACGCCGGTCGTTCCAGAGTTGTGAGAACGCCGCCAGCTCATCGCGCATGCCCTTCGCCTTCGCGCCAAGGTGCGCGTTTGCGGCGACCAGGCCCTTCTATGCGCGATGCGGAAGAGGCGACCGGTGGTCACGCGCTGCATCTGCGCGAACGTGTCGTTCGCCGATCTGTTGCGCCTCGCGCGGGAGCGCGGCTGGAACTTCGCGGAGCTGACGGAGCAGACGGGGGCCACGTTGGGCTGCGGCATGTGCCTGCCGTACGTGGTGCGGATGCTGCAGACCGGTGAGACGTCTTTCGACGTGATGGACGTTCCGAATTGCGACGATTGGTGACATCATGATAACGACGCAGCGCGCGTCCGCGTATATCGAAACCGAGGAGCGCCTCGGTGCACACAACTATCGCCCGCTCGATGTAGTGATATCGCACGGCGAGGGAGTCTGGCTCTACGACGTCGAGGGGCGTCGCTATCTCGACTGCATCAGCGCCTACTCCGCGGTCAACCAAGGCCATCGCCATCCGCGCATCGTGGCCGCGCTCCTGGAACAGGCGCAGCGCGTGACGTTGACGTCGCGCGCCATGCGCAACGATCGCTTCGCGCCGTTCTTGGAGAAGTTGACCTCCGTCTGCCGCCAGGAGATGGCGTTGCCGGTGAATACGGGCGTCGAGGCGGTGGAGACGGCGATCAAGCTAGCGCGCCGCTGGGGCTACCGCGTCAAAGGCATCCCCGCCGGCCAGGCGCGCATCGTCGTGGCGCGCAACAACTTCCACGGCCGCACGACCACGGTGATCGGCTTCTCCAGCGAGCCGAAGTACCGGGCCGACTTCGGTCCCTTCACACCGAACTTCGACCACGTGGCGTATGGCGAGATCGAGGCACTGCGAGCGGCCGTTGGCCCGCAGACCTGCGCGGTGATGCTGGAGCCGGTGCAGGGCGAGGGAGGCGTGGTCGTCCCGCCGGAGGGCTACCTGCGCGCCGTGCGCCAGCTCTGCAGCGAGCGCAACGTGCTCTTCCTCGCCGACGAGATTCAGACGGGCTTTGGGCGCACGGGGGACCTCTTCGCCTGCGACCACGAGGGCGTCACGCCCGATATTCTGATCGTCGGCAAGGCACTTGGCGGCGGCCTCTATCCGGTCTCGGCGGCCCTGGCCTCGCGCGAGATCATGTCGCTCTTCGGCCCCGGCGACCACGGCAGCACCTTTGGCGGCAATCCGTTGGCCTGTGCGGTCGGTGAGGCGGCGCTCGACGTGGTGGTGGAGGAGCGGTTGGCCGAGCGCGCCAGGGGCGCCGGAGAGCGTCTGAGCGAGGGCCTACGCCGGGCAGGCGGCTCCCGCGTGCGCGAAGTGCGCGGCCGTGGTCTACTCATCGGCGTCGAGCTGGGGACGCCGGCACGCCCGCTGGCGGATGCTCTGCTCGCTCGCGGCGTGCTGGCGAAGGACACCCACGGCACAGTGTTGCGCATCGCTCCGCCGTTGGTGATCGAGGATACGGAGATCGAGTTCTTGTCGACCGTATTCGGGGAGGCGCTCGCCGCGCTGTAGCGCCCGAGCCGCACTCGGGAAGAACCCGAGAAGGGCCTTCATCGACGGTACGCACGCGCATGCGAGGATGCCCGCGATGGGTAGCCGCTCCGGTCTAGACGCCGTCTTCGCGCCGCGTGGTGTTGCCGTGATCGGCGCTAGCGATCGCGAAGGCAGCGTCGGGCGCACTCTATTGCGCAACATGATCGAGCGCCCGTTCGGCGGCACGGTCTATCCCGTCAACCCGGCACACGAGCAGGTGCTCGGTATCAAGGCCTATCCGTCGATCGCGGACATCCCCGGCGTGGTGGATCTCGCTGTCATCGCCACGCCCGCCGCCGGCGTTCCAGGCGTGGTACGCGACTGCGCCGACCGCGGCGTGCGAGCCGCCGTCATCATCACCGCGGGCTTTCGCGAGACCGGTCCCGCCGGCGTGGAGCTGGAGCGGCGCATTCGCAGCGAGGCGCGGCGCGGCAAGATGAGGATCGTCGGCCCCAACTGCGTGGGCGTGATCGACCCCGTGCGCGGTCTCAACGCGACCTTCGCTGGAACTGGCGCGCTGCCGGGACGCGTGGCCTTCGTCAGTCAGAGCGGCGCGCTCTGTACGGCGATTCTGGACTGGAGCCTGGAGGCCAACGTCGGCTTCAGCAAGTTCGTCTCGATCGGGACGATGCTCGACGTCGGCTGGGGCGACGTCATCTCCTACCTTGGCGACGACCCGCAGACGGACAGTATCCTGCTGGCCATGGAGTCGGTGGGCGACGCGGCGGCCTTCCTCTCCGCCGCCCGTGCCGTAGCCCTCGCCAAACCGATCATCGTCATCAAAGCTGGGCGCACCGGAGAGGCAGCCAAGGCGGCTGCATCGCACACGGGTGCGCTGACGGGTAGCGACGACGTGCTGGATGCGGCCTTCCGCCGCTGCGGCGTCTTGCGCGTCGAACGCATCGACGAGCTCTTCATGATGGCCGATATCCTCTCCAAGCAGCCCGCGCCTGCCGGGCGCCGCCTGGCCATCGTCACCAATGCCGGCGGCCCCGGTATCCTGGCAACCGACGTGCTGATCTCCGGCGGCGGCGAGCTCGCCACGCTGAGCGCGCAGACGCTGGCGGCGCTCGACGCCATGCTCCCCAAGCATTGGAGCCACGGCAATCCCGTCGATCTCCTGGGAGATGCCGACGCCGAGCGCTACGCGAAGGCCATCGACCTCGTCGCGCACGAACCCGGCGCCGACGGCGTGCTGGTGATCTTCGCGCCGCAGGGGATGACCGAGGCGAGTGCCGTGGCGCGGAGCCTCGAGCCTTACGCGCACCTCTCCGGGAAACCGGTGCTGGCGAGCTGGATGGGCGGCGCCACGACGGAGCAGGGGGTCTCGATTCTCAAGCACGCCGGCATACCGCACTTCGCCTACGCCGACACGGCGGCGCGGATGTTCAACTATCTCTGGAAGCGGCGTCAAGCCATTCGTGCGCTCTACGAGACCCCGGAGCCGCTCCATCTGCGCGAGGTGGACGCCGGCCAGCGCGCGCAAGCCGATGCCGTTCTCGCGGCTGCGCGCGCCCAGGGGCGCGTGCTGCTGACGGAGATCGAGTCGAAGCGGATACTCGAGGCCTACGGGGTTCCCGTCACGCAGACGCTGCTCGCCGCAAGCGTCGACGATGCGGTTTGCGCCGCCGAACGGCTGGGCTATCCGGTGGTCATCAAGCTCAACTCCACGCGCGTAACGCACAAGGCACGCATCGGTGGCGTGCGCCTCAACGTCGCGACGGCGGAGAGCGTGCGCATCGCCTACCGGGAGATCGCCGAGCAGACGGGAGAGGCCTTCGAAGGCGTCTCCGTCCAGCCGATGGTGGCCAGCCGCGGCTACGAAGTGATGATCGGCAGCAGCGTCGACGCGCAGTTCGGTCCCGTCATCGCCTTTGCGCTGGGCGGGAGCCTCGTGGAGGTGGTCGCCGATCGCGCTGTCGCCCTGCCGCCGCTCACCACGACGCTCGCGCGGCGCATGATGGAGCGCACGCGCATCTATCAGGCGCTGGCACGCGAGGACGGCTTCGCGCCCGTCGATCTCGCCGAGCTCGAGGCGCTTGTGGTGCGCTTCGCGCAGTTGGTGGTCGATCGGCCGCGCATCAAGGAGATCGACGTCAACCCGCTGCTCGTCTCGCCGGAAGGCGTCATCGCGCTCGACGCGCGCATCGTGCTCCACGACCACGCCCTTGCCGACGCGGATCTGCCCCGCCCCGTGATTCGCGCCTTCCCCGAGCGCTATGTGTGGACGTGGCCGCTGCAGAGCGGCGAGCGGCTGCGGATTCGCCCGATCCGCCCGGAGGACGAGCCGGCGATGAGCGCCTTCCACCGATCGCTCTCCGAGGCCAGCATTCACCTGCGGTACGGCGGCATTCCCACGCTCGACGAGCGCGTTGCGCACGAACAGTTGAGCCGCATGTGCTTTATCGACTACGACCGCGAGATGACGCTCGTGGCGGAGCGCGAGCATCCGGGGTCAGGAGAGAGCGCGGTGGTGGGCGTGGGCAACCTCGTGCGCCTGCGCGATGAGGACGGCGCCGAGTTCGCGATCCTGGTGGGCGATGGATACCAGCATCGTGGTCTAGGGAGCGAGTTGCTCTCGCGGCTGACCGAGATCGCGCGCGAGGAGCGCTGGGGCACCGTAGTCGGCTACATCATGCAGGAGAACCTCGCGATGCAGGACGTCTGCCGCCGGCTTGGATTCTCCGTGCGCTTCGTCCCGGCTGAGGGGCTGATGGTAGCGCGCTTGGAGCGGCCCTAACCCCCGCGCAATTCGCGGATCGACTTTGGCAGAGCCTCGAAAACCTTTAGCGCCTCGCCTTCGGAGATGCGCAGCTCCAGCACGCGCAGCACCGCGCCTGCAATCGCCACGATCTCGTCGTCGTCGACGTCCTGCGTGATGGCCTCCGAGACGCGCATCAAGAAGTCCGCACGGTTGCGGTCGCGTACCGGCGTCTCGCTCGGCCTCCAGTTCTCGAAGTAGATACCGCGGATCAACGTGGGAAGTTGCGCCGCGAGATGGGCCGACAACTCGAGGGGAAGGTGATCGCGCACTGCGTGCAGCGTGCCGCGCAGTGCTTGCAGCGCGAGATGGCGGTCACTCCACTCGAGCTCGATCATGATGTCGTTGAGCCAGGAGCCGGCGTCCTGCGCAGCGCTGTCGAAGAGTGCGACATGTCCCGTCGCCATGGTGCGTACCCCCTTGAAGACCTTGCGTTGAGTCGGTTGAAAGAGGGATACCAAAGCGGTAAGGGGCGTTCGCGAAGAAGCGGTGAAGGGATTCAGGAGACGCCGCGGGGGACGCGCTCCAACCGTGCGGCGGGCAGCGAGATGACGAACGTCGTCCCTTTCCCCTCGCGCGAGGCGACGCGCGCCGATCCCCCGAGTTTGGCCAAGAGATCGGCCACCACGGCCAACCCCAAGCCGGACCCCTGGGTACGGTGCGCTCGCTCGCCTCGGTAGCCCTGCTCGAAGACGTGAGGCAGATCGGCATCTGCGATGCCGGGGCCCGTATCGGTGATCGTGACGATGAGGTCGTCTTCCGGATTGTCGCACGTGAACTCGATCACGCCGCCGGGCGGCGTATAGCGCACGGCGTTGAGCAGCACGTTCTGTAGGATCTGGCCGACCCGCCGGGCGTCGCCATGGAAGTACATGCACTCACCGAACTCGGCAACGCTACACTGACGGTAGATCAATTCGACGCCCTTGGCCCGCGCCGCTCCGGTGACCGACTCTGCCTGCTCGTTCATCAGCGCGCAGATGTTGAAGGTCTCGAGGCGGATCGGCAGCAGCTCCTCAACTGCCTTGGGCTCGCGCGCCATGTCGTTGAGCAGAGCACTGGCCGCCTGGACCGCGGCCAGCACGCCTCGCATGCGATCGCGTTGCGGCTCCATAACGCCGTCGACGATACCTTCGAGGGTAGCCTGCGCGACGGAGAGCGGATTGCCGATCTCATGGCGCAGTGTCGCGAGGTAGGTCGCCTGCAGCCGCTCGCGCCGGCTCAGCGACTCCACGAGGTCCAGGAGGCGATGAGCGATCGGCTCCTCCACATCGTGGAGGAGGCTTTCGAAGCTGGCACGCGCCTCTTCGATCCGGCCGAGTAAGAGGGCGTCGATCCCGTGCAACAGGCGCTCCATGTGCCGGGTATTCCCTGCGCCGTCTCTTCGACCATTTGCGTGAAAACGCGCCGCTACTGCGCGGTGTACCCGCCGTCGATCACCAACTCGGACCCGGTGACGAATCTCGATTCGTCGGAGGCAAGGTAGAGGACGCCGTAGGCGACGTCATCGGCCTCGCCTAGGTGGCCAACGGGGTGCAAGGCTTCGATAGCTTTGCGCGCCGCCACCGGATCGCTCTGCACGCTCAAGTAGTGCTCCACCATCGGCGTCACGATGTAGCCGGGATGCACGGAGTTGACGCGGATGCGGTAGCCGGCGCGCGCGCAGTGGAGGGCTGCGGACTTGGTGAGCAGCCGAACGGCCCCTTTGCTGGCGCTGTACGCCGCGGCGCCGGCGTCGCCCACCAGTCCCAAGATCGACGAGAGGTTGATGATCGAGCCGCCGCCGGAGGCCTTCATCGCGCGGATCGCATGTTTGATCCCCAGGAAGACGCCGTCGCAGTTGATCGACATCAGATGGCGCCAGCTCTCGAGCGTGGTCTCCTCGACGTGGCCCGTCGTTCCGGTGCCGGCGTTGTTGACCACCACGTCCAGGCGCCCGAAGCGCCGAAGAGTTTGGTCGATCGCCGCCTCCCACGCCGCCTCGGAGGCCACGCCGTGCGCGACGAAGGTTCCCTCCGTGAGCGCAGCGACCTCGCGCGCCACCTGAGCACCGTCGCGTTCGTCCACATCGCTGACGACCACCCGCGCGCCCTCGCGGGCCAACAGCAGAGCGCAGGCATTTCCGATGCCCATGGCGCCCCCGGTCACGAGCGCCACCTTGCCCTCAACTCGCTTCATGCACATCGCCCTCCCGTATGCGCCCACCGTAGCCGCACAGCTTGAAGGGCACGCGAAGGTGCGAAGAAGCTAACCGGCAGGCCTGGCGAGCGAACGCCAGAGGTAGAAGGTCGCGTACGACTCCCAGCCGCGCCAGCGCCCGGCGAGGCGGCGAAGACCTTCGGGATCGGCGTACTGTTTGCCGTATACCGCACCCGCCGCGCGCTGGAGTGCAACGTCTCCCGCGGGAAGGCTGTCGGTGCGTGCGAAGCCCCGCATCGCCACGTACTCGGCCGTCCAGCGCCCGACGCCACGCAGCCGGCAGAGCTGCACGATGAGCGCCTCCGTCTCCAGGCGCGCGATCGCCTCGAAGTCGAGGCTGCCCTCGACGACGGCGCGCGCGGCCTCCACGATAGCACGCGACTTCGCACGCGTGGTGCCGATGGCGCCGAGCGCCTCGGTATCGAGCACCGCCAAGCGCTCCGGCGAAGGGAAGGTATGGCGCGCGGTGCCGCGGACGAGCATCGACTCGCCGTAGGTCGTGGCGAGCTTGCGTTTGAGGGCGTGGGCGAGGGCGGTGGTGATCTGTTGGCCGAGAATCGCCCACAGCAGCGCGTCGAAGGGCGTGGGCGTCTGCGGCACTTTGACGCCGACGAAGCGCCGCTCCAGCGCTGCCATCTTGGGATCGCCGGCTACGGCTCGAGCGAAGGCCGCGAGGTCGACGTCCGCGCCTACCATGTGTGCGGCTACCTCGCGCAGGGCGGCACGCTCGCTTGCGCGTGGTGCTCGTTCCCAGGCGGCGGAGCGTAGCGCGATGACTCCGTCCTCGAGATGCAGCTCGAGTGCGGTACGGTTGCCGTTGAGGGTGACGACGCGCCGGTAGGTGGCGCCTTCGACCACGTCCACAGCGTCGTGCGGATCGCGGTGCCAATATTCCAGCATTGCCGCAGCGTCGAACGGCAAGCGATGGGTTAACGTTTGACTCATGCGACGGTGCTTCGATGAGGCCACGCGTCGAGCCATTGTTCGAAGGCTGCGGGCGCCATCGGCTTGGCGAAGAGAAAGCCCTGCGCCGTGCGGCAGCCCTCGCGCGCCAGCCAGTGCTCCTGCTCCGCGGTCTCGATGCCTTCGGCGAGCGTGTCGAAGCCTAGGCTGCTCCCGAAGGCGATGATGGCGCGCGTGATCGCGGCGGAGGTGCGGTCGGCGGGGAGGCCCTCCACGAAGCGACGGTCGACTTTGATCGTATCGATGGGGAGCTCGCGGATGTAGGCCAGCGAGGAGTACCTGGTGCCGAAGTCGTCCAGCGCGATGCGCAGTCCGAGGTCACGGCAGTGTTGGAGGATGCGCCGTGTTGCCAACAGATCGACCACCGCGACGCTTTCGGTGATCTCCAACCCGATCATCGAAGGGTCGACGCCGCTCTGCGCGAGTGCCTCCTCGACCTCGGAGAGGAACGAGGGATCCTGAAGTTGGCGCGCGGAGATGTTGACCGCGATGCGCAGGGCCATGCCCAGCGCACTCCAGTGCTTGGCCTGCGCGCAGGCGGCTGCCAGCGCCCACGAACCGATGGGGACGATCAGTCCGGACTCCTCCGCTAAGCCGATGAACTCATCCGGGTTGACGACGCCGAACCCCGGCCGCTGCCAGCGGATGAGCGCCTCCGCACCGACGACCGAGTGTGAGACGAGATTCACGAACGGCTGAAAGACGAGGGTGAACTCCTGGTTGGCGATCGCCTTGCGTAATCCCGTCTCTAGGCGACGCCGGCGCGATACCTGCAGCGCGAGATCGTTGCTGTAGATGCGGAAGCCGTTACGCCCGTCGTCCTTGACGCGGTGCATTGCGACGTCCGCTTGGAGCAGCAGCTCGTCGGTGTGCGTGTGATCCTTCGTGATGACGACGCCCACGCTGGCGGAGAGATGTACCGTCTCGTCTCCCACGATGAACGGTGCGGCCAGTGCCTCGCAGATGCGCCGCGCCACGTGCTCCGCGGCATAACGCGAGGACAGGTGCGGGAGGAGGACGGCGAATTCGTCGTCGCCTAGGCGCGCCAGAACGGCGTCGCCGCGTACGATGCCGCGCATGCGCGCGCTGGCCTCGAGCAAGATGCGGTCACCGGCGTTGTGTCCGAGCGCGCTGTTGATGGCTTTGAAGCGATCCAGCCCGATGGCTAGAACGGCGAAGCCTGTCTCGCCTTCCTGTTCGCCCGAGATACGGTCGGAGATGTAACGCGAGAAGAACGTGCGGTTCGGCAGGCCGGTCAAGGGATCGATCGACGCTAGCTCGACGATCCATTCCTGCTGCTGACGCGTCAAGAGATGGCGCGAGAAGAAGCCGGCGAGCAGCTCGATGTAGGTGTGATCCTCCTCGTCGAACGGCTTTTCGTGCGGCGTCGCGGAGGCGAACGAGAGCACGTACGTGCGCTTGCCGACCCTGAACATCGCACCGATGTACGCGCGAATTCCGTGCTCCGTCACGGCAAGCCGATGGCGGCCCTTCTCCACCTGTGCGAGATCGGGCGAGGAGTAGGTTTGGCCATGCGAGAGCACCAGCTCCGCGGCCGACTCCGCGAGCGGGAGTCTGGCATAGCGCGAGGGATCGCCGAAGTTCTCGAGGTAGTCGACCACGCAGAGTTCTCCGTCGACGTGCACCACGCTGCCGCGCTCCAGGCCCAGGGCACGCCCACCTTCGATGAGGATGGCGTGTGAGAGCGTTCCGGGGTCCAGGTCCTGCCGGCCCACCAGACGCCATAGTGTGGTGAGCGCCAGCTCGCGCCTGCGGGCGCGTTCCGTGGCCGCTACCAGCTCCTGCTGCATCGTGTGGGCGTCGCTGATGTCGCGAAAGGAGAAGACGGCGCCGCTGGAGCCGTGTTCTCCGACGATGGGAGCCGCAGTCACCAGTACGGGAAAGCGCGTACCGTCTCGTCGTGTGTACGATGTTGGGCGCACGGGGTCGCTCGAGGCGCTCTTGCCGCGGCGCAGTGCGGCCAGCATGTCCGAGTCGCCGGCGGTGATGGGCATCCCATCGTGGCGGATGGGGCGCATGAGATCGTAGATATTGCGCCCGAGTATCTCGCCCAAGTTGATGCCCAGCATCCGTTCGGCCGCCTCGTTCGCAAAGGTGACGTCGAGTCGCTCGTCGATAACCAGCAAGCCGTCGGCCAACGTGGCGGTCATGGCGCGCGTAAGGCTGCGTTGCCGGCGCACCTCCTCTTCCGAGCGTTTGCGCTCCGTGACGTCGATGGCGATGCCGACCGTACCGGTTGCCGCATCGCCGGTTTTGGTAAGTGGCTGCACGGAGCAGTGGAAGTCGCGATCGGCAAATCGGACCTCGCCGGTCGCCGGTGTTCCGGCGAGCGCGGCGAGGTGCATAGCGACGACCGGGTGACTGGAGTTGTCCGTGCCCAGAAGCTCGTAGAGCGTTCGGCCGAGCATATGATCGGGCGCGAAGCTTGGCGGAGCGAGCGCGGAACCGTGCGACGACGTGAAGCGCAATTGAGCGTCCGTCGTCCACATGAGCGCGGGGACCTGCGCCAGGAGGAGGCGCACGCGCTCTTCGGCGTCTAGAGGCGAATCAGTGGCCATACGGTCGTCTCCCCGGAATACGCCGTATCGGTCTAACCGTCCCGTGCTCCGCTCGACTCTTGTTCGGATGCAGGGGCGACGCCGATGGGTTCAGGATACCATACGATACGAACGAGCGACAGTCTGAATGATGCAGACGCCCCTTCGTTCGCGGCTCCTCGGCACCCTGGCGACATATGAATGACGGGCGAGGCGGGGGGCGCTTCGGGGCGGCGTCCGCGGTGGTGCGCTACGCCGCTTTCGCGGATAGACGCTCGAGCGAGCGATACTGGATCGCCTCACCGACGTGGCCCGCGTCGATCGTCTCCGTACCGGCGAGATCGGCGATGGTGCGCGCCACGCGCAGGATGCGGTCGTAGCCGCGTGCCGAGAGGCGCTTGGCCGTCGTGGCGGCGCGCAGCAGCGCCGCACCTTCGGCATCGAGACGGCAGTGCTGCGCCGCGAGCGCGCTGGGGATCTGGCCGTTGGCGAAGATGCCGCTGCCCGCATAGCGCGCCTGTTGACGGGCCCGTGCCGCTTCCACGCGCGCACGAACGGCGCTCGACGGCTCGGCGGGTGTGCGGCGCATGAGATCGTCCAGCGGCACGCGCGGCACGTCGATCTGAAGATCGAGCCGGTCGAGCAGCGGCCCGGAGAGCTTGGCCGCGTAGCGCGCCACGGTGGCGCCGTCGCAACGGCACTCGCGCAGCGGGTCGCCGCGGTAGCCGCAGGGACAGGGATTGGCGCTGCAGACGAGCATGAAACGCGCGGGGAAGGTGAACGTGCCGCTGGCGCGCGCTACGGTGACCGCGCCCTCCTCGAGTGGTTGGCGCAGCACCTCGATGGTGGCGCGTCCGAATTCCAAGAGCTCGTCGAGCATGAGCACGCCGTGATGGGCGAGGCTGATCTCGCCGGGCTTGGGCGGCGAGCCTCCGCCCACCAGCGCGATCTGCGTGATGGTGTGGTGCGGCATGCGGAACGGGCGCGCGCGCACGAGGCCCGAGCCGGCGGAGAGCAGCCCGGTAACGCTGTAGAGCTTGGTGACTTTCAGCGCCTCTTCGCCGGTCATCGACGGCAAGATAGATGGCAGGCACCGCGAGAGCATCGTCTTACCGCAGCCGGGCGGGCCGACCAACAACACGTTGTGGCCGCCGGCGGCAGCGATCTCCAGTGCGCGCTTGGCACCCTCCTGCCCGCGCACGTCGGCGAAGTCGTGCACGAAGCTCGCGGCTTCACCGACCGGCCGCGCCTCGATGGTGCGCCGATACTTCGCGCCGTGGCCGCAGAACACGGCCACGGCGTCGCTCAGCGTGCGCACGGGATAGAGCTCGATCCCCTCGACGAGCGCCGCCTCCTCGAAATTTCGCTCGGGCAGCACGATCTTGGTGAAGCCGCAGGCTTTCGCGCCGAGCACCATCGGCAGTACGCCGGTCACCGCTTGCGCGGCGCCGTCGAGCGCGAGCTCGCCCAGCACCACGAACTCCTGCAAGAGCGTGCGCTCGATTTGCTCGTCGATGGCCAGCAGCGCGCAGGCCAGCGCGAGGTCGAAGCCCGGGCCCTCCTTGCGGATGTCCGCGGGCGCGAGGTTGACGATCAAACGTCCGGCGGGATAGCGGAAGCCTGAGTTGGTGATAGCGGCGCGGACGCGCTCGCGCGCCTCTCCCAGGGAACGATCGGGGAGGCCGACGAGCACGAACGACGGCGTTCCCGGCGAGGCGTCGGCCTCGACGCGGACAACGTAGCCGTCGATCCCGTGCATGGCGGCGGAGAAGCCGAGTGCGAGCATATCGCTTCTCCTACTGCGGGAGATGGCGAGCCTGGAAAGCTCCTCCAATACGCACCGGGGGATTAAATATTTCGTAAAGCATCTAATTCAGCGGAAATATATCTATCAACATCTTTATTTCGTTGACAATGAAGTGCCCGTCCGGCTCTTGCGCGTGCGCGAAGCCGGGATTAGACTCGTACTCGGAGACGCGCCATGGACATTCGCCATCTTGCTCTCGCGGCTGTGATCACTTCGTTGCCGTCCGTGGCGTCGGCGCAGCAGGCTCCCGCGGTGGCCATCGAAGCGTCGTCGGTCTTGCTGCATGGCGCATTTGCCGCGAGCGGTCTTGGGCGATCGCAAGGCATGCGAAACATTGAATACTGCGGCGGCGTCGTGGTCGGCCGCGATGGGCCGCTCCTCGAGATAGCGACGGCACGGCATTGCGCGACGTACGACGCGCAGGGCCTATCGATGAAGCCGGCCGGGGAGCAGACCGACGCGAAGCCGGACTACGTGGAGTTCCGCGACGGCGATAGGGGTGAGATCGAGCGTGTGGTGATCGACGCCGAGGATGACCTGGCGCTGTTGTACGTTCGGGCTGGGCACGACCACCAGCTCGCGTCCCTGGCGCCGGCACCGCGCCTCGGCGAGCCGCTCTGGGTCTACGGAACGCCAGGCCGCTGGCGTTGGATCCTGGCAGGGGGCATAGCCGCCCAGTCGTCGGGCGATACGGTCGGCTCCAACGTGATGAAGCGGTCGAGCGGCGACAACCCGACGACTGCGACCGCGCGAGATTTCGCGATGGACTGCCCGTCGTGCCAGCCGGGCTACTCTGGGGCGGCGGTCTGGAATGCCAAGGGCAGCGTCGTCGGCATTCTGTCCGGCGCGATGGGCGGGTTCTCCCTGGTCGTACCGACGAGGAGGCTCGAGGCTCTGATCGCGGGCAAGACCAAGACGGAGCCGGTCGACAACGCGGTCATCGACAACGACGCCGCGGGATGGGTCGATCCATGATGCCGGCGTGTCAACCGCGCGCTCGCGGAGGCGCCGAGCGCGCGCGCGCAATCAGCTCGTCGATGACGCCGCGGTCGACGCCCAACTCGCCCAACGCTACCTCGGCAAAGGCCAGCGCACCCTCTGCCTCCGGCACCAGCGCCAGCAACGCCCCGGCAGTCTGCACTTCTCCGACGTCACGCGCGCGGCTTGCGCGTGCGATGATGCGTGCCTGGCTCAAAGCGGAGATGCGGCGTGCGATGGCGGCGTTGGCGCGCGAATCGGGAATCGTGGTCACGACGAGTTTCGTCCCGGAGGATAGCACCTGATCCAAGAGTCGCGGGTCGCTGCCGTTGCCGCGAATCACCTCCGCACCCTCTTCGCGCGCCAGGCGCGCGAGATCGCGTTCGATCTCGATCACGCCCAGCGAGGCCCCCGCCTGACGAAGGATCGCCGCAGTCGTTCGCCCGACGCGGCCGTATCCGATGATGAGCACATCGGGCGGCTCGTGGAAGTGCCCGCTCGCGACGACCTCGGCGTCGGCGGCGAAGGTCGTCATCTTTGCAAGGCGCGCCAGGACGGCCGCCAGCAGGATCGATGCGAATGCGACGCCGATGAACGATGCCGTCTCGGCCCGATCGAGGCGGTGCGCCGCTTGCGCGGCACTGGCGAGCACGATGTTGAACTCGCCGAGCGGCAGCATCGCGATGCCGAAGGCAACTGCCGCGCCGCGCCTCCAGCCCATCGCGCGCCCGAGAGCGCCCCATCCGGCCAAGCGCACGGCGGCCAGCACGGCACCGAGCAAGAGCACCGCCCGCCAATGCTCGATCACCGATTTGACGTCGAAGAGCATGCCGACCGAGACGAAGAAGATCATCACGAAGAGCTCGCGGAACGGCGCCACGATTGTCTGCGCCATGCGTCCCCCAGCGGCCTCGGAGGTCACGGCGCCCGCTACGAACGCGCCGAACTCGAAGGAGAGCCCCGCGAGATGGCCCAGCCACGCGGCCACGAGCGCGATCGCTGAGAAGACGCCCACCAGCGAGTCGGTGGGCGCGCGCCGAAGGACGGTGATCACCAAGCGATGGAGCAGCGTCGCCCCGATGATCAGTGCGATGGCGACGAAGGCAGCGGCCTTCACCAGCGGCAGCGTCACGCCGGCGAGACTCAAACTCGTCGCCGGTGCCGCTGTCACGACGAGCAGTACCACGGCAACGAGATCTTGGACGATGAGCAACGCCAGTGCGAGGTGGCCGATGCGCCTCTCGTGGAGGCCGAACTCCTGCAGCAGCGCGACGCCGATCGCCGTGCTGGAGAGCGTGAACGCCAGCCCGAGCGTCGCGGGATGGGCGAAGCCGAGCGCGCGCGCGAGCGCCCATCCCACGCCGGCGAAGAACGCCATCAGCCCGAGGTTGGCGGCCATCGGCCACCATCCGGCGCTGCGCAGGTCGTGCACGGAGAATCCCAGTCCCAGACTGAAGAGGAGGAAGATCAGTCCCAGCTCGGAGAGCCCCGAGAAGGTGTCGCCGCGCGCGATGTATCCCGGCGAGAAGGGCCCGATCGCGACGCCGGCGACCAGATAGCCCATGATGGGCGTAATGCGCAACGCGCGTGCGAGCGCGCCGCCGGCCGTCGCCGCTACCAGTGCGGCGGTCAGGTCGGCGAGGAACGAGATCGTCGCATTCACACGTACCGCCCACCTTCCCCGTACGCGTATCTTACCAAGGTTTCGTCTACTGCGCCGGTCGACGCCATCCCCGCAATCGAGGCAGGCACCTGCTGGAAAGCCCACGAACCCGCTCGCTTGACGATGGACGACTCTCGACGCATCGATACGCTCGCCGTTCATGCCGGTGCCATGACGGCTCCGTGCAACGCCCCCGTTTCGCCCCCGCTCTACCAGGCATCGGCATACGTCTTCGAAGATCTCGACGACGTCGAGGCGATCTACGGCGGTACCAAGCCCGGCAAGATCTACTGGCGCTACGGCGGGCCCAATGGCGAGGCCTTCGCCCGCGCCGTCGCGGAGCTCGAAGGGGCCGAGGACGGCGTCGGCGCCGCCAGCGGAATGGCGGCGATCTGTGCTGCCTTTTTCACGAACCTCAAGGCCGGGGACCACGCAGTGGTCACGCGCGACGTCTATGGCGGCACCCATGCCATCGTCACCAAGGACTTTCCGGGGCGCGGCATCGAGAGCACCTTCGTCGACGCCTGCGACCCTCAGGCGCTACGCGCAGCGATCAGCCCGGGGCGGACGAAGGTCGTCTACCTCGAGGCGCTGACCAATCCGCTGATGCGCATTCCCGCGCTGGAGCAGGCCGTGAGTCTGGCCCACGAGGCGGGCGCGCTAGTGGTCGTCGACGCGACGTTCGCCTCTCCCGCGCTCTTCCACGCGCTCGATCACGGCGCCGATCTCGTCGTCCACAGCGTCACGAAGTACCTCGGCGGCCACGGCGACGTCGGCGCCGGCGTCCTTGTGGGGAGCCGTGTTCTCATCGACGCCGCGCGCACCTATCTCGTGCGCACCGGCGCGACGATCCCGCATTTCGAGGCGTGGCTAGCCCACCGCGGCCTCCGCACGCTGGCCCTGCGCATGGAACGTCACTCGCGCAACGCCGAAGCCGCCGCCGCCTTCCTGGCCGGTGCCGCCCCTGCCGTCACGCGCGTCCACCATCCCAGTCTGCCTTCGCATCCGCAGCACGAGGCGGCCGCTCGCCTCTTCCCGCGGGGCTGCGGTGGGATGCTCTCCTTCGAACTGTCGGACGGCCGCGCCGCCGTCGACGCCTTCATCAAAGGGCTGCGCATGATCGAGGTGGTGCATAGCCTCGGCGAAGTCGGCACCACCGTCTCGTATAGCGTGGCAAGCTCGCACCGCGGCATCCCCGCCGCCGAGCGCGACGCGCTCGGCGTCACCGAGAGCCTGCTGCGCCTCTCGTGCGGCATCGAGTGCAGCGACGACATCATCGACGACCTGCGGCGTGGCCTCGCCGCCGTTCAGGAGAGAGGATAGCCTTGTACGCACGAAAGCGAATCGCGCTTGCGCTGGCTCTGATCATGCTCGGCGGCTGCTCCTCGCAGAGCTCCAACAGCGCCTCCTCCGGCTCGCAAGCCTCGCCGGAGGCGACCGCGGCGGCAGGGGGCAAGGTCATCGGCGTCTCCATCCAAGATCGCGAGGCGCAGTTCTACCAGTCGATGGAGTCCGGCATGCGCGAGGAGGCCAAGCATTACGGCTACTCGCTGCGCGTCGTCGATGCCAACCGCGATAACAGCAAGCAGCAGTCGCAAGTCGAGGACTTCATCTCTCAAAAGGTCGATGCGATCGTCCTCACACCGTATGACTCCACGGCCATCGGGAGCGCCATCGTCGAGGCCAACAACGCGAAGATTCCCGTCTTCACCGCCGATATCGCTAGCGCGTCGAAGCAGGGCGCCGTGGTCGCGCACATCGCCTCGAACAACGTGCAGGGCGGCATGGAGGCTGGGAAGCTGATGTGCCGGGCGCTCAAGGGCAAGAGCAATCCCACCGTTGCGATCATCGACGAGCCCGAGATCACGAGCGTCCAGGATCGCGTCAAAGGCTTCAAGGAACAGCTTGCCAAGGATTGCCCGGAGGTGAAGGTGGTGGCCGACATCACCGCCGGAGGCCAGCGAACGAAGGCGAGTTCCGTGGCCGACGATCTCCTGCAGCGCAACCCGCACCTCTCCGGCATCTTCGGCATCAACGACGACTCGGCGCTGGGCGCCATGAAGTCCGTGCAGGCCGCCGGAAAGGCTGGGAAGGTGGCGATCGTTGGCTACGACGCCACGGCCGAGGCGCGAGCAGCGATCAAGGCGGGAACGATGTACGGCGATGCCATCCAGCATCCCGACCAGATCGGTAAGCTCACCATCGGCGCCATTCACGGCTACTTCGACGGCGTGCATCCCGAGAAGGCGATCGCGGTCCCGGTGGGCACCTTCACCCAGGCCGACGCGCAGTAGTTCCTTGCCGGAACCGGTGGCCGCACCCCTGCTGGAGATGCGCGGCATCTCCAAGTCCTTCCCCGGCGTGCGGGCACTCGACGGCGTCTCGTTCGAGATCCGCGCTGGGGAAGTCCACGCGCTGGTAGGTGAGAACGGCGCGGGCAAGTCGACGCTTATGAAGATTCTCGCCGGCGCGCAGCCCGCCGATGCCGGGGAGATCGTGATCGACGGCAAAGCGGTGCAGATAGCCGGCCCTCGCGATGCCGAGCGCTACGGCATCGCCATGATCTACCAGGAGTTCAATCTCGTCCCGCAGCTCGACGTGGCCGCCAACGTGATGCTCGGCCGCGAGCCGGTGCGAGCCGGCGGCTGGCTCGACGGCGGCGCAGCGCGCGCCGTGGCGGCCGCCGCCGTCAAGCAGTTGGGCCTCGAGTTGCCGTTGACGAGGCCCGTCGGGCGCCTGGCCGTGGCACAGCAGCAGATGGTGGAGATCGCCAAGGCGCTGGTGCGCAAGGCGCGCGTGCTGGTGATGGACGAGCCTACGGCGGCGCTGACCGACCGCGAGATCGACCATCTCTTCGAGACGATCCGAGTGCTGCGCGAGCGGGGCGTCGGGATCGTCTACATCTCGCACCGGCTCGAGGAGCTGCCGCGCATCGCCGACCGCATCACCGTGCTGCGCGATGGGCGCGTGGTAGGCGGGGGAAGGGTGGCCGAGTTGCCTCAACACGAGATGATCCGGCTGATGGTGGGGCGCGAGATGGATCAGTACTATCCGTCTCTCCCGCCGCTCGACCCCACCGCGCCCGTCGTCCTTTCCGTGCGCGACTTGCGCAGCGGAAACGCGGTACGCGGCGTCTCGTTCGAGGCGCACGCCGGAGAGATTCTGGGCATGGCTGGCTTGGTCGGTGCGGGGCGCACCGAGATCGTACGCGCCATCGCCGCCGCCGACGTTCCCAGCGGCGGCGAGGTGTTGATCGACGGCAAGCCCCTGCACGCCCGCGGACCGCGCGATACCATCGCCGCGGGCATCGCGCTGGTAACGGAGGATCGCAAAGGACAGGGGCTCGTGCTCGATATGAGCATCCGCGAGAATGTCTCGCTGCCGCACCTGGAGCTCTTCTCGCGTCGCTTTGGCTTCGTGGACCGCGTCGGCGAGCGGAGAGCTACGCGCGGCCTGGTGCAAGAGCTGCGCATCCGCACGCCTTCCATCGAGCAACGGGCGCGTAACCTCTCCGGAGGAAACCAGCAGAAGGTGGTGCTTGCCAAGTGGCTCACCGAGCGGGCACGTCTCTTTCTCTTCGACGAGCCGACGCGCGGCATCGATGTGGGCGCCAAGTCGGAGATCTACGAGTTGATGGTGGAGCTGTCGAAGCAGGGGGCGGCCGTGGTGATGGTATCGAGCGAGCTCCCCGAGGTGCTGGGCATGTCGCACCGTATCGTCGTCGTGCGCGACGGTACGATCGCCGGCGTACTCACGCGCGAGGAGGCGACGCGGGAGCGGGTGATGTCCTTGGCGACGACGGCGCACGGCGCGGCATAGAGGCGAGGCGAGCGTGGGAACGACGATAGACGGCAAAGCCATCGAGCAGCGCGCGCGCAGCGCGGCGGTGCGTGCGTGGATTCGCTACGCTGTGGTGGCTGCGGTACTGGTGGTGCTGCTGGCGCTGGTTGCCTACTTCACGCGGGGCGCTTTCCTCGATCCCGGCAACCTGATCAACGTCCTTCGGCAGATCACCTATAACGCCATCCTCGCGGCGGGGCAGACGTTCGTCATCATCACCGCCGGCATCGATCTCTCGGTCGGCTCGTTGGTTTCGCTCTGCGGCGTGGTGATGGCGATGGCAGCCAACGCCCTCCCGTTCCACGGAGTTGCTCTCGTGGCTGCCGTGCTGGTGGTCGGAGCCTTGGTTGGCGGCTTCGCGGGCTTCGTCAACGCGCTCCCCGTCGTGCGGCTCGGCCTCCCGCCGTTCATCACGACGTTGGCGATGATGCTGATGGCGCGCGGCCTGGCCTACAAGCTCTCCCATGGGCGGCCCATTCCCGTCAACAGTGACGCCTTCAACACGATCGGCATCGGCTTCACGCTGCAGGGCCTCGGCCATCTCTTCAAGCTTCCGGGCATCCCGGTAGCGGTGCTGTGGATGGCGGTGGTGCTGATCGTTTCGGGAGTGGTCCTGGCCCGAACGCGCTTCGGCCGTTACGTCTACGCGATCGGCGGAAACATCGAGGCGGCGCGCCTGGCGGGGATCCCGAACCGCCGAGTGATCACGGCGGTGTACGTCATCAGCGGCATCTGCGCCGCCATCGCTAGTCTGCTCTTGATGGCGCGCTTCCAGTCCGGCTCACCGCAGACGGGCTTCGGCTTCGAGCTGACGGTGATCGCGGCGGTGGTGGTGGGGGGAACCAGCCTTTTCGGCGGGTCCGGAACCATCGCGGGCACCTTCGTGGGCGCTCTGCTGATCGGCGTGCTGAACAACGTGATGAACTTGGCAAACGTCGAGAGCTACACGCAGGACATCGCTCTGGGAGCGGTGATCCTGCTCGCGTTGATCCTCGACCAAGTGCGCAAGCGCATCTGGAGTTGAGGACTTTGGGATGATGGTCGGGGTGACCAACGGGACGCGGACCTAGGCCTTCCGCCGCTGGTCCTGAGCCCTCCGGATCGGGCATGCTAGTCATACGCTCGCATGTGAGGGGAGAGAGCATGGCGATCCACTACCAGACCGCGGAGTTCGATGCGCAGCAGGGCTCCGGGGCCTATCGGGAGCCAACTGTCTCGGTCCGCTACCGCGTCGCCGATGTCGACATCGAGGTGCGTGGGCCGAAGAAGGCCATCGCCTCGCTCGAACGTGCCTTCTCGCGTCTGCCCCGGGTCCCCGCGGATGAGGGCAGCGCGGCGACGATCGCGATCCGGCACGACGCAAACGGTTGGATGATCGACGAGACGCTCTCCGACCAGCCGCGCATCTTGGACGCGCGGGCAGGCGGCGGCGGATGGCTGGCGATGGAGGTGGCAAACTCCATCATCAGCGAGGTAGCGGCGCGCTCGAAATTTCTGATCATCCATGCCGCCGTGCTCGAGCGCGACGGCGAAGCACTAGCGGTGGCGGGACGCGGCTTCGCTGGGAAGTCGACGGTGGCCACGCACCTCCTCTCTCGTGGTTGGCGCATGCTCTCCGACGAGTACGCCTTCGTGGAGCCGATCAGCGGGCGTCTGGTCCCCTATCAGAAACTGATGTACCTGCGCTCCGGCGTGATCCCGCTGCTCCCATCGTCGTTCCGGCGCTCCGTGGAGCAATCGCCGTGGTACGGCGCGGCCAACGACGGACTGGGCTTCTATGCGATCGACCCCGCGCTGAGCTACGGCGAGCAGGCGTGGGCGAGCGGCGCCCACCTGCGCGCGGTCGCGCTGCTGGAGGCAGAGCGCGCGGAGCGGCCGCAGGTCACCGAATGCGATCCGTGGAGCCTGATTCCCGAGTTTCAGACGCTGGTCTGGAAGAGCGGCGATCTGCTGACGGGTCTGGCGAAGCTGGCTTCGGCGCTGCGTGGCGTGCGGGTCTCGCTGGTGCGCCCCGGCTCACCGCTGGAGACCGCCGACGCCCTGGAGACCTGGTTCGATAGCGCGCGCACGCCGTGAACGCCGCGGCCGACGGTGAGTACGCGATCTGCCTGCGCATCGTCGACGGCACCGTGGGCCTGCGCACGGATCGGACCGTGGTGCGGGACGTCGCCGAGCGCGTCTACGGCCGTCTGCTGAGCGAGCCGGATGATGCGACGGGCTGGGCGCGGATCCGCGGCGGCGTCTTCGTCGGCGGCGGCGCCGAGCGCATCCTCCCGCATTGGGGTGACGTGACCAGCGTCGAGGGGGCTCTGGAGGCGATGCAGGCCCTCGTCGCTTGGGGCTTCCTGCTCGAGCGTCGCGTCACGGCAGTGCGCGGCGCGGCGGTGGCGCGCGGGGCGTGGGCGGTGGCGTTGGTCGGCGCACCAACGGCGGGGAAGACGACGCTGGCGCTCTGCGCCGTCGCCGCGGGATGGAAGATGCTCGCCGACGAGTACGTGGTGATCGATCGCGCGAGCGGCCGCGTTCGAGCCTATCCCAAGTATCCCTTGTTGCGCTCACAAGCATTGGATCTCTTGGGCACCTACGACGCGGCGGCGCTCGATGACGCTTTGCGCGTGGAGTGGGCGGGGCGTGCCGGCGTGACGTACCACGGCGTCGATCTCGATCGGCTCTTCGACCGCCGGGTTTGGGGCGCCGGTGCCGCGCTTCGCGAGATCGTGTTCCTCGGCTGCGCGGGCGACGAGCCCGTGGCCGGCGATCCCACCGCCTGCGCCGTTCGCCTTGCGCGCTCGATGCTCACCGGCGGTTGCGGGGGCGATCGCATCGTCGAGGCGATGGCTCTCGCGCGCCGCTGGCCCTGCCGCGTCATCGAACGTGCCGCTCCGGCAGCGATGGTCGCCGCGCTCGAAGATCCGCCGATGGCGCGCCGCCGAGCTCCAGGCGCGTGATGGGTCGAACGCCGCCGCGTAGCGGCCCGGAAGGCCCTCCGCTTCGGACCATCTGGAACCTCCTCGCTGCTGCGCTCGTGGATAGAATGAAGCATATCCTGGTCCATGCATCAGCCGTTCGCACGCGTGCGCCGGCGGCCCAGGTAAGGCGTCCTGCTCGCGAGCGTGGTGTGGAACGGTCGCGGGTGGGGCGGCGCGGCTCCGCCTTCGCGTTGGTCGCCCTCCTCGTTCCGCTGCTCGGAGCCATGCCCGCGCAGCCGGAGAGTTTCGCCTTCTCGGAACTCGGCGGCTACCGCGGGAACGCCTATGTGACGCATCGCGACGGCGATGCCTACGAGTACAGCGAGGACGTGGCGCTCACGTTCAGCCACGCCGTCGATCTCGCGAGCTTCCGCGCATCGTACACGATCTCGCCGCAGACGCCGAGCTCCGTCTATCCCTGGGAGTATGGCCGGCGCATCGCCATCACCATGCGCAAGGTTCCCGGCGTAACGTACACGATCACCGTGGCGCCCACGTTGACCGACACGGATGGCCGGCAGCTCGGCAAGAGCATCAGCGTCCGCCTCACCACGCCCGCCGATCCGGTGATCCCCGCGCCGCTGCGCGCGACGCCGGACGAACCCTATCGCTACGGCGTTCTCGCCCATCCCTTCCCGTTCTCGCTCACGGGGAGGACGGCACGACGCCAGATGGATCTCATGCAGCGGGCCGGCGTGCGCTTCGTGCGCATCGACTACTGCGGGACGCAGATCGAGCCCGATCCGGGACGCTGGGACTGGAGCATCCCCGATCGCATCGCGGGCGAGCTTGCACGTCGCGGGATCACGGAGCTGCCGATCGTCGAGCAGTACTGCGCGCCGAAGTGGGCCACGGGGGGCCGCGGCTACCCTGCCATCTGGATGGAGCCTTCTGCGTACGCCGACTTCGCCGGAGCGATCGCGGCACACATCGCGCACCGCTATCCGGCGATCAACCGTATGGAGCTCTTCAACGAGCCAAACCTCCATGGCTGGTGGAGCAATCCCAACCCACAGTACGCCGCGCGGGACGGCTCTGCCACCGGCGTCTACATGAAGGCGGCCTATGCCGCGGTCAAGCAGTCTGCGCCCGGCATGACGGTGGTCGGCCCCGCCCTCGCCGACGGCGGCAGCGACACCGACCCGCGCAAATTCTTCGAGGCGATGTACGAGAGCGGGTGCCGGCGCGGCGTCTGCTGGGACGTGCTCTCCGTCCACAACTATCGCTGGTACAACCCTACGTTCAGCACGAAGCCGTCGTATCAGAACCAGTGGAGTGTCTATCGTCAGCTCCAGGAGATCGCGGCGCGCCACGGCGATCCAAGCACCCACGTGATGCTGACCGAGTGGGGCTTCTCGACCATCGACTCGCCGGTAGGCTTCGACCCCAAGGTCCAGGCGTGGTACGTGGCGCTCGGCTTCAATCTGATGTTGGCCGACCCGACCGTCGACGGCATCGTCTACGTCAACCTCTACAATCCAGCGACGGATTTTTGGGGGCGTACGGCGTTGACGACGCCCGACTTTCAGCCTCTTCCGGGTATGGACGTGTTTCGCGCTTTCGCCGCCGCCGGTGAGAAAACCAGCCGGCGGTAGCGTAGGCGGCTAGAGCGTGGCGAACTGCCGATAGACGTTGTAGCCTTGAAGGAGCCCGAACCCCGTATCGGTGAGCGCGGTACGCCCCCAGAAGTCGGTGCCCGGATTGTAGAGGTTGACGTAGACGATGCCGTCGACGGTGGGGTCGGCCAACATCAGGTTGAAGCCGACGGCCACATATTCGGCTTGCACGGCGGGATCGAAGCCCACCGGCGAGTCGATGGTCGAGAAGCCCCACTCCGTCAGCATGACGTGCGGCGTGGGGTCGCCGTGCTGCACGGCGATCTGCTGCAAGTCTTTGTAGATGTCGAAGCGGTTCATGTACGAGCTGTGC
>SCRA01000031.1 GCA_004297985.1 bacterium | reverse complement strand
AAGGGTCTTGTAGGCGAGTGCGATGGTATTGCGGTTGACCCCCAGATGCGAGGCGAGAAGGCGGCTGCTCGGCAATCGATCGCCCGGCACGAGTTGGCCAGCCTCGATCAAGAACTCGATTTGGTCGACGATCTGCCTGTACACCGGTACGCCTGATGCGTGGTTGAGCCGGATCGCACGAGACGCCCCTCCACTAAGCGGTTGGTCGAAGTCGTGGCGCATGATCTCGGATGTATTCTACCACGCGTGACGTCGGTGTGCCCGGGCCGAATACGGCGGCAATGCCCATCGCCAGAAGCTTTGCTGCATCTCGCTCAGGTATGGTACCGCCGAGCACGATCAGCACGTCGGAGTCGCCTTCCTCGCTGAGCAAGGCCAGGATCTCGGCGGCATACTCCAAGTGCCCTCCGGCGAGGCTCGAAAGGCCGAGTACCTGCGCATCCTCTTGGACCACCGTACGGACTATTGATTCCGGTGATTGAAAGATGCCGGTATAGACAACCTCCATGCCCGCATCACGGAGGCTGCGCGCGATGACTTTTGCCCCACGGTCGTGGCCGTCGAGTCCCGGTTTCGCGATGACCACCTTGATCGGCACGCCGGCTCCCGCCCGGCCGCCGGTGGTGCTAGAATCTCGTTGATGGTCGTTGCTCACCCCATACCTCCCGCAATACTCCGCAAACCTCTCCGACCGTACATCGTGCCCGGACGGCCTCCTCGATCTCCGGCATGAGATTCTTTCTCGGGTCGCAAGCCGTCGATTCGATGGCGCGTAGCGCCTCGCCGACACGCCGCTGCTCACGCGAGCTCTTGACTTCCTTGAGACGACGAATCTGCCGTTCCGCGGTCAACGGATCCAGCTCGAAGAGATCCATACCCGAGGGGTTCTCATCATCGACGAAATCGTTGACTCCGACGATGACACGGTCGTTCGCTTCGACCTGCGTCTGCTGTTCCCAAGCCGAATCGGCGATCAGCTGATTGACGTAACCTGATCCTATCGCGGCGACCAGGCCGCCCATTGCATCAATCTGCTCGATCAGCGCCTTCGCCTGCTCTTCGATATCCTTCGTCAGCCGCTCGATGTAGTAGGAACCAGCGAGTGGGTCGACTACGTCACCGACGCCCGTCTCGTGCAGCAGGATCTGTTGTGTCCGAACCGCGATCTTGATCGCCTGTTCCGACGGAATCGCGTACGCCTCGTCGAAGGAGTTCGTGTGCAGAGACTGTACACCGCCCAGAACTCCAGAGAGCGCCTCGATTGTGGTCCGGACGATGTTGTTGAGCGGCTGCTGCGCCGTCAAGGAGACCCCCGCGGTTTGAGCATGCGCGCGCATCAACCACGAACGTGGGTCGCGGCAACCCAGTCGCTCTCGCATGAGATGCGCCCACAAGCGCCGCGCTGCACGCAGCTTGGCGATCTCTTCAAAGAAGTCGCTATGTACGTCAAAGAAGAATGATACCCGTGGAGCGAGGGCGTCGGGATCGATCCCGCGTTTCTTGGCCGCTTCCAGGTACGTGATGCCGGCGCTCAGCGTCAGCGCCAATTCCTCGATCGCCGTGGCCCCGGCTTCACGAATGTGATAGCCGCAGATGCTCACTGGGTTGAATCGGGGCATGCATTTAGCGGCGTACTCCATCGTGTCAACGACGAGCTTTACGGAGGGCTCGGGCGGAAAGATGAACTCGTTTTGAGCCGTGTACTCCTTCAGGATATCGTTTTGGATCGTGCCGGTGAGCAGATCCCCCGAAATGCCTCGCTCGTCTCCAGTGACCCGGTACATCGCCAGCAACACGGCCGCGGAGCCGTTGATCGTCAGCGACGTGGATATCTCGTCGAGCGGAATGTCAGCAAAGAGCGCGTGCGCATCGACGACGGTGTCGATCGCGACGCCGATCTTGCCAACCTCTCGGGAGTAGACCGGGTGATCGGAGTCGTAGCCTAGGAGCGTCGGCAAGTCGAAGTCGGTCGAGAGGCCGGTCTCGCCATGGGCCAGGAGATACTTGTAACGCCGGTTGGTATCTTCAGCCTGACCGAACCCCGCGACTTGACGGATCGTCCATGGTCGACCCCGATACATGCTCGCATGGACACCTCTCGTGAATGGATACTGCCCCGGGAATCCGAGATCGGCAAGGTAATCGATGTCGGCGACGTCGGTCGGGGTGTAGAGGTCCTTAATCGGAGCTCCGGAGAGGGTCGTAAATCGTGATCGGCGCGGCGGCAACCGCTGATGGTCCTTGTGAAGGCGCTCCGTTTGCCAAGCGTGTTCCCGCGCTGGGAGTACCTGTGATACGGCGGGTTCGGAAACGTTGGTTATCCGTGCCATGTCGTGTACGCCTCCTTGAGAATGCTCGCTACGCGCTCACGTAGAGTGGCCGGCAGGTCCGGGTGAGCACGCGATGCGCACGCCCGGGCCCATTCCTCCGCAACCCATGCCGCTTCGGCTGTAGCGGCCTTCGAGCGGCGGACGTCGAGCGCTCCATCGGAAGAGAGCTGAGCCCAACGTTGATCGAGCACGGCTCTGAGTGCGTCGATGCCTCGACCGTCGATCGCCACCGTTTGCAGAACGGGGAGAGCTCGACCCAGGGTAAGCTTGAAGTGCCGCGCGGTCTCTGCGGCGCCCGGCCGGTCCGCCATGTTGACGACTACGATGTCGGCAACCTCGACGGAGCCTGCTTTGATCGTTTGTACGGCATCGCCGAGCCCTGGAACCGTGACGAGCAGAACCGTGTCTGCGAGGCTCGCGATGGAGACTTCGGTTTGGCCCGCGCCCACCGTCTCGATGACGATGACGTCGAAGGAGCCGGACGACTCGAGTAGTCGAGTGACATTGTGCGTCGCGGCGGCAATGGCGCCCCTGGAGCCACGGTTGGCCATGCTCCTAACGAAGACGCCGCGACGATCGAGGTATTGCTCCATCCGCAGGCGGTCTCCCAGCACCGCGCCCCCGGTGAGCGGGCTCGATGGATCAACGGCAATGACGCCCACTCTCGCGCCGGCCTCTGTATACGCACCGATCAAGCGGCCGATCAGCGTGCTCTTACCGGCCCCCGGTGGCCCGGTCACGCCCACACAATGGATCCGTCGATCGGCTCGCGGTATGACCAGATCCCACGGCGCTGAGTTCTCGACGAGCGAGATGGCACGGGACAGCTCCCTCCAGCCATGCGCTTCGCGGTGGCGAACCAGGAGGGGCTCAAGGTCAATCAGCGTGTTCAAGTCGGAGACTTCCTTGGAGTATCGCGTCTCGCAAATGCGATCTCGCGGCTTTCCCAATGCCGGTTAGAGGTAATTCGCCAACAATCGCTGCCGCCGATGGCCGCTTGAAGCCGGCGAGTTCCGTGCGGCAGAACTGCGCGAGCTCACGTCCGGTGAGCGCGCTCCCAGGCTTCGCCATGGCGACGACCACGGGCGTCTCTCCCCAGCGGGCATGGGGAATCCCAATCACGCACGCGCATGCCACCTGGGGATGCCGGCAGGCCACGGCCTCGATCTCAGCCGGTGCGACGTTCAGGCCGCCGCTGATGATGATGTCCTTCGATCGCCCGGTCAGAGAGAGGCATCCGGTATCGTCAAGAACTCCCACATCTCCTGTGCGCAACGCGCCGGTCGCCGTGAACGCCGCATCGCTCGCGATCTCGTCGTTCAAATAGCCCGCCATCAGCGCGGGGCTCTTGCAGACGATCTCGCCGGCGACGCCCGGAGGGAGAACCTCGCCTTGCTCGTCGATGACATGCAATGAAGACGTCGCAAAAGGAAATCCGACGCTGTCCGGACGGCGACGCAAGACGTCCGGCGTAGCGTGCGAAATCGTGAGGAGCTCGGTCATCCCATAGAACTCGTACGTCTTGGCTGCTGGAGCGGCGTCCTGCCACTGCTGCAAGACCGCCGGCGGCATGGGCTCCGAAGCAAACATGATCCAGCGGAGCCGGTTCAACTGAGCCGGATCGCCTTCGGCCAGCAGTCTCGCGACAAGTGTCGGCACCGCGTCGAAGGCGGTTGCGCGCTCACACGCCCGACAGATCGCCTCAACGTCGAAGCGCGGAAGAACGTCAAGAGCTCCTCCAGATACGAGTGTCGGCAGCACCTGCTCTGGAATGGAGGCGAAAAAGGGGAGAAAGGCGATGTTGACGTCGTCCTGCGAGAACGGGAATGCGGCGCTCAGCAGCAGGGCGGCGTGAAGCATGCTCCCCTGGGTATGAAGCACTCCCTTCGGCGCACCGGTGCTTCCGCTCGTCAGGAGAATCGTTGCCCGGGAAGACGCGGTAACCGTGGGCAGTTCAGCGACGCTCGTTGCATTGAGATCCGCCACGGGAACGACGACGTGCTCGGGCGCTACGCACTCGCGATAGGTCTTGTCGATATCTCCCACCAGACAATATCGAGCGTCGACGAAACCGAGCTGCGCCTTGATCTCTTCCGGCTTGAGCATGAAATTCAAAGGAACGGCCACGCCGCCGGCGCGCAGTATACCAATGTATCCAAGCAACATGTCAGGATTGTTGCGGCCGAGAAGCCCAACCGGCTGCTGTGGTCTGAACTCTGTGCGCGTCAAGAGGGCGTAAGCGACTCTCCCCGTACGTTCCCAGAAGTCTGCATACGTCCATGCCGTCCCTTCCCAGAACATGACGGGTCTCTGCGGTTGGCCACGTACGACGGCTGCGATCCACGAAAGTAACGTCGTCATTGGCACCATGTTATACGGATTTCTACGCACGTGGCAAGCGATGTGGCGAGAAATTTGATATTGCCCTAGTGGGAGCGGCGCACGACTATGTCACAGAAGGCGTTCGCGATCCTGGGTGCCGCATTCGCGCGCAACGCTGCTGTTGTCGCACGGCATCAGTTGCGGCCGGCGCAGCGCGGTGGCGCCGAGTAGTACGCGCTGTCAACCTCGATGTAGCCGCCGAAGTGAACGGTACGCTCGCAGATGCGGTAGTACTCGAACCGGCTCGCCGGTAGCGGCAGCAGAAACGGGCGCTCCCCTTCGAACATCGCGCGCACTTGCTGCTTGGTCGTACCGTGAATGCGCGTCGCCGCCCAGCGCTCGTTCCAGTGAATCAGAAATGTGTTCTACTCGTCGATGCTCTCGAAGCGCCGGCCCTTCAATGCCGTTGAGATCCGGCGCGTATGGCCGGCAGGGTAGCGCGACAACACCGTGGTGTTCAAGCATCTTGGCATAGAGCAGATTGAGTTGCGGGTGGTAGATGTCGGGCTTGATGAGATAATCTCAACTCCCTCGCACCGCATGTAGGGCGGCGCGAGCCGTCAGCAGCACCGGGCGTGGTAGCGCCGATGAACGCGTCTGTGCGTCGATGGCGCTGCGTGTGGTTGGCGAGATCCTGCCAGATGTCCGACGGCTTGCGGCCCAGCACCCTAGCAGGCACCCGGTAGGGTAGATAAGCGTGGTTGATGAGGGTCGCGTATGGCTACATGCTCAGATAAGAAAGACGAGGACGGGACGTGAAGGCAGACGCAAGCGAGCTCCCCACGATCACTCTCACGCTCGAACGCAGAGAAGACTACGAATTCGTGGTGCGCGTCGATGGGACGAGCGTCCCGGATTTCATCGCGGACGAAGGGCCGCCGTTGGGAGAAAACCGAGGGCCGAGCCCGGAGGCGCTGCTCGGGGCGGCAACGGCAAGCTGCCTTTCATCAAGTCTGCTCTTCTGCCTCAACAAGGCGCGCGTGCCTGTCGAGAAGCTCACCGCCCGCGTGGGCATCACCATGGTGCGCAACGAACGCGCCCGACTGCGCGTAGGGTCGATGAAGATCGTCATCAACGCGGAGGTTCCAGACGATAGACGCGACCGGTTCGAACGCTGTCGCGAGCTCTTCGAGGACTACTGCGTCGTGACCGAGAGCGTGCGCCACGGGATTCCCATCGAGGTCGAAGCGACGGCATCGAGCGATACCGAGCGGCGCTAGCAGCGTCCAGCGCCTCATGCAAACGCTTAAGGGTCGCGGAAGATGCGGTGTCCGCCGATGCGCCGCCACCGGATGGCAATCTCCCCATCGACCGAGACGTATTCGAACGTCGCTCGCCCGTCGGGTCCCGCAAACGACCAGGTCAACTCGAAGATCCCGGCTGCGCCTCGTACGCGTTTGATCCGCAGCCGCTGCGGCCAGGCCGGGCTCCCCGCTGCACCTGCGGCACGATGGCCGAGGTAGGCGTCGCGCATCGCGACGACGGCATCGCGGAAGAGCTCGCGCTCCCGCTCATCGAGCTGCCGGTAGTCGGCTCGGAACGATCGGGTCTGGAGCTGCCTCACTTGCGGCGAGGGCGATCGGCTTGCTGGAGGTGGGCGATGAAGTGGTCGAAGTCGCCGAACTCCTCCACGCGGCCGGCATCCACGTCCTCGCCGGCCTCACGCTCCATCCGTTGCCACTCCGGCGTCCAGAACCACGCCTGGTTCTCATCGATAGCGATCTGCGGCCGCAGCTCGATGACGCCGTCGTCTCGGCGGCCGGCCGCGATGAGCGAGACCTGACCACGGAGCTCCTTTGGGAGCGTGATCGTGCCCCGCGGGGAGACCTGGAGCAGATATTCCTTCTTTCTCGGCTTCGCCATCCTGGATATCAGTTTAACGGATATTCTGTTATCCCGCAATACGGTGCTGGCCGAAGACAGGATTCCGATTCTGGAAATAACAGCTTAGATATGTCTGCAAGCAAGCTCACCGTCGCCATGGGTCTCTCGTTGGCGGCATATGCGTTCATCGCTCGTCCGCGAGTACTACGCTGGGGTGCCACGGACCAAGAAGTGAACGCTGTATATCCCGGCGCCGATCTCATCCCGGAAGGGAAGCGTAGCGCAACGATGGCGGTGACGATCGATGCGCCACCGTCGAAGGTGTGGCCTTGGCTCGTGCAAATGGGCTACCGTCGCGCCGGCTGGTATAGCTGGGATTATCTGGACAACTTTGGACGCCGTAGCTCGGACCGCATACATCCCGAATGGCAGAGCATCTCCGTGGGAGATATTCTGGCCGGCCCCAACGCCAGCGCCATGGAGAACGCTTGGGAAGTGGCGGCGCTGACACCCGAACGCTTCCTCGGGCTGCGCGCGTCGTTCGATCTGCGCGGCCGCCGCTTTGATCCGGCCGGCACGCGACCGCGCTCGTACACGGATTCGCTGTGGGGCTTCCTGCTGGAAGAGCTTCCCGGCGGCCGAACGCGGCTTATCGTCAGCGGCTATTGGTCTCTGCAACCGAGGTGGCTTCAGGCACCTATGAGCTTCATCTTCTTAGAATCGGCACACTGGATCATGCAGATGCGCCAGTTTGTGAACCTCAAGCGTCTCGCGGAAGGGATGTGTTCTCAGAACCATGGGCAGTAGCGTCGAGACCCCCGATTGGTCGAACATTCCCGCACCTGAGGACGACGGCGCCACCCGGCATCTGCCTGGGCTGGCCTTGCCATCCGTGCCGCTGGCCGCGACGGACGGCTCAGCCGTCGACCTTGCCACGCTGCAAGGCCGCACCGTGGTGTATGCGTATCCCCGCACGGGCCAGCCGGGCGTGGCCAACCCGGAGGGCTGGGATCTGATCCCGGGCGCTCGGGGCTGCACCCCGCAGTCGTGCGCGTTTCGCGATCATTTCTCTGAGCTGCAGGCGCTGGGGGTGAGTCACCTGTTCGGCCTCTCCACCCAGGACAGCGACTACCAACGCGAGGCAGCGGAGCGATTGCACCTGCCCTTCGCCATGCTCTCGGACGAGCATTTAAGGCTGACGCACGCGCTGAAGTTGCCGACGTTCGAGGTCGACGGCATGACGCTGCTCAAGCGCTTCACGTTGGTCATCAAGGACGGCGTCATCGAACACGTCTTTTATCCGGTGTTCCCACCAGATCGGAATGCCAGAGATGTCGTCTCTTGGCTGGCAAAGGGAGCCCAGTCCTAACACATCTCGCCGTCGTCACCGGGTTCAGTCCTACTGGTCGGCGCGATGCCTTCGGCTTGGTCCGTGTCTAGAGGTGAGACTTTCGCGGGCGGCCGCCCTTGGCGCCGTTGGCTCTCGCGGCAGCGGCCTTCGCCTTCGATTTCGTGGCGCCGGCGCGGCGAGCGAGCTCCGACATCCAACGCTTGCCGCCGTAGATTCCGTGGAGGAGTCCGCCGAGGGTGAAATCGGCGTCGAGATCCGGCCAGGTGAGGGCGGTCCCTTGCGCCGCGATGGTGCCCCGCTCTAGCTGAGCTTCTGACGCATCCTCAAGCCCTTGCAGCAGTCGACGCGGGATGACCAATGCTGCCCCATTGTTCATCTCAACGAAAACGGTATCATGTTCGCTATCGTATCGGACGCTCGCGGCGAGCGGCTCGCGCGCAAGCCATTCATCGCTACGACGATAGGCGGCTTCGATTTCGGCGTTCGTGACCGTATTAGCGCGACCAGCCATCAGCAGTATGTCTCCCAAAGTTGCATGAGGCCGGCACTATACTCTGCGACCAACTCAAGTGCCCGACGCACTTGGGCTCGTGAGAGAGCCCTATTCGCGCGTCTAATCTTCACCGTTCCATCGGCAGCGATCTCGGCCACGACTTCGTTGGCTTCAGCGCTTCCGTAGCGCGCATGGACGTGGCGTGGCTCGTGGTCGCCCGGTATCACGACAAGACGCCATGCGCCGACTTTTATTGACGGCAACAGCAGTATAAACCCATCTGTTCGGTTTGTCCAGCAGCCCGACGAGCAGTCGCGGCGCTAGGCTCCTCTTGGGCCATCTGCCGATCGAAGGTGCTTTGGAAATAGGCGTGTTAGCGGCCTGGGTTGGCGATCATTGAGCGGATAGGCCGCACCACCGAATACTCTTAGCGGGGGCCATGGCACAGAACCGCCCGATAGCTCATGCAGCCGATCGACTTCCAGCCCATGATCGTCGAGAGCTTTCGGCGCACTAAGAGGATGCTGATCGCCATGATCCAGGTGGCCTTCGTCGCCGGTATCAAATCATCGCGATCCTGCAAATAGCTCTCCTCGCTCCCGATGAGCAGGGGCCCCGACAGGTCGGGGCCCTTTACTCTACGACGGGAAGGCCAGATGACAGACCTTTGAGGCCTCGGCGTCCGAGATGGCGCTCTCGGCTGGAGATCGGCGGTCGATCACATCGAAGACATCGTCTGGATCGCTGACCGTTCCGTTCGCACGGAGCGAGCCGAACCACATCGGCCACTCAAGATTGTGATCAACCTCGCGAAAGCTGGAGTTTCCGGACCACAGCGATCGAAACTCGTTGCCCTGCAACGCCTTGGCCATCTTCGGTCCATCCGTGGACTTCGTCTCGCTGATGGCCCACAGCGTGCGGTCCATCGCCACATAACCAAAGACGGCCCGCGGCGTAGGTGCTTGCTTGAAGCGCTTGCGGTAGATCGAGGCGAAACGCTGCGCTTCTAGGTTCCCCTTCCCCAGCACCAAGTCTCCTTTGTAGTACCACTCGATGCCCCAGTATCCGATACGCGCCACCTCAGGAAGTGCTCGGACATCCTCCGGCATCAATACTGGTCCCGCGATGGGCAAGCTCTTGAACATCCCGTATCCGATCGACTGTTTTACGAAGTTGATCAGGTCGGTACCGAAGATGTTGAGAATCACCACATCGGGCCTGGCGCTCTGAATCTTCGGAATATAGGGGCTAAAATCGCGCGTGCCAAGCGGCGCGAAGTCGCTGCCGACGATCTGGCCGCCAGCCTTCTTAACGACGTCCGTATAACCGTCGGCCAGTGAGTGGCCGTACGCGTAGTCGGGCGAGATCATGTACCACTTCCTACCGAGCTCCTTGGCGATCGAGAATCCGGTGGCGTGAGTCATCGTCCACGTCGTGTGCGGCGTCTGGAAGGTGTTCCAACGGCAGTCCTTGCCCGAAACTTGATCGGCATGGAAACGGCATCGAGGATTTGACCCCGTAGCGGCACCGAGAAATTGACCCCCTGATAGCAAGAGAGGACCCCCCTCCCGAAGGCAAGCGTAAGCAAGCACTCGCCAGGGAGGGAGGGTC
>SCRA01000090.1 GCA_004297985.1 bacterium | reverse complement strand
GTGGCCCTCGGCGAAGTGCGCGACGCCACCGAGGAAGAGCTCGCCCACGGCCACGCCCATGCGCCGGACAGTGCAGAGCACCCGCCTCAATAAAGCCTGAGCAATAACGGCGCCGTCGGGTGATCCCGCCTGAGATATATCCCAAAGGGAACTGAGAAAAATGTGGGTTGAAGCGGGTTGAGTTGGGGCAAGTCGGGACGGGCTATGCAATGTTGTTGCAGAGTATGCAACAGAAAAAGCCGCCGATCAGTCGAAGAGTTTGCCCTGATAGAGATCCCGCTGACGCTTGTGCGCGCGCGCCAGGAGCTTGCGGATGCCGCGGTCCGTCATATTGTACCGCCGGGCCAGCTCGGGCAGGTTTGATCCGGTGAACTCGGCCAGGATGGCCTGGTCGCGCAGGGCGAGCCGGAACGCGTAGTCTTTCGGAATGGTCACCAGCTGGCCGCCCCAGTGGTCGGCCAGGTGATCGGCGATCGCGGAGCCTGCCTGGTCGGCCACCTCGCCGGCGATGCCGTGATCCTGCAGCACGCCGGCCGCATGTGCGGCGACGTCGGACAGCAGTTCGTTGCGCAGATCCTCCATCCGCGTGCTCATGACGTGCCTCCATATCGTGCGTGCGCCTCGGCGGCGAGGCGGTCATGCTCAGCCTGGTCGATCCGGTCGTATCGGAGCATCTGGCCAGATATGCCAGCTCGTTCGTCAGCTTGTCTTCCTGCGGCCGCGACGGGCTCGGGCCGGCCGGGCGGCGACCTTCGCGCAGATCCTGCTCGCGCGACTTCTCGGCCGCGGCGTCGGCGGCGTCGGCGATGCCGAACACGACCTGGCGCAGGTAGCCGTGACCGGCCAGCGGCAGCGTGAGGCGGTCGGACTGCTGCAACATCTGCTCGATGCCGGCGACCCATGCCGACACCGGCGCCGGACGTCGCACGCCGGTGCGTTCGTCACGGCAGACGGTGCCCTCGGCGACCAGGGCGGCCAGCTCCTGCAGCAGCTTGGTGGCTCGCGGCAGGCGCAGCGCCGTCTTGGGCGGCTTGAAAAGGCGCAGATAGGACATGGCCGCGCGTGCCAGCGCCGGCTCCATGTCGCCCAGCACGGCACCGAGCCGCTTGGCGTCGGCCTCGACCAGGCCGGCCTCCCAGGGGAAATCGGCGCCGCAGCAGGGACAGGTAAGACGAATCACGCCTCGCCTCCCTCGGATTCCTTTTGATCGAGCATGTTGATGCGCGCGCCCAGGTGGTCGCACACCAGCCTTAGGCAGCGCAGCTGACGGCGCCAGTTCTTGGGCAGCTTGGCGGTCAGCTCGGTGAACTGTTTCTCGCCAATGCCAAGGCGCTTTACCGATTCGTCGATGTAGGCGTTGCTGGCGCGCTTGGACTGTTCCACGTCGAGCGCGGCGATGATGCCCTTGAGCTGCTCTTCCTTCCGCACCCAGGCGACCTTGGCCACGCCGCACTGGCGCTTGGCGATCGCGTCCGCGTACGCCCACGACAGCTTCATGTCGGCCAGCTGCGCCTCGATCTTGGTGATCATCTCGGGCATGGCCGACGAGTTGAAATTGTGCGGCTTGCCGGGGTATTGGCCGGGGCGGCCCTTGATCTGGGCGCCCTTGCGGCGCAGTTCGTCCAGCACCGCCTGACGCTGGCGATCGGTCAGCTGCGCCGCGCTGCGCACAGCGTCGCCACAACTGGCCGAGACACGCTCCAGCATGTCGCGGTAGGCATCTTCGTCCATGCCCAGCTGCTGGCGCGCGACGTGGATGGCGGCGATCGACTTGCTGCGGCGCTGGGCCTGGTGGGCGTCCACGGTCATCGCTGCTGCTCCGCGATCCATTGCTGCACGTCCTCTGCGGCGGCAATGTACGCGGCCGAGGGTGTCTTGGTGATTTCCTGACCGGGCACGTACGTCGCACAGATGCGGTTGCGCAGCACCAGCGGCAGCCGGAACCAATGCACGCGGCAACCCCAGCGCGCGGGCGGCACGCGGCGGTCGCAGCCGGGCCAGTGACAGGTATGCACCTTGTTCATGGCGTGTCACCTCCAGGAAGCGTGATCCAGACGGTCACGCATGGCACCAGGTTGATGCACCAGCGGCGGTGGAACGGCGAATAGTGGGCGCCGATCCAGAGACTGCCGGGGCGGAACAGGAGGCCGATTTTCATCGCCACTGCCTCCGGCGTTTCCCGCGCGGTGGATTATTCGGCGCGGGCTTGTAGCACGTCGGCTTTGCTTGCAGGTTCACCGGCGCCGCTATGACGTCCTCGGGGCTAGTGGAACGTTTGCCGCTCATGGCAAACGCGAGCGCGGCCGGAAGGCGCAGTCCAAAGACGGAGAACGTCATGCTGCCTCCGCGCGCATCAGCGGGAACAGCACTTCCACGTCGACCGGGTCGCCGAGAATGCCCGCGCCGCTCGGGTGCGGATCGTGCACCAGGCGCCAGCCATCCGCGGTGACCTGGCCGACCACCGCATGCGACCAGTCGCCGCGTGGCGACTTGCCGCCGAAGATGGCCAGCGCGCCGGGCAGGTACCGGTTCACCCACGGAGCCCATTCGTAGCGCAGGCACGAATAGCCCTGCCCGTGCAGGAACGCGAGGATCTCGTCCAGCGCACCCTCGGCGTCGTCATGCAGCTGATGGAAGTGAGGCACCTGGTCGAGGTCGAGACCGAGCAATGAGGCGACGCATGCGGGATAGCAATTGCCGATCTCGGCGTTCGGGCCATCGGGGCGACCGAAGAGAGTTTGATGGACCTTCTTCATGCTGCCACCTGCGGCGCCGCCGGAGCCGGTGCGGGATTCATGACGGGGCAATAGGCGTAGACCGGCAACAGCAGCCGTTCGTCACTGCCGGAGATAAACCAGTTCCCCGCCGCATTGCGCCATGCCATGAACACGATGCCCTCGCGATCGCTGGCGTCGTAAGCCGATACCATGACGTCGACGTGCGGCGCAGGCTCGGTGGCGGAGATGTGCAGCCAACCCCCGACCTGGAAGTCCTCCGCGTGCAGCCATTCGCGCTTGCCGTCTGGGTGGTGCAGGCACCACTTGGCGCTGGCGCCGAGCGTGTTGGCCAGCAGCGCCACGCTGGCAAGGATCTCCGCGCGTCGCGCGGGGTCGAACGTGAGCACGTTTCGCCAGGCACCGCCGGTGTTGATCTGCAGCATGCAGGTGGGGCGCTGTTTGAGAATCTCGGCCATGTCAGATCGCTCCTTCATAGCCGCCCACCAGCTTGCGCATGCGGCGATTGACCGCTGTGCGGACGGTCGTCTGCAGGCCGGGCACCAGCAGCGCGGACATGCAGGCCACCTTGTCGAACGCCGCCACCGCGCGGCAGCGATCATCGACGGTCAGGCTGGAAACCGGCGTGCCGCACATGACGTAGTCGAACGGGTTGCGCGGCTTGATGGCGACGCGGAAGCCTTTGCGTTCGCGCTGTTTCAGCCACAGCATGAACAGCTCCAGCGCGTCGCCGCCCTGCTGCTGATCGGCGGCCTCGGGCACGCCAGGCACCAGCAGCACGCCGGCTTCATAGCCGTGACATGCGGCGGTTTCGACGATTGGCCGCACGAGGCGCGCGCTGCCGCGTGCGATCGCGATAGCACCCGGCGGCGTGCGCGCGCCGAACTGGATCAGACCACTGGCCCAGCAGTAAGCGATCATGATGCTTTGCCCTCCTTCCCCGCGCAGCTGCTGCACAGGTCGTCATTGATCCAGAAACAAGGCGGGTTGCATGCGCGCGTCGCCGTGCAGCCGCAGACGCGGCACACGCGCTCGGCGATGGGCCGCGGCTCAGCGCTGCCTTCCGTGATCCGCCTGCCGGTGCTTGCGTCCACGGCGCGGGTGGCCGGTGGCAGCACGCTGCCAGCGATGGCCTCGAACAGCGCCTGTGCATCGGCGCCGGTGGCGCGGATGCTGGTGCCGCCACGACTCTTGGTGATTCGGATCGCCATGTCAGTCCTCCGGGCCGTTGCGGTAGATCGCCGACGCGCCCATGTGCAGCAGCTTCAGCGATGCCGCGCGCGCGCTGCCGCAAGCTTCATCGGCATGGTTCTGCAGCTCGAAGAACGCGACAGCACAGGCCGCCACGATGCGTGCATCCGCGGCGGCTTCGGCGTTAGCGAGGACCGCTATCGAATCCTCGTAGTTGAGCGTGATCTGACCCATGTCAGGCCACCTCCTCGAGCTGCGTGTCCCACGGCTGCACCACGAAATCCTCGGTCTGCCGGATGGTGATGCCGCGCACGCCGGCGGCGGCTTCGGGCTCGGCCAGGATCGCCTCCTTGTTCACTTCCTCCTTCACGCGGATGAAGCGGTCGAGCTTGAGCGACTTGAGCGCATCCAGCACCGCGTCGCCGCCGCGCAGCACCACGCTCGGCGGGCGCAGGCGCCACTTCACCTCACCGCTGGCGAACGTGTGGCTCTTGACCTTGCCGTCGCGCGTCAGCTCGTGGCGGTGTGCCTCGCAGTACAGGTGCACGCCCTTGGTCAGCGCTCCGATCTCGTCGGCGAACGGCTTGGCCTCGGCCTCGTAGCGCTCGCGCACCGCGGCAAGCTCGTCGTTCATGGCCGCCTGGATGCGGTCGCGCTCGCGCTGGTTGGTGCCGATCGCGGCGATCGCCGCCACGGCTTCCTCGCGCGTCTGCGGCACCGGGTGCTGCACCGCGTTGGTCTTGATGCGGGTCTTGCTGGCCATTGGCTACGGCTCCTTGTCGGTGGCGGCATCGGCGGCCGCGTGGAAAATGTCGTGGAAGGTGTCGCGCATGCGCTCGCCCAGCCACGGCGGCAACTCTTCGTCGGTGTCGATCGGCAGGTGCTGCGCGGCGGCCAGGTTCGGCGGCAAGGTGGTGTCATTGCGTTTCATGGGGCCTCCTTCGGCCGTCGATATCGGTGCCACGCGCTGCCAGACGGCGTTGCTGGTGCTTCCGCTGACCTTGCGCACCTCACCGCGGCGCTTCAGCGTCTGCAGGTGGTCGGCCACCTGGTGTTCACTGAACAGGCCGGTGCAGGCCGCCGTGATCTCACGCGCGCCCATCGGCGCGTTGCCCATCTTGTCGAGCACGACGCTGGCCTTCGGCGCGGGGCACGACTTGCGCTCGCGCGGCACCATCCGGTGCGGGGCGATCTCCGGCGTCGTATCGGTGGCAGCCGTTCCGCCAGCGATCACGTGTCGGCCGACTGCGGCATAGCGCACCACGGCGTCAGCGCAGTGATGCCGGCGCGCCGCGCCGTGGCGCACCAGATAGCCCAGTTCGTCGTAGACGTCGCCCAGGCGCGCGTTCACCGCCGTGGCGATCTGCTGCGGCCGTATCGGCTGCGCGGCGCGTCGTAGGCACATGACCACCTCCAGCTGCAAGGCGGTATCCATCACGCACCCGCCTGCGCCGCAGGCGCGTTGCGCACGGTGTGCACGATCCATTCCACCTGGCAGCCCTGCACCATCGCCACCATCACGTGCTCGCGCAGCTCGCCGACGCGCTGGCTCTTGCGGATGGCGCCGCGCACGAAGCGGACGGGCGGCCCGTCCAGCGTGATCAGCGGGCGGCCGCTGCGCACCGTAACGGAGATGACGGTGGCGCCGGCGTCGTCGAGGAAGAAGATCGCGCCCAGCGCCTTGTTCGTGGCGGCGCGGAGAATTTCATTCATGGGATTCATGGCTTGCTCCAATGGGCAGACCCAGCTGCCCGCGTAGATCCGGCAGGGTCACGCGACGCATCGCGCTGACCTGGCGGAGTGACGTCATCGAGCGGCGGAACAGGAACTCGCAGGTGCGGTCCAGCTCGGCCGCGTTCGCGGCAAGGAAGTAGCCCGTGTCCGGCGTGCCGCATACCGGGTGACCGGCGCCGCGCAGCGCCTCGATCACCTTGCGCAGCCGGCGCTCGTCGGCCGTGCTGAACCGACCGCTGATCGCCAGCACCAGCTCGCGCGCGGTGCACCCGTTCGCCGCGCCCATGCGCCCCCGCAGTGCACCCAGCACCGTGTCCAGGGTGATCGCATCGGAAGCGAACAGGTCGGCTTGCATGGCTACCTCACAGCCGGCTCGGCGGGTTGATCGGCTGTTCCGGCGCCGGCACGTGAAGCGCCACGTCGAGCTGGTCGCGCAGGCTGGCGGCCTCGGCGTCAGTGACGTGCGGGTGCGTCTGCACACGGATGGAGCCATCGGGCTGCCGGCGCGCCTGGCAATAGCCGTCCTCGCTATCGGCAGTGGCTTTGACGTTGAAGGCCTCGATCTCGTCGCGCAGTTCACGCATGCGCAACCACCGCTCCAACTCAGCCAGGCCAAGCGCTACGCCCTTGACCAGCTGGTTGATGCGCGTATCCATCGCCACGTCGGCCCGGATGCTGGGGTCGGCATAGTCGTCGGCGAAAAGGCCCTCCCACGCTTCGTCGCCGATCAGTTCATGCAGCGACTTCAAGATCAGATCGCCTTCACCCACAGATACGCAAACGTCCTGGTTGACGCTCTGCGGCATCAGGTAAAAAGCCGCCGCCGCTGCGAGTTCCTCAGCGCGGTGTTGATCGTCGTGGTCGTGGCTGTAGCCCTTGTCGAAGATCTGACGCCGGCGTTCGGCGTCGGCCATGTCGAGCGCGGTGCGCTGGATCTGCTGCCAGCCGTCGCGGATGGTCGGATGCTGTTCCATGTCACACCCCCCCAATTACGTCGGCGTTGACCTGCGGCACGCCCAGATCCGCGGCGCGGTTCATCGCGGCGGCGAGCGCGTTGTGGACGGCCAGCGGGTACAGCAGCGTGCCGGTGCCGCGCGCGGGCGTGAGCTTGGCGCGCAGCGCATCGGTGGCGCCCTTGGCCAGCACCTGGTCCACCGGCGTGCCGGCGCGCTTGAAGCGGTGCGCCAGGTAGGCGTCCAGATCGGTGTCCAGCGCGGGCAGCACGATCACTTCGATGCGCTGCACGACCTCGCGCACTTCCGGGTTGTGCTCGCTCAGCTTGGTGGCGAGTTCCGACTGGCCCAGCAGGATCACCGACAACAGCGGACGCAGGCCGTCCTTCAGCTCGCGGAAGCGCTTCAGGTGCTTGAGCGTGGCCAGCGGCAGGCTGTGCGCCTCCTCGATCACCAGCACGTGGCTGTGGCCGGCGCGGGAGCTGTCGCGCAGCGCCTCGTGCAGCTGGCGGAAGCGCGCCTCCGGGCTGCTCTTGGTCTTGGCCAGCGGCGACACCGCCGCCATGATCGACTCGGCGATGTGCTGCGCCTTGAGCGTCTTGCCGGTCTGGTCATTGCCCTCCATCGCCAGCACGTAGGGCTCCACGACGATCACGGCCTGTTCCTCGCGGCGCAGCCGGTCGATCAGTTCCTCGCGCAGCGTGCTCTTGCCCGCGCCGCTCTCGCCGATCACCCCATAAAGCCACCGTGGCGCGCGACCTGGTACATCGCCTCGCGCACGTAGCGGATGTCCGTGGACAGGAACACGTCGTCGGCGGTGGTCGGGTCCGCGAACGGGTCGCGGCCGAGGCCGAAGTGCCGGCGCGCCGCCGGCGTCAGGGATTGCTTTCGCAGTAGCATGGACATCTCCTCCTGGTCATTCGAAAGGTCGGGCGGGGAAACCGGCTGCGCCGTGTTCGCGCACGGCGCAGCCACTTCAAACAGGCCGGCGGTGGATCCGCCGTGCCGGTGGACGAAGGCAGTGATCAGGCGCTCGACCGCGGCGCGGTCGGTGCCCAGCGGCAGCGAGCCGCGGTTGATGAAACCGTTGAGCGCGGGCCGGGAAATGCCAGCGGCATCGGCTACGGCGCCCTGCTTGATGCCGGCCGCGGCGAGGACTGCTTTCAGGCGCAGCGTCATGCCGCACCTCCCACCACGCGCAGCCGCGTGCCCGTCGCCAGCTCCGCCGCCCAGGCCTCCACCTGTTCAAGCGGCAACCCATCCGGCCAGCGCTGCACGGTGCGCTGGTACAGCTCGGCCGACCAGGTGCCGCCCGCACGCTCGACCAGCGGCTTCAGGCTGCGCGCGGCATCGACGTGGTTCAGCGGCGGGAACTCCGGGCGGATCGCCACCGGCTCCACGTAGGCGGGCGCAGCCTGCGTCGCCGGCGCGTCCACCGTCGCCGGTTTGCCGGCGCGCGGCAGGTGCGGCGTCACGCCCGACTGCAGCAGGTGCTTGTGCGGGTCCAGCTTGCCGCCGTAGGCCAGGCGCTTGGACTTGCGCGCGGCCAGCGCCTCGGCGTCGGTGCGTACGTCCATCGCCAGGCGCTCGATCTCCTTGCGCGCGGCGTCGGCCGGCGTTTCACGCGGGGCCTTGAACTCGGTGCCGATCTGCGCGGCGCCGGCGACAAAGCCGAAGCTGTCCGTCTCGATGCGCGGGGCCAGCATGTGCACCACCTGACCGTCGTCGCCGGTGCGCACGATGCGCACGCTGGCGTCGCCGTCGAACGGGTTGCGGATCACGTCCACCTTTTGCCCGTTGATCAGCCCGTCGATGCCGGAGACGTCCCAGCGCCGGCCGCGGAACTTGATGCGGCAGTCGCGCACCGTGCAGGCCTTGGGCTCGCTGTTGGCCAGCGTGCGCAACACCTCCACGGGCGGCGCCTCCTTGAGCTGGTCCGGCGTGATGCGCAGCCAGCCGTCGCGGCGCGTGACGCCGGTGCGGCTGTGCACGCGGGTGGCGCAGTAGGCATAGGCCCACTGCTGCGCCAGTGTGTTGATCTGCTCCAGGCTGGTCACCGGCGCGCGCAGTTTCAGGCCAGCCTCGAAATGGCGCTCCACGATGAAGTGGGTGTTTTCCACCTGGCCTTTCGCCCGGGCGTTGCCCACTTCGTTGATCTGCAGGCGAATGCCCAGCGCCGCGCAGAAGTTGCGCGTGGCCGCGGCCGTCATGGCGCTGCCGGGGTCGGTCATGAGGATGTGCGGCACGCCGTGCATGGCGCGACCCGGCTGCTGCGTCATCGCGTGGATCAGCGACGCCAGCAGGTTGATCGCGCTCTCGGCGCCCTGCACGTAGAACAGGTCGAAATGCCCCGACGCGTGGTCGGTGACCACGTAGCGCCACAGGCGCCGGTCCGTGATGCGCTCGAAGTTCTGCGGCTTGCCGCGGTAGAACTCGGCCTTGGGCATCACGTGCGCGCCGTCGTCGGCCAGGTAGAACTGGCGGCTGACCGACGCGTCGATCTGCCAGCACCAGTTGGGGTGCGGGCTGGACAGTGCGGCGGCTGGCGTCGGCGCGTTGAGCTGCGACGGGTGCACGTGGTACTGGCGCAGCGCGCGGCGCACCGCGGAGACGCCGACCGGCGTGAACTCGCCGGTGCTGGTGTCCACGCGGCCGGCGTTGATCAGCCCGTTCGCGCGGGCCATTCCCACCACCTCTTCCAGCGGCAGCGTGCCGGTGCCGGTGAGGCGGCGGGTTTCCTCGGTAAGCGCGGCGATGTGCAGCGCCTCGTCACGGGTCACCGTGAGCTGGCCGGCATCGCTGCGGCGCTTGCGCGGCCGTAGCGAGGCGACCACCTGGTTGAGCCGCCGGTAGGCGGTGGGTACGGATACGCCAAGCTGCGCGGCCAGCGCCGCGACGATGGCGCCCTTGCGTCCATGCGGCGACGCCAGCAACTCGGCGGCGGCGGCCTCGATGCGAGAGTCGACAGGCATGGTTCAGGCCTCCTCGTCCCGGCGTACCGGCACCGCGAAGGGCATGTCCTCGTCATCGCGCACCATGCGCACCGCGGTCAGCAGCTGCGCGAAAACGTCGGCGAGGAAGTCGCTCACGTCCAGGCCATTGCTGTCGGCGTGCTCTGCCAGCAGCACCACCGCGCCATGAAGACCGAACGAGGCGTCGTCGACCGACAGCGCGGCGCGCACCGCCAGGCTCGCCTCGGTCACCCCGCGCTGCAGTTCCGCCAGCTGCTCGTCGGGCGTGGCGGCTTTCCACTTGCGCTTGGCCTTGGCAACCTCGTCCTGCAGGTGGCTGATCTTGCGGTCGCGCTCGGCGGTGTTGTTGCGCGCGGCATCGGCATCGGCCTTGGCTTCGGCCAGGTCGGCGGCCAGCTGCTCTTTTTCCTTCGCATGGGCGGCGCCGCGCTCTTCCAGCAGCTCGATCAGGGATTCCCGATCCGGCGCCGCCGCGATCAGCGCGCGCTCGTCCTCGGGCAGCTTGCGCAGGGCGCGCAGCTCGCGGTAGCCAGCGCCGACGGCAGACAATTGCCGCAGCGCCTCTTCGCCGAACGTGGCGAGGTTTTTCAGGTCTTCGTCGACCTTGGAATAGGACATGCCGAGCGCACGGCAGAATCCCTCAAAAGTTCCGACGTCGGAGATTTCGGTCCCATCCGGCGCAATGCCCTTTTTGCCGCTCAGAGCGCGGTACGCCTTGGTTTCCTTGATGTGCTTGAGCTTGCTCAAACCTACGACGTCGGAGAATTTGGCGATCGAGTTCGCCATCTGGATCTGGCCCATCAGTTGGTTGACCAGGTCGCGGTCATCCGCGTAGCTGCCGGCGACTTGCGCCATCAGCTGCTGGCCCTGTTCGATCTGCTGCTCAGGCAGCGGCGACGTTTCTGCCGGTGCCGCTGCGGGTGTTGCCTTGCGTGCCATGTGTTGCCCCCTGTCAGGAAAGAGACCCGGCGGCGATCCGCTGGGTGGTTTCGGTCATGCGTGCCTGCAGGCGCGCGGTGTGGTCGGCGTGGGCCTGGGCGATCTGCAGCAGCGCCACGCTGTGCGCGTAGCGGCCGTTGTCGAGCCGCAGGGCAAAGCCCTCCTCGACCAGCACGGCCAGCGAGCGCGAGACATTGCTGGGCGTTTCGCCGAGCGCCTTGGCGACGTCGGTGTTGGAGAGCCCGGTGAAGGTGGCGCCCTTGAGCGCCTTGAGTACGCGCAGCGCGCGCTTGGCAGAGAGCTGGGAGGCGACGGCGGTCATGCGTGCCAACCCTTCGGCATGTAATGCCGTCGCCAGATGCGGTGCAGACGCTGCGCCTCGCGGCTGCACGCCTCCCCGATCAGCGCCCACTCGACGCTTTCCGGCGTGTTGCGGCGCAGGCTGTAATGCTTGTCGGTGGCCGCGTCGACCGCGGCATACACCGCGCGCTGGCGGGCCACGAGTTCGGCAAAGGGCATCGGGGCGGTGGTCATAGCAGCGACTCCACAAGCAGCAGGGCGCCGTAGGCGGCGCGGGCTTTGGTGGGGTGGTCGGCGCACTTCGCGGCGAGGCCGAGCAGTTGCACGCCGTCCAGGGTGGCGCGGTCGAAGGCGGCGCAAAGCGATTGGTGGGCCGTCGGCAAGGTCGCCGGAGCCACACCCATGCGTCGCCCCGTCAAGACGTAGGTGACATCTGCGCCGGCCGCCGCCACCGCTTCGAGATAGGCGCTATCTGGCTTGCGCTTGTCCTGCTCGTAATTGATCTGGGCGCGTTTCCGCACTCCGCAGAGCACGGCAAACGAGAGTTGCGTTTTCCCGAGCCGCTGGCGCTCCTCGCGCAGCCGGTTCCCGGTCGTGCTCACGGCTGCGGCCCCCGCAGCCCGGCGGCCTTCACGATGCGCGCGCGCATCGCCTTGCCCTTCGGGCCGTCCCAGTTGCCGGTGAGCGCGCTGCGCGCGTTGCTGAGGTGGGTGCCGTTCTCCTGGCACCAGCCTTTGAGGGTCTTGCCCTGGGCGATAAAGGCGCCGCGGACCTGTCGGTACAAATCAATGCCGGCAAGTTGTGCGGTCATGCGTGTATCCTCTCGGCTTGTTCATTAGGTGGCTTGTTGGCCTGTATGGCTTAGAGACAAGCTTAATCAAGACATCTTGACTGAGTCAAGAGGTATTTGTGGACGAGTTCTCATCGCAACTCCTGCGCCTGAAACAGGCGCTAGGGGTGGTGGAAGATCAGGACGTCGCGCACGCTCTTGGCATGACCAAGGCGGCCTTCTCCGATCGCAAGCGACGTGGTGCGTTCCCCGCGGAGAAGCTGCGCGCCACCGCCGCTGCGCATCCCGAATGGCACATGGACGTGGACTTCGTCTTGACTGGGTCGTCGCGCGTGATCGCGCGGCGCGATCTATTGCTGGAACTCGTCGCGCGGTCTGCCGCCATCGCCTCGCGATATGACATGAGCGACGTCGAGAAAGCTGCACTGCAGGAGGACATCTTCAACGCGCTTCGGGCGGCCTCACCGAGCGGCGATGAGCGAGACTTGCTAGATCACTTTCGAGCCGCCGGTTCAACCGCGCGTGCCGCCATCATCGCCGCGGCTGCTGCGTTGGCCGGCACGCCGACGCGCGCTCAACCCTCGCCATCCAAACTGTCGCGCAAACCACGCACCAAAACCTGACCATCCACCGGAGGGAATGTCATGAAGCGGATCAGCATCATTCCATGCATCGTGTTCTGTGCGGCCGCCGCCGCGAGCGGCAACAACAGCTACGACTTCAAGGGCGTGCAGATCGGCGCGCCGGCAACGCCTGAAATGATCCGTGATCGCCTCGGCATCGAGTGCGGCGCGGGTGCGCCCGGCATGCTGGTATGCAACGGCAATGTCACGATCGCGAAGGAGCGCGCGAGCATGAACCTGGTGATCGGGCGAACCGGCGAGGTGCAGCGCATCCACCTGTCGCTGAAGCCGGATCAATTCGACCTAGTCGAGCCGGAGCTGATCCGTAAGTTCGGACCGCCGGCTAGAGTCGAGCGTCCAGCGGTGCAGAACGCGATGGGCGCTACCTTCCAGCAGACCAGGGATGTCTGGATTGGAACGAACGGCGTGCGCGTCGTATTCGAGCGTTATGCCGGTTCGATCGACAGCTCTTCGCTGTACTTCAGCACGGAGGCGGATCGTCGCTTGATGAGCGGCGCCGACGTCGACCGTTCGGGTGATCTCTGATCGCATGCACCCCCGCACCCTCGCGCGCGCGAGGGCCACTCTTTTGAACCGGGGCCAAAGACTCACCCGGATGATCTGACGACACTGACCGCCAACAGTGGTGCTTGGCACCTTTGATCGGCGGCGGTTTCCTCCGTCCCGTTGCCGATCCTTTTCTTTGGAGTCGGTGATGGACAAGCCTCGCGGTGTACGCAACAACAACCCCGGCAACCTGCGCTGGGGTGCCCCGTGGCAGGGCCTGGTGCCGGCGGCACAGCGCACCGACAAGGATTTCTGCCAGTTCATCGCGCCGGCCTGGGGCATCCGTGCGATCGCGGTCACGCTGATCACGTATCAGGACAAGCGGCGCGCGGGCGATGGATCGCGCATCGACAGCGTGCGCGAGATCATCGACCGCTGGGCTCCGGACTTCGAGAACGATACCGACAGCTACACCCGTTCCGTCGCATCCGCGCTGGGCGTCGGCCCCGACGTCGAGACCGTGAACGTACATGACTACGCCACCATGCGCGCGCTGGTGCGAGCGATCATCCGCCATGAAAACGGCAATGCCGCGGAGTTCGACTGGCACGACGCCGCCGAGTGGTACGACGACGTAACGCTGGACGAAGGCCTGCGCATGGCGGGCATCGTGAAACCGGCGGCGCGAAAAGTGCCATCGCCCGTCGCCGTGGCGGTCACCACCGGCGGCACCGCTGCCGCCGTCGAAGCCCTGCAACAGGTGCAGCCGCTACTGCAGGCCACCAGCCAGGCGGTCAACGCCACCGCCGGCTGGCCGCAATGGCTGCGGTTGATCGGTGCGCTGCTGGTGCTGGCTTCGTTGGCCACTGCCGGCATCGCCTGGTGGCGTCAGCGCCGTGCCCTGCGGGCGGTGCACGCATGAACCTGCTCGCGTGGTGCTGCACGGCGTTGGCGCTGCTCGGCCTCGGCGCCGGGGGTGGCGTGGCGTGGCAGGCGCGCCATCAATCGGCACAGCTGGTCGACGCGCGCACGGATCTGCGCACGTGCCAGGGCACAACGTCGGACCAGGCTCTCGCGATCGGCAGCTTCCAACAGCGCGCCAAGGAGGATGCCGACCACCTGGCGGCGCTGCGCTTACTCGCGAGCACGGCACTCGGCCAGCGCGACGCGTTGGCGGACAAGCTCGGCAAGCAAACCAACGCGCGCGAAACCGCCGCGAAGAAGGTGACCCATGAAACGCCCGACTGCCAGCCGTTGGCTGCTATGCCTGTGTGTGCTGCCCTGGCTGACCGCCTGTGGGGTCAAGTCGCAGCCCCTGACACGCACCCGGCTTATTGATGTTCCGGCCAAGGTCTATGTGCCAATCCCAGCCGCGCTTACGGCGCCGCTGCCTGAACCGGCACCCCCGGCGGCCCATTGCACGCTGCGCGATCACCCCGCCGTGTGCGTATCGGATGCGCTGGCATGGATCGAACAATGGAGGGGTGTGTGGCGACAGGCCAACGCCGACCGGGCAACGGCGGCGCGCCTGGGCACCAGCGCCACCAAGGAGTCAGCACCGCCCGACCAAGGCGGGGCCACAGGGGCAACACCGCATGACCGATGACATGGACCGCGCGCAGAAGCTGGACGGATTCGACCGCGATGTCGCTTTGGCCAACGCGCGCGCGCGCATCGCTGCGGCGCAGTCACCCCGCGACACGTCCATCGACGGCATCTGCATCGACTGCGCTCAGCCGATCGAGCCCGCGCGCCTGGCCGCACTGCGCGGCACTACCAGCCGCTGCGCCGATTGCGCCAGTCAGTTCGAGCAGCGCGTGAGGATGGGTCGATGACTTTCCAGCTGGAGCTATGGCAGCTGCTCAGCCTGCTCGGCACGCTGGTCGGCGTGTTGTTCGCCCTGGGCAAACTGCTGCTGGCGCAGATCGGCAAATCGCTGGACCAACGTTTCGCCACCGTCGAAGTCCAAGCCGTGTCCTGGCAGAACCTGGAGCGCGAATTCCTGAAATTCCAGGCCGAGATGGCCGTGCAATACGTGCGGCGCGAAGACTACGTGCGCGGCCAGTCGGTGATCGAAGCGAAGCTGGATGCCATCGCCAGCGAGCTGAAGCGTGTGCAGATTGATGGTGCCAAACAGGGGAATGCGCGATGACGGTAGACATGGATAAAGTGCGTCGGGAGTCGATCCGCTGGACGATCCTGCTCACGCTCAACAATGGCCGCCCGACCTACCTGTACGAGGAGGTTGTGCTTGCCGTCGTCCAAGCGGTCTACCCGGATGCCAGCGCGCTGGAAGTGCGCCGCGAGCTGGATTACCTGGACGACCGGAAGCTGATCAGCGTGGTGAAGGAGCCCGGCGGCCGCTGGCGCGGTGAGCTGACCCACTATGGCGTGGACGTGGCGGAGTACACCGTCGATTGCCTGCCGGGTATCGCGCGCCCGCCGAAGTACTGGTGACCGGCATGCGTCGATCGAAGATCGAGCAGCAGCCGGACGAGATCCGCGCCAAGATCGACCGGCTGCTGGTCAAGGCCGGCTTTGCCGGTTACGACTGGCTGACCCAGCGCATCCGCGACGAGCTCGGCGCCGACGTGGGCGGCAGCTCCGGCCTGCAGCGCTATGGCAGCAGGCTGCAGCGGCGCCTGGGCGCGATCAAGGCCAGCACCGAGGCCGCGCGCATGATCGCCGAAGCCGCACCGGACGAGGCCGACGATCGCAGCAACGCGATCATCAGCATGGTGCAGACCGAGATCTTCGACGCGCTGTTGGCCATGCAGGAAATGGAAGAGGAAACCAACCCGGCGAAGAAGGTAGAGGTGCTGGGCAAGGCCGCCAAGAACATCGCCACGCTGACGCGCGCCAGTGTGACGCGTAACAAGTGGGCCTCGGAGGTGCGCCAGAAACTCGACGACGCCACCGCCGCGATCAAGCAGATCGCCAGCAACGCCGGCATCAGCGAGGAAACGATGGCGGCGATTGATGCGCGCCTGCAAGGCATCGTGTGATGGGCAACGCGCGCATCATTCCGGCCAACCCGAAGGGCATCTTCCTGCCCGGCCAGACGCGCTGGATCAATGACCGCTCGCGCCTGAAGCTCGGCGAGAAGTCGCGCCAGGTGGGCTGGACCTGGACGTCGGCCTATACATGCGTGAAGCGCACCAGCCTGGCCTCCGCGATGTACGACCAATGGGTGTCGAGCCGCGACGAAATGCAGGCCCGGCTCTTCATCGAGGACTGCAAGCTGTTCGCCGGCGTGGTCGGCATGGCCGCCAATGACCTGGGCGAGCAAATCGTGGACCCGACGAGCCGCGAATCGGCCCAGGTGTTGGAGTTCGCCAACAAGCGACGCATCCACAGCATGTCGAGCAACCCGGACGCGCAGGCGGGCAAGCGCGGCGGCCGCATCCTGGACGAGTTCGCGCTGCATCCGGACCCGCGCAAGCTATGGGCCATCGCTTACCCGGGCATCACCTGGGGCGGCAGCCTGGAAGCCTTCAGCACCCATCGCGGCAGCCACAACTTCTTCAACCAGCTGGTGCGCGAGGTGAAGGAGGGCGGCAACCCGAAGAAGATCAGCCTGCACACCTATACCCTTGAAGACGCGTTGTCCGAGGGCTTGCTGTTCAAGCTGCAGCAGAAGCTGCCGGACGATGACGAACGGCAGGCGATGGACGAACAGGCGTACTTCGATTTCGTGCGCTCCGGCTGTGCCGATGAGGAATCGTTCCAGCAGGAATACATGTGCCGGCCTGCCGACGACGACGCGGCGTTCCTCGAATACGACCTGATCGCCAGCTGCGAATATGCAGCGGACGCGTTCTGGGAGCAGATCGAGGGCCGCGAGCTCTACATGGGCATCGACATCGGCCGCAAGAAGGACCTCACCGTGCTGTGGGTGCTGGAGCGGTTGGGCGACGTGCTCTACACGCGCGCGGTGATCGCGCTGCGCAACATGTCCAAGCCGGAACAGGAGGCCATCCTGTGGCCGTGGATCGCGCGCGGCCGGCGCACGTGCATTGACGGCACCGGCCTGGGCATTGGCTGGGTGGACGATGCCACGCATCGCTTCGGCGAAACGCGCGTCGAGGGCGTGACGTTCACCCCCAAGGTGAAAGAGGCACTCGCCTACCCGGTGCGCGGCCGCATGCAGGACCGCACCTTGCGCATCCCTTACGACCCGAAGATCCGCGCTGATCTTCGCAGCGTGACCAAACAGACGACGGTGGCGGGCAACATCCGTTTCACCGCGGAACGCACGCCCGATGGCCATGCGGACCATTTCTGGGCGCTGGCGCTGGCCGTGCATGCCGCCAGCACTCCGGCGGCGCCGATCGACTACCAATCCGCCGGACAACGCATGAGCGTCGCCGCCATCGGCCGTGGTTACGGCGACACCGGTTTCGGCACGGTGCCCGGCGGCAATGACTTCGGAGGCTTCGGCTCATGACTACCCCGCAACCACAGCCCGATCGCGAGATCGCCACCACCGCCGACGGCATCGACATCACGCGCGGCTACACCGGCCCGCTGCTTACGCCGTACGACAGCGTGCTGCGCAACCGCGGCGGCGATCTGACGCTGTACGAGCAGGTCTATTCCGATCCCGAAGTGAAGAGCGCGTTCGACCAGCGCCAGCTGGCCGTGGTGTCGTGCGAGTGGCAGGTGGACGCCGGCGGCAAGCGTGCGATCGACAAGGCCGCTGCAGACTTCATGCGCGAGCAGCTGCGGGCGATCGGCTGGGACAACCTTACCGCCAAGATGCTGTTCGGCGTGTTCTACGGCTACGCCGTGTCCGAGCTTATCTACGAGGTGCAGGGCAACCGCCTGGGCATCAAGCAGGTGAAGGTGCGCAACCGCCGGCGCTTCCGCTTCGGCAAGGAAATGGACCTGCGCCTGCTCACCTACGAGCACATGCTCGAAGGCATCCCGGCCGAGGCGCCGTACTTCTGGAATTTCTCCACCGGCGCCGACAATGACGACGAGCCCTACGGTCTCGGCCTGGCGCACTGGCTGTATTGGCCCGTGCTGTTCAAGCGCAACGGCCTCAAGTTCTGGCTGATCTTCCTGGAGAAGTTCGGCATGCCCACCGCGGTGGGCAAATACGACGCCACCGCCACCGACGGCGAACGCACCAAGCTGCTGCAGGCGGTGCGCGCCATCCAGACCGACAGCGGCATCATCATTCCCAAAGGCATGGAGGTGGAACTGTTGGAAGCCGCGCGCAGCGGCAGCGCCGACTACAAGGCCCTGCAGGATGCGATGAACGCCACCATCGCCAAGGTGGTGCTGGGCCAGACCGCCAGCACCAGCGGCACGCCGGGCAAGCTGGGCAATGACAAGCTGCAGGGCGATGTACGCGCCGACATCATCAAGGCCGACGCCGACCTGGTGTGCGAATCGTGGAACCTCGGCCCCGCGCGCTGGCTCACCGAGAAAAACTTCCCCGGCGCCGCGACGCCACGCGTGTTCCGCGTGACCGACGAACCGGAGGATCTGACCCAGCGTGCCGACCGTGACGGCAAGCTCAAGGCGCTGGGCTACAAGCCCACGCTGGCCTATATCACCGATACCTACGGCCAGGGCTGGGAGCCAGTCAGCAATGCGCCGGTGCCGGACCCGAACGCACCGCCCGACCCCAATGCGCCGCCCGGCGCGCAGTTCGCCGCGCCCGGCGCGCAGCCGCAGGACCCGCCGGCGCAGATGGTCGACCAGCTCAGCGACAACGTGGCACCCGCGGCCGAAGCCTGGCTCGACCAGGTGCGCACGCTGGCCGGTCAGGTGGACTCGCTCGATGCGCTGCGCGACGGTCTGCTCGAGCTGCTGCCTGACATGACGCTGGACCAGTATGCGGCGGCGATGCAGGAGGGCCTGGCCGCCGCTACGCTAGCGGGACGTTACGAAGTCTTGCAGGAGATAAATGGTGGCTAGCGGCGTCGCCTTCGGCAGCCTTCCGTTCAAGGAACAGATCGCGTTCCTGCGTGCAAAGCGGAACGTGTTGACGGAGGCCTGGACGGACGTCTGGGAATCAGAGCATGACCATGCGTTCATGATCGCGGGCGCCAACCGCATCGATTTGCTCGTGGATCTGCGCGCGGCGGTGGAGAGGGCGATCAGCGAAGGCACCGGACTCGAAGCGTTCCGGCGCGATTTCGACCGCATCGTCGCGAAGTATGGCTGGCAATACAAAGGCGGCCGCAACTGGCGTACACGTGTCATCTTCGAGACGAACCTGCGCACCAGCTACGCCGCCGGCCGTTACGCTCAGTTGCAGGCACTCAAACGGGTGATGCCGTACTGGCGCTATCGGCACAGCGACGCAGTGATGCACCCGAGGCCGGCCCATCAAGCCTGGGATCGCCTGGTGCTGCTGGCCGACGATCCGTGGTGGGATACCCATTTCCCGCCGAATGGATGGGGCTGCCAGTGCACGGTCGAGGGCCTTGACGAGCGTGGCCTGAAGCGCATGGGCAAGAGCGGCCCGGATGAGGCACCACCGGTCAATATGCAGACCGTCCTGGTCGGCAAAAACGGGCCGCATCCGCGGACTGTGCAAACGCCGGCCGGCGTCGATCCCGGATTTGGCTACGCTCCAGGCAAGAGCGCATTCGGCGGAGCTACGCCGCCACGTCCGCCAGGTACTCCGGTGGCGCCTACGCCCAGCGCCACGCCACCGGGCCCGTCCGGATCGCCCCCGCAACGCATCAACGTACCGCGCACACCACCGTCGCCGGCACCGCGTGCCACGACGCCAGCTAGGCCAGAGGCACCCGCTCCGCGTGGTGCACCGTTAGATACACAGACACCACCAACACCACCAGCAGCTGCTGGCACTGTAGTCACCGGCAACGGGACAGCCGGCACCGCCGATACGACGTGGCAGAGCGTGTTCGAATCATTGACGCAATCCGTGCTGCGCAAGGCGACTCAGTTGCCGGCCTTGGCCGGTGCGGAAGCGCTGGACGAACTATTGGCCCTGCCGCGCGTCGCCGCCGCGCTCGATGACAGTGTCGTGGCCACACCTGTGATCTCGCCCGGCGACCGGCAGACAGACGACACGGCGGATGCAAGCGGCGTGCTGGTGGGCGCGCTCGACCCGGTCTTGGTGCGCGGCCTGCAGGCGCTGGGTGTGACACCACCGACCGCGCCGATCGCCGCGAGTGCCGCGACGCTTGCAGCTGCATCTTCATCGACATTGCCGGCGGCGCTACGCAATGCGGACATCGTGCTGTTCGACAAGCGCACAGGCAACCTGCTTTTTGTCGGCAAGGGCCTGATCAACATCGTGCGGCTGGGCGAAGGCGCCGCGGCGCTGAATACCTACGCGGGCACCGAAACTGCCCGGCTGCCGGATCTGCGCGCCCGTCTTGTCGCCGGCGACTTGCAATTGATGAAGGGGCAGCTTTGATGGCCGGAGCGAAGATCTCTATCACATACGACGCCAGCACCGCGATTGCCGGGCTCGACTACGTTGCCGGCCGCCTCGACAGCGACGGCCGCAAATTGCTGCTCTCGCACGTCGGCGAATACATGCTTGGCTCCACGCGCGATCGCGCGGAGACGCAACGTGGTCCCGATGGTCAACGTTGGGCCCCGTTGTCGCCGCGATACGCGCGTCGCAAGGCGAAGCGCCGACCCGGCCTGCCGATACTGCGCTACGACGGCAACATGCTTGGCGCCTGGTTGGCCTGGCAATTGATCGATGACATTGCCGTCGACATCGGCACCGGCGCGAAATATGGCGCTCGCCAGCTGTTCGGTGGCGGTGGCGTTCCGCCGCGCGTATGGCTCGGCACGAGCCCGGCCGACGACGAGGAGATCGTCCACATTGCACGCGACCACCTGGTCGCCGGCATGCCGGAATCCTGATCCGCGTTGTGCGCGTCAGCACGCCGCTCGATGCGTCGCCCGCCATCGTTGTGCGTCATCATGGCCGCCAAGGTGTCAGACAGCCCTTTCCGGGCGTGGCAGGCCATCATCGTCGCGGGTCGCGCGGTGCATGCGCAGACAACGGACGATGCGCGGCGTTTCGACCTGCGCTCGCGCGCGCGAGAAAGTGATCCGCCGGAAGTTTTGAACCAGGGCCAATGACCCGCGCCGCCGTCGCGATGACGATGGCGCCATGAAGAACGCTCCCGGCCTTATCGAGATCTTCCGCGCTGGCAAGCACGTCGCCGTGGACGGACGCACGTTGGAGTTCAGCGCGGCCGACATTGCACAGATCGCCAGCAACTACGACCCCGCGCTGTCCGAGGCGCCGATGGTCGTGGGCCACCCGCAGCTCAACGCGCCCGCCTACGGCTGGGCGAAGTCGCTGCGCGCCGAGGGCGACATGCTGTACGCCGAGCCGCACCAGGTCGACGCGCAGTTCGCCGCCCTGGTCAATGCGGGCCGCTACAAGAAGCGCAGCGCGTCCATCTTCCTGCCCGACACGCCCGGCAATCCGACGCCCGGCAAGATGTACCTGCGCCACATCGGTTTCCTCGGCGCGGCCGCGCCCGCCGTGACCGGCCTGCGCGATGCGCAGTTCGCCGATGGCGGCGCCGCCGTGGAGTTCGCCATGCCCGCCAGCTACCTGGGCCGCAGCATGGTCGACATTCTGCAGCGCGTGCGCGACTGGTTCGTCGAGACGCAGGGCGCGGAGAAAGCCGACCAGATCATCCCGCAGTGGCAGTTGCGTTCCCTCGACGACATGTCGACCGAAGACGACGTCATTGCCGCCCCCGCTTATGCCGCGCCGGCGAATGCCGGCACCACCCTGGAGACCGATATGTCCGAGAACCAGCAGGCCGTTGATTTCGCCGCGCGCGAAGCCGGCCTCAACACCCGTCAGTCCGAGATCGAAGCGCGCGAGAAGGCGATCGCCGATCGCGAGACCGCCGATCGCCGCACGGCGGCCGTCAGCTTCGCCGCCCAGCTGGTCACCGACGGCAAGTTGCTGCCGCGCCACAAGGAGCCGGTGGTGGAACTGCTGATGGCGTTCGCGCCGGACAAGCCGCTGGAATTCGCCGCGGCCGACGGCGCGGTCAAGAAGCCCGGCGCCGAGGTGCTGCGCGAGCTGCTGGACAGCCTGCCCAAGCAGATCAACTACGCCGAGAAATCCGGCGCCGACAACGCGCCGAGCACGGCAGAGTTCGCCGCGCCGGTCGGCACCACCATCGACGCCGGCCGCGCCGACATCTACGCCCGCGCCAAGCAGTACCAGGCGCAGAACCCCAACGTTGACTGGCTCGCCGCCGTGCGGGCGGTCGGCGGCTGATCCCACTTTTCCCAGGAGCCGACCATGTCGCAGTCCCATTCCATCCTCGCGCTGTCGATCGTCGCCGCCGCGGCGATCACCGCCAACACCTTCATCACCGCCGGCGGTGCGGTGGCCACCGCCGCGGGCAACGCCATCGGCGTGGCGCGCAGCGACGCCGCCAGCGGTGCGCTGGTACCGGTCGACGTGTTGGGCACGGCCCAGGTGACCGCCAGCGCGGCCATCGCCAAGGGCGCCTCCATCGAGGTGGCTGCCGGCGGGCAGGCGGTGACCAAGAGCGCGGGCAAGACCGTCGCCATCGCGCTCGAGGCCGCGGCTGCCGCCGGCGCGGTGATCGAGGTGTACCTGATCCCGAATGCGGCCTGATTCGGCACTCATCACACATCGTTAGGAGAGTTCCATGCCTCAGATGACTTCCGGCCAGGCGCGCATCGTCGATCCGATCCTGTCCACCCACGCGCAGGGCTACAAGCAGGCTGGCCTGGCAGCGCAGTCGCTGTTCCCCAACGGCACCGTCGGCATGTATGGCGGCAACGTCATCCAGTTCGGCAAGGAGGCCTTCCGCCTCTACAACAGCCGCCGCGCGCCGGGCTCCACCACCAAGCGCATCCAGTTCGGCTACCAGGGCAAGCCCTACTCGATCGTGCCGGGTGCGCTGGAGGCGCCGGTGCCGCGCGAGTTGATGCGCGACGCCAGCAAGGTGCCAGGCATCGACCTGGGCGCACGCGCGGTGAACACCGTGATGCGCGCGCTGTTGCTGGAGCGCGAATACAACTGCGCCCAGCTGGCTCGCACCGCCGGCAATTACGACGCCAGCCACAAGGCGGCATTGACCGGCACCAGCCGCTGGACCGGCTCCGCCTCGGACCCGAACGCCGACGTGCGCGCCGGCAAGGAAGCGATCCGCTCGACGATCGGCGTCTACCCGAACACGGCGCTCATCTCGGCCACGGCGTTCAGTGCGCTGCAGGAGAACGCGAAGATCCTGGACCGCACGAAGTACACCGGGCGCGATTCGATCACCACCGAGATCCTCGCGCGTCTGTGGAACATCCCGAACGTGGTGGTCGGCGAGGCGACCGTGGCCGACGCCGCCGATACCTTCGGCGACGTGTGGGGCAATGACGTGATCCTCGCCTACACCAACGTCAGCGCCGATCCGAACGTGGAGGAGCCGAGCTTCGGCTACACCTACGTGATCGAAGGCCACCCGATGGTCGAGCAGCCGTACTGGGAGCAGACCTCCAAGAGCTGGATCTACGGCGTCAGCTACGACAACACGCCGGTGCTCTCGGGCATCACCGCGGGCTTTCTGATCCAGGACGCCGGCGCGCCGGCCGCATAAGGAACAACGCCGGGGAAAGGGAACGCCGCCGATTAACCAGGCGTGACACCCGGAGAGCACGGGAACAAATAACCCAAGCCGCGTGAGAGCAGGCGGGCGCCGGGAGAGCCCGGCGCCCGTCAACCACCGAGGACACAAACCCATGAAGTACATCGTGACCGGCAACATCAAGCGCGACGGCAAGCCGCTCAAGCTCGGCAGCATCGCGGAGTTCGACGCCGAAGACGGCGATCGCCTGGCCGCGGATGGTTACCTCTCCACCGCGTCCGCCGCCGACGAAGTCGCCGACAAGAAGGCCGGCGACAAGAAGGCCGCCGATAAGAAGGGCAGCTGACATGACCGTCCGCGCCAAGTTCAAGCTCACCGAAACCACCAAGCACAGCTGGAACCCGAAAGCCCGCACGCTGAAGTTCCAGGCGCAGTACGACACGCGCATCCCGGAAGACCAGCGGTTCCAGGAAGCGACCCCGAGCGGCACGTTCGAGATGCTGTGCACCAACCCTGCCGCGAACGACCAGTTCGAGCTCGGCAAGGACTACTACTTCGACATCACGCCGGCTGACTGATCCATGTACGCGACCCTCGTCCAGCTCGCCGACGCCAAGCTCACCCGTGAGCTGGCGCAGGTGGCCACCCCGGAAAACGCCGCCATCATCGACGACGCGTTGATGGAGGCGAGCCTGCGGGGCGCGGATCGCAGCAGCTGGCCGGCCGACCAGATTGCGCTGGCCGACGACGCCCTGGTGCACATCAACCAGGCGATCACCGCGGCCGACAGCGTCATCGACGGCTACCTGCGCAACCGCAAGCCGGTCGCGTACACGCTGCCGCTCGATCCGGTGCCCGGCTTGGTATCCGTCTGGTCGCGCTGGATCGCGCGTTACCTGCTGCACAAGGATCGCGTCGGCACGCGGGAGGAAACCGATCCCGTCGTGCGCGACTACAAGGAGGCGCTGAAATTCCTGCAGCTCACCGCGGACGGCAAGTTCTCGCTGGGCGCGGATGATCCGCTGCCGCCGCCGGGCGCGGGCGAACCGCAAGTGTGCGCCCCCGAGCGCCTGTTCACCTTCGATACCCTGCAGGATTACGGCGCATGAGCGCCGCGCCGTTCGACGTCGCACCGGTCCAGGAGCGCGTGCGCACGCTGGTGCCGACGCTGCGGTTGGTCGCCGGCGCCGCGGACTACGCGGCGGTGAAAAGCCTGGCTGATTTCCCTGCGCCATGCGCCTATGTGGTGCTGGCCGCGGAGCAGTACACCAATGCGCCCGCCGGCCACGGCCGCCCGGGCGAGCAGGTGCCCGTGAGCCAGGACGGCGCGGTCACCTTCGGCATCGTCGTCGCGGTGCGCAACTACCGTGAGCAGCGCGGCGCCCAGGTAAGCCAGGAACTGATCGCCGTGCTGGGCGCCATCCGCGGCGCGGTGGTCGGCTATGTGCCGCCCGGCGCGGGCACGCGGCCGTGCCAGCTCAGCCGCGGCCGCCTGGCCGATTACGACGCCGGCACCGCCCTCTGGGAAGACGTCTACACCACCTCGCAATCCATCGGAGTACTCGCATGAAAGTGACGCTGCTGAAACCCCTCACGCTCCGCGGCGAGGAGCACGCCATCGGTGACCGCGTCGAGGTGGACGCCGACACCGCCGCCTGGCTGGCCGAGCGCGGAGTGATCGCGCCGCTGCCAGCCGCCCCCACCACCGGCAAAGCCGCCGGCAGCAAGGAGTCCTGATCCATGTCCCTCGAAACCTATTTCTCGCTGCAGGGCGAGGTGTGGCTGGCGGACCGCGACCCGGCCACCGGCCTGGCCAAGAAGACCCGCTGGGCGTTCAACGCGCCGAAGCTGGAGATTGCGCTGTCGGCCGAGACCGACGACGTGGTCGAAAGCTTCAGCGGCAACCGCCTGCTGGACGACCAGCTGGACAAGGGCAAGAGCGCCAAGGTCAGCATGACGCTGCACGGCTGGTCGCTGGCCAACCTGGCGCTGGGTCTGTACGGCAGCGTCGCCAAGATCACCGGCGGCGCGGTGGTGGATGAAGTACTGCCCACCGGCCTGGTCGCCGGCGACTTCGTGCAGCTGGACAAGCGCGGCGTCAGCGCCATGACGCTGAAGGACTCCACCGCGGGCACGCCGCTGGTGCCGACCGCGGCGAATCTGTCCATCTACCGCCCGAACAGCGGCGTGGTGCAGGTGAGCGACGTCGGCGCGTTCGTGCAGCCGTTCCTGGCCAGCTACACCTATGCCGACGCGGACCTGGTCGCGATGTTCTCCACGGTCGCGCCGCCGGAGCGTTACCTGGTGTTCGACGGCGTCAACACGAAGACCGGCAAGTCGGTGGTGGCCGAGCTGTACCGCATCAAGTTCAGCCCGCAGAGCGCGCTGGCCCTGATCAATGAGAGCCACGGCACCATCGAGCTCGAGGGCGTCTGCCTGTACGACCGCCAGCGCGCAGCGGACGCCAACCTGGGCGGCTTCGGTCGCCTGGTGCAGACGGCGATGGCGTAATGGCGAAGAAAGTCGCCAAGCCCGTGGAAGCGTCGGCGCCCGACACTGGCGCCGACGATCTGGCCATCCTGCACCCGGACATCACGTTGTCGATCGACGGCCGCAAAGTCACGGTGCGCGAATACCCCTTCGTGCTCGGCATGGCCGTGCGTGTGAAGGGCAAGCCGCTGGTCGATGCGCTGCGCGGGCAGATCAAAAGCGGCAGCGCGCTGACCGAGGACATCATGGATGTGCTGGCGACGCATGCGGACCTGGTCCGCGAGCTGATCCTGGACGCGATCGCCGGTGCCGACCAGGAACCGGCGCGGGCCGACTGCGCCGCGTGGATCGATGGGCTTGGCGATCGCCCCGGCGAACAGTTGTTGATGGTCTGGTGGATCGTGTGCGGTCCTTTTTTTTTGCGGCAGGCGGTGCGGCGGATCGGACAGCAGATCCAGTTGCAGGCGGATCTGGCGCGGCTCGATGGAGCGACGTCTACGCCTGCCTCACCGCCGCCGGACACGGCACCGCCGAACAGCTCGGAACCAGCTTCACCGAGCGCCAGCTGACCCTGCTGTACGCCGCCGAGCAGCGTCGGCTGGCGGCGGCGCGGGCAGACCGCATCGAGGACATCGCCACCGCCTATGGCGGTTGCCGCAGCACCAAGGGCGCCCGCGCGCTGAAGCAATTCGTCGACGCCCTGCGCAAAACGTGAAACACGCATCACCGGAGTAACCCGTGGCCGACCGCAACCTGGAAATCGCCCTGCGCATCAAGGCGGACCTGGAGTCCGCCCGCAAGCAGCTGGACGAGCTCGCCAAGTCGGTCAAGGCCACCGGCGACAACAGCCAGGCCAGCGCCGACAAGATCGCGGCGGTGGGCGAGCGCATCGGCGAGATGGAGAAAGAAGCCGCCGACGCCAACAAAACGCTGGGGCAGACCGGCAAGGTCGCGGACGCCACCGCCGGCAAGACCAATAATCTCGGCAGGGAAGTGGCGCAGCTCGCGCGCAATCTCGGCAGCGGCAATATCAGCGGCGCCACGGGCAACATCAAGAACATCGGCGTGGCCAGCACGATCAGCGCCGAAGGTGTCAGCGTGCTGGCCGCCGGTGTCTGGTCCGTCGTCGCCGTGCTGGCGTTGCTGGCGGTCGGCGCGTTCAAGGGCTACCAGGAATCCGAGCGGCTGCGCATCTCCACCATCGCCACCGGCGATGCGGCTGGCGTCAGCGCAGCCGAGTACGACCGCATGGCGGTGTCGATCGGTGAGGCGACGGGCCGGTATGGCGATGCGCGCAAGGCCGTGGAGCTGCTGGCGGCGTCCGGCCAGGTCGCCGGCGCCGGCATCAGCGGGCTGGCTCAGCAGGCGGTCAACATGTCGATCGTCACGGGCATGTCGATCGACAAGGCCGTCGCCAAGATCATCGAGATTGGCGAGCGGCCCGCGCAGGCGATCGCGAAGCTCAATGAGCAATATCACTTCCTGACCAGCGCACAGTACGCGCAGATCGCCGCGCTCGAGGCCGAAGGCAACACCCGCGCCGCGGCACGGCTGGCCAACCAGCTCGACGCGCAGGCGATGGCCGAACGTGCACAGGACGTGCAGAACAATGCCGGCATACTCGAGCGCGCGGCGCACGCGGTGAAGAGCGCGTGGGACGGCGCATGGGACTCGATCAATGGCATCGGCCGCGCGCAGGGCCTTGGCGACCAAGCCGAAGCGATCCAGAAGCAACTCGACGCGCTGTTGCAAGGCCGTCAGCTCGGCAAAGCCGTTATCCCGGGCGTGGGCGAGGACGATCCGCGGGTGCAGACGCTGCGGAAACAGCTGGCCGACATCCGCCGCCAGCAGTACGACGCGGGCCTGGCCGACGTGAATCAGTCGCTGGACGCAAGGGCCAACGCGGATGCGATCGCCGCGCGCCAGCGCACCGCGCAGTTCGCGCCTGCCGAGGAGAAGCGCGACAACGCGCTCAAGCAGGCGGCGGCTGACCGGCTGGCGATGATGTATGGCGTGGTCGACCCCGCCGAGAAGGCGCGCATCGAGGCCATCTACACGAACCAGGTGAAGGCCGCCAACGACGCGTACGATCGCGCTACGCGCGAGCCGAAAGGTCCGCGCGGTCCCAGGGCCGCGGACAACACGCGCCAGGCGCTGGCCGCCCAGCAGGATCTGCTCAAGATGCTGCAGCAGATGCAGGGGCAGCTGGACCCTACCGCCGCGGCCTGGGCGAAGTACAACGCCACGGTCGACCAGGCCAACGCCAAGGCGGCGTTGGCCAAGCAGGCCAAGGGCGCCAACGTCGAGGCCATCGATGCAGAGCGCACGGCTGTGGTGCAGCTGGCCGCCACGATGCGCGACCAGGACATCGCCGGCCTGGCCAGGAAAGATCAGCTCGCCTGGGAACAGCTGCGCAACAGCCTGCGCACACCGGCCGAGGCGCGACTTGAGACCGCCGCTGCGCAGATCGCTGACCTCAATGATCTTCTAGCCAAGGGTGTTATCACCGCCAACCAATACAACGACAGCATCGGTCGGGTCATGAACCAAAGCCTGACCCAGATGCCGACATTCCAGGGCGTAGACGCCGCCGTTGCCGGCCCCGCAGGGGAGCTGATTCGCGTGCTGCAGTACCAGCAGGGGTTGGAAAAGGCACATACGGATGCCCTGCAGGAAAACCAGCGCTTCCGCGATCAGGATCAGATCAGCGAGGCGCGGTACCAGCAAAACCTGCTCGATATCAAAAAGAGTTACGACGAACAGCGCGCGGCAGCCGACGCCGCCAAGAACAAGCTCGCGCTCGACACGGCCGCAGCAGGCTTCGGCCAGCTGGCCGGCGCCGCCCGCGCCGCGTACGGCGAGCAGAGCAAGCAATACCGCATCGCCTTTGCACTCCAGAAGGCCGCGGCGCTCGCGCAGTCGATCCTGGCCATCCAGACCAGCATCGCCGAGTCGAGCAAGATCGGTTTCCCCTGGAACATCGTCACGATCGCCGGCGCCGTCGCGCAGGGCGTGTCCGTGCTGGCCACCATCAACAGCACCAACCTCGGCGGCTACGCCACTGGCGGCGAGATCTCCGGTCCCGGCACCGGCACCAGCGACAGCGTGCTGATGTGGGGCAGCAACGGCGAGTTCATGCAACGCGAGGCCGCGGTGAAGTACTACGGCCTGGACTTCATGCACGCGGTCAACAACCTGCAGCTCCCGCGCTTCGCCACGGGCGGCCTGATCGGCGCCAATGCGCCCGCCGCGCCATCGTTTCGCGCACCGGCGGCGCCACAGATCGCAGCCAATGACGCCAACGGCGCACTGCAAAACAAGATGCGCGTGTACGTGCTGCAGAACGAAGACCAGCTCGCGCAGCGCCTCGCCGAACACCCCGCGATCGAGAAGCGCATCGTGGTGGTGGCCGGCGAGAACGGCCAGGCCATCCGGGCGGAGTGGTAGTCGTGGGGTTCGCGACAAACACCGACGTGCCCTGGACGATCCCGCCGGACTGGACGAACGGCGTGCAGGAGTCGCTCGGCTGGTCGACCGACATCCTGCAGGCCAGCGCCACCGCGGTGACTCAGCATCGCAGCTTGCGCGCCACGCCGCGCCGCGCGTTTACGTTCGAGGTGGCCGCCCGCGCACAGGCGCGCCGCGCCGCCGACATGCTGCTGGCCGGTCATAGCGGGATCTGGCAGCTGCCCATCTGGCCGGACGTGCAGTGGCTCGGCGCCACGCTGAACGGCGGCGTCATTTCGATCCCTTGCGCCACGGCCGGATATGACTTCACCGCCGGCGGCAAAGCGCTGCTGTATGCCGGCGTCGACTCATGGGAAATCGTGTCGATCGACAGTGTGGCCCCCGACCACGTGGTGCTGACCGCGGCGACCATCGCCGCCTACGCGCCGGGCAGCCGGCTCTATCCGTTGCGTGCCGCACGCGTACGCGACGATGCCCAAGAGCGCCTGTTCAATGACAACAACAGCCGTCGCCGTCTGACATTCGACCTGGTCGAATCGTGCGACTGGCCGGTGCTGGCCGGCCCCACGCTGTACCAGGGGCATCTGGTGCTCGACGTGCGGCCCAGCGAGCCCACCGATCCGACGAGCAGCTATGGCCGCCTGGCGCAAACCGTCGACTACGGCACCAGCTTGCCTGTGGTGCACGATCTTCCGGGGCTGGCGCTGCGTGTGCAGCAAAGCCACTGGCAGCTGCGCGGCCGCGCCATGCATACCTGGTTCCGTTCGATGCTCTACACGCTGGACGGCCGCCGCGTGCCGATCTGGGTGCCGAGCTTCGCGAGTGACCTGCAGCCGGTAGCGGCAATCGCCGGCAGTGGTGCGGCCTTGAGCGTGGAGTGGGCGGGCTACACGCAATTCGGCCTGGGCAAGCCAAACCGCCGCGACGTGCGCATCGAGCTCGACGACGGCAGCGTGTTCTACCGCCGGGTCACGAACGCAACGATCGCCGGCGCCAACGAGACACTCACGTTGGATTCCGCGCTATCGGCCAGCAGCATCGCGCCAGAGCGTGTGCGTCAAGTGTCGATCATGGCGTTGTCGACGCTGGCCAGCGACGACGTGGAGCTGGACCACGCCACCGACGCCGACGGCCTCGCCACGGCGACCACGGGATGGCAGGCGGTGGTGCCCGATGTTTGACACATTTCAGCGCTCGCGCTTCGGCGGTAAGCCGGTGCGCTTTTTCCTCTTTACGCGGCAGAACTTGTCCTGGCGCTACTGCACGGCCGACCGCGATCTGACCATCGCGGGCACTACCTGGTTGTCCGCGCAGATCGGCCGTAGCGAC
>SCRA01000030.1 GCA_004297985.1 bacterium | reverse complement strand
CACTCGCCCCGGCTCGCACGCCCCACTCACTTCGCTGCGCTTCGTTCGCGGGGACCCCTTTGCTTGAAAGTTTCCGGGGCACTCGCCCCGGCTCGCACGCCCCACTCACTTCGCTGCGCTGCGTTCGCGGGGACCCCTTTGCTTGAAAGTTTCCGGGGCACTCGCCCCGGCTCGCACGCCCCACTCACTTCGCTGCGCTTCGTTCGCGGGGACCCCTTTGCTTTTCACTGTACCCGGGCACTCGTCCCGGGATGCATGCGTCGGACCGCTATTCGATGCGATCCGACGCCTTACTTCAGGCTTTCCTTGACCCGGTGGTAGTGTATCTTACCCTCGCCGACTTCTTCGAACGAGGTGCTGACGGGCTTGTTGGGGTTGGCGTCGTCGACCAAGGGCGGGACGCCGTTGTTCAGTTGCCTGGCGCGCTTTGTGACGACGTTCACCAGCGTGAATTTCGAGTCGACGTGCTTGAGAAGTCCCTCGAGGTCGGTGAATACCGAACCTGATGCCATAGTAGTGTCCTTGCTCCTTTATGATTCCGTAACGATCTCTTGGATACGACCGTCATTGTAACGGTGGATGCGCAGCTTCTCCGCACGCAGGATTGCCCGCAGGTCGGCGATGGCCGCCTCGTGCTGCTCGTCGGCGTTGATCACGAGGTAATCGAAGCTGCGAATCGACTTGACTTCTTCGTGCGCGATGGCCAGGCGCGCGGCGATCTCCGCGTTGGTCTCCGTCCGGCGCGCCTCTAGGCGCCGGCGCAAGTCGGCGAACTTGTCCGGCAGGATGAAGATCAAGACGGCGTCTGCGAACGATGCCTTGATGCGCAGCGCGCCGTTGACTTCCGGCTTGGCGATCACGTCGTAGCCGTGCGCCAGCGTGTCCCTGATAAAGCCGCGCGGCGTGCCGTAGAGGTTACCGTTGTATTCACGCGTCTCGAGGAATTCTCCGTTGCGCATCCCTTTCTCGAAGACGCCGCGTGAGAGGAAGAAATAGTCCTCTCCTTCACGCTCCCCGTCGCGGGGCGCGCGCGTTGTCGCCGAGATAGAGTACTTCAGACCGCTCGAGCCGCGCAACAGACCATCCACCAGGGTGTCTTTGCCCGCTCCGGAGGGGCCGGAGACGACGAAGAGCAAACCGGGGCCGGTCACCAGCGAAACCTCCTAACAATTCATGGCGACGCCAAAACAGCAAGGTTCGCATGCGGCCTCCGTGAACCCTGGCGGACATGATAACAACGAAGCGCGGCGGCATGCGGGGCGATTGGCTCCTGCTGCGGCGCGAAGCCGCCGAGCTTGCGGCGGAGCTGCACGGAGCACGCATCCGCGACGCCGGCGCGTTGCCCGACGGGCGCTTCGCCTTGGCCTTCGGAGGGCGCGGGGGCGACCGCCTGCTGGTCTTCGACGCCTTCGGGCCACAACCGAGTGCGCTGCTCGAACGTGGCGAGCTGGCGGCTGGCGGCGAGCCACGGTGGGTTCGCCCCCTGGCAGCGGCGCTGATCGGTTGGACCGTGATCGATGCGACCAGCGTCCGGGGAGACCGCGTGTTGATCCTCGAGCTGGGGCGAGGGAATCAGTTCGGCGTGCGCAGCGAGGGGCGCTTCGTGGCCGAGCTGGTGCCGCGCTTCGGCAATCTCCTGGCCTTGCGCGGCGAGACGATCGTGGCCTTGGCACGCCAGTTTACGCGCGCGGACAACGAGGTACGAGAGGCGCTTCCCGGTCGGCGGTACCAGCCCCCACCGCCTCCGCCGCCGCACCCCGAGCGGGACGCGCTCGAGGCGCACCTAGCCAATGTGGTGGGCGACCCCGCGGCGCTGCGGCGCCTGCCGGTCCTGGTCTATCGCGACCCAGCCGACGGCCGCATCATCGGTGCCCACCTCGTAGAGCTTCCGGGGTACGCGCAGGCGCGCCTGGAGCGGCACAACTCGCTCCTGGACGTCTTGGCCGAGAGCCACGACCAGGGGCGCCATGCGGCGCTCGAGGCGGAGATCGCGCGGCGCCGCGAGCGCCTGCTGCGCACCCTGAGCAAGGCGGAGCAGGGGGCGGAGGCGGAGGCGCGCACGTTACGTGAGCGGCTAGCCGCAGGCGAGGAGCGCGAACGGCTGCTGGCGTGGGGGAACGCGCTCTACGCACACCTGAACCAAGTCCCGGCGCGCGTCGAGCGCTTCACGCCACCCACGCAGCCGGAGCTCACGATTCCACTCGATCCCGAACTGGACGCCAAGGGGAACGCTGCCGCCTTCTTCAAACGCTACCGAAAGCTCTCGTCGGCGATCCCGCACATGGAGCGCCGCTTAGCCGAGCTGGGGCGGCGCCTCGAGCAGCTCGCCGCGCTGCGTTGGGAGGCTGAGCGCGTTGCCCCCGAAGATCTCGCAGACGTCGAGCGGGCCGTAGCGATGTTCTCGCGGCCGCGTGCCACAGCACGCGAGCGCGTCAACGGCTCTCGCAAGCGAAAACCGCTCATGATCGAGCTCCCCTCCGGGGCGCGAGTTCTCATCGGCCGCTCCCCCAGCGAGAACGCCCACCTGACATTCGGGGTGGCCGGCGGCGAGGATCTCTGGTTCCACGCCAAGGGCGTTCCCGGGGCCCACGTCATCCTGCGAGCGCCCCCCGGCAGTGAGCCTGGCGAAGGCGACATCGAGAGCGCCGCGCGAGCCGCGGCGCTGCACTCCAAGTCTCGCCAGAGCGCCAGCGTTGCCGTCGACTACACCAAGCGCAAACGCGTGCGCAAGCAGCATGGCGCCCCGCCGGGGCTGGTCTGGTACGACGGCGAACGCACCATCCATGTCACACCGGGATGACGGCGGCCGCGGCGAGCGCTGGGTGCTCGCGCAGACCGCGCTGTTCGTGCTCTACGTCGCGCCTCCGGGCTGGCGCTTCGCGTGGCGTTCCCCCGGCGCGCTGTTAGCGGCCGCCGGCGTCGCGCTGGCCTTGTCTGCGGCGCTCCAACTCGGTCGCGGGCTGACGCCGTATCCCGAGCCTGCGGCGCAGGGAAAGCTCGTGCAGAGCGGCGTCTACGCATGGGTACGCCACCCCATCTACAGCGGCGTGCTCCTTGCCGCGTTCGGCGCCGCGTGGGCCACGCACAGCTCGTGGCGCGCTCTGGTCGCAGTCACGCTCTTCTTCTTCTTCGACGCCAAGACGCGCGAGGAGGAGCGCAGGCTCTCCCGGCGCTACGAGGGATACGCGGCCTATGCACGCGGCATCCGCAAGCTCATTCCGTGGATCTACTGAGCAGCATCGCATCACCGAAACTGTAGAAGCGATAGCCTCTGGAGACGGCCTCCCCGTAGGCTTGCAGGATGCGCTCACGGCCGGCGAACGCACTCACCAGCACCAACAGGGTCGAGAGCGGCAAGTGAAAATTGGTGATGAGCGCGTCGACCACGGCGAACGCATAGCCCGGCGTGATGAAGATCGACGTCTCGCCGCTGCCGGCCTGTAACGCTCCGTGGTCGTGAACGCAACCTTCGAGCGCTCGCACCGATGTGGTACCGACGGCCACCACGCGCCGCCCCGCCGCCTTGGCGCGCGCGATTGCTTCGACGGTCGCGCGCGGAATCGCGTAACGCTCGGCATGCATGCGGTGCTGGTCCAGACGCTCGCTCGACATCGGGCGAAACGTGCCTAACCCGACGTCGAGCACCAAGCGCGCCGTCTCGATACCGCGCGCCTCGAGTTCGGCGAGCAGCGCGGGGGTGAAGTGGAGCCCCGCCGTCGGCGCGGCGACGCTGCCTTCTACGCGCGCGTAGACCGTCTGGTACGCTTCCTCAGCCACGCGTTCGTGGACGTAGGGCGGCAGCGGTACGTTGCCGATCTCGCGCAGGAAAGCCTCGAGCGGTTGGGTCAGGTGGAGCGCGACGATGCGTTCGCCTTCCTCCCCGGCTCCGACGATTTCGGCGAGCGAGTCGTCGCCGAAGCGCACGCGCGCCCCCACCTGGAGCTTCTTAGCCGGACGCACCAGCGCGGCCCAGCGCTGCGGGCCGCTCCCGTCCGGGTGAAGCAGGAAGACCTCGCAAGCGCCGCCGGAATGCTCGCGCCGCCCGAACAGGCGCGCCCGGATGACGCGCGTCTCATTGAGGACGACCAAGTCGTCCGGGCGCAGCAAGGCGGGAAGCTCGCGGAAAACGTGGTGTTCCAGCTCGCGATCGCTGAGCACCATGAGCCGCGCGGCATCGCGCGGCTCTACGGGATGCTGAGCGATAAGCTCCTCGGGTAGGTGGAACTCGTAGGCCGAGGCCAGTGCCTCGTCGATCGTGCTACGCCTTGACGCGCACGGGAACGGAGCGCTTCTCGTCGAGGTCGAGCACATCGGGCCATGAGGTAACGTCGGTGCGGCCGGGCGCGGCCTGATCGCGCAACTCGATGAAGTACTTCTCCGAGTCGCTGCCCTTCTCGGGGCCGCGGTTGAGGAAGGCATCGTTCCACTGCGCGACCTCGGGGGCGGTCTTCTTGGCGACGTAGGTCTCCTTCACCCACTGCTCGAGCTTCGCGTCGTCGAGCTCCTTGAGCTTGGCGAGATAGACGTCTTTGTCGATACCCAAGAAGCCGAAGACGGCCTGGTCCATCGGGCAGTTGAAATTGTACTCGCCGTTCTTGCCTTCGGCGAAGGCGCGCCCCTTGTCGGTCGCGCGGCCGAGCATGACCACGCCGGCGAACTTATCGCGCACGCTGCGCGGATACGACTTGGTGAGATCCATGGTTCCAGAGACTCCTTCGTGAAGCGGGCGCACGATGCGCCCACCCACGATAGACCGCCTTACGTTCCGTAAGGTTGCGTTACGAATTGCCCCCGGGAAAACGCAAGTTGACGCCCACGCGGTCGACTTCGTGCCAGCGGCTGGTAACCACCTTGGAACGCGTGTAGAACCGGAAGCCCTCGGGTCCGTAGATGTGCTGATCGCCGAAGAGCGAGTCCTTCCAACCACCGAAACTATAGGAACCCACGGGGACGGGAATCGGCACGTTGACGCCGACCATGCCGGCGCTGGCATGGCGTTCGAAGTGGCGCGCAGCGGCGCCGTCGGCGGTGAAGATCGAGCAGCCGTTGCCGTAGGGGTTACGTTCCATGATGTCGAGCGCTTCGTCGAGCGACCCTACGCGTAGCACGACCAGCACGGGACCGAAGATCTCCTGCCGATAGATCTCCATCTCCGCGGCGACGTGGTCAAAGAGCGTGGGTCCGACGAAGAAACCCTGCTCGTGTCCGGGGACGGAGACCCCGCGACCGTCGAGAACGAGCTGCGCCCCCTCCTGCACGCCCCGCCCGATGAGGCTCTCGACGCGTGCCTTGGCATCCTTGGAGACCAGCGGCCCGACCTCGGCCTGCGGATCGCTCGCGGGACCGATCTTCAGCTTCGCCATCCGCTCGCGGAGAGCGGGAACCAGCCGGTCACCCATCTCTCCAACGGCCAGGGCAACGGAGATCGACATGCAGCGCTGTCCGGTGGAGCCAAGGGCCGCGGAGGTGAGCGCGTCGGCCACGGCGCCGAGATCGGCGTCGGGCATCGCCACCAGGTGGTTCTTCGCGCCGCCCAGCGCCTGTACGCGCTTGCCTGCAGCCGCCGCCCGCCCGTAAATGTACTTGGCGATCGGCGTCGAGCCGACGAAACTCACCGCCGCGATTCCCCGGTGGTCGAGCAGCGCGTCGACGGCAACCTTGTCGCCGTGGACGACGTTGAACACGCCGTCGGGCAGACCGGCCTCCTGGAGCAGGCGCGCCAACAGCAGCGACGCCGAGGGGTCACGCTCGGAAGGCTTGAGGACGAACGTGTTACCGCAGGCCAACGCAATGGGGAACATCCATAGCGGCACCATGGCGGGGAAGTTGAATGGCGTGATGCCGGCGCAGACGCCCAGCGGCTGGTGCATCGAGTAGACGTCGATGTTCCGCGAGACGTGCTCGCTGAACTCTCCTTTGAGCATCAGCGGAAGGGAGCACGCCAGCTCCACGATCTCCAAGCCGCGCGCGATCTCGCCGCCGGCGTCCGAGACCGGCTTGCCGTGTTCCGCGGAGATCAGACTCGAAAACTCGTCGGCGTGGCGTTTGAGAAGCTCGCGGAACGCATAGAACACCTCGCTTCGCTTGCCCAGCGAGGTACGGCTCCAAGCGGGGAAGGCATCGCGTGCCGCGGCAACGGCCCGATCGACGTCCTCCGGGGCGGCCAGGGCGACACGTGCGGCCACCTGTCCGGTCGCTGGATTATACACGTCGCCATGGCGTCCGCTCGCTTCGGCGAAGGGCGTCCCCGCGATCCAATGGGTGATGGTGCGCAGCTCTGCGGTAGTGCTCATGCGGTGCTCCTTCTCCGCGGGCCGGTGCCACGGCTCGTGCCGAGACAGTGTTTTTCGCTTAACAGAAATCTAAGCCCCGCTCGTTTCGCCGGAGGAAGCGCGTTCACAATCGTCCTTCCGTGTCTGAGCGACCGCCAGCGCAGCCACCAGCAGGTTAGTGGATAGTGCCGTCAGACATTCGCGGGGATGCGCGTCCGCAGCAGGTTGACAAACGCCCGCATCCACTGAGGGTGATCGGGCCAAGCGCGCGCCGAGACGATATTGTCGTCGACCACGGCCGCCTCGTCGACGAACGTACCGCCGGCCTTCGTCAGCTCGGGGCTGACCGCCGGGTAGCAGGCGCTGCGCCGCCCTTGCAGGACATCTGCGGCAGCGAGCAACTGCGCGGCATGACAGATCGCCGCGATCGGCTTCCGGGCATCGGCGAAGTGTTTGACGATGCGGCGCGCATCGGCGTCCATGCGAATGTGCTCGGGGGCGCGGCCGCCGGGGATGATGAGCGCGTCGTACGCCTCGGGGTGCACGTCCTTGAAGGCGATGTCCGCCGGCCACGTATAACCGAGCTTCTCGGTGTACGTATCGAAGCCGTCGACGAAGTCGTGAACGACAAACTGCAGCTTCTTTTTCGCCGGCGCTGCGATCTGGACGTCGTGCCCCTCCTCCAGCATGCGCTGATAGGGATACATCACTTCGAGCGATTCAGCGGCGTCGCCGGTGACGAGCAAGATCTTGGCCATGTGCCTCTTCTCCTTCGGCGTGGATGCAATACATGGAGACTCCACACAAAGAGATACCCACATTCACCGGGGCGCCGGAGGCTACGGCGCGACGATCGTCGTGCCCGGAAAGTACAGGGCCAGGATCTGCGCGGCCGATCCGCCGCGCAGCGCGAAGCCGCGTGCACCCCATTGGCACAGGCCCACGCCATGCCCCCAGCCCGCACCCTCGATCATCACCAGCGGTCCACGCTGCGGCGGTGTAGGCACCGGCGCCGGGGAGGGATCGTCGAAGGCGGGATCGGGCTGCAATTGATCGGGCGAAGCGGTGATCTGCATGCGGTGAATCAGCGTCGAGCGCACGACGCTGGTGCCGAGGCGGTCCCGGAACATCTTCGCCTCGATGTCTCGCTGGCCGTCCTGGCCCTGCACGACGATCTGCTTGGCGCGCCCCGAGCTGTCTAGGTCCAGTGGTGCAAGCGTGCGGATCTCGCCGAGCGAGGCCACCTCGGTGCCCAATCGCGTGCGCAGCATATCCTCTGCGACGTAGGAGCGCCAGCGATAGTGCGGCGAGCCCACGCAGTACGGATCCGACACGCCGCCCAGATACGGAATGTCCTTCCCCCAGAGCGCACCAGCGCTCTCCGTGTGGCCGCCGCAGCACGACGAGAAGAACGCGGAGGCCAAACCGTTGCCGTACCACAAGAGCTGGCCGCGCGTCTGGTAGACGGCGTCGTTACCCGGCGCGGACTCGGCGTTGACACCGCCGTAAACCTGATCGGCCGTGGTGGCATAGACGTCGAAGGCGTGCGCTGCATCCTTGCGGCGCCCGAGCGCATAGCTGCGCGAGATGATCGCATGCGCCTGGAGGACGGCCGCAGGCCACTTCGGCGAGATCTCGCGCCCCAGCACGCCCAGCACGTAGAGATCGATCGGAAGCTGGTTGACGACCATCAGGCCGGCGCCGTCCGGGAAGAGCAGGAGGCGCCCGCGGTAGGGTCTCCCGTCGACTCGCAACGGAGCGTCACCGGCGGCCTCGACGATCACCCCGCCGGAGCCGTGCGCCAGCGCGCTTACGTCGAGCGTTTGGTTCTGGCCCGGCCCCGCGCGAAAGATCGGCGTCGTGTTTTCCGTCCCGTCGAACACGGCGAAACCGCCTGCGGCCGTCAGCGTGACCGAGGGTCGGCCGCGCTGCAGCAAAACGCGGATCGCGTTGCCGGGGAGCGGGCGCGTCGAAATGGGAGGCGGCGTAGCGCCCGGCTGCGTGCTGTCGTCGTCGCCGGGGATGATGCCGCCGGTTGCCCAAGCTGAACGAGGGAGCGCGAGTACCGCCGCCACGCCAGCGGCACCCCGGATCAGCATGCGCCGGTCGAGCCTCATGCCTTGATCTTCGGCAGTTTGCCGACTCGCCCTAGTTTGGCCGGTGCAACCGCGCGGGGGTTCCGGTGGGTAGGAGTGACCATGCAACAGCGATCCATCGAGACCATCGTGCCGGCGCCTCAGTTCGAGGAAGGCGGCGGGTTCATCGTGCACCGCCCGTTTCCGACGGCGCAGATCGACCACCTCGACCCCTTTCTCTTGCTCGACGAGATGGGCCCCGTCACCTACGGCAAGGGCGAGGCAATCGGCGCCCCCGATCATCCGCACCGTGGCTTCGAGACCGTGACGTATCTGCTTGCCGGCGAGATGCAGCATCGCGACTCGGCCGGTCACGCCGGAGGGCTGCGCCCCGGAGACGTGCAGTGGATGACGGCCGGCGCGGGCGTGGTGCACTCGGAGATGCCCTCCGATCACATGATGCGCGAGGGCGGCGCAATGCACGGTTTCCAGATCTGGGTGAACTTGCCGCGCGCCGACAAGATGGCGCGCCCGCGCTACCAGGAGATTCCCAGCGAGCGAATTCCCACATGGCGCAGTGCCGACGGCCGCGTGAGCATCAAAGTCATCAGCGGTAAGGTCGAGTCGACCCATGCGGTGATCGAGACGCACACGCCGATCGTCTTCCTCCACCTCACGCTGGAGCCCGGTGCGAGCTTCACGCAGTCGATCGAGGCAGGCTTCAACGCCTTCGCGTTCGTCTTCGACGGTACGCTGGAGGCCGGTGGGAGCATCGGCGTCGTCCGCCCGCATACCGCGGTCGTCTTCCGCCACGACGGCGACGCCGTCACGATACGTGCCGCACGGGACGAGCATCCCTTACAGGCGCTGCTGCTGGCCGGCAAGCCGATCGGCGAGGCCGTCGCACGCTACGGTCCCTTCGTGATGAACTCGCGCGAAGAGCTCGTCCAGGCTTTCGAGGATTTCCAGTCCGGGCGCATGGGCCACATCCCGGCCGAGGTCGTGCACTAGATCAGACGCGATTGCGGTGCGGCGGCATCCGGGTTGGCGAGGCCGAGGTGCTCGAAGGCTTTCGGCGTGGCTCTGCGGCCGCCCGCCGTGCGCGCGACGAAGCCGATCTTCAGCAGATAGGGCTCGACCATGTCCTCCAGCGTCTCGCTCTCGTCGTTGAGCGTGGCGGCGATGGCGCTTATGCCCACGGGGCCGCCGCGATACGTCGTACAGATGGCTTCCAGGAAGGCGCGGTCGAGACGATCCAAGCCCAGCGAGTCGACGCCCTCGCGGCGCAGGGCCGCGTCTGCGATCTCGGCGGTGATCACTCCGTCGTGCACGACTTCGGCGTAGTCGCGCACGCGGCGCAGCAGACGGTTGGCGATGCGCGGCGTCCCGCGCGAACGCGATGCGATCGTGGTGGCGCCGGCGGGCTCGATGGGAACCCCCAGGACGCCGGCGCTGCGCGTGACGATGGCGTGCAGCTCGGCCACGTCGTAGTAGTCCATGTGCGCCAAGAGGCCGAATCGCTCGCGCAGCGGTGCCGTCAAGAGCCCCGCGCGCGTGGTGGCGCCCACCAGCGTGAAGCGCTTGAGCGGGAGCTTCAGCGTCTTGGCATAGGCGCCGCGGTCGACCACGAAGTCGATCTGGAAATCCTCCATCGCCGGGTAGAGAAACTCCTCGACCACGCGCCCGAGGCGATGGATCTCGTCGATGAAGAGGATATCGCCCTCTTCCAGCGAGGTGAGGATTCCCACTAGATCCTTCGGCTTCTCCAGCGTCGGCCCAGACGTCGGCCTCAACGCCGCACCCATCTCGTGGGCGATCAGCGACGCCAGCGTGGTCTTTCCCAACCCGGGCGGCCCGTAGAAGAGCGCATGCTCAAGCGGCTCGCCGCGCTTCTTTGCGGCGGCCATGGCGATGTGCAAGTTCTCCACCACGTCCCGCTGACCGACGTAATCCTCGAACGAGCGCGGACGCAGCGTGGCGCCGAAGAGCTCGTCTTCGATGCCCTCGCGCGGCGAGATGATGCGCTCCTCCACTTCCGGCGGCAACGCATCCGCGCTGGAGAGCAGTTTCTTACGAGCCTCGCTCACGCGGTGGCTCCCTTCTGGCGGCGGTAGATCTCCGCCAGCAGGCGTTCGGCGTCGCGAATCTCCGGTGCCGACTCCAGCGTCTCGCCGATCATGCGCTCGGCCTCCACCTTCTTGTACTCCAGCTGCAGGAGCACGGCCAAGGCCTCCTGCGCGAAGCTGGGCGTCGCAGGCGCAGCCTCGGCGGGCTCCGCCTCCTGGATCAGCAGGAAGCGCGCCACTTTTCCCTGGAGCTTGGCGACGATGTCCTTGGCCTTCTGCTGGCCGATACCGGGCAGCGATCGCAAGAAAGGGTGATCGCCTTCGTCGATGGCGCGCGCGATGCGGTGCATCGGCGCGCTGAAAGCGCGGCAGGCGGACTTCGGCCCGATGCTAGACACCGTCAAGAGCGCCTCGAAGAACTCGCGCTCGATGGCGTTGGTAAATCCAAAGAAGACGAAGCGCCCAGCGTTGCCGTCGGTCTGCACCTGGCTATAGATATCCAGCGTGATGGTGCGCCCTTCACTGCCGCGCAGCTTCTCGCCGACGCACGGCGGAAGCAAGACCTCATAGGAGAGGCCTGCGACCTCGACGAGCGCCTTCTCGTCGCCTCTCTCCGCGAGCATACCCGTAATCCGTGAGAACATCGTCGATCGAGCGCAGCCGTTCCTCGTGTTGGTGCACGTTCGCGTAGGCCACAGCCAGCGCCAGCGCGTCGGAGACATCGTTGGGCTCGGGCACCGCTTTGAGATGCAGGAGCGCGACGACCATCCTGGCGACTTGTTCCTTCTTCGCCGTCCCATTGCCTACGAGCGCACGCTTCACGGCGCTATGGCCGAGATGGCGCACGGATACTCCGGCCTGACCCGCGCTGAGATAACAGACGCCGCGCGCATGCCCCATCAAGATCGCCGTCTGCGGATTGCGATAGACGGTGTAGAGCTCCTCGACCACCACGACGTCCGGCGAGACCGCAATCAACACGTCGCGTACGCCGTCGAAGAGCGCCGCCAGGCGCCGCTCCAGCGGCTCTCGCTCGCTCGGCGCCACGATCCCTGCCTCCACCAGACGCGGACCCTCGCCGTTGGGCCCGGTCTCGATCGCTCCGTAGCCGGTCCGGACCAAACCCGGATCGACGCCGAGGATGATCACTGGCCGGACGAAGGGGTGGCACCGACGACCAGGTTCACCGGCTGCCCCGGGGCGAGCTCGCCGTCCTGCGCCGGATCGGAGCGCACGATCAGCCCCGGCTGACCTTGGGGCGTGGAGGTGACGGTGCCCACCGCATAGCCCGACTCCACGAGCTTGGCACGCGCCTGGTCGAGCGTCATTCCGGCAACATCGGGGACGACGCCGGGAACGGAGACCATCACCGTGACCGTCGACCCCTTGGGCACCGAGCCGCCGCTGCCGGGCCGCTGGCCGATCACGCTCCCGGCTTGTCCGTTCTGCTGGACGGTATACTGCACGGCAACCTGGAGGCCGGCCTGCGCCAACACCGCCTGCGCCTGCTGGAGCCCGCTGCCCACGACATTGGGCACGCCTGCGGGAAGGGCGCCGGTGGAGACGACGACGTTGACCACGGCGCCCTTCTGCGCCAAGCTCTTCGCGCCGGGGTCCTCGGAGATGATCGTGTTGGCGGGGATCGCGTCGCTGCTCTGCCGCGAGATCACGTTCACGGTGAAGCCTGCCTGCGCCAGCGCGACTTTGGCATCGTCGACGTTCATCCCCACAAGGCTTGGCACGGCGACGGGCGCCGGACCCTTCGATGCCGTCAGCGCAACCGTATCGCCTTCATGGGCGCCTCCGTCCGCGGCCGGCTTCTGATCGAGAACGGTATCCGGCGGAGCCTTCGCATCGTAGCGCCCCGCAGCCACTCGTACCTTGAGCTTGGCATTGGCGAGCAGACGCGACGCATCGGCAACGGTGTAGCCGACGACGTCGGGCACTTGGACGGCAGGAAGGCCGCTGGAGACGACCAGCACGATGGCCGAACCTTTCCGTGCCTGCGCGTTGGCCGCCGGCTCGGTGCGGATGACGTGCGATGCGGGGACGGTCGTACTCGCCACCTGCTGTATGCGCACGTTGAAGCCGGCGCCGGCGAGAATCTGCTGGGCCTGGACATCGACTCTGTCGGTCACATCGGGGACGGCCACAGGCGGACCGAAGCCGACGTTCTCCACGAGGTACCAGCCGGCAAAGCCTGCCACGATCACCAGGATCGCCGCGAGCAGCCAGCCGCCCACGACGCTCCGGCGCGGCGCCTCCGCCTCGACGGCGGCGCGGCCAGGCCGCGGCGGCGGCACGCGCGGATCGACACCGGGAAAGGGGTAGCTCGTGTCGGCATGGGCCCCCGGAACGACAGCCGTCGCCGGGCGCTCGAGGGCAGCGCGCAGTGCCGTCGCCGTCTCGTGTGCCGACTGGAAGCGAGCCTTGGGATCCTTCTGCAGAAGCTTACGGATGACGGCGGCGAGCGCGGGTGATGCCTGATCGCCGCCGATCGCGGGGATGGGTTGGTTCACATGCTTGAGCGCCACCGCGACGGGCGAATTGCCTTCGTACGGCAGACGGCCGGCCACCATCTGGAAGAGCATCACGCCCACGCTGTAGAGGTCGGAGGCTTGCGTGAGCTCGTGACCCTGCGCCTGTTCGGGCGAGAAGTACGAGACGCTACCCATGACCATCCCCGGCTGGGTCACCGCCATGGTCTGCTGTGAGACGGCGCGCGCGATGCCGAAGTCCGAGAGCTTGACGACGTCGTCTTTGGTGACCAGCACGTTAGCCGGCTTCACGTCGCGATGGAGGAAGCCCTGACGGTGTGCGTACGCCAAACCCGCGCAGATCTGCACCGCGTAGTCGATGGCGGCGTTCTCGGGGATACGTCCGTCTGCGGCGATCATCTCCGCCAGCGTGGTGCCGGCGACCAGCTCCATGACGATGTAGTACGTCTTCCCTTCCTGCCCCACGTCGTAGACGTTGACGACGTTGGGATGAGCGAGGGATGCGGCCGATTGAGCCTCACGATAGAAGCGCTGGACGAACTCCTCGTCGGATGCGTACTGCTCGCGCAGGACTTTGATCGCCACAGGACGGCGAAGCAGCGTGTCGACGCCTTCGTAGACGACCGCCATGCCGCCCTCGCCGAGGCGCACCCCGAGGCGATACCGTTGGTTGAAGACCGTCTGCTGCGACTCTTGCACTCTTCTTCTTTTACTTGCGGCCAAGCGCCGCGGCCAAGACGTCACGAACCACCGGGGCGGCGACCGCAGCCCCGTACCCCCCGTGCTCGACGACGACCGCCGCTACGTAGCGTGGATCTTCCGCCGGAGCGAACGCCACGAACCACGAGTGCGGGGCACCTTGCGTGTTGGTGGCCGTCCCCGTCTTCCCAGCGACGGTAACGCCTGGAATCGCTGCGCTCATCCCCGTCCCACGCTTGACCACGGCGACCATCATCTTCGTCACCTCGGCTGCCGACTCCGCCGAGACCGGGCGGCCGAGCGTCCCGGCCCTCATTTCCGTGACTCCACCGCCCGGAAGCCTGATCTCGCGCACCAGGAACGGGCGCGGCTCGACGCCGCCGCCGGCAACCGCGGCGGCCACCACCGCCATGCGCAGCGGCGTAACTTGGAGATCGTCTTGGCCGAAGCCGAGCTGGGCCAGCTCGCCGCTGAAGATCTTCGACTCGGGAGGGACGTGATCGAGGCTGACGGGCAGCGCCAGCCCAAGGTCGCCGCCGAAGCCGAAGGCGCGCAGGTATGCGTAGAACGTCGACACGCCCGTCTTCAGCGCGATCCGCGAGAAGTCGACGTTACTGGAGAGTGCGAAGGCGGTCGTGAGATCGGCGGTACCGGTGACCTCGTCTTCGTCGTTGTGGATGCGAAAGTTGCCGACTTGCAGGTAGCCAGGGTCATAGAACGTGGAGTCGAGCGTGACCGTGTTGCTGTCGATGGCGGCCGCCGCCGTGACGATCTTCATCGTCGAGCCCGGTGGATAGAGCCCTTGGAGAGCACGATCGAGCAGCGGGCTCGACGGGTCGACGCGCAGGTCGGGGAAGATCGCGTCGAGTTTGTTGGGATCGTACGAAGGAACGCTGGCGATGGCCAGGATCGCGCCGGTCTTGGCGTCGAGCACGACGCCAGCGGCCGCCTCGTAGCGATTCAGGCGCCGGAAGAGCAAGCGCTCGAGGTCCGGCTCGATGGTGGTGACGACGGTCGCGCCGCGCGCGTGCGCCTGCTTACGCTGGGTGGGATTGACGAACAGACGAAACTGCTCGACGGGATCCGTGGAGACGTACGTGGCGGAGAGGGCGCCGTCGTAGGCGTCCTCGAGGCCCGAGGTGCCGTAACGCGCGGAGGCGTAGCCTACGACTTGCGCGGGAGCCGCTCCCAGCGGGTAGGCACGTACGCCACCTTTCGTGGTGGCCAGCGGCGTACCGTCGGAGGCGAGAATCGAGCCGCGGTAGGCGGCCAAGAGGGACTGGCGCGGGTTGTGCGGATTGGTAGCCAGCGCCGGCGCCTCGAAGAGCTGAACACGTACCTGCGCGGCGACCAAGAGCGCGAAGAGCACGGCGAAGGTAAGTTGGAGCTTGCCGATCGTACCGTCGATCTGCTCGTTCACGCTCGCTCTCTCAGCAGTACCCAGCCGGTATCCGTCGAGACCGTGATGTACGAGCCGTCACCCAGACGCTCCACCAGCATGGAGACGGCGTCGTACGCGAGCTCGGGATCGACGCGCCCAAGCAGCATCAGCGTCTCCGCACCGGCCTCCTCGGCGAGAGGCGGTACGACGTAGCCGGCCGCGGGAATATCGGAGAACTGCACGCGATTGTAGGCATCCGTTCGCCACGGGCCGCGGCGTCCGAAGACGGAGCGATGCCAATCCCAAGCGCAGAGTTGGCGCTCCTGCCAGATGAATTCATCCTTCACGCAACTGCGGCGGCAGGCGGCGCAACGTGCGATCGGGAGCATCGGCGAGCCCAGCGCCTCGATAACGTCCTCCGGCAGGTCGCCGAGGTTGAGGATCTGCTCCTCGGAGAGACGATCCGGGACCTCGTCCTTCCAGCCGATGCGCCGGAGCAGGTCGAGCTCGCCGAGTGGGGCGAGAAACGCGCGCTCGTCCTCCGGCACGAAGGTCTGATCGACCCAGCCGGAGACGTTGTCCTCATCCACGAGAACGCGCTGCCAGCCTTCGCCGACGACGACCCCGAGCGGAGACCAAGCGAGCGGCACCATCACGACGGGAAGCTGTCCCTTGTCGCCCGATGCCTGCGTGACGAAAGCCAGCATATGCTCTCCGCCGCCGAGCACGAAGATGCTCACGCTAGAGCCCGCGAAGCGGCGATTCCTTCGACGTAGGACTGGAGCGACTGCGGCGGCGAGGGTTGACTCTCCATCGCCTCCACCAGTGCGCGCAGCGTGTCCGTCGACGTGAGGCAGGGGACGCCGGCCTCCACGGCGGCGCGACGAATGCGATACCCGTCGGTCGCCTCACGCCCGCGCATGGCAGCCATATTATTGATCACCAGATCCGCGCCCTCGGAGACGATGAAGTCGATCACCGTAGGCTTGGGCTCCGATATCTTATTGACGGGCTGACAGGCGATGCCGGCCTCCGTCATCATCGTAAAGGTACCGGGCGTGGCATGCATCCGGCACCCGAGATCCGCCAGGCGGCGCAGCAGCGGCAGCGCGGCGTCCTTCTCCTCGTTTGCGATCGAGGCGAGCACGCGCGCCTCACGCCCCGGGATGCGAATGCCCGCAGCGCGGAATCCCTTGCGCAGCGCGCCGGCAAACGTGGGATCGATGCCGAGCACCTCACCTGTCGACTTCATCTCCGGACCCAGGATCGTCTCGACGCCGCGCAGTTTGGTGAACGAGAAGACCGGCACCTTGACGACGACGAACGGAACGCGCGGCAGCAGCCCCGTGCCGTACGGCATATCACGCAGCCGTTCACCCAGCGCGATACGCGTGGCCGCTGCGACGAGGTTGCACCCCGTGACCTTCGAGATGATGGGCACCGTGCGGCTGGCGCGCGGGTTGGCTTCGATCACGAAAAGGTGACCGTCGGAGACGATGTACTGGATGTTGATCAGACCGCGGATCCCCAGCTCGTGCGCGATCTCGCGCGTGGTGCGCGCGATCGTCTGTTGCATCTCCTCGGAGACGGTCTGCGTGGGATAGACACCGATCGAATCGCCGGAGTGAATGCCGGCCCGCTCGACGTGCTCGAAAATGCCGGGGATGAGAATGTCCTCGCCGTCGTAGACGGCGTCGACTTCCACCTCCAGCCCCGCGAGGTACTTGTCGACCAGCAACGGTGCGCCGGGGCGGATAGGCGGCGCCGACTCGGCGTATGCCGCCAACTGCCCTTCGTTGTAGACGATCTCCATGGCGCGGCCGCCGAGCACGTACGACGGGCGGACCAGCACGGGGAAGCCGAGCTCGCGCGCCACGGCACGTGCCTCGCGGAACGTTTTTGCGGTATGACCGGCGGGGCGCGCAACACCCAACCGCTGGAGCACGGCGTCGAACTTCTCGCGATCCTCCGCCAAGTCCAGCGCCTGGCGACTCGAGCCGACGATGGGGACGCCGCGATCGAACAGCTGCTCGGCAAGATTGATGGCCGTCTGCCCGCCGAAGGCGAGCATGACGCCCGACGCACCGGACATGCGTACGAGTGCCTCGACCTCGTCGGGCCCCGGCGGCTCGAAGACCAGCACATCCGCGATGTCGAAGTCGGTGGAAACCGTCTCGGGGTTGTTGTTGATGATGACGCTGGCGCGTCCGGCATCGTGCAGCGCCCACGCTGCATGGACGCACGAATAGTCGAACTCGATGCCTTGGCCGATGCGAATGGGGCCGCTGCCGACGACCACGATCGACTCGCCGCTGGTCTTGCGCAGCTCGTCCATCTCACCGCGCGAGAGGTAGTAGTAGGGCGAGCGCGCGGGAAACTCGGCAGCGGCGGTATCGACGACGCGGAAAGCGTCGCCCCCTTTGCCGCCTGCGATCAGTTCGCGCGAAAGATCCACGGCGCGCGGACCGCCGAGGTGCTCGATGGCACGCGTCGACCAGCCGTCTATGTACAGCGCGCGTGCCGCTTCGGGCGTGGGATCGGCGGCGAAGGTGCGCTCGCGTTCGACCAACTCGGCGATCTCGTAGAGCCAGAACGGATCGATCGCCGTCAACGTATGGATACGCTCCAGGCTCCAGCCACGCAGCAGGCACTCGGAGAGCGCGAAGAGGCGCTCGTGCGTGGCGTTGGCGAGGACGTGCTGGAGCTCGTCCTCGCTCCAGTCCGCGAACTGCAACTTGGTGAGTGTCTCACGGCCGAGATCGAGGCCGCGCACGCTCTTGAGCAACGCTTGGCCGAACGTGCGCCCGATGGCCATCGCCTCGCCCGTCGACTTCATCTGCGTTCCCAGGCGCGTGTCGCCCCGCGGGAACTTGTCGAACGGCCAACGCGGGATCTTGACGATGCAGTAGTCGAGCGTAGGCTCGTAGGCGGCTTTGGTGACGCCGGTGATGGGGTTGGGAATCTCGTCGAGCGTGCGCCCCAGCGCGATCTTCGCCGAGATCTTGGCGATCGGGTAGCCGGTAGCTTTCGAAGCCAGCGCCGAGCTGCGGCTGACGCGCGGATTGACCTCGATGATCATGTAGGCGCCCGTCTCGGGATGGACGGCGTACTGGATGTTGCAGCCGCCTTCGACCTTCAGCGCGCGGATGATCTTGAGCGAGGCGCTGCGCAGCTTCTGATACTCGACGTCGGAGAGCGTCTGCGAAGGCGCGATGACGATGGAGTCGCCCGTATGGACGCCCACCGGGTCGAGGTTCTCCATGTTGCAGACGATGATGCAGTTGTCGGCGGCATCGCGGATGACCTCGTACTCGAGCTCCTTCCAGCCTAGCAGCGAAGTCTCGAGTAGTACCTGGTGGATTAGCGAAGCGGAGAGGCCGCTGTGCAGGATCTCCCCCAACTCGTTGCGGTCGTGCGCAACGCCGCCGCCCGTGCCGCCCAGCGTATAGGCGGGGCGGATGATGAGCGGGTAGCCGGCCCGTTCGGCGAAGGTCAGACCTTGCTCCACGGACTCGATGACCGCGCTCTGCGGCACGGGCTCGCCGATGGCGAGCATCATCTCCTTGAAACGCTTGCGGTCCTCGGCGAGCTGGATGGCTTCCAGAGGCGTGCCCAGCAGTTGGACGTTGTACCGTGCAAGGACGCCGGCCTCGGCGAGCTCGACGGCGAGGTTCAGCCCGGTCTGACCGCCCAGCGTCGGCAGCAGCGCCTCGGGGCGCTCCTTGGCGATGATCTGTTCGATCGACTCGACGGTCAGCGGCTCGAGGTAGACCGCGTCGGCCACCTCGGTGTCCGTCATGATCGTCGCGGGGTTAGAGTTGACGAGGATGACGTGGCGCCCTTCCTCGCGTAACGCCCTGCACGCCTGGACCCCCGCGTAGTCGAACTCTGCTGCTTGGCCGATGACGATGGGGCCGGAGCCGATGACGAGGATGCGTTGGGGTGCGGGCATATCCCGCCACCATTACGGCGCGGCG
>SCRA01000029.1 GCA_004297985.1 bacterium | reverse complement strand
CGAGCGAAGTGAAACGGAGCGAGTGGGATGAGCAATTGCGTCTCGCGCAATTGCGCCCCCGGAGGGACTTCGGTGAAACAGGGCTCCCGCGAGCGAAGTGAAACGGAGCGAGTGGGATGAACGATCTCGTCGGCGATCTGATCGCGGCGCTCGGTCCCGAGGCGGTACTTCACCAGCCCGAGGATCTGCGTGTCTATGCGTACGACGGCTACCGTTCCGGCGACTCGCTGCCGCCTGCGGCGATTCTGCCGCGGGATACCAAAGACGTCGCACGCGCCGTGCGCATCTGCCGCCAGCACGGAGCACCGATCGTGGCGCGCGGCTCGGGCACCGGCCTCTGCGGAGCCGCCGTGCCGCAACGCGGCGGCGTCGTCATCTCTCTCGCGCGCATGAACCGCATCTTAGAGATCGACACGCGCCGCCGGCGCGCGCGCGTGCAGCCCGGGCTGATGAATCTCAGACTCTCCGAGGCCGCTAACCCGCACGACCTCTTCTACGCACCCGACCCCTCGAGTCAGAAGATCTCCTCGATCGGCGGCAACGTCGGTACCAACGCCGGCGGACCGCATTGCCTCTCGTACGGCGTCACCACGAACAACGTACTGGGACTGGAGTTCGTGGCCGACGACGGCGAAGTCTACCGCTGTCATCAAGACGACCCCGGATACGACCTCACCGGTGTACTCGTAGGCAGCGAGGGGACGCTGGGGATCGTCACGGAGATCGAGGTTCGACTGCGCCGCCTGCCGGAGGAGACACGCGTCTTCCTCGCCGTCTACGACTCGCTGGACGCCGCCTCCGCCACGGTCAGCGAGATCATCGGGCACGGCTTATTGCCCACGGCACTCGAGATGATGGACCGCGTGATGATCAAGGCCGTCGAGGAGGCCTTTCATGCCGGCTATCCACAGGACGCCGAAGCCGTCCTGCTCGTCGAAGTCGCGGGCTCGCACGAAGGCGCCGAGGAGGCCGAGCACGCCATCGCGCGGATCGCCAAGGACGGCGGCGCGCTGGCGTGGCGCGCCGCGCGCACGCAGGTCGAGCGGGATGCGCTCTGGGCGGCGCGCAAGGGCGCCGCGGGCGCCATCGGCCGCCTCGCTCCGAATTACTATATTCAAGACGCCACGGTGCCGCGCACGCGTTTGCCTGAGGCCCTGCGCGCCGTCGAGGATATCTCGCACGACCACGACCTCATCGTCGGCAACGTCTTCCACGCCGGTGACGGGAACCTCCATCCATTGCTGCTCTTCGACCGCCGCATCCCGCGGCAAGTGGAGGCGGTCGTGCGCGCGGGGACGGAGATACTCAAACGCTGCATCGCGCTTGGCGGCACGATCTCCGGCGAGCACGGCATAGGCTACGAGAAGCGCGAGGCGCTGCCGCTGGTCTTCTCCACGCAGGACCTCGCGGCGATGGTACGCCTGCGCGACACGTTCGACCCTCAGACGCTCTTCAACCCCGGGAAGATCTTCCCCAGCGGCGCCTCCTGCGCCGAGGTGCGGGTGGGCAGTGCTCACTGAAGCCTTCGCGCCATTGCGCGAAATCACCGATCTCGAGTTCGTTGAAGGCTCCCAAGCGGGCGTCTACCGTATCGGCGAGCAACGCGCTCGCGCAGCGGTGCGCCCTCGCACCCACGCGGCCGTCGCCGCTGCGCTGCGTGCCTGCAGCTCCAGCGGACTCAGCGTCGTGCCGTACGGCGGCGGCACCGCACAGGCCCTGGGGCACCCGCCGCATCGCATCGATGTGGTGCTCTCGCTCGAGCTGCTGCGCGGCATCCATGCCTACGATCCACACGACCTTACCATCTCCGTCGAAGCTGGGACTACACTGGCCGAGCTGTCGGTTGCGCTTGCCCGAGCGGGACAGCATCTTCCTTTGGACGGCGCACTCCCCACGCGCGGTACCGTCGGCGGACTGCTGGCCACGGGTCACGCCGGGTGGCGCGCCGGCACCTACGGGCGCCCACGCGATCTGCTCATCGGCTTGCGAGTAGCGCTCGTCGACGGCACGGAGGCCTTCTCCGGCGGCATGGTCGTCAAGAACGTCACCGGCTACGACCTCGGCAAGTTGCACACGGGGGCACTGGGAACGCTCGGGATCATCCTGCGTGCCAACTTCAAAGTCTTGCCGCTTAGGCCGTCACGCCGCTTCGTGGCCGCCGCGCTTCCCAAGGGGACGCTTCCCGCGATCCTCGCGCGTCTGGACGCGCTGGTTCTGCGGCCGAGCGCCGCCGTGGTTCTGCGCGGCTGGGAGGGCGAGCTGCCGTGGGAACGCGGCGAGGACGGGCGCATCGCGATCTCGCTGGAGGGAGCGAACGGCGAGATCGACCGCGCCACGCGCGAGCTGCGAAGCGCGCTTGGCGCCGCCGGAGTCCCAGGCGCGGCGATCTTCGACGGCCCGCAGGCGGATGCCGCACTCGCGCAGGTGAACGATCTCTGGGGTGCGGAGATCGGCGGCCGATCGGCGGCCTACCGCATCCGCGGTGACATGGAGCGGCTGGGCGATTGGTCGGCGATGCTCGACCGCCTCGCCGCAGCCGAGCAGATGGCCGTCGACTACGCCGCCGACATGCTAGGCGGCGAGCTGCTCGTGCGCCTCTCCTCGGCCACGGGCCACGCTCTCCGCACCTCGCTCCCGCTCTGCGACGAGACGATTCGCGCGCAGTCCCCCGGCGCGCGCCTGTTGCACGCCCCCGAATGGGCACGCCGCGAGCTCCCCGTCTGGGGCGGCGAGCCCAGCGCTCTCGGGCGGATGCGCGAGATCAAGCGCGCCTTCGATCCCTCAGGCACGCTCAACTTCGGGCGCTACGTCGGCAAGATCTAGCTCCATTCAAGAACAGTCATATATAAGCTCCCGATCGAGGCCGCGGCGGCACACAGTACAAGCGGGCCTATGATCTTTCGCGACGTGTGTCAAGCAGATAGCCATTAGGCCCAGCCGGACGCGCGCGGCGGCGGCCGACCATCGCGAAGCACGCGGCGGCGGCCAACGGAACGAAGGCCACGCCGTAGAGCGTACCTGCGGCCCCGATACGCTCTACCTGCATCCCGAGCAACGCCACCAACGCCGAGCCGGCGCCGAAGGCCACGCCGTTCATCAACCCCAGCGCCATGCCCAAGTTACGCGGCATCAGCGCCTGCGTCAGCGCAACGCCCGGAGCGTTCTGCACGGCAAGGAGCACCGAGCCCACAAGCAGACAGAGCATGCCCGTGGCGGCAGGGAACACGAAGAAACCAACCAGCGCTGGAACGGCCAACGCCAGGCTCACGAAGGAGACGGCGCGGTGGCCGAAGCGATCTCCCAGGAACCCGCCGGCGAAGAGGCCGATGCTGCTGACGAGCAGGAAGGCCGTCACCACTTGTCCAGCCGTCACCAGCGACTCGCCGCGCGCGATCAGCACATTGGGCAGGTAGGTCATGAAGGCCGCCGTCGCCAGATAACGCAGACCCGTGCTGCCGACCAAGAGCGAGATATCGAGCGTACTACTCGCCGCGCCGCCAAAGCTTGCGCTCCCGGTGCGCACACGCGCGCCGGCTCGCGCACGGGCATCGACGTGCGGCATCGCCCAGAGCAGCGCGGCCACCGCCACGAGGCCAGGGATCGCCGCGAGCGCCGTAGCCGAACCACCCTGGTGCACCAGCAGATACGCAATGAGCGCGGGGCCGATGCCGAAGCCGACCTGGCCGCCGATCTGGAAGATCGAGATCGCGCTGCCGTGGCGGAGCGAGCCTACCTGCGCTGCGTACTTCCCCGCCTCGGGGTGCATGATGGCGGAGCCCAGCCCGCCGACGGCGATCAACGCCAAGAGCGTAGGGTAGTCGTGCGTGAAGCCGATTGCTCCGACGGCCGTCACGGTCAGCAGCACGCCAACGGGAAGGAACCACCAGCGGCCGTGCGCATCGGAGTACCAGCCGAAGAGAGGCTGGACGATCGACGACGTGAGGTACCAGGCGAACCCGGCGACGCCTTGGAGAAACGGCGAGAGGTGCTGCTGCTTGATCACGAGGTAGAAGATCAAGAGCGGCACCATGCCGCTGTAGAAATCGCTGGTGCCGTGGCCGAAGGCGATGACGCCGATGGAGCGTAGGCTCCACGTCCCTTGCGGCGTCGAGGGTGTCACTGCTGCGCGGGCCATGATGTCATTATCGTCACGGCGAGCGCGTCGCCGTCAAGCGCGAATGGGATGCCGAGCCCGCGGCGCGCCAAAATTTCTCGACCAAACGGGTATCGGGGCCTCCAAGTCGGCGAGCCGTTGGTCGAAAACCGTTGAAGGAACGTCACCATCCACGGATCGGAGCATCATGCGTCCCCTTTTCGGCATCGCGGCCTGTCTGCTCTGCATGGCAATAGCTGCCTCCGCCCGCGCGGCCGAACGTCCACTCTACGGCTTCGACCAGCAGGGCATCGCCCGCGAGCTGGGCTTGGAGCAGACCTATCTGACGTTGCCAACGGCGCAGGGGGCCGCGGCATCGCTCTCCGCGCTCACCGCGCAAGCGCGCTTCGATGGCAGTTGGGGCGATGGCGAGAGCGCCCGTTGGATGGCCGATCGCCTGAGGTCGTTCGGCTGGCAGACCGAGCTTGCCCAGTTTCCCGCGCCGCTCGAGTGGCCCAAGCGCATCGAGCTCGAGCTGCTCGCACCGCAGAGAGTGCGCTTCGATCTCCGCGAGTCGGCGGACGCCAATGATACGGATGCCCCGCGAGCTGATGCCGGCATTCCCTTCGCCTACGGCAGTCCCGACGGTAACGTGCGCGCCCCGCTGGTCTACGCCGATCGCGGCAGTGCCGAGGACTTCGCCGCCCTCGTTCGGGCGGGTGTGGAGGTCAAGGGCGCAATCGCGCTGCTGCGCAACGGCGCTGGCCACGCCGGCGACGTGGCGCAAAATGCCGAGCGCGCCGGGGCGGCAGGCGTGATCCTCTACCCCGATCCCGCGGATGACGGCACGGGCCGGGGAACGGCGCTCCCCGCCGGCCCTTGGCGGCCGATGGGCTCGGCGCGGCGCGTCAACGTGACGACTCGCGTACCGCTGAAGATTCCCGTGCTGCCCGTGACGCCCGCAGTCGCCCAACGGCTGCTGGCGGCCATTCCCGGCAGCGAGGCCCCCACCCGCTGGCGCGGCGGGCTGCCCGCCGCCTACCACCTGGGCCGCGGCGGCATGGTCCACCTCGACGTCCTGCTCAAGCGCCGCATCGCGCGGTTGACCAACGTCGTTGCCATGCTTCCGGGGCAGGACCCCCGCGACGCCGTTGTGATCGGCTCCCACCGCGACGCCTGGGCCTACGGCGCCGCCGACGACGCGAGCGGTATCGCCACGCTCGTCGAGGTAGCGCGCGGCTTGGGCTATCTCTACCGCGCCGGTTGGCGTCCGCGGCGCACGATCGTCGTCACCGGCCTCGATGGCGCGGAGATCGGCTCGACGGGGGCCTACGCTCTGGCCTTCGAGCACCAGCTGCCCGGACGGATCGCGGCATACATCGACTGCGATACCTGCGTCACCGGCTCGCGCTTCGAAGCGGGTGCTCTCGCTCCGTTGGCGCCACTGGTGCGCGAGAGCGCAGCGGCCGTTCCAGACGGTGGGGGCAGCACGCTGGCGGCGCGCTGGGGCGGAGGGACTGATCTACCGCTCACCACCGGTGACGCCGCGATCTTCGCCTACGAAGCCGGCGTCGCGACGATCGGCGTGCGCTTCGCCGGACCCTACGGCGTCGACGGCTCCGCGTTCGACGATGCGCGTTGGATGGGGACGTTCGGCGATCCTGGCTACGCGCGCCATCGCGAGCTGGCGCAAGTGATCGGTACGCTCGCCCTGCGGCTAGCCGATGCTGCGTCTCTGCCGCAGCGCTGGAGCGCCTACGGCCCAACGCTCGACGCGGCGCTGCGCAGCCTCTCGCTCGATGTGAAGCGCAGCGATCTTCCCATCGATCTGCAACCGCTGCGCTCCGCTGTCCAGGCGTTCGAGCGGAGCGCGGCGCGAAGCGATGCGCGTATCGCTGCAGGCACCATGCCGGATGCTGCGCAGCTCGACGCCGCGAGTGCGCTCATCGTACGCGGCGCCGACGGTCCGTTCAACGTCATCTACGGCACAGGCGGCGGGACGGGGACTCTGCCGGCCATCGCCAAGCCGCTCGTCGCGGGGAACGAGGGGCGCATCGAATGGGGCATCGAGACATCCGCCGCGGCCTTGCGGCGGGCCTCCGACGCTCTCAATCATCCCGGCTCTCCGACCTCCTGACTTCCTTGAGGAGATAACCCTTCATGCAACGTCTGGGTCTCGAGAAGACTATCACCCTCATCTTCACTATTCTGCTCTGCGCCGCAGTGCTCGTGGGCAGTGTCTCCCTCTGGCGCATGGTCGTCGATCGCGGGCAGATCGAGACGATCTACACGCGCTCCGTCGTTCACCTCGGCTACCTCGACGACTCGCTGCTCGCGCTGGACAACGTCTACCAGAGCATGCTGGTGGGCGTGGGATCCCACGGCAGCGACGCCGCGATGGCGCTGCAGGGCATGACCACGGGCGAGAACCAGGCTACGTCGCGTGCGAAGATGTGGATCGAAGGCGATACCAACAAGGACATGCAGAACGCCTACGACCAGTACGCGTCGTCGCTGGGGGCCTTCTTCACTCAAGTCAACAGAGTCGCCGACATCGCGCTGGGAGGGAAGACGGCGCAGGCCCGCAAGCTGGCGCTTGGCGCGACGACGCTCACCTATCAAAACCTCGAATCGATGGGCACGCGCGCACGCTCGAGTGCCCAGGCGCTGAGCGAGCAGCGCATGGGTTCGGTACGCAGCGCCTTCAACGTCGCGGCACTGGCCACCATCGCCGTGCTCGCCCTCTTGCTGTTGTTCACCATCGGCAGCGGCGTGTGGCTCGTGCGCTCCTCGCGCCGTACGCTGGCGGGAATCGTATCGGAGCTCGAGGCCGTAGGAGCCGGAGATCTCACCGTTCGCCTTCCCGTTGAAGGTAACCACGCGCTGGCGCGCCTCCAATCGGCATCCAATGACGTCGTCGAGAGACTTGCAGCCACGGTGAACTCGATCAAAGAGGCGGCCTTCGCGCTCTCCGGCGCCTCGACCAGCTCCAGCCGCAGCGGTCACGAGCTGCAGGAAGCCGTGAGCGCGCAGGCTGCGCTCGTCGAGGAGTCGTCGGCGGCCGCCGTGGAGATCGGCGCCAGCGCCGACGTCGTCTCCCAGAACGCGGAGTCGGTGGCAAGCTCGCTTGGTCAGATGGCGGCCACTGTCTCCGAGCTTGCGAACTCCGTCGGTGACCTCAACGCCAACGTCGCCTCGCTGGCGACGACTGCCGAGGAGGCCGCCGGTACCGCCACCCAGCTCGATCGCAGCGCGATGGAGATGGCGGCCGACGCGCGCGCCGCCAACGAGCAATCGACGGCCGCCGCGGCCTCCGCCGCCGAGGGCGGCGGCTCCGTGGAACAGTTGGCGAAGTCGATGGGCGAGGTGGCCGCAACGCTGCGCGAGGTGAGCAAGGAGATGGATGCGCTTCAAGCGGCCTCGCAGCGCATCGGCGAGGTCGTGGCGCTGATCGACGAGATCGCCGATCAGACCAACCTGCTGGCCCTCAACGCCGCCATCGAGGCGGCGCGCGCCGGTGAGCACGGACGCGGCTTCGCCGTCGTCGCCGACGAAGTGCGCAAGCTCGCCGAGCAATCCTCGCGCTCCTCGCGCGAGATTGCGACGCTGGTGCTCGAGATGCAGCGCAACGCTCAGCGCGTGGCGTCGGTCAGTGAGAAGAGCGGTGAGGCCGCGGAGCGCGGCGATGGTTTGGCTAAGCATGCCGCCTCGGCGATCGAGCACATCGTGACATCCATCTCCTCGGTCGCCCAAACGCTCACCACGGTACGCTTACGCTCGGAGAGCCAGGCCGCCGCCGGCACGGAGATATCCCAGGTCGCGCGCCACATGATGGAGATGACCCGTACCGCATCCGACGCCGCGCAGCGCCAGGCGAACTCCGCTCGCGAACTCTCCGATGCTGTGGGCGAAGTCTCCGTCCGCATGGAACAGGTGGCGATCGCCGCTCGCGAGCAGAAGCAGTCGATCGACCATGTGGCCGCGGCCAGCGAGAGCGGCGCAGTGCAGGCCCGCAGCGTGCTCGAGCAGGCCGGCTCGCTGGTCTCCACCAGCCGCGAGCTCGAGGAGCGCGCCAGCGCCCTGCGCGATCTCGCCGCCACCTTCCAGACCAGCGCCGACACCGCAGTGGAAGCCGTTGACGGTGAGGGGCTGCCTCTCGACGACGGTGTCGAGGCCGTTGCGCTAGCGGCGCCCGGTGAGGCGGACTTCCGAGGATTGCCCACCTCGAACGGGCAAAGAGCTTTGTCATGAGCACCTTCGCCCAACGCCGTGACACCCTTCGAGGAAAGCTGAACGGGGGCGTCGCCGTCATTCCGGCCGCCCCCCATCAAACCCGCAGCAACGACACGCAGTATGAGTACCGCCAGTCGAGCGACTTGCACTACCTCACAGCGTGGCCGGAGCCGGACGCCGTGCTCGTGATGACCAGCCTGCCCGCGCCGCGCACGGTGCTCTTCGTCCTCCCGCTCGACCGGACGATGGAGATCTGGAACGGCCGCCGCGTGGGCGTCGACGGCGCAAAAGAGCGCTTCGGCGCCGGCGAAGCCTACCCGATCGGCGAGCTGAGCCAGCGCCTGCCGGAGCTGCTGGCGGGCCACGAGCGCCTTTGGTACACGCTGGGCGAAAGCGAGACGATGGACCGCACGGTGCTGGAGGCGGTGAAGCAGTTGCGCCGGCAGGTGCGCAAGGGCGTAGTGGCACCCACCGAGTTCCACGATCCGCGGATCCCGCTTGCCGAGATGCGTCTCGTCAAGACCCCCGAGGAGATCGAGATCATGCGGCGCGCCGCCGCGATCACTCGCGAAGGCTTCCTGGCAGGGATGCGCAACACGCGCCCGGGCATCGGCGAGTACGCCGTCGAGGCGCGCATGGAGTACGAGTACGCGGCGCGCGGTGCTCAGGCCCTAGCCTACCCCTCCATCTGCGGCGCCGGCCACAACGCCACGATCCTGCACTACAACACCAACCGTGACGAGTTGGCCGACGGGACACTGCTGCTGGTGGACTCCGCCTGCGAGCTGGACGTCTACGCCACCGACGTCACGCGCACGTGGCCGGTGAACGGCCGGTACAGCGCGGAGCAGCGCGCTATCTACGAGATCGTTCTCCGCGCGCAGAAGGCCGGCATCGAGGCCGTCAAGCCCGGGAACTCCTTCCGCGCCTACCACGAAGCCGCCGTTCGCGTGGTGACGGAGGGACTGGTGGACGTGGGTCTGCTCCAGGGCGACGTCGACTCGCTGATCGAGCAGGAGAAGTTCCTCGACTTCTTCATGCACAACACGGGGCACTGGCTGGGCCTCGACGTCCACGACGTGGGCGCCTACAAGGTCGGCGGCGAGTGGCGCAAACTGGAGCCTGGCATGGCGCTGACCGTGGAGCCCGGCATTTACATCCATGCCGATCTCGACGTCCCTGAGCGCTGGAAGGGCATCGGCGTACGCATCGAGGACGACATCGTGGTGACCCAGAGCGGCTGCGAGAACATCAGCGAGTCGATCCCACGTGAGATCGAGGAGATCGAGGCGCTGGTCGGCGCCGATTGCTCCACGCGCGCATAGTCCGCACGGGCCCTCCGCTTACGCCAGACTGCGGCGCAGCGCCTCGTCCAGCGGCGTCAAGCGGAACGCTGGAAAGAGCTCGGAGAGCGCCGCGTTGTCGGCGTTCGCATCCGTGGTGAGAAAGCGCACCGCGTCGGGAGAGATCGGCGGATTGGGCAGCCATTGCGCCAACGCCGCCGCGAGTATGATCAGCGGCAGCGGACCGGCCAGCGCCAACTTGCGCACGCCCATCAGCGCAGCCACGCGGAGCATCAGCCCCTTCATCGTCATCACTTCGGGGCCACCGATCTCGATGGCGCGGTCGGCCGCGGCGGGACTCTCCAGCGCATCGACGATCAGGCGTGCCACGTCGCCGACGTAGACCGGCTGGACCTTGCTGGAGCCGTCGCCGATCAACGGAATGACGGGAGCCTCGCGGATCAGCTTCGCCAGCGTCCGCACGGAGCGGCTGCCCTCCCCGGCCACCAGCGACGGCTTGATGAACGTGAAGCGCAGGCCGCTCTCGCGGATCGCACGCTCGGCGAGGGCTTTGGCGCGGTGACTCGGCAGCGTCGAAGTCTCCGAGAGCCCCAGCCCGCTCAGATAGATGAAGCGCGTGATCCCTACAGGTTTTGCGTGAAGTAGGAGATTGCGCACGCCGCCGAGATCGACGCGCTCGAACGTCAGCCCCTTGCGCGGCTGCTCCACCGGCGATGAGGCGAACTGCACGGCGTGGACGATCGCGCTGCAGCCATCCACAGCCGCCGCGAGCGTGGCGGCATCGGTGACGTCGCCTTGCACCGCCTCGACGCCCTCGCCGAACGAGGGCTTGCGTTCATGGTAGAGCACGCGCGTGCGGTGACCGCGCTCGAGGAGCTCCCGTACGACTGCGGAGCCGATGAAGCCGGAGGCCCCGGTCACCAGCACCCGCTGCGCCGTCATGCGCCGCCTACACCTCTATGCTCTGGACCGCCGCGCAATGCTCGAGATACTTCTCCGCTTCGAGGGCGGCTCGACACCCGCTTCCCGCCGCCGTCACCGCTTGACGATAGCGTTGGTCGAAGACGTCGCCGGCGACGAAGACGCCGCGTACGTTGGTGGTGACCCCGTCCTCGGAGCGGATATAGCCCGCGTCGTCGAGCTCGAGCTGGCCGCGGAAGACCGCGGTATTCGGGTCGTGACCGATGGCGATGAAGAGCGCATCGGCATCGAGCTTGGTGACCTCTCCCGTGACGACGTTCTTCACCAGGGCGCCGCTCATCACCGGGTCGCCCGTCACATCTTGGACGACGCTGTTCCAGATGAACTCGATCTTCGAATGCGCCAGGCAGCGATCGCTCATGATCTTGCTGGCCCGCAGGTCGTTGCGCCGGTGGATGACGCGCACGCGCTTCCCGAAGCGCGTGAGGAAGAGCGCCTCCTCCATCGCGGAGTCGCCGCCGCCAACCACCAGGATCTCCTTGTCGCGGAAGAAGGCGCCGTCGCAGGTTGCGCACGTAGAGACGCCGCGCCCGCGCAGCCGCACTTCGTTGGGCAGGTCCAGCCAGCGCGCCGAGGCGCCGGTGGCCACGATCACCGACTCGGCCTCGAACTCCTCGTCTCCCGCCCACACCCGGATACGTTCAGCTCCAAAGTCCACCTTGGTACAGTCCTCGTTGCGGATGCGCGCCCCGAAGCGCTCGGCCTGCACGCGAAAGCGCTCCATCAGGTCGGGGCCCATGACGCCCTCGGGGAAGCCGGGATAGTTCTCGACCTCGGTGGTCAGCATGAGCTGTCCGCCGTAGAGGCCGCCCGCCAGGACCAGCGGCGAGAGGTTGGCTCGCGCGTTGTAGAGCGCAGCGGTGAGTCCGGCGGGGCCGGAGCCGATGATGATGACCTTCTCCATGGTGCGCCTCTTTCAACCCGCAGGGGCCAGGTCCCGGTTGCCGTGCGGGGCGAAGCGCCCCGCATGCCTCCCCTCGAAGACGACTATACCGACATCATGCGCAAGGCGCGGCGAGGAACGGGGAAGGACGCCGCCGCCCTGGCACGCGAGGCCGACCTCGAGGTAACCCTCCTGCGTGCCGTGGCCGATGGACGAGAGCAACCCACGGAGGAGCAGGCGCGGCGCATCGCGCGCGCGCTCGGCTTGGATCCCGGAAAGTTCGCCGACGCCGTCTTCCAGCGCTGGCATCCGGCGACCGCCATGCCCAGCGACGTGCGCCATCACATCAACGCGCCGCATCCCAGTAACGGCTACCTACTCTTCTTGGAGCAGACGCGCATCGCGGCCCTGGTCGACCCCGCGGGCATGCCGGAACGCCTGCTGCGCGCCGTGGCCGACGGGCCCTTCCATCTACGCTACGTGCTAATCACGCACAAGCACGCCGACCACTGCGACGCCACTGCCGACGTCGCTCGCGCCTTCCCCGAGGCGCAGATCCTCATCCACCGCAACGATGCCTTCGCCATCGGCCCGCTGGAACACCGCGCGATGAAGCTGCACGATGGCGAGCACGTGCCCTTCGGCGAGGCGGAGATCCGCGTGCTTCACACGCCCGGACACACCGACGGCAGCGTCTGCTATCTCTTCCGCAATCTCGTCTTCACGGGCGACACGCTCTTCGCCGGGAGCGTGGGAGGGGCCATGGGCGACGCCTCCACCTATGACGACATCCTGCATGGCGTGCGCATGCGCCTCTTCTCGCTCGACGAGCAGAGCGTGGTACTGCCCGGACACGGGCCCCCGACGACGATCGCGCAGGAACGCAGGCACAACCCCTTCTTCACGGAGTCGTGACCGGAGCTCAGCGGTAGAGCGCCTCGGTGGTCTCGTGCGTAATCGGACGCGTGAGATCGTCGGGATGGGCGTAGGCCATGGCGTAGACCACGCGCATTGCGTCGCGCTCGAGCGGAGCGACCCGGTGGAGGGTCGAGTCCCCTTTGAGCAGATACGCCTCGCCCGACTCCACGCGCCGCGAGCGCAGGCGCCCCGCGGCCACGTGCTCATCCACGCGGGGGCGCCGCTTCTCCCAGGGGACGCCGGGCAGATACTCCACGGCGGCGCCGGCATCGAGCGGCGGCGCATCGATCAGGTAGACCAGCGAGTAGGCATAGTCGTCCCAGTGCCAGCCGTGCGTATCGCCGGCGCGCGACATCGCGGCGAGCACGAAACGCTCCGGCACGAAGGGGCAGAGCGTCACCCGGCACTCGGCGACCGCGGAGACCAGAAGGCGCGTCGCGTCCGCGTAGTAGAGGCTGGGCAGGACGTTCGCCTCCGCTGCGATTTCGCTCTGGCGGACGTTGCGCATACGACGGGGGGAGTCTCCGGTCTCCGGCACGGTGAGATCACGGCGCACGCCGCGCCGCTCCAGCACCCCCCAGGCTTCCTCACGCGCGCGTTGCTCCCACGTCGCGGGCAACAGGCGTCCCAAGAGCACCCACGACTCCGCGCGAAACTGCTCGCGCAGCGCCTCGAGCCGACCCTCCATCAGCGCCGTCAGATGGGTCTCGAGATCGCGCTCGAACGACGACTCAGCCGCAACGTTCCCACTCATGTGCGCAACTTGTACCCCGCTCGCACCATCGCATAGGCGATCGCATACGCCGCCGCCGTCATCGCCCCCACCACGGGGAGCGAGATGGCTAGGCCCACGTCCGACTGCCCTGTGTAGCTGTAGCGGAAGGCGTCGATCGTGTAGAAGATCGGGTTGAGCAGCGAGAGATGCGCTACCACGGGCGGCAGGAGGTGAATCGAAGTGAAGACGCCGCCCACGAAGACCAGCGGCGTGATGGCGAAGGTCGTCAGCACCGCGATGTTGTCGTACTTCTCCGCCATCAACCCGAAGATGATCCCCAGCGAAGCGAAGAGCACCGCCACCAGCACCAGCACCGCCACGTAGAGTCCCCATGACGTGGGCGTGGTGTGCAAGAGCAGAACACCCAGCACCATGATCGCGTTGGCGATCAGAAACGTGCGCAGCACGCTGCCGAAGACATAGCCGAAGACGATCTCCCCCGCGCTCATCGGTGCCACCAGCATCTCCTGAATGGCATAGGTGAAGCGCGCCTGGAAGATGGAGCTCGAGGACTCGCCGTAAGCGCCGTCGATCACCTGCATCATCACCAGGCCCGGCAAGAGGAACTGCGCATAGCTCACGCCTTGGATGCCTTTGATGCGGCTGCCCAGCGCCAAACCGAAGACGAAGACGTAGAGCAGCGTGGAGATGATCGGCGGCCAGATCACTTGGTTGATGATCTGGAAGCTGCGCTTCATCTCACGCTTGATCAGCGTCCAGAGGCCGACGAAATTCATCGTGCTCCCCGGCCCGTCAATGCGAGGAAGACGTCTTGCAGGGTGGCGCGTTCCGTGTTGACGGCCTCCACGTCGATGCCTTCGCGCCCCAGCAGAGCCAGCGCCTCGCTGAGCTGCAGCGGGCTCAGGCGCTCGAAGCGCAAGCGGCACGCGTTCTCGGGGTCGAGACGCGCCGAGAAGTGCGCCAGCATCGGCGGCGGCGCTTGCAGCGGATGGGCCAGAGTGATGGTCAACTCATCGCGCGCGTGGCTGCGCAACAAACCCTCCGTCGTCTCGAGCGCCACCATGCGCCCGCTCTCGATGATGCCGATCCGCTCGCAGAGCGCCTCCGCTTCCTCGATATAGTGCGTGGTAAGCACGATGGTCTTACCTTCACGTCGCAAGGCGCGCAGCGTCTCCCAGAGCTCCAGCCGCAGCTCCACGTCGACGCCCGCCGTCGGCTCGTCGAGAATCACGATCTGCGGGTCGTGCACCAGCGCGCGGGCCAGCGTCAAGCGGCGCTTCATGCCGCCTGAGAGCTGGGCCACGAAGGCATCGGCTTTCGCGCTCAGACCGAAGCGCTCGAGCAGCGCATCCACCCGCGTCGTCACGTCACGAGGGCGCAGCCCATAGTAACCGGCTTGATAGAAAAGAATCTCGCGCACGCGCAGGTAACGGTCGAAATTGTACTCCTGCGGCGCCAACCCGATCAGCCGGCGGGCCTTTCGCCATGCCGTGGAGACGTCGCGACCAAAGACTTCGATACGCCCGCCGTCGACGCGCGCCAACCCAACGATCGCGTTGATCGTCGTCGTCTTCCCCGCACCGTTAGGGCCAAGGAAGCCGAAGAAGTCACCGCGCTCGACGGCGAACGAGATGCCGTTCACCGCGGTCGCATCGCCGTAGCGCTTGACGAGATGGTGAACCGCGATCGCCGGCGCCTGGTGAGGCGCGTCGGCCATCAGTGCAACGGCGCCCGTCGCAGCGGAAGCGCGAGCGCCCACGGCCCGGCACCGGCGCGGGCGAAATCGTAGAGGTCGACCGCCTCGACGGCGATCTTCGCGCGCTTGAGGATGGCGCACGCCGCGGCGTTGCGCAGGTCCATCACGACGAGGCGCGGTGCCAGCGTCAGACACCCCGCAGCCGGCGCCAAATCGGGGGGCAACGCAACGAGCTCTACGCCCTCGAGGCCCACGCCGCTCACCAGTTGCGGCACAGCTACGGCTAGACGCGCGTCGATGGGTGAGAAGACCTCGCCCAGGTGCTGTACTCCGCTCGCAAGCGTCACGCCGCGCAGCTCCAAACCGGCCTCACCGGCGAAACTCGTCAATTGCTCGATAGCGAAAGCGTTGGTGGACGCCGTCTTGGCCACAACGAGCCGGTCGCCCAACAAGACGGCGTCGCGTGCGTCGAATGCGCCGGGCCCCTCGATGGCTCCGAGGACGGGTATGCCGCGCTGCTCCAGCAGAGCGCGCACAATCTCCTCCTCGCCGCGCCGCTGGGCGTCGGTCAGCCGTCCCATGATCGCGCCGCCCGGCAGCACCAGCGCCGTGGAGCGCACAAGCGTCGCTAAACCGAAACGCGCGTCCGCCGGAAGCTCGACGACGTCGACGCGGTTGCTCTTGAGAGTCTGCACGAAGACCCGATGCTCGATGACGGCGCGCGCCGCGATAGGCGGCCCCTCGCCTTTGATGGCGTTGGCCCGCTCGAAGCCCGCGTCGGGCTGGATCACCAGCACGCTCTGCAGGCGCCCGGCCTCATGGGTCACGCATTCCGTCGTTGGACGTTCCATCACTGCCTCAGACACAAGAGTTATCCTTTACGGCAGCGCGGCCACCGAGCCCTGGCCCGCTCCGCCATCCGAGCCGTCCGTGGCCACGAAGGGCGTGGCATCGACCGCGGTGGTGAAGAACTCGGCGAGATCGCTGGAGAGCAGATCGCCTAGCGAGAGCGCCGGAAGTCCGAGGATCTCCTCCTCGGTCTTGAGCAACGAGGCGTACGAGAGATGGAGACGTCCAACGTAGTGCTGCTTGACGTTGGGGCCGATCAGCAGCGCATAGCTGCGCCGCGGGTCGACGTGATCCTTACCCGCAACGCCGCGGGGCGCCACGATGACCAGCGTGGTGCTCCAGGTGGGCCCCCTGGAGAGGGCGGCAACGATGGCGCCGACGGCACGGTCCTGCACAGGGGAGCTTCCTCCGCTCAGCAGCACGGAGGCGAAGACGGGTGCTTGACCGTTGGCCGCGCGCGCGCCGTAGTCGGCGATGAAGGCCTCCGCGCGCGACGCGTCATCGCGTGCGGCAGCGAATCCAGGATCTTCGTTGCCGTCCAAGATCGTCAGCCACGTGGCGTTGCCGTAGTCGCGGAACGACAGGCGGTGGCGCGCCAAGTTGTTGTAGAGAAAACCGAAGCGCGGGAAGTCGCCGCGCGAGAGCGTGCCCGCCTGCCCCTGCGCGAGGGCGCGCCGCGCCGTGGCCACCGTGACCACGCCGCCCAGGGCCACCGCGTCGCCAAGCTCCGGGAGACGGCCGGGGGCAAAGAAGTTCGCCGCCACCGCGTACCGGCGCGCAAGGACATGCAGGTTTGGCGTGACGGCCGTGCCGTGCAGCGCGAGCGCCGGATCGCCCACGGCGCCGCCCAACTCCTTAGCTCCCACCGCCTGCCCCGCGGCATCGGTGAGATCGCCCAACGTGAGATCGTAGGTCGACGGATCGATCTCGATCGAGACGACGTGATCGATATAGCGGCTCTTCCCAAGCGCAGGTGCCTGCGGCACGACGGGATCACGCTCGCCGATGGGACGCTCGGTACGCACGGCCCGCAGCGCCGCCATCGTGGCCGAGGAGAGCGCTACCGAAGAGAGCGGGACGAGTTGGAGCGTCCCGGAGTCTCCATCGCCCAGCGCATTGGCCACCACGAGCGCGCCCTGCGGTCGCGAGAACGAGAGCGCACTAGGGAACCATCCGCTGGGCAGCAGGCCGAGACGGCGCGGATGCCGGGGATCGGCGACGTCGACCACGGCCACGGCATCGATTCCGGCCAATGCCGCGTAGAGGCGTCGGCCGCCCGGCGCGATAGTTAGCGCATCGGGTGCCGTACCGAACGGCGCCTGACGGTAGAGGCTGAGATCGATGACGGCGACGCGGTGATAGCGCGGGGGCCGGCCGCGGCGCTGAAACACGTCGACGCGATCGGCGTTGGCAAGCGCAACGAAGAGCGTTCCGTTGGCGGCCGCGCTCACCGCGCTGGGCTGGACGCCGCCGACTTTCACCACGGGATCGAGCACGCCGTCGAGGGGAATCTGCCCGGCGTTCGCAGGCCACGCGCCTGCCGTCTCCACCAGAGAGATGGAAGAGGCGTTGAGATCGTAGGCGTGATTCGCGTCGGGCGTCCCCTGATTCACGATGGCCAGCATCGTGCCCGTGCGTGTCGCGCCCGCGGGATCATGTCCGACGGGCGCCGCCGTACCGATCGCAGCACGCGCCGAAACGTCGACCGCCTGCGCGCCGCCGGCGCCGACGGCGTAGAGGCGCGCAGCGCCCGGCGCGACGACGAGTGCGCTTGCTCCCTGCGGTTGATTGGGCAGCACGATCGAAGGCATGGCATCGGCGCTCAGCGTGCCGTCGGCGGCGATGTCGTAGACGGCGAGTTGGGGCTGACCCACGACGGCCGCGACCACCAGCTCGCGATCGCTCCGTGCGCCATCACGCAGCACCGCCACGGCCTGCGCCGCCGGAGGCAGCGTCACGCCGTGCTGCGCCACAACCTGCATGGTTGCAAGATCCACGACCTCGAGTCCGGGACCGCCATTCCGTCCGGAGCCGGCGACGACGGCGAGGGTCCCCTGGCGCGCGAGCGCGAGCGCAAGAGGACGTTCGCCGAGCGCGAGACTCTTGCCGGCTGGGCGCACGAAGCGCCCGCTGGGGAGCACGGCGGCGAACGGTTCGCTCAGCCGTCCGGCCGGCTCGTAGGCCGCTGGTGCGGAGAAAGCTACACGCGGCTTGTGGGGCGCGGCGGCCAGCAGCAGGACAGCGGCGCCGGCTAGGAGGCCGACGCGTTCGATCGAGAGGCGCACGAAATCGCTCTTCGGAGGGCAGAGCGGTGCCCCTTTTCGGCCTAGGCGGCGAAGCGAGCTGGCGTTAGGTAGGGTCTAGAGCAGGCGCCCAAGAGCCCTCCCGAGGCGCCGTGCGCCCTCGCGGAGCCGGTCCTCGGAGACGTCACCGAACGAAAGGCGTAGCGCCGCCGGCCCCTGACGCGTGGGGTAGTACGGCTCGGCCGGCATCACCAGCACGCCTTCGCGCGCCGCCGCCTCGAAGGCGGCGCGCGTCGAGATGCGCGCTGGAAGCGGGAGCCAAAGTGTGATGCCCGCGGCCGGAGGATGAATCTGCGCCCACGGCAGCTCCTGGGCCAGCGCTTCGACGAACGCGTCGCGCCGCGAGCGATAGAGGTGGCGTGCGTGCCGCAGATGGCGTCCCCATGCGGAGCTTCCCATAAAGCGCCAGAGCGCGCGTTGGGTGAGCGTCGACGTAAAGGAATCGGCGCGCATCTTCGCCCGCACCAACGGCTCCAGCAACGGACCTTTGGCGACGAGATAGCCGATGCGCAGCGCGGGGAAGACCGTCTTCGAGAGCGACTCCATGACGATCACGCGCCCGTCGGTGTCATAGGCTAAGAGCGGCGAAGGGGCCCGGCCGTCGTAGACGAGCGCGTGGCCGGTCTGATCTTCTAAGATCACCGTGTCGTAGCGCCGCGCCAGCTCGACGATTCGGCGTGCGCGCCGCTCGAGCAGCATCGCCCCCGTGGGATTCTGCGCTACGGGATTCACGTAGAGCAATCGTGGGCGATACTCCGCGAGCACGCGATCGAGATCGTCGACGCGAACGCCGTCGCGGTCGGAGGCTACGGCGACATAGCTGGCGCCGCGCGCGTCGAAGACGCCCAGAGTGCCGGCGTATGCGGGCGACTCGCTGGCCACGACTTCCCGCCCCTGCGCGAGCAGCACGGTGGCGACGAGATCGGCGGCCTGCTGAGCGCCGCTGCAGACGACGATCTCGTCGGCGGCAACGCGACAACCGCGCGCGCGCAACCCCGCCGCCAGCGTCTCGCAGAGGTCGCTGTCGCCGCGCGCGGCGTGATACTGCATCGCTTCGGGCGGATCTTCCACCAGCGTGCGGTTGAGCGCACGGCCGAAGTCGGCCAAGGGGAACGTCTCCGGCGCAGGATGGCCGGTGGCCAGCGAGATCGCACCTGGTATGCCCGCCCGTGAGAGCTCCTCGAGCACACCCTCCATGCGCTCCCCACGCATGGCCAGCCGGCCGAGATCGGGCTCCCAGCGCGCGAGGAACGGCGACTCCCCAGCCTCGCTCTTCAGGAGCTCCGAGACAAAGGAACCGCGGCCGACGCGCGTCGTGATGCGCCCCTGCGCAGAAAGGAGATCGTAGGCTTGAGAGACGGTCACCAAGCCGCAGCCCAGCTTCCCAGCCAGCGGGCGCATCGCCGGCAGGCGCTCCCCCGGCGCGAGCGTGCCGGACTCGATCGCCTCCGCGACGGCATCGGCGATCTGCACGTAGAGCGGGCGAGGATCGCGGGAATCGAGCGTGATGGTGAGCGTGGCGATACTCTGGGTGGGAGACGCTAGGGCTGCGCGGTGACGATGACGTCGAGGCGGTAGCCGATGCCGCGCACGCTGTTGATCTGCAGCGCCGAACCGACTTCGGCAATCTTCTTGCGCAATGCTGCGACGTGTACGTCGACCACGCGCGTCGGAACGCCTGATACGTCGTTCCAGACGTGTTCGAGAATCTGCGCACGCGTCAAGAGGCGGCCCTCGCTCTCGGCCAGGAACCACAGTAGCTTGAACTCGAGCGCTGTCAGGAAGGCGGTGGCGCCGTCTCTACCGAGTACCTGACGGTTGCGTTCTAGGATGGCATCGCCGCACGTGAGCGCGGTGACGGTAGACTGGGTGCGATAGCGGTCGCGGCGCCGTAGGAAAGCGGCCACGCGGGCGACGAACTCGCCGGCCGAAAAGGGCTTGGTGATGTAGTCGTCCGCCCCGAGCCCCAGGCCCTTGAGCTTGTCTTCCTCGCGAGTGTGACCGCTCACCATGAGGATGAAGGCATCGAGGCTCTCCGCCAGCTTCGCGCAGACCTCCAGACCGCTGCGATCTGGGAGGCCGACGTCGAGGACCACGACATCGGGGTGGAAGGCGGCAGCCGTAGTCAGCCCCGCCTCACCCGTGAGCACCCAACGCGTGTCGTACTCGGCCTGCCGAAGGAGCGTCTCCTCCAAGGACCCGACGTCTGGATCGTCTTCGATGATCAACACACGGGCTGCCATGACACTCCTGGTTATCGGCGGATTTCTCGAGATATCCTCAAGATTCCGTAAAGCAACCGGCCTATCCCTTGTATGTGATCGAGATCTCTTGCAATCTAGGCGAACACCTCGTGCTCCTCCTGTTCCGCGACAGCCAGCGCACGGCGCGCGACCCCCGACTCCACGGCGGCTGACACCACGGCCTTGGTCACGGCATCGACCACGCGCGGATCGAAGACGCTGGGGATGACGTAGTCGGCCGAACGCTCGTCGCCCACGACGGCGGCGATGGCGTGCGCGGCTGCCAGCTTCATCTCCTCGTTGATCCGCGCAGCACGGCAGTCGAGGGCGCCGCGGAAGATGCCGGGGAAGGCGAGCAAGTTGTTGATCTGATTGGGATAGTCGGAGCGCCCGGTGCCCATCACGGCGACGTAGGGAGCGGCGATGTCGGGCATGATCTCCGGTGTCGGATTGGCCATCGCGAAGACGATGGGGTCCTTGGCCATTGCCTTGAGGTCCTCGACTTTCAGGATGCCCGGCGCGGAGACCCCGATGAAAACGTCGGCGCCACGAAGTGCGTCGTGCAGCGTGCCTTTCCGGTTCTCCTTGTTGGTGTGGTCGGCCAGCCACGTCCAATGCGGGTTCTCGTAGGCGGCGCCGCGGTAGAGGGCACCCGGCTTGTCGACGGCGATGACGTCCGCCGCGCCGGCTGCCAGCACCATCTTCATCGAAGCGGTGCCGGCGGCTCCGCTGCCCACCACCACCACGCGCAGCGAGTCGAGCGGCTTGCCGACCACCTTCGCCGCATTGATCAACGCGGCGAGAATCGTCACGGCCGTGCCGTGCTGATCGTCGTGCATCACTGGGATGTCGAGCCGCTCGATAAGACGGCGCTCGACTTCAAAGCAGCGCGGCGCGCTGATGTCTTCGAGGTTGATTCCGCCGAAGACCGGCGCGATGCGCACCACCGTCTCTACGATCTCGTCGACGTTCTTGGTATCCAGGCAGATCGGAAAGGCATCGATGCCGGCAAACTGTTTGAAGAGCATCGCCTTGCCCTCCATCACCGGCAACGCCCCGAGCGGCCCGATATCGCCCAGACCCAGCACCGCCGTACCATCGGTGACGACCGCCACGGTGTTGCGCTTGATCGTGAGCTGGAACGCCTTCTGCTCATCTTCGGCCACGGCGAGCGAGACGCGCGCCGCGCCCGGCGTATAGACGATCGAGAGATCCTGGCGCGTCTTCACCGGGATCTTCGGCTCGATTCGGATCTTGCCGCCAAGGTGCGCGAGGAACGTCGAGTCGGAGACGCTCACGACGGCCACGCCCGCCTGGCGCGACACGGCCGCCCGTACGGCATCAGCCACACTCTGGGAGGCAACCTGCACGGTAAAGTCGCGCACGGTGCTCTGGCGCGTTACCGAGCGTACGTCCACCGCGCCGACGACGCCGCCTGCCTCGCCGATCAGCGAGGCTACGATACCGAAGGCGCCCGGCTCGTTGGGCATCTCGACGCGCATGACGATGGAGAAACCGATCGCTGGTTGCTGTCCCATAATGGTACGGGGTTTCGCAAGCCGGAGTCGGCCTCCCTGGAACCGGGAGGAGATACCGCTCTCACCGTGCGCCGGCGAAAAAAATGTGTTACGTCCCGCTGACGGTCATCTCCGCCACGCGAAAGCTTGGGCTGACGATGGAAGACTCGTAGACGATGTCCCCAGCCACGTCGTCGAGCGTCGCGAGCATATCACGCAAGTTGCCTGCGATGGTGAAGCCGTCGACCGGATAGGCGATTTGCCCGTCCTCCACCATGAAGCCGGACGCTCCGCGCGACCACGTCCCCGTGACGTGCTCGGTGGCGAAGCCGATGATGTCGTAGACAAGGATGCCGTGCGGCGTCCGGGTGACGAGATCCTCGAGGCTCCCGCTTCCCGGCCGGAGGTAGAAGTTGTTCGGGCCGACCGTGCCGCCGGAGGCATTCCCCGTACTCTTCGCGCCGAGTTTGCGCGCATGGTAGGTGTCGAAGAGAAAGCTGCGCAGTACGCCCCGCTCGAAGACCACCGTCTTGCGCGTCGGCACGCCCTCGGCGTCGAAGGGCGAAGACCCCATGCCCGCGGGGAGAAGCCCGTCGTCGATGATGGTCACGAAGTCACTGCCGATGCGCTCACCCACTCGCCCGGCGAGAAACGAGTTCTCGATGGCGACGTTGGCCCCGCTGCAGGCAGCGAAGAGATCACCCAGCAGAACCGCGGCGACGTCGCGCTCGAAGATGATGGGCAGGATGGTCGTCTGAGGCTTGCGCGCGCCGCACATCTCGACGGCACGCCGCGCGGCGATACGGGCGATCTCACTTGCCGCGGGCATGGCACCGTACCCGCGTCTACTGGCACCGTAGTGCGCCGTGCGCTTCTCTGTGCCGTCGCGCAAGACGGGGCTAGCCGAGAGGCTGACGGAGCTGGAGGTGTAGCTGCCCTCGAATCCTCGTGAGTTAACCAAGGCAACAGACGTCACGGCGTCGGCGACGCGCGAGCCGTTGGAGTTGTCGATGCGTGCGTCGTATGCGCGCATCTCGCGCTCCATCGAAAGCGCATCGGTCAGCTTCTCGTCCTCCGAGCGTGCGTGCACGTCCGGCTCGAAGATGTGTAGATCATGCGCGGCGACCGACTCCGGCTCCGGGAGCCCGCCCAGCGGATCCCGCTGGACGCTGCGCGCCGCCTCCACGCAACGCTCGACCAGATCCGCCATACCTTCTGGCGAGAGATCGGTGGTTGCCAGCGTGGCCTTGCGGCCGTCGACGAAGGCACGCAGGGTCAGCGAGCGTCCCACGCTTTGCTGCAGCTTGGTGATCTGCTCCGCCCGCGCCTCGGCGTTGAAGGTGTCGGAGACGGCCATCGTCGCCTCCGCCTCTCGCGCCCCGGCCTCCGTGGCCAGCGCAACGGCGCGATGCGCCAACTCCAACGGCTCAGCCGACACGGGACCCTCCCACCGTCATCGAGGAGATCAAGAGCGTGGGCAGACCGACGCCCACCGGCACGAGCTGCCCGCCCTTGCCGCAGCTGTAGGAGCCGTTGGCCAACTTCATGTCGGAGCCCACGGCGCTGACGCGCGTCATGATCTCTGGGCCGTTTCCGATCAGCGTCGCCCCTTTGACGGGCGCGGTGAGGCGTCCATCCTCAATGAGATAGCCTTCGCCCACCATGAAGACGAAGTCGCCCTTCGAGATCTCTACCTGCCCACCGGAGAACGACTTCGCGTAGAAGCCCCGCTTCACGCGCTTGATCACTTCGTCTGGCTGCAGATCGCCAGCCGGCATGTAGGTATTGGTCATACGCGGCTGCGGGAGATAGCGAAACGACTGGCGACGCCCGCTGCCCGTCGAATGCGTGCGCATCAACTCCGCGTTGAGCGCGTCCTGCATGTACCCGCGCAGCACGCCGCGCTCGACAAGTACTTTGTGCTGCCCCGGTGTCCCCTCGTCGTCGACGGCGACGCTGCCGCGCTCGCCGGGGAGGTTGCCATCGTCGTAGATCGTCACGAGCTCACTAGCCACGCGCTCGCCGACGCGTCCGCTGTAGAGCGAAACGCCCTGACGATTGAAATCGGACTCCAGGCCATGACCGACGGCCTCGTGGAGCAAGACGCCGCCCCCGCCGGGGCCGACGACTACGGGAAGCTCGCCCGTGGGCGCCTCGACGGCCTCCAGGTTGACCACGGCGATGCGCGCCGCCTCTCCGGCGATCGACTCCGGCGTGATGCGATCGTAGAACTCGAAGCCCCGTCTTCCACCGTCGCCGTAGTAGCCTTGAGTACGCTCGCCGTTGCGTTCGGCCACCACCTGCACCGCCAGCGTTACCAGGGGGCGGCGATCGCGCACCAGCAGCCCTTCGCTGGTGGCGATCAGCACGTTCTGCACTTCGTCGACGAGGCTGCCGTTCACGGCACGCACCCGCGCGTCGAAGCGCCGTGCCGCCCCATCGGCGCGCAGGAGAAGATCGACGCGTCGCCCCATTGCAACCCTATCGCTCCACTCGCCCTCGACGTACATGCTCTCCACGAGGCGCTCGCTTACCGAAACCGCGCGCAGGCTCTGGCTGCCGCGCGCGATCTTGCCCGCCACGCGTGCCGCTCGCTCGAGCGAATCCTCAGAGAGATCGTCGCTGTATCCGTAGCCTTGCTGGTCGCCGACGCGCACGCGGATCCCCACGCCGCGCGTCATGCTGACGCCGGCCTCGTGAATGCGCCCCTCCTGGAGGCGCAACGCGTGCGAGAGCCGCTGTTCGCAGAAAAGCTCCGCCTGCTCGCCGCCGCGCTCGAGCGCTACGGCGAGCAAGCGCTCGATCAACGAACGAGGGAGGGTCTCCGGTTGTGTGTCGCTCACCGGGCGAGGGGCTTTACCGTTCCCTGCCCGGCTCCTCTCGCGGCCGCGAACTGCTCCAAGAAGGCACCGCTCCGCTCTGCGGAGACGCCCGCCGAGGCCAGCCGGCGTCGCAATGCCTCGTGGTCGGCGGGCGGCGCGGCGGCGAGCAGGCCCGCCTCCCGCGAGGACGACGCGGAGAAATGAACATTGCCGAGGCCCGCGGGCACGAGCGCGCTCTGGAAGGCGGCCAGCTCGACGGTGCCCTCGCCGTACACGATCCTTACGGGCGCACCCAGCGCCATGGCGACCAGCGGCATCCCCTCCAGGTCCACTTCGCCGCCCACGGCGTCGACATCGATGCGCTCCACCCAGAAGCGTGGATCGCAGATCAGTGCCGTGCGCTGCAATCCCTCCAGCTCATACGTCAGCGAAGCCATGACGGAGAAGCGCGCGGCGCTGAAGTCGAGCACATCGCCGGCCTTCTCCACGTGTAAGGGGCGCGGCTTTCCGTCGCCGCCCACGCGGTTCCAATCGAAGATCCGATACGTGAGATCGCTGGTCTGCTGTACCTCGAAGAGCACGATGCCAGCGCCGATGGCATGGAGCGTGCCGGCCGGCAAGTAGTAGGCCTGGCCCGGCTCTACGGGCACGCGGCGCAACAACGCACCCAGCGTGCCATCGACGACGCGGCGCTCGTATTCGGCGCGATCGGTCGGTCGGTTCCATCCCAGATAGAGCGCGGCATCCGGATCCGCCTCGAGGATATACCAACACTCCGTCTTACCGTTCTCCTGGTGCTCCACGCGTCGAGCATAGGCGTCGTCGGGGTGCACCTGCACGGAAAGGTTGCGGTGTGCGTCGATGATCTTGGTGAGGATCGGGAAGAGGCGTGCCGGATCGAATTCGCCCATCAGTGCCGCACCGAGCCTCGCGCGCAGTTGGCCGACCGTGCGCCCGGCCAGCGGGCCGTTGGCGACGGGATTCTCGTCCCAGCACTCCCATGATTCGCCAAACATGTCCTCTGGCAAGCCGGGCTTGTGGAAGCGCTCCACCAGTGCCCGCCCGCCCCAGATCGCTTTGGACATCTTCGGAACTAGGAGCAGTGGATAGAGCTGTATCTGCTGCGTCATAGCGTGCTCACGCGGTCCAATATCTCATCCTCCAGTTGCCAGACACGGTCGAGCGACTCCCAGTCGTCGGCGATGAAGGCGAACGTTACCATACCGTGATGACGCGTCTGAACGTACCCGGCGAGGCTGCTCGCCCCATCCTCGTACCCGTCTTTGGCACGCACCATCCCCAGCGCCTTGCCGAGCGAGCGAAAGCGTACCGTTCCCTCGATCCCCGCGCGCGGCAGCGCCTTGACGAACGCCGCCCCTCCGCGCGAGGAGAGATCGAGCGCCAACAGACGCGCCAGCGTGCCGGCCGCGATGCGGTCCTGCGGCGAGAGGCCGCTGCCGTCGACGACGTGCGTTGCGCCGAGGTCTACGCCGGCGGCCGCGAAGAGGCGCCGCTCGGCCTCGCCCCCTGCGAGAACGCTCCCCGCGCCGTTCGCACTCTCCGGCCGGACATCGCGGCCGATGACGCGCAGCAGTTGCTCTGCGGTATGGTTGTTCGACTCGAAGAACATGCTGCGCACCAGCTCCCCTACCGGCTCCGAGGGATGATCCCAGAGAATCGTTCCCCCTTGCATCGGATGCTCGGCGATACGCACACCGTTCACCGCGATACCGCTCGCGCGAAGGATATGCGCGAAGGCATCGCCGACGAAAGCAGGCTCACCGACGACGGTACGCCAGAAACACTGCCTCGGGCCGGCGGGGATGCCGCCCGAGATCGCGAGACCATGGCCGTCGCCGGTGCGCTCGATGGAGAGCGACATCGTCGAGCCCGTGGTCATCGCCTGCCCCGTGATGCGAATGGCGCTATTCGCCGGCTCCAGTGCGATCTTCGCCGGTACCCCGGGTGACGTCGGCGTAACGTCGATCTGCACGACGCCTTCATCGAGCGTGAGCGCGCTCGCACCCGCCGCGTACTTGTACTCGAGGTCGCTGGGCAGCCAGGTTCGATTCTGTTCGGGACCGGTGAACGCCGTGGCGTCGATCACCAACGCGCCGTCGACGCGGCGCACCCCCGCTTTCCTCAGTGCAGCGGCCGCGGAGGCAAGATCGTCGCTGGTGAGCAATGGATCGCCCGATCCCACGAGTGAGAGGTCACCGTGGATCACCCCCTGCCCATCGGGGGGCGCCGTCACCATCAGACGCGTGTGGAGGCGGTAGGCGCCACCCATTCCGAAAAACACTGCGCTCCCCACCAGCAGCTTCATCGTCGAGGCCGGTACCAGCAGAGCGGAGGCATTGCGCGCGTAGAGCAGCCGCCCATCGGGTGCCATGACGACGATCCCGCTCTTGCGCGGCATCCCGCCGGCGTTGGCCAGCGGAGCGATCAGTGCCCGCGCTTGGCTGAGGGCCGAAGGCGACCAGCGAGGATCGCCTGCATCCCCGCGCACGTACGGCGTGAGTGCGAAGGCGGTAACCGCCGGCCGTGCGGGGCCCGCGGCATGGTGGTGCCAAACGTGGTGCAGCACGAAACCGGCCAGCAATGCCGGTATCGTCGCAATGACCAGGCATACGATCGCGAAGGGGGCATAGCGCAGCAGCCGCCTCCGCCGCCGGAGACGCGTTGCGCTATCGTTGCGCCAGCTCTTCGATCCGCTCGCGAAGTCTACGGTTCTCCTCCTTCAACACATCGAAGTCGTCACGCAGGCGCGCGAGCTCGGGCGGCGTCCGCGACGCCTCGCGAATCTTGATCGTCGCCTCGGCGGCCGGCCGGCGCACTCGCGGGTCCTCGCCTGCCTCGAGGCGTGCCAGGACGGGGAGGGCTCGCGAGTCGCCGATCGACTCCAACGCGCCGATACAGGCGAGCTGGACGAGAAACTGGCGGGCGTCATCGGCCATCGCCTCGAGGGCGTCCAGGATACGTGTGCGCTGGCGCTCCAGCAGGCTCGCGGCGCGGCCCGCCGCGTGGAGCGCGGCGCGCCTCAGCGGCTCGGGCTTGCCGTAGGCGATGCAATCGAGAATCGGCGTCACCGCTCGCTCGTCCGCACTCTCCGCGAGACCGCGCACGGCGCCGCCCGCAACCACGTCCGCCCACGAAGGATATTGGATCTGGCGCACCAGCAGCTCGAAGGCTCGCCCGTCGCGCGTCTTGCCTAATGCCTCGAGCGCCGCCGCCATCACGTAATACGAGGCGTCCTCCTGCGCTAGCGGGAGCAGTGCATCCGCCGCGCGTGCCGCGCGCCAGTTGCCCAGTGCGGAGGCCACGGCGCGCCGCGCCTTGGGATGGCGGATGCCCGTCGCGGCGATCAGCGACTCCAGCGCCAAGGGGCTGCGCGTCTCGCCAAGGGCTTCGGCGATCTCGGCCTGCACGCCCCAGAAGGGATCCTCCAGCAGCCCCGCACGCAGCGCCACCATCGCGCTGCGCGAGCCATCCTTGGCCAGCCGCTTCGCCGCCCGGATGCGCGAGATAGGATCGGGGTCGGCGCGCAGGATCGCCGCCAACGTCTCCGGCGGTGCCTCGAGATCGAGTGTCTTGAGCACGAAGCTCCCCGGATCGATGCGCACGAATGCCGGCTCGCCGGAGACGGGAATGGCGAAAAGGTGCTCCCCTTCGTCCACCTGGAGGCGAAGGCGCTGCTCGCCCGCGAGCGGCGCGACGCCGTGGTCGCGCGCCAACGCTGCGGGACGCTCCTGCACCACGCCGACCTCTAGCGTGAAGCGGTAGGGTGGACGCTCGGCGTCGATCGTCTGCTTCTGCTTCACGCGCAACTTCAAGAGGTGCTGATCGTCGTCGTATGCATAGGAGATCGAGAGTTCCGGGTGGCCGCCGCGCTCGATCCACTGATCGACGAACCAGCGCACGTTGCGCCCCGTCGCACGCTCCACGGCGCGCACCAGGTCGAGCGTCTCCACGCTCTGCCACTGGTTGTCGCTCACGTAACGATTGATCGAGCGCCAGAAAGGCTCCTCACCCAGCTCGCCGCGCAGCATGTGCAGAACGGTGCCGCCCTTCTCATAGAGATGGCGGTCGAAGAGATCGATAGGCTCACGGTAGAGATTGCAGACGATTGGCCGGCGATAGCGCTCGCTGTCCTCACGCAGATAGGACTTCACCATGCCGTAGACGTCGTAGAGATACTCGTCCCAGCCCAGGTCGGCTTCGCGGAAGACGGCCTCGAAGAACGTTGCGAAGCTCTCGTTGAGCCATGCTTGCGACCAATCGCGGCAGGTTAGAAGATCGCCAAACCAATGGTGCGCGAGCTCGTGCGCCACCAGCGGAGCACTGGAGAAGTCGGCGTGTGCGCGCTCGTCGTGCAACGTCCGATCGGTCTGCGTGGTCGCCGAGCTGTTCTCCATTCCGCCGAACGTGAAGCCATGAACGGCGATCTGCCCATAGAGCGGAAACGGATACGGCACGCCGATGCGCCGCTCGAACACAGCCATCATCTTCGGCGTCTTGCCGAAGGAACGCTCACCGTCGCCGGCACGGCTCGGCTCGACGTACCAAGATACGGGGACCGCGCCGTGGCTGTCGTGGTGCTCGACGAACGCACCTACAACCATCGTCGTAAGATAGCTCGAGAGCGGCCGGTCGAGCTCGTAGCGGAAGACGGTGAGCTCGCCCTCGTCCGTACGCGAGAGCAGACGACCGTTGGAGTAAGCGAAGAGCCCTTTCGGGACGACGATCGAGGTCGAAAACGTGAAGCGCTCACCGGGATAGTCGACGCACGGGTACCAATGACTGGCATCGGTGTCCTGCGACTGCGTCCACGCTTGCAACGGGCGATCGGGATACGCCGTCTCGGGGGCGATGAAGTAGAGGCCGCGGCGGGGCCGTTCGACGGCATAGGCGACGGAGAACACGTAGCCCTCCCCGCGTGCGAGCTGATGCGCGAAGCGGATGCGCAGACGGTGCTCGCGCGTGGCGAAGTCGAGTTCGTTGCCCTGCTCGTCACGCACCGAGGCGATCTCGAGATCGACGGCGTCGAGCACCATGGATGAAACGCCGTCGGCGATAGCTTCGACGCGCGTGGTACAGACGGCGTCGAGGCGCTTTCGCTCGAGATCCGGGCGCAGGTGGAGATCCACGTGCACGACGTCGACGCTCCGATCCGGACCATACTGGGGCCGCGTTCCGGGCAACGCAAAGGGACGGTGATCCAACCGCGAGACGTCGCTACGCATACAAGTGGCGTCGTTCGCGGGGCACAGGGTCAAGCCTGCTGCGTCATCATCTATTCATAATCACACGTTAAGTTGATGCTCTTAAGGTGGGTAGGCCATGCCGATTGCGCTCCGCCGCTCCACCCTCGCCCGACCGCTTCTCATCGCCGTCGCCGCGGTGCTCCTGGCTGCCCTTGCGGCGGCCTCGCTCGCCGGTTACCTTACCGCACGCGGCGCCTTACGCCAGCAGATCGCCCAACGAACCGGCGCGACGAGTCTCCAGACGCTGACCTCCGTCGAGGACTATCTGCGCGCGCGCATCGACGAGCTCAACTCCGTGGTCTTCCTGCAGTTGAAGAAACCGGGGCTCACCAAACAGCAGCGCGAACAGGTGCTCTACAACTACGATTTCGCGTTCGGCTCGACACGCTACATCGATCTCTCGATCCTCGACGCCTCGGGCCGCCTCCTCGTGAGCACAGGCGCGCTGCAGGCCGATCCCCAAGCACCGTGGCTGCGCGCCGCGGAGCGTATCTCGCAAGCCGGGCTCGCGGGCTTTCAACGGTTTTCTGACCAGGCTCACCCGGCCTTGGTCGTCTACGCTCCGATCATCGACGACGGCGGCAATCGTTTGGGAATGCTCGTGGGGCGTCTCCAGACGGACGAGCTCGGACGCATCATCCGCGACGCGGCACTCGACCCGCGCAGCTCGCTGTTCCTGGTGCGCGACGCCGCAACGCTGCTCTCCCACACCACCGAAGGCGGCCCGGCGTTCGGCTCCAAGGTTCCGCTGGTGACCGCGAGCGCCGCACAGCAGCCAGGCCCGCTCGACGTGGGCTTGAGCGTGCTCGCCCAAACCGACGCGCAAGTCGCCTACGCGCCGGTACGAGCACTGGCTGTCGAGATGCTCCTCCCGCGCGAGCGTGACGACGGCGACCGGCGTCGCCGAAAAGTTCACACGTGCGACGAGTGATCAGCTCACCGTCTTCTCCTCCATCGAACGTCATGCCGAGCGCATCCTCGAGGCGGCGCACGATGCGCAGGCGGCCGCCGAATCGGCGGTCTCCTGGACGGAGCGGCTCAACCACGAAAGCGCTGCATTGGAGGCGCGCGTCGCCGCCTTCAGCGGCGGCGGCGATCAGCGTGACTTTGGCTCGAGCAGCTCGACGGGGATGCCGTTGGGATCCTCGACGAAGGCGATCCAGCGCGTACCGCCGGGCGACTTCTTCGGTCCGCTCAAGATCTTGACGCCCTCGGCACGCAGGCGCTCGCAGAGTGCGGGAAGATCACCATCGACTTCGACCGCCAAGTGCTCGTAGCGGTTGCCCAGCGCGTAGGGCGGGTGCTCCTCCAAATCGTAGACCAGCTCGATATACGCGTTCCAATCGGCGCCTACGAACGCCATGTCGGCATTCCCCGGAAAGTGATTCGGCCCGTCCAGCAGCTTGAGGCCGAGCCGTTTGGTGTAGAAGTCGATCGTCTCGGGCATGTCGCTGACGAAGATCGAGGTGTGCAGGTAGCGTGACATGATGGTGCGCTTCGCAGCCGCATGGGCGCCTCCCTCGGAGCTTTGGCGGAGTACGATCTCAGCGCTCCCAGAGCAAGGTGCGCAGGGCGCCGGGGAGCGGTCCCAGGCAGCGCGTCAGGTAGTACGTGCGCGCCGGAACGCTCTGGTAGTCGTAGACGCGGACTCCGCCTTCCGCAACGCGCACGCACGCGTGGGCGAACCGGGCTGCGAAGTCCGGGCGCGTGGCAAGCGGCTCCTTGTCGACGAAGAGGATCTCGCGCGGCTTCGCATCGTGATCGAACCACGTGCGCGCCTGGCGCCCCTGGAGGTCGTAGCCGATCACCACGGGCGGCACGGAACCATAGAAGTCGAGCAGGCTGGAGAGTCCGTAGCCGTCGGTGGCGACCATGACGCCGGCGCGGCGCGTCCGGCCGGCAACGTCGCGCGCCAGCGCGGGGTAGGTGAATATCTCAAACGGACCGTTGTTGCGCAGATCGCGGCCGAAGGCGTGGATTGCCGCCGCGAAGGTCAGCGAGGGCGCCACGAGCACCACGAGCATCGGCACCAACAGCAGGATCGATGGTACCACGGCCCAGCCCCACGCGACGCGCCCCCAGCGCTGCTTCACGGCGAGCGCCGCGGCAACGCCAACCAGCGTCGCGAAGGGCCCGTAGAGCCAGTAGACCTCGACGCGCTCGCGCAGAGCGAGGACGAGGAGCAAGGCGACCATGGGCAGTGCGGTCCAAACGGCCAGGCGCCCCCAGGCCGTGCGTACGCGCAACGCCTGCGCGCCGGCCCACGCCGCCGCGAGCGCGCAGCCCGGACCAAGCACCAGCAGCGCGACGGCGAGAAAGCGCAGGGCTCGTGCCGGCGAGAACCCTTCGTCGACGTGGCGGCCCACCAGCGCGAATGCGAACGTCTGCCAGCCGTGGGCGGCATTCCACAGCAGCAGCGGCAGCAGGCCGGCGACGAACGTCAACGGCGCCGCCCACCAGGCGCGCGAGATCGCTCCCTCCGAACGCCGTTGCGCAACGGCTGCGCTTACCGCGCCGGCGGCCAGCGCGAATCCCAAGAGACGGCTCTCGACGGCGCCTGCGAGCGCGATACCGAAGGCGGGCCACCACCAGCCGCCGTGATCGAGGGCACGCTTCCCCAGCGCAAGCGAGGCGCACCAGCACAGCAGATACGGTGCATCCGGCGAGGCGACACCTACGCCCACGGTGAGCAAGGGCGCGATGTTGAGCAGCAGCGCGGCGGCGGCGCCGGCACGCCGATCGTGGGCGATCGCTGCCGCGAAGTCGGCCAAGGCCAGCGTGGCGCCCAGCCCGCAGGCGAGGAAGCCAACACGCACCAACGCCGCATTGCGCGCGCCGTGGTCGAAGAGCGCGATCACCATCGCCACGCCGGCGGGATGATCGTAGTACGCCCCCGCCGGGCGCAGGCTCCACTCCCAGTAGTACGCCTCGTCGCCCGTCAGCGGCACGGTAAACGACCCCGCGGCGCGCGCCGCGAAGATGAGAGCGACCACACCCCATGCCGCCAACTCCCAACGCCCCGCCGCCGGGCGGCTCATCCTTCGTAGGGTTCCTGGAGCCCGCCGCTGACGGCTAGTACCTGCGCCGTGATATAGCCCGACTCATCGCCCACGAGACACCGCACGGCGTACGCGATGTCCTGCCAGGAGCCTGCATGCCGCGTCGGGTTCCTCGGCTTGACGAACTGCGCCGCCGCGGCGATGTCGAGGTCCTTCCCTTCGCGGATGTCGCCCGGCTCGACGACGTTGCAGGTGACGTTGTACGGCGCCGCTTCGATCGCGATGCACTTGGCCAGCGCGACTACGCCCGCCTTCGCCGCCGCGTAGACCGACATGTTGCGCGCAGCCAGCGTCGTGCTGCTGCCGTTCATCCCGAAGCAGACGATGCGACCGAAGCGGCGCTCAACCATGCCGGGAAGCGCCGCGTGCGTGCAGGCAAAGGTGCTGGTGAGGTTTCCGCCGATCATGGCGCGGTACTCATCGAGCGTCGTACGGCCAAAGGGCTTGACCACGATGTCGCCGGCTACGTTCACCAACACGTCGAGGCGCCCGTAACGCTGCTCCACCGCGCGCACCAAGCGCTCCGCCTGGTCCGGATCGGAGACATCGGCCTGGAAGAGCGCATGATCGTCGCCGCGCGCCGCGTTGGCACGCGCTAGCGTCTCGTGCGCGGCATCCGCGCTGGAGCGATAGTTGATGGCCACGCGATAGTTGTGGGCTGCGAGGTCGACACAGATACCGCGCGCGAGGCCGGAGGCGGCCCCGGTCACCAGGGCGATGCGAGGCTCGTTCATCGCTCGCTCCGTTCGCAGGGTGCGCCGCGCCATCCCTGCGAAGTGTCCCGCCGGCTAACGGAGGGGTTGAGCGGCATGGAGACTCTCACGGACGTTCTGGAGCACAACCGGCGCAGGATACCGGAGGTCACCGCGCTCGTGGCCGGCCAGGCGCGCATCTCATGGCGCGAGATCTACGAGCGAGCCGCAACGCTGGCTGCGTACCTGCGGGCCGGCGGTCTCGCCCCAGGGGAGCGCATCGCCTGCATCCTCCCCAATCGTCCATCGTTCTGCGTGGTCTACTGGGCCTGCGCCTTGGGAGGCTACGCCTTGGTGCCGATCAACCCGCGCCTGCGCCGCAACGACTTGCGCGCGATCCTCACCGACTCCGGGGCCGCCGTCCTCTTCCACATGGAGGCGGCGGGCGAGGCGGACTACGGTGCGATGGTCGAGGCACTGCGTTCCGAGCTCCCGGCGCTTCGGGAGCGCGTATTCGCCGTCGACGACGCCGCCCTTGCGGAGGCCGCCGCATGGACGCAGATGACCACCCCCGGCGGTGAGGCCGCCGTTGCGCCAATTCCGGTTACCCCGGACGACGTCTTCGCAATCGTCTATACTTCGGGAACGACAGGACTCCCCAAGGGTGCGATGCTTACGCACCGTAACCTCGTCGTAACCGCGCGTAAGACGGCCGAGTCGCTGGCCTGCACCCCCGACGACGTCTTCCTCGTGGCCGTGCCCCTGTATCACATCTTCGGGATCTGCCCAAGCATCCTCACCGCCGCCGAGCTGGGCGCGCGCGTCGTCTTGATGGAGACCTTCAAGGCCGACGCCGCACTCGAGCTCTGCGCCCGCGAGCGCGTCACGGTGCACCACGGAGTGCCGACGATGTTCGTGCTCGAGTTGGCCAGCCCCAAACTACGCGAGCTGGCTCTCTCCTCGTTGCGCACCGGCTACATCGCCGGCGCGCCCTGCCCCATCGAGGTGGTGCGGCGCATTCGCACGGAGATGAACTGCAACGTGCTCATCGCGTATGGTCTCACGGAGACCTCGCCGACGCTCACCGCCACCTCGTTCGACGATGACGATGCCGTCCGGGCGGAGACCGTGGGGCGCCCCCTGCCCGGGGCGGAGGTGCGCGTGCGCCGCGACACCGACGGCACGATCGCGGGGCCGGGGGAGATCGGGGAGCTCGAGTGTCGCGGCTACGGCGTCATGAAAGGCTACTGGAACAAGCCCCAGCAGACGGCGGAGGTGCTCAGCTCGGACGGCTGGTTCAAGACAGGGGATCTCGCTACTATCGACGAGCGCAACTACGTCCGTATCGTAGGCCGCAAGAAAGAGATGATCGTGCGCGGCGGCTACAAGATCTACCCCGCCGAAGTGGAGGGACTGCTCTACGAGCACTCGCTGGTACGTCAGGTGGCAATCGTAGGCGTCGAGGATCCCGTGCTGGGGGAGCACAGCGTGGCCGCAGTCGTTCCCGCCGGTCCCGTGGCCGACGACGATGCGGCTGCGGAAGACCTCCGCGCGTACGTGCGCGGGCGCCTGGCCGACTATAAGGTCCCCGACCGCGTGGTCTTTCTCGACGCGCTGCCCATGACGGCCAGCGGAAAGGTTCAGAAGCACCTGCTGCGTGGCCAATTGCCCCGGATGTCGAATCGCTAAAGGCAGCCCATTAACCGGATGGCAGAGCCGAGCGCCCCGTCGCCGTAACATTAGTCCATATTCTCAACCGTCAACGTCCCCTAAGATAGAGTCGGTGAACGATCCATCGTGCTCACGGGGGAGGAAATCATGGGACAAGAGGGTGAGATGCGGCCGCTGTACGAGCAGCCGCTCGACGACAACTACGGTGAGTGACTGGGGGCCGAAAGGCCCCCTTCCTTATCTGACGACCGGCGGAACTACCCGAGCGCCTAACCAAACCGACCCGTATACAGTCTTCCGTGCGGCGTCTCCCCACTCACTGAGGTTCGTGGGGGACCCCAGTCCTTGAGAGAGCGCAATCGCGCAAGCGCGATTGCTTGGCCAGGACCGCCTAGCCGAACCGCCCCGTGA
>SCRA01000028.1 GCA_004297985.1 bacterium | reverse complement strand
AGAGGAAGGCTCGCACTAACACCATCCCTCGCATCGCGCAGTAAGGAGAAATGCGTTGACCTCGCTCGCTTTCGTCACCGGTATGCTGCTCTTGAGCTTCGCGCTCATCATCGCGGCCGCGGCCTTCGGCTCGGCCATCGGCGACGGTATTATCGGCTCGCAGGCCGTCTCGGCGATCGCACGCCAGCCTGAGGCCCGCCCGAACATCTTCCTGTTCTACTTCTTGGGCGTCGGCATTCTGGAGGCGTTCCCGATCATCGGTATCGCGCTGGCCTTCTTCCTGCTCTTCGGCCAGGGCATCACCGTCGCGACGGTCGTCCAGAGCCTTCACTAACACGCCTAGCGCGGGAACTCGTCCGACATGCTGCTGAGTCTCGACGGGACGCTCATCGTCCAAGTCATCAACTTCGGGATCTTCTACCTGATCCTCAACGCGTTCTTCGTCGCCCCGACGCGCAAGTCGCGCATGGAGCGCTACGAGCGCATTCGTAGGATCGAAGAGGAGACTGAGACTTTAGTCAAGGAGACGCGCGAGCTGCGCGCCCAGACGGCGGCCTTCATCGCCGCCGCCTATCGCGAGGCCGACGCGCGCATCTCGCGTGCCGGCGCCGAGGCGGGCCGCCAAGCCGAGGAGATCATCGCCTCCGCCCACGCCGGCGCCAAGGCCAAGGCCGAGGAGGCGCGTAAGGTGGTCGCGGGCGAGCTCACGGCGCTCCAAGCCGCGCGTGGCCGCAACGTCGGCGAGCTGGCGGCCGTGATGCTGGGTCAGGCGCTGGGGGAGGATCGGTAGATGGAAGGCTTCGGTACGCTCGAGTACTGGGCGAAAGTCATCGACTTCATCCTCTTCGCCGCCGCACTCGTCTGGCTCTGGCAGAAGTTTGCGAAGCCTCAGCTCGAAGCGGCCTCCGATGCGGAGAACGCCCGCATCGCCGGCATCGAGGAGGCTCTCGCCAAGGCCAAGGGCGATCTCACCGCGGCGCGCGCCGCTCGCGAGGCTGCCAACGGCGAGCGTGAGGCGATCCTGCGCAACGCCGACGAAGCCGGGGCGCACGATCTCGCGGCGGCCGTGGCCGACGCGAAGGCCCAGGCGGAGCGTATCCGCGCCCACGCCGGAGGCGAAGTCGAGCGCCAGCGCTATGCCGCCGGCGTGCGCCTGCGCGTCGAGATGATCGAAGAGGCGCTCGCGGAGGCTCGTCGAGACGCCGCCGCGCGTAGCGACGAGGCGCTGCAGGCGAGCTTGGTCGACCAACTGCTGGAAGACCTTATGCGCGACCGTAAGGCTGGGGCATAGGCGATGGCGACGATCGATAGCATTGCCAAGCGTTACACCGACGCCGCCTTCGCTCTGGCGCGCGAGCGCGATGAGATTCAGCGTGTGGGCGACGATCTGGCCGCCGTAGCCGGCATCCTGGCCCGCGACGAGCAGGCACGCGAGTTCTTCGCCTCACCGGTGATTCAGCGCGAGGAGAAGGCCAAGGCGGTCATCGCGGTGTTCGAGGGGCGCGTCCACGAGATCACGCTCCACTTGCTGCTCTTGCTGGTGCGCAAGCGCCGCGAGAGCCTGATCGCGTCGATCGCCGAGCAGTACGCGGCGGCGCTGCGCGAGGAGCGCGGCGAGACGCCGCTGGCCGTGGTCAGTGCGCGCGCGCTCTCCCAGTCGGCGCTCGCCAGCCTCAAGGCGCGCCTCGACGGCATCTTCGGTAAGAACTTCCAGGTCAGCCAGCGCGTCGATTCGACGCTGATCGGCGGCTTACAGCTGCAGTTCGGCGACCGCCGTTACGACGGTAGCATCGACGGGCGCCTGACGGCACTGGCATCGCAACTTCTTTAGGACACAGGTAAGGGCAACAGATGATCAACGCCGACGAAATCGCTGGAATCCTCAAGCAGCAGATCGTCAACTTCAAGCAGCAAGCCCACGAGGACCAGATTGGCACCGTGATCCAGGTAGGCGACAACATCGCCCGCATCTACGGCCTCCGATCGGTACAGATGTCGGAGCTCGTGGAGTTCTCCAACGGGCTCTACGGCATCGCCATGAACCTCGAGGAGGACAACGTCGGTGTCGTGATCATGGGCTCCGACATCAGCATCAAGGAAGGCGACCGCGTCAAGCGGACGGGGCGCATCATCTCGGTGCCGGTAGGTATGGCGACCGTCGGCCGCGTGGTGAACGCGCTCGGCCAGCCGATCGACGACAAAGGCCCCATCGAGACCAAGCAGTACCGCACGCTCGAGAACGTCGCCCCTACCGTCATCGAGCGCCAGCCCGTCAAGCAGGCGCTGCAGACGGGGATCAAGGCTATCGACGCCTTGATTCCGATCGGCAAGGGGCAGCGCGAGCTGATTATCGGCGACCGCGGCACCGGCAAGACGGCGATCGCACTCGACGCCATCGTCAACCAGAAGGGCCAGAACGTCTTCTGCATCTATGTGGCCATTGGTCAGAAGACGTCGACCATCGCCTCGGTGATGCAGACGCTCTCTGAGTTCGGCGCGATGGAATATACCACGATCGTCGCCGCCAGCTCCAACGAGCCAGCCACGTTGAAGTACATCGCCCCGTACGCGGGTTGTGCGATGGGCGAACACTTGATGTACGAGGGCAAAGACGTCCTCATCATCTATGATGATCTCTCCAAGCACGCCGTGGCCTACCGCGAAATCTCGCTGCTGCTGCGCCGTCCGCCGGGCCGTGAGGCCTACCCCGGCGACATCTTCTTCCTGCACTCGCGCCTGCTGGAGCGTGCCGCCAAGCTCTCCGACGAGAAGGGCGGGGGCTCGCTGACTGCATTGCCCGTTATCGAGACGCAAGCGGGCGATGTCTCCGCCTATATTCCGACCAACCTGATCTCGATCACCGACGGTCAGATCTACCTGCAGACCGGCCTCTTCCACCAGGGCGTCCGCCCGGCGGTCGACGTGGGGCTCTCCGTCTCGCGCGTGGGCGGCTCGGCGCAGATCAAGGCGATGCGCAGCGTGGCGGGTCCGTTGAAGCTGGATCTGGCACAGTACCGCGCGCTGGCGGCCTTCGCCAAACTGGGCTCCGATTTGGACAAATCGACCCAGATGCAGTTGGCACGCGGCGAGAAGCTCACCGAGCTCCTCAAACAGCCGCAGTACCAGCCGCAGCCGGTCGAGGACCAGGTGATGACGCTCTTCGCCGCCACCAAGGGCTTCGTACTCGACGTTCCCACGGAGCGCCTGGCAGAGTGGAACCGCCAGTTCCTCACCTTCATGCGCGAGAAACACCCCGAGGTTGGCAAGGCGGTCGTCGAGACCAAGGTGCTCTCCGACGATCTCGCAAGCCAGCTCAAAGCCGGTCTCGAGGCCTTCAAGAAGCAGTACCAGCCGTCGCCGGCGGCAGGGGTCTGAGGGAGCATGCCCTCCGTACGCGACCTTCGCGACCGTATCAAGTCGCTGAAGAATACGCAGCAGATCACCAAGGCGATGAAGCAGGTCGCGGCGGCGCGCATCCGCCGCGCCGAAGCGGCCATGCGCGCCGCCCGTCCGTATGCCCAGCGCATGCGTGCGATGCTCGACGACTTGGTGGAGAAGGGCGGCAAGATCGATCATCCCTGGCTTCAGCCGGCCGCCGCCGGAAGGCCGCTTGGCATCGTGCTGATGACGGCCGACAAGGGATTGGCCGGCGCCTATAACGCCAACACGATCCGTGAGGCCGAGAAGTACGCGCGCCGGCGAAGCGGCGAGAGCATCGTCTGGTACGCGGTGGGTCAGAAGGCCGCCCAGGCGGTACGTCGCGCCAGGGGCGAGCTAGGCGCCAACTGGGTGCTGGCGAGCAAAGAGCGCTCGATGGTCGAGCAGGCTCGCTCGGTGGCTGAGCGGCTTGCCGGCGACTTCGCCGCCGGCAAGGTGGGCGAGATCACCTTGGTGCGTCCGCGCTTCATCTCGATGCTGACGCAGCATCCGGAGACTTCGCGTCTCATCCCCATCGAGCGCGAGGTCGAGCGCGCCGCCTCACTCTCCTCGGTGGAGTTCGAGCCCGACGGCGTAACGGTGCTGAGCGCCTTGCTGCCGAAGTATCTGGAGTTCACGGTGTTCGCCGCGATGCAGGAGACGCTCGCGGGCTTCTTCGCGGCGCAACTGCTCGCGATGACCAACGCAACGGACAACGCTGGGAAGCTCATCGACGAGCTGACGGTGGTGATGAACAGCGCCCGTCAGGCCGCCATCACCAAAGAGATCTTGGAGATCGCCGGCGGGGCGGAAGCGCTCCGCGCCGCCGGACATTAACACACATAGCAGCACAAGCAATCGTGCCTTGCACGATTGCGCTCCCGGAGGGGCTTTACAGCAGTGGGGC
>SCRA01000002.1 GCA_004297985.1 bacterium | reverse complement strand
ACGGCGGAGATTACCTGGATTCAGTACGAGACGGCGGTATCCGACCGCATCGTCATCGCCTACAGCTAGCCCCGTCTCGCAAGGAGGTCCCATGTTACAGTGGCTCGAGGAACGTACCGGTATCGTCGGCCAGATCAACACGTTCCTGACGGAAGACGTGCCGGGCGGTGCCAGCTACTGGTACGTCTTCGGCAGCGCGACCTTGGTCGCGCTCGTCATTCAGATCGTCACGGGCATCTTTTTGACGTTCTACTACGCACCGTCGGCGGCAACGGCCTGGGAGTCGACGAAGTTCATCTATGACAAGGTGAACTTCGGTGAGTTCGTCATCGGCGTCCACTATTGGGGCGCCTCGGTGATGATCGCCCTGGTGGCCCTCCACCTGCTGCAAGTGTTGATCTGGGGCGCCTACAAGCGGCCACGCGAGATCATGTGGGTCGTCGGTGTGATCCTCTTCCTGTTCACACTCGTGATGGGCTTGACGGGCTACCTCTTGCCGTGGGATCTCAACGCCTACTTCGCGTCGCAGGTGTCAATCAACATCACCGGCAGCGCGCCCGTTCTCGGCGAGTGGGTAAAGGGCTTCCTGCAAGACGGTCCCTCGATGGGCACGCTCACCATCAACCGCTTCTTCGGTATACACGTCTGGCTGGTACCCGCGCTGCTGGTGCTGCTGGCCGTCGGCCACCTGACGATCTTCCGTCACAACGGTGCGGCGGGCCCGGCCGACGACAAGCCGCCCGTGCGCAAGCCTGGCCGTTTCTGGCCGAACCAGCTCTTCATGGACACGGCTGTCTCGGTCGCCGCCTTCGCGATCATGGTGATCCTGGCGATCGCCGCTCCGCCGGAGCTGTTGAATAAGGCCGATCCCAACAACTCGACCTTCGTGCCCTCGCCGGCCTGGTACTTCCTGCCGCTGTATGGTGTCCTTCGCTTGACGCCGCCGAGCCTCGAAGTCGTGGGGACGATCGTCGTCCCGACGCTCTTCCTGCTCGTCCTGCTGCTGCTGCCCTGGATCGACCGTAATCCCTCGCGCGTGATCTCGCGCCGCCCGGCTCTGATGGGCATCACGGTGGTCCTCGTGCTGTTCATCATCGGCACCGGCATTTACGGACAGGCGGCGATCAATCAAGCCGCCGTACAGAGCGGCGGTAACGTCGGCATCTGCGCCGTCGCCTGCAGCCACGAGGAGAAGGTTGCCGCAACCGGCGGCGGCACCAGCCTGCTGGCCGGCAAGACCATCTACCTCCAGAAGTGCGCCGCTTGCCACAATGCCAGTGGCGCGGGCATCGCGGGAACGTTCCCGCCGTTGGCTGCTAATGCGTTCGTGACGGGCGACCCCAAGGCCGTGATCGACATCGTCGTCAATGGCAAGACGGGCCCGCTGACTGTTGAGGGCAAGCCGTACAACGGCGCGATGCCTGCCTGGAAGGGGCAGCTCACCAACGCCCAGATCGCCTCCATCGTGACCTACATTCGGAACGACTGGGGCAACAAGGCCGGCGCCGTGACCGAGGCGCAGGTGGCCGCTGAGGCCAAGTAGGCTCCCTCCTACACTCGGCTGAGTGCGCGGGCGACGTCGACGAATCGGTCGACGTCGCCCGCGTTCGTTGTGAAGGCCGTGACCAGACGCACGAGCGTTGAGTCCGCCCCACCGATGCGATGGAACGAGGCCCCCGCCGCAATCAATCGTTGAATCAACTCCTCGGGAAACTCCACGAAGAGGATGTTGGCGTCGACGGCATGGCGCAGCGTGATGCCTTCGACGTCGCGTAGTCCCGCCGCCAGGCGCGTAGCCTGCTCGTTGGCATGGCGCGCGTTGCGAAGCCAGAGATCCTCGTGGAGATACGCCTCCAATTGCGCCGAGAGGAAGCGCTGCTTGGAGAAGAGGTGTCCGCCGCGCTTGCGCCGGTAGATCAAATCGCCGGCACGCGCGGGATCGAAGAAGATCACGGCCTCGGCGCCCAGCGCGCCGTTCTTGGTGGCACCGAATGACAGCACGTCGATCCCGGAGCGCCAGGTGGCCTGCGCCGGTGAGACGCCCAGGGCCACGAGTGCGTTTGCCAGGCGCGAGCCGTCCATGTGAACGAGGAGCCCGTAGCGATGGGCCACCTCCGTGATCGCGGCGATCTCCGCCGGCGTGTAAACGGTTCCTGCCTCGGTGGCTTGCGAGATGCTCAAGGCCGCTGGTTGGATCGCGTGCTGCGATCCGAAGGGCGTGACGGCAAGCGCGCGTTCGACGGCCTGGGCGGAGAGCTTGCCGTGCTCTCCTGGAAGCGTGAGCAGTTTCGCGCCTCCCGTGAAGAACTCGGGGGCGCCGCACTCGTCCGTGTGAATGTGCGCCTCGGCATGGCAGAGGACGGCGCCGTACGGCGGGGTGACCGTCGCCAGCGCCAGCGCATTGGCGGCCGTGCCGGTGGCCACGGGAAAAGCGGCGACCTCGCGCTCGAAGAGCTCCGCGAAGCGCGCCTCGAGGCGTCGCGAGATGGCATCGGCACCATACGGCGCCGCGGCGCCTTCGTTCGCGGCAAGGAGCGCCGCAAGGATCTCCGGCGCCGCGCCGGCCACGTTGTCGCTTGCGAAGTTCATGGAACTCCTATCGTTGCGGGATTTCGGCGCCCGACGGGATGGTGACCGGGAGCGCCGCGGAGGTAAGGAAATCGAGTACGGCATCCGCGTCGCGGAGGCGCGTCAGCAGTGTCGCATAGCCGGCCGGGATAAAGCCCTCGCGCTCGGCCTGCTCGGCGAAGGCGGCCAGCGGGGCGAAGTAGTCGTCTACGTCCATCAGAACGATGGGTTTGGTATGGATACCGATCTGCGCCCACGTGACGATCTCGAAGAGCTCGTCGCATGTTCCGTAGCCGCCCGGCAGCGCGACGAAGGCGTCGGCAAGATCGACCATCACCGCTTTGCGTTCGTGCATACTGGCGACTTCGATGAGCTCGCTCAGCCCCTGGTGCGGCACTTCCCGCGAAAAGAGTCCGCGCGGGAGGACGCCGATCACGTGCCCGCCGGCGGCGAGCGCGGCGTCGGCAAGCACGCCCATCAGGCCTAGACTGCCGCCCCCGTAGATGAGCTCCAGTCCGCGGTGCGCGATCGCCGCGCCGAGCGCGCGCGCCCCTTGAGCGTATGTTGAGCGCGCGCCAGCTTTAGAGCCGCAGAAGACACAGATCCGTCGCACGCGTTCGCCTTCTCGGCGGAGGGTTCGCGCAACCTCTTCCGGCACCAGACGGAAAAGTGCTCCGCCGTCCTTGACAAGCGGACCTGCGACCTGCGAGACTCATTTGTATGAACTCATTCATACAAACAAATAGGTGAATGATTCTATGCCGCATCTGCGCACCAAGGATGATCTCGTCCGTTTGATCGCGGGTGAAGAGGGCTTCTCCGCGGCACACCGGCAGATCGCGTCCTACGTGATACGAGAGTATCGCCGTGCGTGCTTCATGAGTGCCTCCGAGCTGGCCGAGGCCGTCGGCGTCAGCCAAGCGACCGTCACTCGTTTCGCCAACCAGCTCGGCTTCGGCGGCTACCAGGACTTGGTAACAGCGATCCAAGGGATCGTGCGCTCCGAGTTGACGGGCGTCGACCGCGTCCAGGAGCTGCGTCGCGATCCCGCCGTACCGCGTGCCCTCGATCGCATCCTCGACGAGGAGTTGGCGCACCTGCGCGCTCTCCGTACGTCGGGTCAGCTTGCCGCCGTCGAACGCGTGGCGCAGGCGATTTCCGCGGCGCGCCGCGTCTACGTAATGGGCTTCCGCTCGGCGGCGGGGATCGCCGCGCAGTTCGCCTTTTTCCTGCGCAAACTGCATCCGGACGTCGTTCACCTGACGCAGCTGTCGTCGGAGACGCTCGAGATACTCGCGCTCTCGACGCCGCGCGACTCCTTGGCCGTGGGCTTCCTCTATCCGCGTTATCCGCGCGAGACGCTGGATCTGCTCGCGTACGCGCGGGCACACGCGATCGAGACGGCAGTCATCACCGACAGCGTGCTCTCGCCGGCCGTGCAGTTGGCAGATCTCTCATTGGTCGCGCCGGCCAGCAGTACGGGCGTCTTCGACTCGTACTGCACGTTCCAGGTGCTCGCGAGCTTTCTCTTCACGGTCCTCGCGACGCACGAGATCCCGGCGGCGGATGACTATCTGCGCCGCTTCGAGACCTTTGCGCGCGAAGCCGATATTTTCACGGGACAGGGTCTGGGTCCGCCGCCGGCTGCCCGGGACCAGGAGACTCCATGACCGCGCTGACGATCTCTCTCGAACGTATGCTGGCCGATATCGAGGCGTTGGGGCGCGTCGGCGTCGATCCGCGTGGCGGCCTCTCACGTTTGGGCATCTCGCCGCAAGAGCAGTTGGCCCATGAGTGGTTCAAGCAACAGGCCTCGCAGGTCGGCATGACCCTGCGCGGTGACGCCGCCGCCAACCTCTACGCGCGCAGAGAGGGGAGCGAGCCTGGACTGGCGCCGTTGATGGCCGGCTCTCACCTCGATACGGTTCCCAACGGTGGAAAGTACGATGGTGCCGCGGGGGTAGTGATCGCGCTGGAAATGGCGCGCACCATTCGGGATTTCGGGGTACGCCTGCGCCACCCGTTCGAGGTGATCGTCTTCCGCGCGGAGGAGCCGAGCCCGTTTGGGATGTCGACGTTCGGCAGCCGCGTGCTGGCGGGGCGTCTACGCCCCGAGGAGCTCGACGCAGTCGATTCCAAGGGCCGCAGTCTACGCGATGCGTTGCGGACGATCGGCGGCGACCCCGAGGAGCTCGAAGGCGCGCGGATGTCTGCGGGTGACGTCGCCGCCTACCTCGAGGTGCACAACGAGCAGGGGCCGCACCTTGAGCGGGCCGGGCTTCCGCTCGCCGTGGTGACGGAGATCGCGGGAATCAAGCGCGGACGCTGGCGCGTGATCGGCGAGCCCAACCACTCTGGGTCGACCAGCATGGACGAACGTCGCGATGCCCTGATGGCCGCCTCGGAGATCGCTCTCGAGCTGGAGCGCTTGGCGCGCAGCTACGATGGCGCCGTGGGAACGATCGGCGTGTTGACCGTGGAACCCAACGCCGTCAACATCGTTCCGGGGTGCGTCGACCTACGCTGGGAGATCCGTTCTTGCTTCGTGCGGGACCTGCAAGAGCTGGAAGACGCCTTCGAGCATGCGGCGCATGCGATCTTGGAGCGCCGCGGCTTGCGTCTTGAGGAGCTCACGCGAAGCAACTCCGTTCCCGTGGCCGCGGATCGTGCCGTCCTGGAAGCCTTTGAAGAGGCGTGTGCGGCGCGCAACCTCACGGCGCCGCGGCTACGCAGCATGGCGGGCCACGACGCCTCGCATATGGCGGCCTTCACGAGAATCGGGATGCTCTTCATCAGGAGCACCGGGGGAAAGAGCCACGTTCCAGAGGAGCATTCGCCGCCGGAGAGCCTCGCGGTGGCGGCGACGATCATGCTCGACGCCCTCATGCGCCTCGACCGCGACCTCGACTGACCGGGTGTTGCCACATCTACGACAAGGAGATGGAGACTATGCGCATTGACCGAAAGACGTTGCTCGCCTCCGCCGGCGCCCTGGTCGCCGGGGCCGTTGTGGGGACGAGCCTCGCTCCGGCACGCGGTGCCGATGTTCTCGACGCTTTGCGATCGGGGCAACAGCCGCTGATCGTCGGCACGGATGCCACCTTCCCGCCCTTCGAGTACACCACGGCCGGCGGCGAGAAGGTCGGCTTCGATATCGACCTCGTCAACGCGATTGCCAAAAAGATCGGCGTAAAGAAGGTCGAGTTCCAGCAAGTACCGTTCGGCGGACTCGTCCCTGGCTTGACGGCCAATCATGTCGACATGGCGGCCTCGGCTGTCTACATCACCGAAGCGCGGCAGAAAGTCGTCGACTTCACCAGCCCCTATTTTACCGGCGGCTTGGGCGTGATGGTCAAGTCCAATGACGCAGCCACGAAATCGGAGAAGGACCTCGTAGGCAAGCGTATCGCCGTACAGGTGGGCACGAAGTCCGTCAACTGGCTCAAGGAGCACATCCCCAGCGCACAGTTGGTGATCGTGCAAACCAACGACCAGATGTTTCTCTCGCTGCAGAATGGGCAGGCCGACGCGGTGGTCACCGGCTACCCGGCGGCGCGCTACTACATCAAGACGCACGGCGGCGCGAAGATGGCTCCCTTCCTGCTCACGCACGAGCAGTACGGCTACGCCTTCCGCAAGAACGATCCTAGCCTGACCAAGGCGGCCGACGAGGCCTTGGCTGCCTTCGAGAAGGATGGGACGCTCAAGGAGCTCGAGACCAAGTGGTTCGGCAAGAGCGAGTAAGATGAGCCTTCTGGGGCTGGACGCGGTCGAGAAGTCGTTCCCGCTCCTGCTGCACGGCGCGCTGGTCACGATCGAGGTGACGGCGATGGCCCTGGTCCTCGGCGCCCTCGCCGGTCTCCTCGGCGGGTTGGCGCGTGTCTCACCGCTGATGCCGTTGCGCGGGCTTGCGGCTGCCTACGTCTCGGTGATTCGCGGCACGCCGTTTATCGTGCAGCTGTTCTTCGTATACTACGCCTTCCCACAGGTCGGCCTTCAGGTGCCCCCGATGGTGGCGGCGGTAGGGTGCCTGGCGGTCTACAGCGGAGCCTATCAGACCGAGATCGTCCGCGGTGCGATCGAGTCTATCGAGCGCGGCCAGGTTGAGGCAGCGCGCTCGCTTGGGCTGAGCACGGCGCAGGCGATGCGCTACGTCGTCTTGCCGCAGGCCTTCCTTCGCATGCTTCCACCGCTGGGCAACGAATTCGTCGCGCTCACCAAGAACTCGGCGCTGGTTTCTTTGGTGACGGTCCAAGAACTGCTGCTCAGTGCCCAACTGATTATCAGCGCCACGTTTCAGAACTTCGCCGTCTATCTGACCATCGGCGTGATGTACTACGTCATCACCTCGGTCGTCAGCACGGGGACACAGCTTCTGGAGCGCCGACTCAAGGTGTATGTATGATGGACGAGCGCAACGGCGCGCCGATCATCGAGGCGCGAGGGCTGAGGAAGAGCTTCGGCCCGCACGAAGTCCTCAAAGGCGTCGATCTCTCCATCGCGCGCGGCGAAGTGCTGGCGATCATCGGGCCGAGCGGTTCCGGGAAGAGCACGCTCCTGCGCTGCTTGAACTTGCTCGAGCGGCCGACGGCGGGAGAGGTCTGGTTCGAGGGCGCGCGGATCAATGATCCCGGTGTCGACGTCAACCGCGTGCGCACGCGCATGGGGATGGTCTTCCAACTCTTCAACCTCTTCCCGCATCTCACCGTGATCGACAACGTCACGCTGGCACAGGAGAAGGTGCTGCATATTAGCCGGCAGGAGGCCGAGGCGCGGGCCCAAGCTCTGCTGGCGAAAGTTGGCCTGGCGGCCAAAGAGCACGCCTACCCGAACTCACTCTCGGGGGGGCAGAAGCAACGCGTCGCGATCGCGCGGGCACTGGCGCTACGCCCCGCGGTCATGCTCTTCGACGAGCCGACCAGCGCCCTCGATCCGGAGATGGTCCAGGAGGTGCTCGCCACCATGGACGAGCTGGTGCAAGAAGGGATGACGATGGCTGTCGTGACCCATGAGATGGGCTTCGCACGGCGAGCCGCCGGCCGCATCGTCTTCGTCGACGAGGGCCGGATCGTCGCCGATGCGCCGCCGGAGCGTTTCTTCAGCGCGCCGGAGAGCGAGCGCGTGCGGCAGTTCTTGGAGAAGATCCCGACCTAATCGTGAGCCGCTACAATGCGGCGTAGACGCCGAAGCCGGCGGTGGCCACCATCAGCACGGCGACGACAACGGCATACCAGCCGCGCAGACGGTATGGGGCCGGTAGCGCCTTAACCGCTAGCAAGTAGAGGAAGCCCAGCACGATGGGCAACAGCAGCGCGTTCATCACTTCGACGGCCACGCTCAAGTCGACGAGGTTGATCCCGGAGGCCACGAGCGCGCCGCCGAGCACCAGCGCCGCGGTGAAGACACCGTAGAACCACGGTGCCTCGCGTGGGCAGTGCTCCAGCGAGCGGCGGTAGCAGAGCACCTCGCCTAGCCCCCAGGCCGCGGTGAGCGAGACGACGATCGCCGCGACGATCGAGGCGCCGACCATCCCCAGCGCAAAGAGCACCTGGCCGACGCTCTGGCCCAGGAACGAGACGAGCGCTTGAGAGATTTGCTGGACGGTGTCGAGCGGGGCCCCAGGATTGTGGCGTCCGATGGTCGCCGCCGTCGCGACCAGGACGGCGGCCATGATGACCTGCGTGAGGATCGCGCCGATTGCCGTATCCCAGCGCGCGGCGCGCAAGTGGCGGACGTCGAGTCCTTTGTCGACCACGGCCGACTGCTGGTAGAAGACCATCCACGGCATGATGACCGCACCGATGTTGGCTGCCGCCAGATACAGGTACGAGCGATCGCCGAGAGGCGGGTGCGCCAGGCCGTCCAGGAGGAGGCCCGCTTGGGGGTGCGAGAGCCAGGCGACGCCGAGGAAGATCAGCTCGAAGGCACCGATGAAGATGGCTATGCGCTCGACCGAGCGGTAGGACCCCGTCCAGACGACGGTGACCAGCAGGGCCACGGTCAGCATGACACTGACCCAGGCGGGAACGCCGAAGAGCAGCCCCACGCCCGCTACGCCGCTCAGCTCGGTGACCAGGGCCCCGAGGCAGGCGACCATCAGCGTAGAGACCGATATCCACGCCCAGACCGGTCCGAACCGCAGGCGAATCAACTCGCCGTGGCCCCGCCCGGTGGTCAGACCAAGACGCACGGTCAGTTCCTGTACCACGAAGAGGATGGGCACCAGGATGACCTGAAGCGCTAGGAGCTTGAAGCCCCAGCGGGCTCCGCTCTGCGCCGCGGTGATCACGCTCCCGGCATCCGTATCCGCCAGCATCACCACCAGTCCCGGCCCGGCAACGGCAAAGAACGCTACGAAGCGCAACCAATATGCGCGTCGCACGGTGGGCGTTGCGGTCAGGGGACGGGGGAGGGCATCGTTCACGTGCGGTTCGACCTCGGTGAGACGAGTTAAGGTTTTAGGTTTGGCTAATTATACGCCCGGCAACCAAGTGGAACCTGCGACGTGATTCGCATCCTAGCGTTGGCGGCGGCTCTCGCCCTCATGGGCGCGGGGTGGCCGAACGAGCATATCCTCATCCCGACCGACGGGGGCCCCACGCTTGCCGTCGATGCCTCGACCCTCTTCCACACCGTCGCCGTCGACTTCTTTCGGGAGAGCGACGGGACGGTCTATGTGCAGACGGGCGACATCCCGGCGATGTGGCTGCGTGACTCGGCGGCCCAGACGCTGCCCTACGTTCGCTTCGCCCAGGAGGACCCCGTGTTCGCGGGACTGGCACACCGTGTTATCGAGCACGAGTCCCGCAACGTCCTGACCGACCCCTACGCCAACGCCTTCACGGCAGACTACAAGGTCTGGGAGCAGAAGTGGGAGGTCGACTCGCTGGCGTTTCCCGTGACGCTGCTCTGGGCCTACTGGCAGCGCACGCACGACGCGAGCATCTTCACGCCGCGCATCCATTGGATGCTCCAGCGCATCGTCTCGACCTATCGCTGCGAGCAGCACCACGCAACGTGCTCGCGCTACTTCTATGGTGAACTGCCTCACGGCGGGCATGGCGCCCCGTTCGGCGAGACTGGGATGATCTGGAGCGGCTTCCGCCCCTCTGACGACGCCTGCATCTATCCGTTCAACGTTCCGCAGAACATGCTGGCCGTGGTCGCCCTGCGTGAGCTGTCCGTGTTGGCCGACCGCGGATTCGGCGATCGCGCGCTGGCCCTGGATGCGGCGGGCTTGGCCTTCGAGGTGCGGAGTGCCATCGAGCGCTTCGGTCACGTGTACGCCATGGGTATCGGCTGGATCTATGCCTACGAAGTCGACGGCCTCGGTAGCGCCGTGGCGATGGGCGACGCCAATCTTCCCAACCTCATCGCCGCGACCTACTTCGACTACCTCTCGCCGGATGACGCGCTCTACAGAGCCACGCGCCGTTTTATCCTCTCGAATGCGGACCCGTACTTCTACCGCGCAGGGTACGCGGAAGGCCTCGGCAGCGTGCATACGCCCCCGGGATGGATCTGGCCGCTGGGCATCATCACGCGCTCGTTGACGGCGGGGAGCCCCGGCGAAGTTGCCGACGGCTTGCGGGCTCTGGCAGCCACCGACGGAAGCGACGGGCTCATTCACGAGAGCTTCGATCCTCGCCGCCCATGGCACTTCACGCGGGCGGAGTTTGGTTGGGCCAATGCACTGTATGCGGAACTGATCTTTCGCACGGCCGCGGGTGTCTCCGCGGAGCGCTTCGCCCCTACGGAGGCGGGAGCGCCATTCCTGCGCGCGGCGCAGACACCGGTGCTTGCGCCCACGGTGCTGCAGTGGCAGAATCGCGGCGCGATCGCGATGGCGCGCGGGAGGCTGAGCAGCGATTTGTTCGGAATGCGTCTTCCATGACATCCACTTGGCCCGCCCGCTTGCCGGGTCTTGCGCTCTCGCTTGTCCTGGCCGTGCTCGCCGCGTTCATCGGGCGCTCTGCGCCGATCATTGGGGCGCCGATCTTCGCCATCCTCTTCGGCATCATTCTGCGCAATGCCGTCAGTCTGCCGAGCTGGAGCTCGCCGGGCGTAGCTTTTACGTCGAAGAAGGTGCTGCAGGGTGCCATCGTGCTGCTGGGCTTCGGGATCGATCTCCCCGGTCTGTGGAGCGTAGGGCGCTCAAGCGCAGGCGTGATGCTGGTGACGCTTGCGGTGGGGCTCATCGGCGGCTTGGTACTGGGTCGCGTCCTGCGCGTCGACTCGCGTTCGGGCCTGTTGATCGCCGTGGGCACCTCGATCTGCGGTGCCTCGGCGATCGCTGCGATAGCGCCGATCGTGGCGGCCGAGGCGAGTGAGATTGCCTACGCGGTCTCGACGATCTTCCTCTACAACGTTATCGGAGTCTTCCTCTTCCCATTCCTCGGCCACGTCATGCACATGAGCGACACCGCGTTTGGCATCTGGGCCGGAACGGCCGTCAACGATACCTCGTCGGTGGTGGCGGCCGGATACAGTTTCAGTCGAACTGCGGGCACCATCGCCACCATCGTGAAACTGGCGCGCACGGTGATGATCATTCCCGTCTCACTTGGCGTCGCCGCTGCGGTGGCCTGGCGCGCGCGTGAGAGCAGAGGATTGCGGCGAGAGCGGCGTGGGATCGCGCACGTCATTCCGTGGTTTATCCTCGCCTTCGTGATCGCGGCGGCCATCGATTCAACGGGACTGCTGCCGCATGCAATGATGTCGTCGCTCGCGGAGTTCGGGGGTTTCTTGATCGTCGTGGCGCTTGCGGCGGTGGGCCTCTCCGTCGACATGCGTGCATTCGGCTCCGCCGGCGTTCGACCGATCGCGCTCGGGGCGGCGATCTGGGGGTTGGTCGCGATCACCAGTCTCATCATCCAGCACGCCGTCTAAGAATCGAGAGTGGATACATGGAACGGCTGAGCATCGCCGACGTTCGCGCAGCGTACGAGCGCATCCGGGCATACCTTCCGGAGACGCCCCTCGTGCAGCATCCTGCCTTCGCGCGGGCACTCGGGCTCGATGCCTGGCTCAAGCTGGAGACGGCGCAGCCGACGGGAGCTTTCAAGGTGCGCGGTGGTATCAATTGGATGGCCGTCAACGCGGAGCGCGCGCGCCTGTGCGGCGTCGTCACCGCCTCGACGGGTAACCACGGCCAGTCGATCGCCTATGCCGCCACCCTCTTCGGCGTGCTGGCGATCATCTACGCTCCTCGAGGTGCCAACCCGTTCAAGGTGCGTGCGATGCAGGCGATGGGAGCCGACGTACGATTGGAGGGTCACGACTTCCAGGCCAGCGTCGCAGCTGCCGAACAGGCTGCGCAACGCGAGGGGCGGCTGTTCATTTCGTCCGGCGACGAGCCGTTATTGATCGCCGGCGTTGCGACGATGGCGCTCGAGGCGCTCGCGCGCCGGGCGTTCGATGTGGTGATCGTCCCGGTCGGAGGAGGATCGAATGCCGCAGGCACGGCGCTGGTGGTCAAAGCGCTCTCGCCGCGAACGCGCGTGATCGCCGTCTGCAGCGCGCAGGCGCCGGCAGCGCACGATGCGTGGCAGCGGCGCGAGCACGTGCGCTACGAATCTCAGTCGACCATTGCGGAGGGCCTGGCCACGCGCGAGTCCTACGACCTGCCGCAGAGCCTGCTCGCCGAGCACCTCGATGATTTCGTCACGGTCGACGATCGAGAGATCGAAGAAGGCGTGCGGTTCCTTATCGGGCAGGGCCACCAATTAGCGGAGCCGGCGGGTGCGGCAGCCCTGGCGTGTGCTCGCCGGCTGAGCCGGACGCTCACGGGCGCCAGCGTGTTGCTTCCGGTCACGGGATCGAACATCTCGCTCGAAATGCTGCGTGAGCTTTTAGTGACAAAAGCCTAACACAAGAAGGCATGTCGGCGGCGGGAGGCTAGTGGGTCGAGCAGAACACCTGCTCCTTGAATATCGTGAACGGCCGCCGGGTGGCCGAAGACGCGTCGAGCGTTCGCGCCGGCCGGCTCGGTAGGTACGCTCGTGCCGTTGCGATCTCCCTCCTGTTCGTCGTCGCCTGGAACGCGTTGGATGCGCTCAAGCACTCGTTCGCCGCGGTGCAGCCAGGCGTTCCGCCATGGTACCTGCCGCCGGCGCTCTCCCTCTTCGTCATTCTCACCTTCGGCATCGGCTATGCGCCGCTCGTGTTCGTCGCCCACGCCGTGAGTCTGATCGTCGATCCGGTATCCCCGCGCCATGCCGGCGAAGTCCTCTTATCGGGGCTGGTCGAAACGCTGGTATGCGGCGGCGCCGGATATCTGCTGAAGGGCCCGCTGCGTTACGATCCGCTCAAGCGCAGAATTAGCGATGTGACGAACCTCGTCGTGGTCGCCGGCCTCGTCGCACCATTGGGTGTTGCGGTCGCCTCCGCTTTCTACGCCGCGGTGAGTGGGATGATCGCATGGACCCAGTTTCCCGTGGCCGTCGGCGAGAGTTGGATCGGGCGCGCCGTGGGTACGACGACGATTCTTCCGCTGCTGATGCTGCGTGGCACGCCGCTCGTCCTGAAGCTCGCGGGGTTCCCCGTCGCACGCGAGGTGCATATCCCGTCGCTGCCGCCCCCCGCGCGTCTCGAGACCGTCGGTCAGGTCGCCGCAACGGCGTTGACCCTCACGTTTGCCTATGCGGCATCGGCGACGGGACGAGAGACCCCGAACTTCCTGTACCTCTACTTCTTGCCGCTTGCATGGATCGTAGTGCGCCGCGGCTTGGCCGGCGCAATCGTGGTCAATGCCGGAACGGACATCGCGGCGATGCTGCTGAGCGAGTCGTTCGGCTATCCGGCGGCCGCCATCGCGGACATTCAGCAATTCATGCTCGCCGTGACCTTGACGAGCCTGTTGGTGGGAGGGATCGTCAGCGCACGCGCGCGTGCCGAGCGCAAATTGCTCGTCGCGCAGGAGCAGCTTGCGAGAGCGGAAGAGGCCTCGTCCACCATGATTCTCCACGTGGGCCTCGACGCACGCTGCCGAAAAGCGCCGTCGACATACTGCGCGCTGCTTGGGCGAACACCCGACGAGGCACGGACGATGCGCCTAGCGGAGTTCGTCGCTCCCGAAGATCGCCCCGCGGTAGAGCTCGCGTTGCATCGGCTGATCGTCGGCGAGGCGCATGCGGTGGATCTTCAGGCGCGCTTCATCGACGGGGCCGGTCACCAGCTCTGGCTCTATCTCAACATGTCGGTCGTCCGCGACGTGAGCGGGCAGCCGGAGTTTATACTGGTCTTCGCCCACGACGTGACCGCGCAGCGCCTCGAGAGCGAGGAGGTGGCGTACCTCGCCTACCACGACGCCCTCACCGGTCTGCCCAACCGGAGCATGCTCGAGGAGCACTTGACGCCCGCGTTGGGTCGCGCGCGGCGCAGCGGCCGCGCCGTAGCGGCGGTTTTCGTCGATCTCGACGGTTTCAAGGAGATCAACGACACGCTGGGCCACGCCGCCGGCGACAACGTCCTGCAAGTCGTCGCTTCACGATTACGCCGCTCGGCTCGGGCGACGGACCTGGTCGTGCGGCTGGCCGGCGACGAGTTTTTGATGCTGATCACGGATATCGAGCGCATCGGCTTGGCGGAGGGAGGCAGCGGTTACGCGCACGTCCCGCTCGCCGTCTCGGCGAACATCCATCGGTCCCTGGAGCAACCTTTCGAGACCGCGGGCAGCGAGGTGCTCGTCAGCGCCAGTGTGGGCATCAGCGTCTTCCCCAGTGATGCGCAGGATGGCGAGACGCTGATTCGCCACGCCGACGAGGCAATGTACCTCGCTAAGCACGCGGGTACGGGACAGACGCAGATCTTCGGCGAGAGCGGTGGTGCGCGGGCACGCGGCGAGATGCTCGGCGCGCGGCTCTTCCATGCGGCGGAGCGCCGCGAGTTCATCGTCCATTACCAACCGATCGTCGATCTGCGCGCCGCGTGGCGCGACGCACTCCACAACGGCGGCTTCCAGTTGGCCGGTGCGATCGTGGGAGTCGAGGCGCTCCTGCGCTGGAGCGATCGCGGCAAGCTGATAACTCCGGAGGCATTCCTTCCGTTCCTCGAATCCTACGGTTTGATCGAGTCGGTGGGTAGCTGGGCGAACTGCGAGGCGATCCGCCAAGCGGCTCTGTGGATGGCGGCCGGGCGATTGCGCTCGTTCTCCATCAATCTCTCGCTCGCCCAGCTTGCGCAACCGGAGGGGGCGGCGCGACTGCTCGCTACGCTGCGCGATGCGCGCGTCGATCCCCGCAACGTCGTTGTCGACGTGCCCGAAAGCGTCACCACCGAGGGCCATCAGCGCGCCGAGCGCTCGGTACGCGAGCTCGCCGACGCCGGCGTGCGCATCGCCGTCGATCACTTCGGCTCGGGAAGCTCCTCGATCGCGGCGATTCGGGGGCTAGCCGCCGAGTTGGTGAAGATCGACCGCACGCTGATCGCACGCATGAACGACGACGAGGACTCGGCATCCATCGTCGCTACGTTGCTGGGCCTGGCGGCGAACTTGCGGATGGAGGCGGTAGCAGAGGGCGTTGAGAGCGAGAGCCAGTGGCTCGCGCTGATCGAGCTGGGGTGCCCCGTGGGGCAGGGAAATCTCTTCTCGCCGCCGGTTCCCGCCGAGGAGATGGGGCGCCTCTTGGCCAGTGTCCAGATGGTCTAGGATGATGCTTTTGAAAGCGGGGCATCGAAGAGCATCTCGTGTCTGCCTTCGCCCATGAGGACGATACCCACACGCTCGTAGCGCGTCCGAACGTCGCCGGCCACCACGCAGACCGATGTCCCGTTGGGCAACCTCATCAGCTGCGGTCCCGCCTGCTCGCTCCCGTTGCTTTGGTACCACAGGTGGTAGGTCATGTGCGGCGGAGGCGGCGGCAGGGCCGAGACGACGACGGCCGTCTTCATGCCGTCTGCACGGCCCACCATCAGCGTCGCGCGCGCGTTCGCGACCGTTGGCGACATCGGGTGCAGGGAGACCTCGCGCTCAGGGCGCGCCGCGATCATCTGGACGACGGTGCGCTCCGCCGCGGATATCGCGCGTTCGTGGTTGCCGCGAAGCGCCGTTTGACCACCCCACAGGATGGCCGCTAGCGAGGCGGCGGCCAGGAGTCCCCAGCCCCAGAACCGTCCGCGGCGGCGATACGTGGCTGCGCTCTCTTCCAACGCGTACGGCAGGAGTGCCGCCACGCGTGCGTAGCGCTCGACCTCATCGGTGCATGCTTGGCACTCCGCTGAGTGGCGCGCGCCTGCCGCCATGTCGTCGGGCTCGAGGGCCCCCAGGGCGTATGCCTCGGGTTCGGCGATGTGCTCGAGTTCAGACATGGCTACCCTCGGTGATCAGCGGCTCCAGGAGGTCGCGAAGGCGATGCATGGCTAGGCGAATGCGGCTCTTGACGGTGCCCAGCGGCGCGTGCGTGCGCTCGGCGATCTCGCGTTGGGTGAGGCCGGAGAAGTACGCCAGCTCCAGCGCCTCGCGTTGGTCAGCGCTCAAGTCGCGCAGCGCGGCTTGGACGCGGCGGCGTAACTCGGCGCGTACGCTGGCCTCTGCTGGATCGTCGGCGGTTGAACTCTGCGGCACGGGCGCCACCTCCAAGGGCTCGGTCTGCGGGCGGGCCTTGCGTCGGCGAAGACGGTCGAGCGCCGCGTTTCGGCCGATTGCCACGATCCAGGCACGTGGGCCGGCACCGCTCGGCCGATACGTCTCTGCGCGTTGCCAGACCCTTGCGAACGTCTCTTGGAGGCACTCCTCGGCCTCGTCCGTTCCTCCGAGAATGCGCCGCAAGAGCAGGCGCATCAGCGCTGCGTGGCGCCGGTAGAGCGCCTCGAATGCGAGGGCGTCGCGCCGTGCGGTCAACGCCAGAAGGGTCTCGTCGCCGTACGCTTCGTACCGCATTCCCATCCCGTTCGTTCAACGTACCGCGCGGGCCCACGGATCACGTGAATGCCAAGAGCCCCCGCCATCATACGATGGCAGGGGCTCGATGGGCAACGGTCGCCCGACGCGGTCGATTGAGTCCTTCGAACTACTTGACGACCTTGAAGGTGATCGTCATGTTGGCGTGGCCGGCGCCGCAGAAGAGGGCGCAGTGCTCCACGAAGGTCCCGGCCTTCTGCGGTGTCACCGTGACGGTGGTTGGTGCGTTGGTGATGGTCGCCATCTTGGTGAGGCCGATCTCCGGAGCAACCAAACCGTGGGCACCCTGAGTGGCAACGAGCTTGAGCGTCGTGGGCTGACCCTCCTTGAGGGTCACGACGGCCGGGGTAAAGGCGAAGTTCTTGGCCGAGATGTCGACGGTCTTCGAGGCCGGGGCGGCGGCGCCGGCGATGCCGGTCATGCCGAGCAGGATGGCCGCGGTCATGAGGGTGGTGCGAATGTTCAACGTTGGTCCTTTCGCGTATGATGGATTGAAAAGTCCCGCACGATTCTACGCCGGCGCGCAGGCGCCCACAGCGACAAAGGTTGCATTACGCCTCGCCCTCAGAGGGAGCTCGGCAGTGAAAGGGCCGATTCGATGATGCTGTCGGCGTTCTCCACGTAGCGGCGGCCCTTGGCCGGTTCCCACGGGCGGGCGGCCGATAGAGCGGAGACCACGGCGCGCGTGGCCGGCGATTTGTTGAGCGTATAGAAGTGGATCGCCGGAACCCCGCGCGTCAGGAGATCGACGCATTGAAGGGTGGCGTAGGCGACTCCGAGATCGATGACCGCTTCCGGTTCCTCGCGGCGCGCCTCGAGCTCGGCCATCAAGCGCGACGGAATGGTGGCGCCGCACATCCGGGTGAAGCGTTCGATCTGCGCGACGTTGGTGATCGGCATGATGCCGGGAATGATCGGCACGTCGATTCCGGCACGGCGCGCGCGTTCGACGAACGAGAAGTAGCGTTGGTTGTCAAAAAAGATCTGCGTGATGAGAAACTGCGCTCCCGCCTCGACCTTGTGCCGCAGATGGCGCAGATCGCCGGCGGCGTCGGGGGCCTCGATGTGTTTCTCCGGATAGCACGCGCCGCCGACGCAGAAGGCCTCGCCTTCTCGCGCCAGGCGCACGAGATCGGCTCCGTGCGCGAGCCCGCCTTCGACGGCGGTGAATGCTGACTCGCCCTGCGGCGGATCGCCGCGCAGTGCAAGCACGTTCTCGATTCCGGCGGAGCGGAAGTCGCCGAGCGTCGAGCGCAGTTCCTCGGCGGTGGCCCCGACGCAGGTAAGGTGCGCCATCGCCTCGATATCCAACTCGCGCTTGATCGTCTTGGTGATCTCGATGGTGCGCGCGCGCGTGCTGCCGCCGGCACCGTAGGTTACGGAGACGAACGCGGGGCCTAATGAGCGCAGCGTAGAGACCGTCTCGAGTAGTGCCGCCATCGCTTCGTCGCTCCTGGGCGGAAAGAACTCGAACGAGAACGCTGGGCGCCGCGCTGCGAGGATCTCGGCGATCTTCATGCAGTCGAGACTACGCCTCGCGCGCGGCGGCGGCCTCTCGCGAAGAGGGGCTTGCGCCGGTCCGCGGCGCATGAGGAGGGCGTGAAGGGCTCACCTCTCGTCTTCGCGCTGGTGGTTGTGGCGGGCCTTGCGTGGGGCCTCAACGCCCCCGTCTCCAAAGTGCTCTACGCCGCGGCCGGAGGCAGCCTCTTCGACGGCGTGACGCTGGTCGTCGCGCGTGGCTTCTGGTCCCTGCCGCTCTTCGCCGTCGCCGCTTTGGCGGTCTGGCCGCGCGGGCGATCGATCGTGCCGCTGGATGCTTGGCGCCTGGCGTGGCTTGGTCTGCTCTTTGGACCGGGGCTGACGGGTCTCTATGCAGTCGCCTCGCAGTGGACGAGCGCCGCACACGTGGTGCTGATCAGCGGGCTCACGCCCCCGGCAACGGCGCTTCTCGAGTCGATGGTGCGCCGCAAGCCGCTGCGCGGTCGCGCCTGGCTCTCGATTGCCTGCGGTGTGGGCGGTGTAGCCGTGCTCTCGGCGACGCGCTCCTCTCACGGCTCGACGCCGCAAGGCGATGCGCTGATGATCGCCTGGATCGCGATCTATGCGCTCTTCGCGTTGGGCACGCGCGAACTCACGGCGCGCTATCCGTCGGCATTCGTCTCCGTGGCCAGCACGGGGCTGGGATCCGTCATCGTCACGGTCGTAGGGATGGCGGCGGGCGTCGGCGGTGCTATCGCCCACCCCTTCGCGACGCCACAGGTTGCGTGGGCGTTCTTCGGCGAGATGGTCGTGGCATTGGGTTTGATCGGACCGATCGCCAACGTGATGGCGATCCGCCGCTCGAATGCCACCATCGCCACCACGGGCGGCCTCTACGCCGCCGTGGCTACCGGATTGATCGCGGCGGTGGCGCTGGTGCACGAGCAATTGACGCCCAGCGTCTTGCTCAGCGGCGCACTGCTGGCCGCGAGCCTGGCGCTGATGTTCGTTAAACCGCAGCCGCGGCCGGCACCTCGGCCGTGACCGGCGTGAACGTGAGCTCGTCGCGCCGGGCGTCGATGTCGACGCGTACGAGCTGACCCTCGCGTATCTCGCCGGCGATGATCTTCCGTCCCAGCGGTGTCTCCAACTCGCGCTGGATCGCGCGTTTGAGCGGGCGCGCGCCGTAGACGGGATCGTAGCCCGCCTGTACCAGATGACGCTTGGCCGCCTCTCCGAGCTCCAGCGTGATGCGCCGCTCCGCCAGGCGCCCGCGCAGTCGCATCAATTGGATCTCGACGATCGCGCCCAGTTGCTCTTCGGTAAGCGCGTGAAAGACCACGACTTCATCGACGCGGTTGAGAAATTCCGGACGGAAATGGAGCCGCAGCTCTTCGAGCACGGCAGCCTTCATCTGTTCGTAGCCCCCGGCGAAGCCGTCGCGGTACTCCAGGATGCGGTGGCTGCCGATGTTCGACGTCATGATGACGATCGTGTTGCGGAAGTCGACCGTACGGCCTTGTCCATCCGTGAGCCGGCCGTCGTCGAGGACTTGCAGGAAGACGTTGAAGACGTCGGGGTGCGCCTTCTCCACCTCGTCGAAGAGAATGACGGAAAATGGGCGCCGCCGCACGGCCTCGGTGAGCTGACCGCCCTCCTCGAAGCCGACGTAACCCGGAGGGGAGCCGATCAATCGGGCCACCGTGTGCTTCTCTTGATATTCCGACATATCGATGCGGATCATCGCGCGTTCGTCGTCGAAGAGGAACGAGGCCAGCGCGCGCGCGAGCTCCGTCTTGCCCACGCCCGTGGGCCCCAAGAAGATGAAGGAGCCGATCGGGCGATTGGGATCAGCCAGGCCCGCCCGTGCGCGCACCACCGCTTCCGAGACGGCGGCGACGGCTTCGTCTTGGCCGATGACGCGCCGGTGGAGCTCCTCGTCCAAGTGCAGCAGCTTCTGGATCTCGCCTTCGAGCAGTTTGCTGACGGGGATATGTGTCCAACGGCTGACGACTTCAGCGATGTCCTCTTCGTCCACCTCTTCCTTGAGCAGGCGGCTCTTGCCGTCGCTCGAGGTTTCCTCACGCAAGCGACGCTCGAGGTCCGGGAGCGTAGAGTAGCGGAGTTCACCGGCCTTCGTCTGTGCTCTTTGGCGTTCGTCTTCAGACTTTGCGTTATCCGCGATTAACTCTTGTTGATTGATTTCGAGTTTGATTTCCTCGGCCTGCTGGCGCAATGCGCGCGCACGGGAGACTTCGCCCTTCTCGCGCTCCCATTGCTCCTTCAGCGCGTCGCCGGCTGCATGCAGCTCGCGCAGCTCGCTATCGATACGCTCCAGACGCCGTTTGCTGGCGTCGTCCGTCTCCTTGCGCAGCGCCTCGCGCTCGATCTCCAACTGCATGATGCGGCGTTGGCTCTCGTCGAGCTCCTGCGGCAGCGAGTCGATCTCGGTGCGCAGCTTCGCTGCAGCTTCGTCGACCAAATCGATGGCCTTGTCGGGCAGAAAGCGGTCGCTGATATAGCGGTTGGAGAGTACGGCGGCGGCGACCAGGGCGGCATCCTTGATGCGCACGCCGTGGTGTACCTCGTAACGCTCGCGCAAACCGCGCAAGATCGAGATCGTATCCTCGACGCTCGGCTGGTCGACCGTGACGGGCTGGAAGCGGCGCTCGAGTGCGGCGTCCTTCTCGATGTGCCGGCGGTACTCGTCGAGGGTGGTCGCTCCGATCATGTGCAACTCGCCACGCGCCAGCATCGGCTTGAGCAAGTTGCCCGCATCCATCGCCCCTTCGGCCTTGCCGGCGCCTACAACCGTGTGCAGCTCGTCGATGAAGAGCAGCACTTGCCCTTCGGAGCTCTGCACCTCCTTGAGGACGGACTTCAGGCGCTCCTCGAACTCGCCGCGGTATTTGGCACCGGCGATCAGCGCGCCCATGTCGAGCGAGATGACGCGCTTGTGCTTGAGACCCTCGGGCACGTCGCCTCGCACGATGCGCTGGGCGAGGCCCTCGACGATGGCCGTTTTGCCGACGCCGGGCTCGCCGATGAGCACGGGGTTGTTCTTGGTGCGCCGCGAGAGCACTTGGACGATGCGGCGAATCTCCTCGTCACGCCCGATGACCGGATCGAGCTTGCCTTGCGCGGCCAATTGCGTGAGGTCGCGCCCGTAGCGCTCGAGCGTCTGGTACGTGGCCTCGGGATTCTGCGAGGTCACGCGCTGATTGCCGCGCACGTCGCGTAGAGCCTGGAGCAGCCGCTCGCGCGTCAGCCCCAGCTCGCGGAAGAGCCGCCCCACCGAGCCGCCGTCCGCTCCCATCGCCAAGAGCAGGTGCTCGACAGAGACGTACTCGTCGGAGAGCGCCTTGGACTCGTCCTCGGCGGTGTTCAGCAGGCGGCTGAGCGCAGCAGAAAGGTAGACACGATCGGGCTGCGTCCCCACCACTTTGGGCAGGCGTTCGAGCTCTCGCTCCACCCGGCGCGCCATGCGCTGCGGATCCTCGTTAGCCTTCTCGAGGATGGTGGGAACGATGCCCTGGTCCTGTTCTAGGAGCGCCGCCAGCAGATGCTCCACTCCGACGTCGGTGTTTTGGCGCCGCACGGCTAGCGCGTGGGCGGCGTTCAACGCCTGCTGAACGCGCTCGGTCATCTTCTCTGCATCCATCGCTCTCGATACTCTACCCAGCTCCGCTTGTGGTCTCGAGCTTCAAGACACGAAAGAGCGCCCGCGCGTTGCAGCGCGGGCGCTCGTTGGGAATCCGAGAGGCGCCCGCGCTAAGTGAGGGCGCGGACGAAGCGCTCCAGGCGGTCGAACCCGTCGCGCAGGCTCTCCATGGAGGCCGCGTAGGAGATACGCACGTGCTCCTCGGCCCCGAAGCCGCTTCCACCCACGATCGCGAGGCCCTCCCGCTCAAGCAAGAGGCGCGTCAACGTCGCCGAGGAGTCGATCGGCGTCCCTTGGTGGCTGCGCCCGAAGAGCGTCGCCACGTGAGGGAAGAAGTAGAAGGCGCCGCTGGGCTTGGAGCAACGCACGCCCGGAATGGCGCGCAGACGCTCTAGGCCGTACGCGCGCCGCTTGACGTACTCGCCGACCATCGCGTGGACGGGGGCGCGGTCCATCCGCAGTCCCGCCAGCGCCGCGCGTTGGGAGACGGCGGCGGCTCCACTGGTGGTCTGTCCCTGCATGGTCGCCATCGCCTTCGCGAGCGTGGGGTCGCAGACGGTCCAGCCGATGCGCCATCCGGTCATGGCGAAGATCTTGCTGACGCCGTCGACGAGTACCGTGCGCGCAGCTACCTCGGCCGAGAGCGAAGGAAAGGAGACTGCCTCACCGTCGTAGCTCAGCGCTGCGTAGATCTCGTCGGAGATCACCCAGAGACGGTGACGCAGCGCCAGCTCGCCCACGGCTTCGAGAACCGAGCGCGGGTAGACCGCCCCCGTGGGGTTGCAAGGGGAGTTGAGGAAGAGTGCAACCGTACGCGGCGTGATCGCGGCGGCTATGCGCTCCGCGTCCAGGGCGAAGTTCTCCTCGGCGCGCGTCTCGACGACGACGGGCGTGCCGCCTGCGAGCTTCACCTGATCGACATAGCTGACCCAGTAGGGGGCGGGGATGATGACTTCGTCGCCTTCGCCGACCAGAGCCAACAGCGCGTTGGTGATCGCCTGTTTGGCGCCGCAGGAGACGACGACGCCCTCGGCTTGGTAACGCGCCCCGCGCTCCGCTGCATAGTCGACAACGGCTTGGCGAAGATCGGCATAGCCGGTGAGCGGAGGATACTTGGTATAGCCCCCCTCGATCGCCTCGTGGGCGGCCCGGCGGATGGGCTCCGGCGTGGCGAAATCGGGCTCGCCGGCGGTCAGGTTGACCACCGAGACCCCTTGCTCGATCAGGGCTCGTGCGGCCGCGGCGGCGGCCATGGTAGAAGAGGGCGCGACCTGTGCGGCGCGCCGGGAGAGGCGAAGCGGCTCGATCATTGGCGGCTCTTTCTACCTCGAGCGTGCTCTTTCTTGCGGCGCGACTTCTCGCGCTCCCAGCGCGAGGAGTCGACGTCCTCGCAGCCGATCGGGCTGAACTCGCGACAGTCGGAGGGGCGCGCCTCGTAGATGCCGCACGTAAAGTGCCCCGGGCGACTCTCTTTGAGGAAGACGCAAGGATCGGAGAGCGCCGGGCCGGTTTTCTTGAGCCAACCGACCGTCGAACCGTCCGCCGAAGGGCGCTGGTTGACGTAACGGCGCATCGTCTCGCGATAGCTCAGCCCGAAATGGTCGGCGATCCGCTGGACGTCCTCGCTCGAGACGAAGGGCTCGTAGCTCCGGCAGCATTCGCCGCAACCCGGCGGGCAGGCCAGATTCTCGGGTAGATCCTGCAGGTGCTCGCGCACCAGGTCGACGACCTTGCCGATCGCCTTGACGAAGTCGGCGTCGTCGTTGTATTTGTACGACCACTCGCGGTGACTGATTGCGTTGGTATTGTAGTAGCGCGTGATCTGCTCGTTGTAGGTCACCGTGACGTGCTCTTGCGTGATCTCGATCGAGGTGAACTGGCGCAAGGGCTCGGTATCGAGGAGCGCGGGGTTGGTGGGCTGGCCCGTCTCAGCGGTAAAGAGATCGAGCTCGGTGAGGTTGACGAAGAACTTGATGCCGTCGCGGCCGGTAGCGGTCATGCTCCGTGCTTTCCGCGCTGTTGGCGCAACCCCTCGGCAGGACGGTGTGTCCTTTGGGAAGAACCGCACCGACCCATCGACAGGAGACCCGCGCCGAGAGAGCGTGGGCCCGCTCGTGGCGACATAGCCAAGTGGTAAGGCAGAGCTCTGCAAAAGCTCCATCGTCGGTTCGACTCCGACTGTCGCCTCCATGTTTTTTATTGGGGCTTCCACGAGTGCAGCGTAGCGGCCAACGCACTTCTTGCAAGCCGGGCCGAGTGGTCCGGAACCTTTCAAGCATTGGGGCTTCCACGAGTGCAGCGTAGCGGCCAACGCACTTCTTGCAAGCCGGGCCGAGTGGCCCGGAACCTTTCAAGCATTGGGGCTTCCACGAGTGCAGCGTAGCGGAACGAGTGGGGAACGGGGAGAATCACCGGGCATGCTTGCCCGCCGCATCATCCCTTGCCTGGACGTCAAAGACGGCCGCGTCGTCAAAGGCGTGAACTTCACTTCATTGGTCGACGCAGGTGACCCCGTGGCGCTTGCCCGAGCCTACGAGGAGCAAGGCGCCGACGAGCTCGTCCTCTTGGACATCACGGCAACCATCGAGGGGCGCCGCGCGCTGCTGGAGGTGGTGCGGGCGACGGCGTGCGAGCTGACGATGCCCTTCACGGTGGGCGGCGGCGTGCGCGGAGTCGATGACGTGGTCGATCTGCTGCGTGCGGGCTGCGACAAGGTCTCCATCAACAGCGCGGCGGTACGTGATCCGGCGGTGCTCGACGAGGCGGCGCGCGTCGTCGGCGGCCAATGCGTCGTCGTGGCCATCGATGCCAAACGGCGAGCCGAGGGCTGGGAGGTGCACGTTAACGGCGGGCGCACGCAGACGGGCGTCGATGCCGTCGACTGGGCGCGCGAAGCGGAGCGGCGCGGCGCCGGCGAGCTCCTGTTGACCAGTATCGATACCGACGGCACGAAGCGGGGCTACGATCTCGAGCTGTTGCGCGCGGTACGCAGCGCGAGCTCCCTGCCGCTCGTCGCCTCGGGCGGCGCCGGAGGAATCGAGGACTTCGTCGATGCCTTCGAGGCGGGAGCCGACGCGGCGCTGGCCGCCTCGCTCTTCCACTTCGGCGAGCTGTCGATTCCAACGCTGAAAGATGCGTTGCGCGATCGCGGCGTCGCCGTTCGTGCCGTCTCCGGCGCTCGGGGCATCGCCGATGTCCGTTGAGGCGCTATGCTGGGGAGACGACGGTCTGCTCCCCGTGATCGTCCAAGACGCACGCTCGAAGGACGTGCTGACCCTGGCGTACGCCAACCGCGAGGCGCTGGCGCGCACGCTGGAGACGCGCAGCACGTGGCTCTGGAGCCGCTCGCGCGGCGCTCTCTGGAATAAGGGAGAGACCTCCGGCAACGTGCAGCATGTCGTGGCAGTACGTTACGACTGCGACGCCGACGCGTTGCTCTATCTCGTGGAGCCCACGGGTCCCGCCTGCCATACAGGTGCGGTTACATGCTTCCACAACGTCTTGGCGGAGCGCCTCGGCGGCGCCGGCGAGTCGCCCGGCAACAGCGCCGTCGAGTTCGTAAGAGCGATCGAGCATCTCGAGCGCGTGATCGAGCAGCGCCGCGGCGCCTCCGTCGACGCGTCGTACGTTTCCAAACTGCTGCACGGCGGCGTTGACCGCATCGGCAAGAAGATCGGCGAGGAGGCCACGGAGGTGGTGATCGCGGCGAAGAACCACGACCACGACGAGCTGACGTGGGAAGTCAGCGACCTGCTCTTCCACACGCTCGTGCTGATGCACGAACAGGGCGTGACTATCGACGACGTGGGCCGGGAGCTGCTGCGACGGGCGAAGTGAGGGCCGTTGCGCTCGCGCCCCAGACGCCCCTGCGGGAGATCATCCCAGCGGAGCGGGCCGCGCTCTTCGAGCGTGAGCTGGGCCTGCTTTCCGCCTACGACCTCCTCACCTACTTCCCGTACCGTTACGAGGACCTGACGGCGCCGACGCCCTCGAATCTCCTGGGCGGCGTGCTAGAGGGTGAGGAGAACGCCGCGGGCACGGTCATCTCCGTCAAGCATCAGTTCCTGGCGGGGCGCGCACGCGCGAAGACGACGGCGCTGTTGCGCGACGACGCCGGCGCGTTCACCGCTGTCTGGTTCGGGCGCCCCTATCTGCGCAACCAGTTGCGCGAGGGCATGCAGATCTTCGTGCGCGGGCGTGTCCAGCGCTCGTTCTCAGGACCTCAGGTCAACGTCTCGCTTCACCGCGTGACGCGCGACGGGGAGACGTACGACGGCGAGGTTCTCCCCGTCTACGGGCAGACCGCGCGTCTCCCTCTCAAAACGATTCGCGCGGTCATCCGTAAGGCGCTGCCGCGTCTGCTGGAGATCCCGATCGACGAGTTGCCCGAGGATCTGCAGCGCAAGCACGCTCTCCTCCCGACGCGCGAAGCGTACCGTGCGATCCATCTGCCAACGCGTATGTCTGAGGCGTTGGCGGCGCGCAGGCGCGTCATCTACGGCGAGTTCCTGGGCCTAGCGTTGGGCGCGGCGATCAAGCGCGCCCAGCGTGCCTTCACCGGCGGCGCTCTGCCGATGAGTGCTCCTGACGATCTGATGGACGAGTTGGAGCGCCAGTTACCGTTCGCGCTGACCGGAGCGCAACGGCGCGTCATTCGCGAGATGTGGGGAGACATGGCGCTCCCGCAGGCGATGAATCGACTGCTGCAGGGCGACGTTGGAAGCGGTAAGACGCTGGTGGCCGCGGCCGCGGCGCTGCTGGCCCACCGCGCCGGCGCGCAGGCGGCGCTGATGGCGCCGACGGAGATTCTGGCGCGTCAGCACGCCGCCAAGTTGTCCACGCTGCTTCTGCCGTTTGGGGTGCCGGTCGAGGTGGTGCTGGGCGGTCAGGGCGCCAAGGCGCGCCGTGAGGCGCTCGGCCACCTCGTCGACGGCAGCGCGTCGCTGGCCATCGGGACCCACGCACTGCTCGAGGACGACGTGGTCTTCGCGCGCCTGGGTCTGGCGATCATCGACGAGCAGCACAAGTTCGGGGTGCAGCAGCGCATGCGGCTGCGCGTGAAAGGCTATGGCGGCAATCTTCCGCACACGCTGGTGATGACGGCCACGCCCATCCCGCGCACGCTGGCGCAGTCGCTCTATGCGGACCTTGACCTCTCGGTGATCGATGAGCTTCCGCCGGGGCGCACGCCGGTTCGCACGCGCGCTACCACCGAGGACCACAAGCTCGACGTCTGGGCCTTCGTTCGCAAACAGGTCGAGCGGGGTCGGCAGGCTTATGTCGTGACGCCCTCGATCGGCCTCGACAACGGCAGGAAGAACGGCGGCGAGGAGGAGAGCAAGGCGGCGATCGCGCGGGCCACGGAAGTCTACGACGAGCTTACCCACCAGATCTTCCCCGATCTGCGCGTGGGATTGCTCCACGGGAAGATGCCGGCGCGCGAGAAGGACGAGGCGATGGCGGCCTTCACTCGCAACGAGGTAAGCGTTCTCGTCGCTACGACCGTCGTCGAGGTAGGCGTTGACGTCGCCAATGCAAGTGTGATGGTCATCCTCGATGCCCAGCGCTACGGACTGGCTCAGCTCCATCAATTACGCGGTCGCGTCGGGCGCGGCGCGGCCACGTCGTTCTGCATCCTCGTGGCCCCGGACGACCACGCGGAGAGCGAGCGGCTCCGCGTGCTCGAGCGAACCGCCGACGGCTTCGCCATCGCCGAAGAGGATCTGCGGCTGCGCGGTACGGGCGACCTGCGTGGGACGGCGCAGTCCGGGGCGGCAAACTTCAAGCTCGCGAACCTCGTGGCCGACTTTCACCTCTATGCGGAGGCGAAGGCGGATGCCGACGCCGTCGTTGCCGCCGATCCGCAGTTGGAGCGTCCCGAGCACAACGGGCTGCGGCACCTCTTGGCGGCGGGGGAGACGCTCCAGGCACTCGTCGTCTCGAGTTGAAATGAAGGGAGGCATGAGAACACGCATCTGGGCGGCTCTTGGCGCCGCATGTATCATCCGTTACGTCGAGGCGTTGGCGCGCGAGGGCATACCGAGCGGCGAGCCGGGCTGAGCACGAGCGATGGCGGTGCGGCTCTCGCCGGAGATCGAAGTGGATGCGTTGGGCTTCGATCTCGATCACACGTTAGGTTTCGACGACCGGCTTGAGTTGCGCACGATGCTGCGCTACGCGCGCGAGGCCGCGGCGAGCCGCGGCGCAGCCGTGGGCGGTGCGCTACGCGAGCACGCCTCCGCGCTTCTTGCGCTGGCACGCGTGGGGCAGCTCACCATCGATCAGGCCATGGCGATCTTCTTGGGGGCGTATCTTCCCGCGTCGCGGGCCAAAGCCGAGGTTGCACGTTGGCGTGAGGAGGTCGTGGCGGAGGCGCGCGTGGGCATGCGCCCTGCTCCGGGGGCGCGGGCCTGCATCGAGCGTTTGCAGGTACGCGGCATTCCCGTTGCCATACTGACCAACGGGTGGAGCCCGCTGCAAGAGGCCAAGGCGCAGTCGTTGGGGCTCTCGCACCTGCCCATGCTGATCTCCGAGCACATCGGCGCGCTCAAGCCGGCCCCAGAGGCATTCGCCGCCCTGGTGAGCCGGCTGGGTACGCGTCCCGAGCGTACCGCGTACGTCGGTGACGATCTCGACGGCGATGTCCTTGGCGCGCGCGCCGCGGCGCTGGTGGCCGTCTGGGTGCCCGAGCGCGACCCTGCGGCAGCCGACCTGCGCGCCCTTCCTCACGATGTGGTCACCGTCCGTACGCTGGCGGAGTTGGCGCCGTGAGCCAGCCGCCGGACGCCGCGTTGGCGGAGTGGGCTCGGGAGTTGGTCGAGCGGCGGCTGGACGACTTCGAACTGCGGCGCGCGGCGGCGCTCGAGCGCCCGCACGACGTAGAGGCCCTGCATGATGTTCGCACGCGTGCGCGCCGTCTGCGCGCTGCCCTGGAGGATCTGCGCGAGCTCGTTCCCGAGGCCGAGGGTTGGCTGCGCATCCTCAAGCAATTGGGGCGTCACACGGGTGCAGCGCGCGACAACGACGTGCTGCTGGCGCGCGTGGAAGTCTACCTCCGAGCGGCGCGCGGCACGGCGCACGCGCGCCTCGAGCGCATCGCGCGCAGGCTGCGCAGCCGCCGCCGGCGGCTCGGCGAGCGTGCAAGCGAGGCGATCGCTCAGTGTGTGCTGGCACACGATTGGGGGGCGGCGTGAAGGCGCGTCGCGTCGCCGCCGCCACGAGCATTGAAGCGATGCGCCGGAAGATCGTGCGTCTACGTCTGGCAGAGGTGCTGTCAGGGGCGCTTGCGTTGGACCGCGGCGAGGCCGCCCCGCTCCACGATCTGCGCATCGCCTGCAAGCGCTTGCGGTATGCCTTGGAGCTCCATCGCGTGGAACTCCCGGCGGAGACGCAGGCAGCGGAGCGTATCCTGGCGGAGCTGCAGGATATGCTCGGCGAGATCCACGACTGCGATGTCTTGCTCGCGATGGCCGCCAAGGGCGGCGACGGCGTCGCTAGGATGATCGACCGCGACCGCCGCGGGCTCTTGATGCGCGTTCGCCGCCTTTGGCGCACGGCATTCGCCGTGGACGGAGCGCTCGATGTATTGGCCGCCTACGCCGGGTTCGGTTCTCCACAAGGTTCCCCGGGCGCCGCTCCCTAAGCACCGCTACCCAGGATGCGATTGACCGGAGGAACCCTTGGGGGGCGACGTATCGCGGGGCCGAGGTCCCGTGGCGTACGGCCGACACCGGGTCGTGTGAAGGAGGCCCTCTTCTCGATGTTGGGGAGCCGGACGATCGGGGCTCGCGTGCTGGATCTCTATGCGGGAACCGGGGCTATCGGCTTTGAGGCTCTTTCGCGTGGTGCGCAGGCTGTTGTCTTCGTCGAGGGTCAGTCCCGCGTCGCTCAACGCATCGCGGCCTTGGCAGTGGAGCTGGGCATCGAGCGGGATCGAGCGCGCGTCGTCAACGCGCCCGTCGAGCGCGCGCTGGAGCGTCTGGACGGCCGCTTCGATATCGTCTTCGCCGACCCGCCGTACGCGCTCGGAGTCCCTGAGCGCGTCTTGCTGCGCTTGCACGAGCGAGGGCTCGTGGATGAGAGGAGTTTGGTGATCTACGAACATAGCAGCCGCGCCGCGGTCGGCATGCCGGCACCATACTGCGTCCAGCGGCGCGAGGCGTACGGCGAGGTCGCGCTTACCTTTCTTCAGCTCAAGGAAGTAGTGTCGTGAGCGGGCCCCATGCGGTCTATCCCGGGAGTTTCGATCCAATCACCAACGGGCACATGGACATCGTGCGTCGTGCCGCTCGCGTTTTTCCACGACTGACGGTAGCCGTCGTCGTCAATCCGCAGAAGCGCTCGCCGCTGTTTACGCTCGAAGAACGCGAGCGGATGATTCGCGAGTCGGTGGCCGACCTGCCCAACGTGCGCGTCGACCACTTCAGAGGCCTGCTCGCCGATTATCTCAAGAAGATCGATGCCGATCTCATCGTGAAGGGCCTGCGCGTGGTCTCCGACTTCGAGTCCGAGATGTCGACCGCGCTCATGAACCGTAGCCTCTCCAAGGACGTCGACACGGCCTTCATGATGGCCAGCGCCGAGTTCTCGTTCGTCAGCTCCAGCCTGGTCAAGGAGGTCTTCTTCCTCGGCGGCGACGTTTCGGCATTCGTGCCGGAGCACGTCCTGCGCACGATGGAGCTTCGTCGCCGCTCACTCACTCACGCTACGTAGGGGGTTCGCACTGATGTCGATCTACCGCGTCATCGATAAGCTCGAGGCATACGTGAAGGAGGGAGTCTGGCTTCCGTTCTCCTATCGCGTCGTCTCCGAAGAGCGCATGGTCGAGTTTATCGAGAAGATGCGCGCCACGCTGCCCGAGGAGGTCGAGCGTGCGCGGCAGATATCTAGAGAGAAGGATCGCGTGCTGCGCGAGGCCCAGGAGCGCGCCCAGAACATCGTCGCCGAGGCGGCTACCGAGCACGAGAGCATGGTAGATACCTCGGTGGTGGTCACGCAGGCGCGCACGACCGCTGACGTCATCCTGCGCGAGGCGCAGGAGAAGGCCGCCAAAATTCGCGAGGGGGCCGATGGCTATGCGGCGCAGGTGCTGGCAGAGCTCCAGGCTCGGCTCAGTGCGGCCTTGGGATCCGTGGAGAAAGGGCAGGCTGCCCTGAGCGCAGAGCGTCATCGGCAGGGGACGCCAACGCCGGAGAGGCCGGTCAAGGCCGCCGGGCCGCGCTCGGCCCCCACCTCGCCGATCTCCGTCGCCGAGGATACCGCCAAGATGGAGTCGATTGAGGTCTAGAGCACCGCTCCGTGCATGGCGCACGGTGATCTGGATCGCGGTCCTACTCGCCGCGCTCTTCTATCTCCCGACTCCCTACGTGGTGATGGCGCCAGGGGACGCGGTCGATCTGCGCGCGGCGATTCGCGTGGCAGGACACACGTCCCCGGCACGTCCTGTCTACCTGACGGACGTTCTGCTCTACCCTGCTTCGCCGCTGGGGCTGTTGGCCAAGTACGCCCCAGGCTATCGTCTACTGCACCGGTCTGACCTGGAGCCGGCGGGGGTCCCCTCCGAGCAGTATCGAGAGGTACTACGGCGCAGCATGATCGAGAGCCAACAAGCCGCCGCGGTGGTTGGCGAGCGCGCCGCAGGCTATCGCGTGGTAACGCCTCCTTCGCGCGTGCGCGTGGTGGCCGTACTGAAGAATAGCCGCGCGCGCGGCCTGCTCGAGCCCGGCGATATCGTCGTCGAGGTCGACGGGCACGCCGTTACCTCGCTGGCGCGGATGGTCGCGATCGTGGGTACTCACCCCGTCGGCGGAACCCCCGCCACCATCCGAATCGATCGCAGAGGCAGCGAGCGCATCGTGAGCGTTGGGACCAGCGGCAGCCCGCAGGGCCAGCCGCGCATCGGCGTATTGATTGCGGCTGAGCCGGGGAAAGCGGACCTGCCTGTGCCGGTGCGCTTCGGCGGCGAGCTCGAACGCATCTCCGGCTCCAGCGGCGGCCTTATGATGGCCCTCGATATCTACGCCGCGCTCAGCGGGCGGCCGCTGAGCGAGGTCTCCGTAGCCGGCACGGGTACGATCGACTTCGACGGGAACGTGGGCCCCATCGACGGCGCGTCGCAGAAAGTGATCGCTGCCAAGCGCGCGGGGGCGAAGATCTTTCTCTGCCCGCCTGGCAACTATCGCGAGATTGAAGGGACGCGCGGCATCCGCGTGATCCCGGTCGCCACGTTCGAGCAGGCCCGCAAGGCGCTGGCGGCGGGCGAACAGCGCGCCGCCTAGACGGCCGTGCCTTCGATGTTGTTGACGAAGCTCTCGAGGATCGCGCGATCGAGCTTCTTGACGCGTCCGCGCTCCAGCTCCACGGCGCCGGAGTCTCGCAGACGAATCAGTGCGCGTGCCGCCATGTCACGCACGGTTCCGGCGGCGGCTGCGATCTGCGCTTGAGAGAGTCGCTCGACGCCCAGCACGCCCGGCGTGAGGCCCTCTCCAGGTCCCGTGTAGTTCAGCAGCCACTTCGCTACGCGCTGCAGGACGTGAGCGAAGGAGAGGTCGGCGATCGTGCTGATGGAGCGACGGCGCGCCTGGCTCGAAGCGACGAGGAACGAGAGCGCCAGCTCCGGGTCCTGGCGGCAGGCGCGCAAGACCTCGTCCCGCGGAATCAGCACCAGATGCGAGTCGACCATCGCCTCGCACCGATACACCGTGGTGCCGCCGTCGAACACCGGGGTCTCGTTGACGGCGTCGCCGGGGAAGCGTTCCAGCAGCGTCTGCATCTTCCCATCGCGCGAGAGCAGCGTGAAGACGACGCGTCCGCTGCGGACGAAGCCCAGATAATCCCACTGCTCGCCTTCGTCGAAGATCGTCTCGCCGCCGCGGTAGTTGCGCTCGGTGGCGACCTGCACGACACGCGTGATCACTTCGCGCGAGACATCGGCGAACGGGGCACAGCGCGTAACAAAGTGCTCCAGATCCTCGACGCTGGCGTCGACGCGCTCGATGCGGATCACCCAGCGCTGGCTGCCCATGTTGCGCACATCCCAGAGGAACTCCGAGGGGCGGCGCATCACGAGATCGGCGCGCAGCGCTTTGTGGTCGTTGTCGCTGGTGAGTTCGAGAATGCCTCCGACCGGCAGACGGTCGAACGCCGCGATCACAGACGAATGGCGCGCAGACATGGGAAGTGCGCGCATGTCTATGGACGTGTGCACTCGGCCGACCGACGATGCCATGGGCGTACCCTTCGACGGCCGCGCCCCGGAGGCCCGCTTCGGGATCGTGCCCCAGGGCGCGGTGTATGAGCGGCTGCTGCCTGAGGGCAGGTAGTGGCTAATCGTGGCTTTCGGCGAAGGTTGTTGTAGCGACCCGAACGGCCTGCCCGAAAGGAGCCAGCTTGAGCCGCCGCTTGTGGGTAGCGGGCAGGTCGGGACCGAGTCTTGCGGGCGTCGCGGTGACGCGAGGTTCGAAGTGTAGATAGGGGTCATGTCGCGGTGGCCGAGTGGGTTCCCTTTCACGAAGGCAGCACATGCACCGTCGCGATGCGAGACGATGCTGCTCCGCCGGGGTCGAAGGCCGCATCATGCATGGACGGTGATCGTCGGAACATGAGAGGCCCGACCGGGTCCGTCGGGGTGTTCTCCGGCGGGGGAGGACGGCGAGGCATGGCCAGAGCCGTCGTCCGAGGCCGTCTCATCTCGCGCGGGTGAACGTGGCGGCCCGTCGGGCCGTCCAGATCCGGTTCAGCGCGCTGCTTGCACCTCCCAGTCGCGCGCTCTTTGCCTGCCACTCAACAGTAACTGCAAGACCGATGAGAGTCTTGGTATCAAGGCGAAACCAAGTAGTACGCGACTTCAACTTGCGCCGTCAACTTGACGTTACACACGTCAACTCAACACTGCGTTAGCCCCTGCGCTATGGCGTGGGAGTTGGAACAGGGGCAAGGCCGTTCCAGAGGCTCGTAGCCGTACTCGCGGGAACGCCGAATGCCTCGAGAATTGGTGGACCCATTCCTCCGCCATGGAGGGCAATAACGGACCAGACACCTTTCTTATTCTTTTGCAAGAGTGCGTTTCCGCCGCCTTCACCAAGAGCCCACGTCGTTAACGCGTAATTATCGATGATCGCAAGCTGGATGACCGTCGGCTGCGTTGAGCCACCAGGGAATCGCGCCTGCACGCCAGCGATAGTGAGCTGTATAACCTGCTGTTCATCGGTTGTCGTTGTCGCCGCGGAAGACCAGCGAACAGCACCTCCTAATATGACAGTGCTCATAAACAACGCAATTATCCAGGCTCTAACGCATGTGCCTTTCTGAAGCATAGCGGTGATCCTCATCCTAGCAGACATGCGGGTCGAGGATTTCTGGCTGGCAGCATAGCTTCTCAGCCGTCTACTTGGGGCCATCCCGCCCTGGCGCGTGGTCAGCGCAGAACTCAAGTTGGACCGTGGCCGGATGGAGGCGCTGGCCGACCGCCAGCCTCGCTACTCAACGATAGTTGCACGTCACTACCGGCATTGATCATCGTGACTCCTTTCGGGTGGGTCGCTTTGGTTGCTACACACGATGGCCAATACTCGCCCTCACGCGATAGCCCGCTGATACACCCCGCCCCGGGTACGCAATCCGCTTCGGTTGCCTCCCGCGCCAGGAGGGAAGAGCGAGCCGCCGCGAAGCGACTCTCCATGCAGTACCGTGACACCGATATCGTGATCCTGGCCGGGGCGCGCACGCCCTTCGGCAACTTCGGTGGGGTTCTCAAGGATCTCACCGCCACCGATTTAGGCGTGGCCGCCGCCAAGGGCGCCATGGCCCGCAGCGGCGTGGCGCCCGAGCAGATCGACGACGTGGTCTTCGGGAACGTGATGCAGACCAGCGCCGACGCCATCTACCTTGCCCGCCACGTAGGCCTACGCTCGGGCGTGCCCATCGGCGTGCCCGCGCTCACGCTCAACCGCCTTTGCGGCAGCGGCCTCCAGGCTATCATCACCGCCGCCCACCACCTCCTGCTGGGGGAGGCCAGCTACGTGCTGGCCGGCGGTACGGAGTCGATGAGCCAGGCCCCGCACGTCATCCGCGGGGCCCGGTGGGGCTTGGCCTTGGGCCAGGGCGCGCTCGAGGACTCGCTCTGGCAAGGGCTGACCGACTCGTATAACAAGATGCCGATGGCCATCACCGCGGAGAACTTGGCCGAACGCTACGGCATCCCGCGCGAAGCCTGCGACGAGTTCGCGCTGCGCAGCCAGCAGAACGCGGTTGCCGCACGCGACAACGGCTACTTCGCCGACGAGATCGTTCCCGTCGAGGTTCCGGGCCCGAAGGGGACGACGCAGACGATCTCGGTGGACGAGGGCCCGCGCGACGGCATGACGGCGGAGCGTTTGGGCAAGCTTCCCGCGCGCTTCAAGAAAGGCGGGGTCGTGACGCCGGGCAACGCCAGCGGCATCACCGACGGAGCCGCGGCCGTGGTCGTGACGACGGTGAAGCAGGCGAAGGCCGACGGCCTCTCGTGGATCGGCCGTCTGGTCTCCTGGAGCGCGGTGGGCGTGGATCCCGACATCATGGGCATCGGCCCCGCCGTCGCCATTCCCAAGGCGCTGCAGCGCGGGGGCGTTCAGGCCAAGGATCTCCACGTCGTCGAGATCAACGAGGCCTTCGCCCCGCAAGTCCTGGCCTGCACCAAGGAGCTGGGCTTCGCCGGCGAGCGTCTCAACCCGCACGGCGGGGCAATCGCGCTTGGCCACCCGCTGGGTGCCAGCGGTGCGCGTATCGCTTTCACGGCGCTCCACGATCTGCGCACCAACGGCGGCGGCTACGGCGTCGCCAGCGCCTGCATCGGCGGCGGCCAGGGCATCGCGGCCGTGATCGAGGCGCGCTGAGATCTCATCGGTCCCCGATGCGCGCGTAGGGGGAATCTCGCGCCCCTACGCGCTCTTGCTTCTCTCGACGCTCTTTCTCGATCTCGCGGCGAATCTGCCGATTGGATCGCTGCCGCTGGCGCTCATGCATGACGGCGCCGCACGAGGAGCGATAGCCTTGGCCATGGGCGGCGGGCTCTTTGCCTCCATCTTCGGCAGCCTCCCGGTCGGCGCAATCGTCGACCGCGTGGGGAGGCTGGCGACCGTGCGCGCCGCGGTAGTGCTCTGCGGCCTGGCGATCCTGGGCATGTCCTTCGTACACGGTGCGCTGGGCGGCGGCCTGCTGATGGCGGTACGCGGCATCGCGCTCATGGGCTACATGACCGCAGAGTTCGCCTACGCCAGCGAGATCGTGCCTCGTGAGCGCATCGTTTCGGCAACGTCGACGCTAGGCATGATCGGCAACTTGGGGTTCGCCATCGGCCCAGCGTTGGGCGTCTTCCTGTGGCAGCACGGGATCGGCCGGCAGCAGTACCTGTGGGCCGCGCTCTTCACGGCGCTCGGACTCATCGTGCTGCTGGGTCTGCCCCAGCGTCACGACGTCCACTCGGTCCAGCGCCGCCGTATCCTCATGCGCAACGCATGGTTCCCCGCGATGGGATTTCTTGTGGGCACGACGCTGCAAAACGGCGTCAACAACGCTCTGGCTGTCCTTACATTTCACGATCGCGGCATCGCCAACGGCGCGCTGATCTTCAGCGCGATGGCCTTCACCACGTTTGCGCTGCGCTACCCTGCGGGGCGGCTGGTCGACCTCCATGGTCCGCGAATTGTGGCGATTCCCACGGCGGTGGCGCAGGCGTTGGCGTGTCTGCTGGCAGCGCACGCTCACGGCTGGATCGAGGTCGTGGTTGCTGGGGGCCTCTTCGGATTGGCCTGGGCGGCGGTGGTCCCCGTCGGCGTCGGCCTCTTCTTCGAGCGTAGCACCTCGCGCACGCGCGGCGCCGCGATGGGCGCCTACAACTTGGCCTTCAGCAGCGGAGCGGCCATTGGTGCTCTGGTGGCGGCACTGGCGGCGCAGCTCGGCTCCGGCTACGCGGTGGCGATTCTCATCAGCGGCGCCGCGCCATTGGCAGCGCTACCGTTCGTTCTCGCCTCACCGGCGCGCACGCGCAGGGTGAGCGAACGTACCGCGTAAGCCTATTCGGCGGAGAGCCGGTGCTCGCCGCCAAGGCTCGAGGCGTGGAGATGCTGGATGAGCCGCTGCTCACGCATGTAGGTGGGGCGTTCGCAGAGCTCGCAGCGCGTGAGCGTCGAGCTGCGGTCGAGGTAGGTGACAACGGTCGTCGCGAACTCCGCATGGCTCCAAGTCAGCGGTGAGACGGAGAGCGGTCCGCCGCTCTCGGGGTCGAGTTGCTCGGCCAGCACGCCGCTGCGTGCGGCGTGGCCCACGACCCAGGTCATGATCTCCGCCGCGGCGGCCATGTGCCGCTCATCGCGCGCACGCAGCAGCTCCCATTGCGCCCGCCACAGCGCGCAGATGAACCAAGGATTGCCGGGGACGCGTGTGGGATCGCCGTTGCGGCGATGGTAGGTATCGCCTGCGTACCGGGCGATGCCTCCGATTTCCGTGTCCACGGAGAGGCCGTTGAAGGTCGCTTCCAGCGTGGCCACCGCGCGCGGATCGTGCGGCTCGACGAGGCCGAATCGTACAAGGCCGTAGATCGAGCAGTCGAGGGTACGGTCGCGCTCGAGCGTGCCGTCGCCGCGCGGCACGATCGTGCGCACGAAGCGCCCGGCATCCTCGTCCCACAACGCATCTATGGCTGCGAGGCGCATGTTCTCCGCCGCCTCGAGATAGGCCGCGCTGTCGTCGCCGAAGGCGTGCGCCATGTGGGCGGCGGCGCGTAGCCCCGCGTAGACGGAGGCGATCGTCCAGGCGTGGATTCCGTAGCGCTCCTCCCAGATATCCCACGAAGGGAGCGGGAGGCCGGTGGACGCGTCGCGATAGCGGAGCAGGAACTGCGCGGCGGGGCGCACGAGATCGTCGTAGAGCTCGGCGAGCGCCTCGAGATTGCGGGAGAGAAAGAGATGCTGCCAAAGCGCCCAGAGGATCAGCGCCGTTTCGTCCTCTTGAATCGGCAGCGTCCGCTCGCTGGCGGCGTAGTATGGCAGCCACGACGACGCCACGGAGCCGTCGGGGTTGTACTTGTGCTGCAGCCAGCCGTCGTGGGTAAGTGAGCGGCGGCAGAAGCGGAAGAAGCGAAGCGTCAATTCGTGATAGCCGGCGAGATCGAGCGCGTAGGAGATGAGCGCGCCATCACGCGGCCAGACGTAGCTATAGGTGTCGCGAAAGGCGGAGGTGATGTCGCTATCGTTGGCCGCCACGATCGCCCCGCCATCGTCGATCTGCGTGCGCATCACCAGCAAACTGCGCCGGTATTCCGTGACGATCTCCGGGGAGAGGCCAGCGAAGAGCGTGTCGTCCTTGGTCACCCAAGTCTGCCAATAGTCGCGTGTCCGTCGGCGCATCGTGGCCCATGCTCCTCCGGCGATGCGCCGATGGCGGTCGAGCACTTCGTCGAGCGAGAGGCCGGCGACGAGCCAAGCCTCGACGGTCGTGCTCTCAGCGGGAGCCAGCAAGAGGTCCACGCCGCAGACCGAATCGACGGCACCCTGTGCGATGGGATTTCCGGAGAGTTCTCCATCTTCGGCGTCGCGAAACGTCCCCTCCACTTGGCCGCTGTGCTTCGCGCCCACGGCGAAGCGGTCGGGGCCGTCGCTCCCCCTCCTACGCATCGTGACCAGGAGATAGCGGTGCCCTTTGTAGTGGATGATGGCACGCGCATCCGGGTGGTAGAGCGCCGTGTCGCCGATCTCGGTGCCGTAAAGATAGAAGTTGTGCGCCAGGAAGAGACGCACGTCTCGCGGGGCCCCCTCACGGCGGTCGTCGTAGAGCGTGAACCGCCGCAGCAGCGCCGGCTCGCGAAGATCGACGACGTCGGAGCAGAGGAGCGTGATGCCGAGCGCCTGATGGCGCAATGAGACGGCGGTCTCCAGCGTGTTCTCGCGGTAGCGCAGTTCGCGCTGCCAGCCGTCGTGATGGGTCCACGAAAGCACCCCGTCGCACCACACGCCTAGGCGGCACTTGTGACCCCCGAGGTGGTTCTCTTGACCAACGTGAGGGTAGTAGAGATCGCGCAATGTGTAGGTGCGGTCGAAGGCGACCAACAGCGAGCCGTTGCCGAGCGGTAGGTCTCGTGGCATGGCCGCTGGTTCGTAGGGGCGCAGGCGCCGGCCTGCGCATGGGGGACGATGTGCTTCCGGCTACGCTCGGACCAAGGAGGGTTGAGCGATCGGCTCCACTCGATAGAGAAAATTGCGCGTGTCCGTGACGCGCCCGTCGAGGCCCACCAGCGCCGCCGAGATCAACACGCGCCCCGCATGCACCCCCTCCATCTCCCAGCGCGCGATCTGGTTAGAGGCGGCATGCCCGCGACGCGCTTGGATGCCCGAGCCCATGACGATGAACTTCCAGCGCTCGTCCCGCGGCTGTGGGAGCTCGAGAGTCATGCTCTCACCGATGTGCAGCGTGTGCGTCTCCATGGTATACCGTCCTCCAGGAACCCATGGTACCCCGCAGACCGGGGGAGACGCATGCGGGAAAGTACTGATCTTTTGATCTCCGCCTCCTTCCTAGTGGCCTTTGAACTCGGCGGGTCGCTTCTCAAGAAAGGCGCTGGTGCCAATCCCCGCCTCGTAAACTCGGCGGGGACCCCATGTGTTTGAAAGTCCCTCCGGGGGGCGAAGGCACTGCGCGCCTTTTTTTATCTCCCTTTGAACGCCG
>SCRA01000027.1 GCA_004297985.1 bacterium | reverse complement strand
ATGCTGAGCAAGAAGGCCGAGGGGGCGCCGCCCCCGACCCTGCGTCGAGCCGTGACGCCATGGGGCTCGTACTCGTGGGGATACGCCGATGTCGGAGCCGACATCTACGCAGCGCTCGGCCTGGTCGTGGGGGCTGCCGCGGGTGCAGCAAACGTCGCATTCGCGTTTGCCGGGCTCGTCTACGTCCTGGTCGGCCTCGCCTACACGGAGCTCGCGAGCGCCTTTCCCGTGGCCGGCGGAGGCCAGTTTTTCGTTCTGCGAGGCCTAGGGGACATCTGGGGGTTCGTCGCCGGCTGGGCAGTGCTGCTCGATTTTACTATCGACATTGCGCTCTTCGCTTGGACGATGATCGGCTATCTCAGCAATCTCGTTCCATTCCTGGCCAGCTCCAATACGGTTCCACATTTCATCTTCGTCTTGTTGGTGATGGTGGGCTTGACGACGCTCAACGTCGTCGGCGTGCGCGAGAGTTCGCGGCTCAACGAAGTAGTCGGCGCGATCGACGTCGCCAACGAGTTGGCGATCCTCTGTCTCGCGTCACTCTTCACGTTCAACCCCAACGTGCTGATCCACACCATGGAGGCTCATTGGCCCAGCACGTTCCAGTTGCTGAATGGCATCTCGCTGGCCATCATCTCGTTCGTCGGCATCGAGTCGATCTCGCAGGCGGCCCAGGAGACGGAGCGCCCAGCCTCCATCATCCCCCGCACCTCCATTTCGTTGATCTTGACGATCTTGATCTTCGCCCTCTCCTACTCCAACCTCGTGTTGGGGATGCAGCCGTGGCATCCGCAGGCGATGCTGGATGCTCAGGGCCACCAGTTGCAGATGTTTCAGTGGCTAGGGCTCCCAGCTAATCAAGACCATGCAGTAGCACTGCTGGCGAGTCAAATTCCATATTACGGCGCGGTAGCCGCGCTCTACGTGCCGCTGGTAGGCGCCGTACTGATGCTGATCTCTTCGAACTCCGGCGTCTACGGCGCCTCGCGCATCGCTTACTCGATGGCTACGTACCACTTGCTCCCTTCTACGTTCGCCGCCGTGGCGAAGCGCTTCCGCACGCCGGCGATATCGATCTTGGTTTTCAGTTGCGTGGCCGTGATCGAGCTGATCTTCGCCGCCGTCCAAGGAGATCAGGGCTTAGCCTTCCTCGGCGACCTGTACGCCTTCGGTGCGGCTACCAGCTACTCGCTGGTGTTCGTCGCACTCATCGCATTGCGTTACAAAGATCCCTATAGCCCGCGCATCTACCACATGCCGCTGGGCATCCCCATCACGACGAACGGACGACGCTGGAACTTCCCCGTGCTCGCCGTCCTTGGCTTCATCGGCACGTTCTCCATCTTGCTCTTCGCTTTCCTGACGCATCCGATCGGGCGCATCGCCGGACCCTTGTGGGTCTTGGCTGGTTTGATCTTCTACGTCGTCTACCGGTATCTCCACGGTCAACCGGTCTTCCGGTCGCGCCACCACGACTGGGTGCGCGACCAGGTGGTGGTGCTGCGCGAAGCGGGCGAACTGGAGATGATGGATAAGTACGTCGCCGACGTGCAAGCGATAGGCCTGCTCGATAAGAACGTCAGCGTGACGACCATGGAGCGCGAGAAATGAGGAAGTTCGTCCGCTCTCCCGGCTACCTTCGCTGGAAGCGCTCGATGGGCTACGTCTACATCGTCTTCGGCGTGCTCATCGTGGGAGAAGTCGCGGCGCGCACCCATGACCCCGGCAGTATGCTGCCGGGCCTACTGCTCGGTGCCGCCTTCGTCATGCTGGGCATCATACGGTTGCGGAGCATCGCCGCGTGACGGTCGTGGTCTCGATTCATCCCACGGGCGCCGTTCTCGCCGTGGCGATCTTCGCTTCCACCGTGACGACGCTCTGGTGGATGCTCCATCCGCCAAAGAGCAAGGCCGAGGAGGCGGCAGAGGCCATCGAGGAGCGCATCGAGGAGATCGTCTCTGCGACCGTGCTCGTGATGTCGGAGGACACCTCGTCGGAGCATATGGTGCCGTTCGCGTTGAAGGCGGCGGCCCGTCAGAAGGCCAGCGTACTGGCGGTTTACGTGATCGAAGTGCCGATGCAGCTTCCCGTCAACGCCGCCATGGGTGACCAGGAGCGGCGCGCGCTGGAGGCGCTGGCCGCGGCTCAAGCCATAGCGAAGAAAGTCGGCGTGGAGCTTCGCACCGAGACGGTGAAGACGCGCAATACCGGCCAGGCGATCGTCGCGATCGCAGGGCGCGAGCGCGCCCACCTGCTGGTTCTCGGTACGGTGCGCCGCGCGCACTTCTCGGGTAACCCCTTCAGCGGTTTGATCGAGTACGTCTCGGCACACGCGCCCTGCGACGTGGTGGTCGGCGTACGCCCCGAGGAAGCCACCAAAACGCTCGAGTCGCTGAAAGAGGGTTTGGGCTAGGAGCCTATCGGGTTATGGGCGGACGGCTTGGGCTACCTGATCCGGAACGGTTGGCCGCGGTGATGCGATCCGTCAAGCGCATCGCCGCCGGGCTGCTCGTCGCGGCCGCGAGCGCGGTGCTGGCGACCTGCGCCCAACCGGTGCCGCGCGTGGAGCCTCCGCCGCCGCTGGTCTCGCTCGACGCGCTCGCCGATCTCATCCCCTCGGAGGGATCGGCCACGGTAACGATCGCCGCGCCGCACGGCCTGCGCCTCTTGGTCGACGCGCCGCGGGGCGAGGATTTGGCGTTGACGCGCTCCATCCTTCAGGCCAATCATCGCGTCGCGCCCATCGAGGCGCTGAGCTTCGCGCTGGAGACCGATCGTGTCGCGCGCCGATCGGACCTGCCGCACGATCTCCTCGCCTGCCTCGTGCTGCAGGAGTCAGCCTACTCGCGCCACGCGCTCTCGAGCGCGGGGGCGATCGGCCTGGGGCAGTTGACGAGCGGAACGGCCGCGTGGCTGGGCGTCGAGCATCCCTTCGAGCCGCACGAAAACTTGGAAGGATCGGCGAGCTATCTGGCCATGCTGATGCGGCGCTACCGCAATCGCGGCGCTCGCGTGCAGTTGGCGGCCGCGGCGTACAACGCCGGGCCGGGATCCGTGGACGCATACCACGGGATCCCGCCATACCCGGAGACCGAGGCCTACGTGCGTTTGATCCTCTACCGCTGGGGGCGCCTGCTCTTCGATGCCGGTGGCGCCGGCCTCAGGGGACGCTCAACAGGGCCAGCAGCGTCCAGTTGACGACGTGCGCCGTCCAGCAGTAGCGGCACGTCATGCGCGTCACGAAGATCAGCGAGTACGCGAGGTAGAGCGAGAGCAGCGCAGCGAGGATCGCCGCCGTCAGCGCCGCCGTGCGCACCGCCGGCACGGAGAAGAAGAACGAAGCCGCCGCCAGTGCGGCGTAGTAGAAGGCACCGATGGCGGCATTGGAGGTGCCCAGGAGAACGCGCGCCCGAGGTGAGTGGACGACGCTCTCCTCGCGCAGCTCACCGCGGCGCGCGAGTCGCGCGCGCCGCTCCATGTGGAGCGCCGCTACGAACCCGGCCGCGCAGAGCAGCAGGAGCGCGCCGTGAACGATGGTCATGGCGTGCGCCTTGTGCCGGGGTGGGCTCGCTTCCTGCGGCGAAGGAGCAGCCCGTGGAGGGACGCTACGAGGAGTCCAAGGTCGTCGCGCTGGTGCGACTGCTGAGTGCGATCGACGAGGGATGCCACGATTTCGATGCGCTGCGCGCCTCAGTGAGCGAGTTGCGGCCGCCTGGCACGCGAACGCTGCGCCGCTACCTGCAAGATCTTGCGTCGGCGGGATTTCCGTGGTATTACGACCGCGAGCAGGGCTGCTATCGCTTCCCCGACGGTTATAGCCTCAAGGCGCTGCGTCTACGCCCGCGCGAGTTGTTGGGGCTGATGGCCCTGGGGCGCGTGGGCGCGGCATTGGGGGGCGCATTCGTGGGAGAGGTAGAGGGATTGCTGGAGCGCCTGGTCGGTGAAGGCGAGCGGAGGGTACCCGCGGTCGCGGTGCGCATGGCGGAGGTGGAGCTGGGCGAGGCGGCTCGTGCCGTGCTTTCGACGCTGCAAGAGGGGGAGCGGGCCTCGCGCCGGGTGCGCTTCCGTTACGTCGACAAGCGCGCCGTGGTCAGCGAGCGCTCTGTAGAGCCGTACGGTTTCGTGGTCTCGCTTGGCCGCGTCTACCTGGTGGCAAAGGACGTCGAGCGGCGCGCCATACGTACCTTCGCCGTCGACAGCGCCAGCGACGCGCGCCTCGAGCCGAAGATGTTCGTCAAACCTGCGGACTTCGATCTCGAGACCTTCGCCGGAAACTCGATCGCTGGGGTACTCCACGACGACGGCGAGCCCGTCGAGGTAACCGTGCGCTTCGCGTCGCGGGTGGCCAAAGCGGCGGCGCAGGCGCGCGTGGTGCGTGAGCGCCGCGTACGCCACCTTCCTGATGGTACCTGTGAGATCGCCTTTCGCGTTGCCTCCGTGGACGAACTGGTGCGCTGGGTGCTTGGCTGGGGAGAGGAAGCCGAGATTATCGCCCCGCCCGCCGCGCGCGAGCGTGTCGGCGCGCTGGCCGAAGCCGTGGCGGCCCGTTACCGGGGCGGTAGGCGGCGCAGAGTGCCAGGCAGTAGGCACACGCCCACGCTACGCTGAGAGCGGAAGGAGGGTTGAGCGATGCTGCAAGGCGTGCTCACGGGCCGTTGCCGGGACCAGCTCTTTGAGGAGTTGTGGGAGGCGGCACTCTATGCGGAGGGCCTCACCGAACTCGACGGGCGCCGTCATCCGGTCGTCGAGTGCCACGGCTGCAATGGCTACCACATCGCGGGGTCGTGAAGAAAAGGGCGAAGCGGGGAACGAGCCCCGCTTCGCCGACGGTATCGTTCGTGCCGCTCGTCGCCTGCTCGGAGAGGCTCCAAGCTGACGTGCGCGTGAGTGGCATCGTTTCGAGTCCGAGGCTCGTGCGGAGCCGTGTAGGTGACCCTCGCCATCATCGCCTTCGGTCTCAGCACCTCTACCGTCTGGGTGCCGCCTCGCGTTACTGAGGTGAATGGATGGTAACACCACGCACAGTTCGCTGCAAGGGCCCTATCGCCCATTCCACAGCTAATCCACAAGAAAACGAATATATTCGCAGTTCCTCCACACGGGGCGTTCGCCTGCCTTCGCCTTGCGGCGAGGCAATCGAACACCTCTATCGGCTCAATAACCGGCGCAAGAGACCGCGAACCAGCGGTCCCCGCTTCGCGTAGGGGAACCAGACCGGCTCGCGCGGGAGGCGTAGACGCGGTTCCAAGATCGACTTGGTACGCGTAAATGCGAGGAGCCCCTCGTCACCCATGAGTCGGCCGTAACCAGATCTCTTCACGCCGCCATACGGTAGGCTCGAGACGGAGAAATTGACCAGTGCGTCATCGACGGTGATCGAACCGCTTTCGAGCATGTGCGCGAGCCGCCCGGCGCGCCGGCGATCGCGTGTCCAGAGCGTAGCGTTGAGACCGTAGGGAGAGCGGTTGGCGATGGCCACGCCTTCCTCCGCGCTCTCGACGGCGGCGAGGGGAAGTAGCGGGCCGGAGGTTTCGCTCGTGTGGAGTGCGGCGTCGTGCGGAACGTCGGCAAGGATCGTCGGCTCGAACGCCAGCCCCTCACCGCCACCGCCGAAGAGCACACGCGCTCCGCGGCTCACGGCGTCGTCGAGCGCGGCGCGCGCGATGGCCACCTGCGGCGGAAAGGTCATACGGCCGAGATCGCTCTCGCCCGTCGGCGGAATGGCGCGGCGCAGGCGTCGCGCCTCTGCGACCACGAGCTCGCAGAAGCGTGCGTATGCCGGGCGCTCGACGAATGCGCGCTCGATGCTCACGCAGGCTTGCCCGCAGTTGCTAAAAGCCCCCCAGACGACGCCGCGCGCCGCGCGTTCGAGATCGGCATCGGCGCAGACGATCGCAGCGTCGTTCGCTCCCAGCTCCAAAATGCAGGGCGTGAGATGCGCCGCAGCAGCGGTCGCGATGCGGATCCCGGTACGCTCGCTGCCGACGAAAGCGATGATGTCCACGGGTGCGTCGACGAGCGCGGCGCCCACGTCGCCGGCACCCTGGAGCACCTGCGCCGCCTCCTCGGAGTCGACGCCGCGCAATGCGTCGCGGGCGATTTCGACGAAGAGCGCGCCGGAACGCGGCGTGACTTCAGAAGGCTTGACGACAATGGCGTTACCGGCGGCCAAGGCACAGACTGCGGGGATACCGACCAGCGAGAACGGATAGTTCCACGGTGAGATGATAGCGGCTACGCCCAGCGGCTCGCGCATGACGAGCGCGCGCTTGTGCACGAGCAGCCCTGGATTGGTTCCGCGCGTGCGCAGTAGGCGCGGTGCGCGCCGCTCGTAGTGGCGCAAGAGGGCTGCCACCACCAGCACCTCGTGCGCGAAGGCCTCGAGCTCAGGCTTACCGGTCTCCTGGGAGATCACTCGCGCGATCTCGTCGCCTCGTTGGAGTATGGAGCGGCGCATGGCGCGCATCACGCGCGACCGTTCGCGTAACGGCAAAGCTGCGTAGCGCGGCCACGCGGATCGGGCTCGGTTGACGCATTCCATCAGGGGTTCAACATCCCAAGAGGGGTTTGGCGATTCCTTTCACAAATCGCGAAGCGATGAGGATAGTGTTCGTTCCGGCGCTCGCTCTGGCGCTCTACGCCCTGACGGCGGCGTCGCCGCCGCCGCTCCAGCCTGCCGGCGGCGCCACCGTCTATGGCGTGCAGTGCCAACCGCTCGAGGGGCAAGTCGTGCACGATCATGCGCACCTGACGGTGCTGATCAAAGGCAGCCCGCTGCCCATCCCGAGCGACGTCGGACGACCGGCCGCCGCAGGCTGCATCTACTGGCTCCACACGCACGCCGACGACGGCATCATCCATGTCGAGGCACCGACGAAGCGGACGTTCACGTTGGGAGCGTTCTTCGCGCTTTGGGGGCGGCCGTTGAGTCCCGCCGACGTCGCAGGGGTGCCAGTGGCCGCCGGTGAGCATCTTCGCGCTTACTTGAATGGCAGGGCATGGGAGCGCGACCCTGGTGCTATCACTCTGGCGCCGCATGCCGATATAGTGATTGAGGTGGGTCCGCCCTTTCCGAAGCAGCGTCCGTTCACCGCCTGGAACGGGTTATAGGCGACCGGAAGCATAAGGGGGCACCCGACGAGGCAGCGCCTCGGATTTGGTAGATATGCAAATTCTCGGAGCACCAACCACACTGGAATTACGAACCGCGGAGCCGCTGCGTCTCAGCCTCCTGGTTCACAACGAAAGCGACGATGATGTCGTGTGCTTCCCCGCGTTCGAGGGCGTCGCACAGGCGGCCGATGTCGAGTTTGATCCGGCACTTGGTTTCATCGAAGCACGGAGCACAGCGCGCTTCGACGTGCGCGTTCGCCGCCTCGATAGCAGCGAGATCGAACAAGGCGGCGTCATGGCGCGTTGGCTGCTCTTCGCCGAGGGTGTGCTCCAGGATCATCGCCCGTGTATCGTCAGCGTTGAGCCGCCGCGCAATGTTCGCGCCGAGTTCGCCGGCACGCGCGCGCTGAGCCTCGAGAACCTTGGCACGCGCACGGAGTCGCTCTCGATACGCGTCGCGCCGGGTTTCGGCGGAGATCTGCTCGTGCCCAGCGGCCCGTTCGAGATCGCGCCCGGAGAGCAGCGCGAGGTACCGATCTACATCGGCGGCGGCGAGGCGACGACGGACCATCTTGGGCTATTGATCGTAGGCGGCCCCGAGCCGATCCTTTTGCACCTCGACGTTCGGCCGGAGTTCGCTTTGGCGTCGGCTGGTACGCCTCGAGCGTACCGCTCTGCGGTATGGCGTCCACACCGCGCCGCTGTAGCCGCATGGGGTGCTGCGCTGGCCGCTGGGCTGGCGTTGGCGATGGTGGCCGGCGGGCGCCTTCCGGTGATCGCGCCGCTCTCTACCGCGCCCGTGCTGGCGCCTGCGCGCACCGCCGTGGAACATCACGCCATCCGGCTGAGCAATGTATCGTCGCCGGCCTCCAGCCTGGCCGTTCCGAGTTCCGTCTATGTCGCCGTGGCGCAGGCCAAGCGGCACTACGGCGGCGCGCCGAAGGTGCGCGCCGCTCGCTACCACGTTCGCCCGGGGCAACCGCCGCCGGCGATCGTCGCCTTCAACGTTCCAGATACGGCGGGCAGCGGCGGCAATGTCCGCGTGCGCTTCGCAACCAAGCGTGCCGCGCAGGTTGAAGTGGTGGCGAAGGTTGGGCCGGTCGTCGTCGCCGACCACGTGACCTCTGCCACGTCCGGATCCGTGACGCTGACCGTTCCACGCGCCAACCAGTGGGTGAAGATCATGACGGTCCGCGTCATGGCTCAGCGCGACGGCGGCCACGCCACGCGATCCGCGCTGGTAGCTATCCTTCCGCCCGGCAATCCGCCGGCCAGCGAGCAGGTCTCGCTCCGCTACTGATCGCTGCGCTCGTGCCGGCACCTGCTTGCGCGCGCGTGGTACGGTGGAATCGTCATGCGTCTGGTCGTGAAGTACGGCGGTAACGCCATCACCGGTGACGACAACGTCTTGCGCGAGCTTGCCGAGCGCACCAGCGCCGGAGACAAGTGCGTTCTGGTCCATGGAGGCGGTCCGATGATCGCCTCCGCCTTAGCACGCGGAGGGATCACTTCGCATTTCGTGGAGGGGCTGCGCGTCACCGACGACGCCGCTATGGAGATCGTCGAGGGCGTGCTCTGCGCCACCGTCAACAAGGATCTCGTGCGTCGCCTCCAGGTGTGCGGAGCACGCGCCGTCGGCATCAGCGGTCAGGATGCCTCACTGCTGCGGGCGTGCTGTATCCGCGAGGAGCTGGGCCGCGTGGCCGGTGACGTGAGGGTCGATCCCGTGCTCGTGGAGACGCTGACAGAGCGGGGATTCCTCCCGGTGGTCTCTCCGGTAGCGATCGGCGACGACGGCCGCCCCTACAACGTCAACGCCGACGTGGCCGCCGGGGCGATCGCCGGGGCGCTGGCGGCCGATGCCTACGTGGTGCTGACCGATGTCGCTGGCGTTCGCGCCGACCCGGCGGACCCGTCGAGCACGGTGCGGACGCTTGGCCTCGCGGAGGTTGCTCATTGGCGGGCGGAGGGTCGACTCCAGGGTGGGATGATCCCGAAGATCGAGGGGGCTGAGCGTGCGGCACGCGACGGCGCACGCTACGTCAGCATCGCTTCGGTGCGTCCCCTGCGCCCCATCGAGGCGGCGCTTGCAGGTGGAGGAACGCGAATCACACGCTAGGGGTTGCATATTTATGCAAAGTATGCATAAATATGTACATGACTTCGGCACTCGCGCTCGCCGCGCGCGGTACGTCCGCCGCCCCGGCCGCCCGTCACGTCCTCAAGGTAGGCGATCTCGACGCGGTCGAGATCACGACTATCCTCGACCTTGCCGGGCAGCTCAAGGCGACGCGCACCGTCGATCAGCTCCAGTTCCTGCGTGGGCGGACGCTGGCGATGCTCTTCGAGAAGCCCTCGCTGCGCACGCGCGTCTCGTTCGAGACGGGCATGACGCAACTAGGCGGCCATGCCATCATGGCTTCCGGGAGCGACTTCATGGTCGGTAAGCGTGAGACGCCCGAAGACGCAGCACGCGTCCTCTCGCGCTACGTCGATGCCGTCATGGTGCGCACGCACGCCCACGAGCCGCTCGAGCGATTCGCGTCGGCCTCCACCGTACCGGTGATCAACGGCCTCTCGGCGCTGCACCATCCCTGTCAGGCCCTTGCCGACATCTTGACGATCAAGGAGAAGCTGGGGCACCTCGCGGGCATCAAAGTCTGCTACGTGGGCGACGCGCGCAACAACGTGGCCGCATCGCTGCTCGACGCCTGTGCCCTGATGGGGGCCCAAGTAACTTTCGCCTGCCCGCCTACGCTGCGCCCCAACCTCTCCGGTAAGCACAAGCGCAATGCGCGTGCCTTCACGAGCGCCGTGCGCGCCATAGCCGATGCCGACGTCGTCTACACCGACGTCTGGGTCTCGATGGGCGAAGAGGCGCTGACCGAGCGGCGCATGGCCGAGTTGCTGCCGTATACGGTAGACGAAGAGTTGATGTCGCACGCCGCTCCGCACGCCATCTTCATGCACTGCCTTCCGGCACACCGCGGCGAAGAAGTGACCACGGGCGTCTTGGAGGGTACACAGTCGGTGGTGTTCGATCAAGCTGAGAACCGCCTCCACGTCCAAAAAGCCCTCTTGCTCTATCTATTGACCGACACCACGAGGATTGCCCTGGCATGAAGAATGCTCGACACCGCGCTATCCTGCAGACCATCGCCTCACGGCCGGTCCATTCGCAGGAAGAGCTGATGCAACACTTGGCGGAACAGGGATTTGAAGTCACGCAGGCCACGGTTTCGCGCGACATCAAGGAGCTCGGCCTGCTCAAGGTACCGCTGAAGAAGAACGGCAACGGCGCCACCTCGTTCAAGTACGTCGAGCCTGGCGCCTCGCGCGAGTACCCTTCACGGCTCCATCGGATCGTGGCCGAATTCGTGGAGCAAATCAATGGTTCTGTCAACTTGATCGTGCTGCGCACGCCGCCGGGGAGCGCGATGATGCTCGCCAGCGCGATCGACCAGAGCACGTGGCCGGAGGTCATCGGCACCATCGGCGGCGACGATACCGTAGTCGTCGTGCTCTCGGACCCCGAGAGACTCCCCATCGTAATGCAGCGTTTCCAAGACATGAAGGATGCAGGCTCGTGAAGATCGTTCTCGCATACTCTGGCGGACTCGACACCTCGGTGTTGCTCAAGAAATACATCGAGGCCGGCCATGAGGTCGTCGCGCTGACGGCCGACTTGGGCGAGAGCGACGCCACGGCAGGCTCAGGCGCTGCGGCGCAACAAGAGCAGGTTCGCACCAAGGCGCTTACGCTCGGCGCCCTCGACGCGATGATGGTAGACGCCAAAGAGCGTTTCTTCGAGGAGTATTGCCTACCGGCGTTGGGTGCAAACGCGCTCTATCAGGGCGTCTATCCGCTCTCTGCCTCGCTCTCGCGGCCGCTGATCTCCTCGCTGCTGGTGGAGACGGCGCATCGCTGCGGTGCCGAGGCCGTGGCGCACGGATGCACGGGCAAGGGCAACGATCAAGTACGCTTCGAAGTGACGGCGAAGGCACTCGATCCCTCGTTACGCGTACTGGCACCGCTGCGCGAGCACCCGCTCTCGCGCCCCGATGCGCTGGCGTACGCCAAAGAACACGGCGTTCCCGTATTGCAGAGGGCGGAGAAGCCCTACTCCATCGACGCCAACTTTTGGGGGCGCTCGATCGAAGCCGGCGTGCTCGAAGACCCCTGGAATGCGCCCCCGGAGGACTGCTACGGTTGGACGGCGGGAGCCGAGCAGCGCCCCGCAAAGGCCGACGAGCTCGTCATCGCGTTCCGCGACGGTGTGCCTTCGATCGGCGGAGAGACCGGCGCGGAGATGGTGCTCGCGCTGAACAAGGTTGCGGGCAAGCACGGCGTTGGGCGCATCGACATGGTGGAAGACCGCGTCGTGGGCCTGAAGTCGCGCGAAGTCTACGAGTGTCCCGGCTCCGTTACGCTGATCGCCGCGCACAAAGCGCTCGAGCGTTTGGTGCTTACGCGCGACGAGCTGCGCTTCAAGAGGCAGGCAGATCAGACGTATACGAACTTGATCTACGATGGGCTGTGGCTGCAGCCGCTGCGCACCGCGCTCGACGCCTTCAATGGCGCGCTCGCTGCGCGCATGACCGGTGAGGTGCGCGTGCGTCTGCACCAGGGGCAAGCCACCGTAGTGGGGAGCCGCTCGCCGTTCGCCGTCTACGACAAGCACCTGGCGACCTACGCCGAGGGCGATACCTTCCGCCATGACGCCGCCGGCGGCTTCATCGAGCTGTGGGGTCTTCCGGTGGTCGCCGCGGCGAAGGTGGCCCCGCACGCCGCGGGCTCCGCGAAGCGATAGTTCGGTGCGGACCGATCTCCAGTGGGGCGGGCGCTTCGCGCACGCCCCCGACGCCGATCTCTTGGCGTTCGGCTCCTCACTCGAAGAGGACATCCCGCTAGCCGCCTGCGATGTGCGCTGCTCGTTGGCCCATGTCGAGGCGCTCGCCGGCGGCGGAATCGTCACCGCGGAGGATGCGCAGGCGCTTCGCGATGCGCTGCGGCGCGTGGGCGAGGAGGTCGCCGCGGGCACCTTTCCCGTGTGGGCGCGTGCAGGGGCCTACGAGGACATCCACGGCGCGATCGATGCGCGGGTGCGCGAGCTAGCCGGCGAGCCGGGCGCGCGCCTCCACGCGGGGCGCTCGCGCAACGATCAAGTGGCGACGACCTTGTTGCTCTACGTGCGCGAGCAGTGCGAGGCGCTCGCCGCGCTCGTGCGCTCGGCCGTATTGCGCCTGCTCGACGATGCCGAGGAGGAGCTCGCGGCGGGGACGCTGGTGCCGGGGATGACGCATTGGCAGCACGCACAGCCGGTGGCGCTTGCGTTCTGGCTGCAAGCGTGGGCTACGGCCTTTGCACGCGATGCACGGCGTCTCTCGGATGCCGCACGCGAGGCGCGGCGCAGTTGCCCGCTGGGCTCCGCGGCGCTGGCCGGGAGCACGCTTCCCTTGGACCGCGAGGCCTCGGCGCGCGCGCTCGGATTCGACGCACCGTCGCGCAACGCGATGGACGCCATCGGTAACCGCGACAGCGCGCTCGATGCGCTGCATGCCGCCACGCGCGCTGTGCTCACCGCCTCGCGCTGCTCCGAGGAGCTCGTGATCTGGATGACCCAGGAGTTCGCCTTTGCGCGCCTAGATGATCGCGCCTCCACCGGCTCGAGCTTGATGCCGCAGAAGAAGAACCCCGACGTCTTTGAGCTGGTGCGGGCCCACGGCGGCACAGCGATCGGCATGCTGACGGGTGCGCTTGCCACGGTGAAGGGCGTGGCTCAGTCGTACCAGCGTGATCTCCAGGAAACCAAGGCCGCGGTCGTCCACGGTCTCGAACACGCGCATGCCGTCTTCGCGGCCTTCGAGCGCGCATTGGGCTACGTTCGTTTCGACCGTGAGCGCTGCTCGGCGCGCGCGGCCATCGGATTCTCCGTTGCCACCGACGTCGCCGACGCGTTGGTGATGAGCGGTCTGCCGACGCGCACCGCCCACGAGCGGGTGGGGCGCGCCGTCGCACAGGCCGAGGCCGAGGGTCGCGAGTTGGATGCAGGCGACCTTCATGCGTTGGGGGTCGAGGCACCGCTCGACGGGACCGCCTCGCTCGCCGCCAAACGCACCATCGGCTCCACCAACCCCGGCGAGATTCGCCTCGCCATCGCCGCGCTCAGAGGGGAGCTGCAACCATGACGCGCCTGCACATCGTCGGTGCCTCCGGGTACGCCGCCGGTGAGGTGATCCGCTTTGCCGTGAACCACCCGCGTCTCGAGCTGGGCGCTCTCGAGAGCGAGAGCGCCGCCGGCCGGCCGCTGGGCGAGATTTTCCCGGCGTTGCGGCGCGTCGATCGCACCTTCGATACCCCCGGCGCCGTGGAGCGCTCGCTGCAGCCCGGGGATGCCGTGATCTTCGGCTCTGCCAACGGCGTGGCGCTCTCGCGCGCCCCGCAGATGGTTGCGCGCGGTGTCAAGGTCGTGGACCTCTCGAGCGATTTTCGCCACGATCCCATCGCCGTCTACGGCGCACCGGAGCGCCACCGCGCGGAGATCGCGCAAGCGAAGTTGGTGGCCAACCCCGGCTGCTATCCCACGGCCACGCTGCTGGCGCTGGCCCCGCTCGCGCCGTGGGCGGCGGAGCTGCGGCAGATCGTCGTGGACGCCAAGAGCGGCGTCTCGGGCGCCGGGCGAATGCCGAAGACCTCCTCGCTCTTCTGCGAGATCGACGGTGAGGTCATCGCCTACGGGCTGGAGGGGCACCGCCACGTTCCCGAGATGACGGCGGAGCTGCGGAACTGCGGCATCACAGCCCCGTTGCTCTTCACGCCGCAAGTGGTGCCGCTCAAGCGCGGCATGCTGGTCAACGCGTACGCCGTCTTCGAGCACGCGCCGGCGGAAGAGGATATCTTCGAGGCGTATCACGCCATGTACGAGCGCGAGTCGTTCGTGCATCTGGTGACGAACGCCCCGAGTCTGGGCAGCGTGCTGGGCACCAACGACGCCGAGCTGCACGTCACGGTGGCGGAAAACGCGGTACGCGCGATCTGCGCCATCGACAATCTCGGCAAAGGTGCCGCCACGCAGGCTCTCCAATCGCTCAACATCATGCTCGGCTATCCCGAAGAGGAGGGACTCGATGCTCGCGCCCTCATCGCCTGATCGTGTCATCGCGCTGCGCGGTGGGCTCGGCGCGGTGCCGGGGATCTCGCTCACGGGGATCCATGCCGGCTTCAAGAAGCGTAAGCCCGATCTCGTCCTCATCGTTGCGGATCACGATTGCGTCGCCGCAGGCTGCGTGACGACCAACGAGATCAAGGCCGCTCCCGTCCTGGTGAGCAACGAGCACCTCGCAACCGACGGCGAGGCGATCCGCGCCCTCGTCTGCAACTCCGGGTGCGCCAACGCCTGCACGGGCGAGCGCGGCCTCCACGATGCGCGTACCACGGCGCGGCAGACGGCGGCGTTGTTGGGCGTTCGTGCCACGCAAGTGCTGGTGGCCTCGACCGGCGTGATCGGCGTGCCGCTGGCGATGGATCGCATGCAGAAGGGGATCGAACGCATCGTCGAGCTGGTCCACGAAGGCAGCGAGGCAGCCTACGAGGCCGCCGAAGCCATCATGACGACCGATCATGTGCCCAAGCTCTCGGCATACGCCTTCTATCACGAAGGGAGGCGCTACGTGGTGGGCGGTATCGCCAAAGGCGCCGGTATGATCGCCCCCAACATGGCGACGATGCTGGCCTTCGTGGCGACCGATGCCCCGCTGAGCCGCGCTTCGCTGCAGGTCACGCTCTCCGAAGTCGTGGCCGACACCTTCAACATGATCTCCGTCGACGGCGACATGAGCACCAACGACTCGATCTACGCGCTGGCCCCGAAAGGCGAGAACGATGCGCTGCCCGGTTTCAAGACGGCGCTACGCGCCGTCTGCGAAGAGCTCGCGGTAGCGATGGTGCGCGACGGTGAGGGGGCCACCAAGACGATGACCGTCACCGTCTCCGGCGCCGCCTCGCGAGAGCAGGCGCGCGTGGTCTGCAAGGCGATCATCAACTCGAGCCTGGTCAAGTGCGCGCTCTACGGCGAGGATCCTAATTGGGGACGCATCGTGGCCGCCGCAGGGAGCGTGGGAGCGGGGATGGCCGATGGCGCGTGGCGTCTGCTGCTCAACGACAAGGTTTGGGTGGAGCGCGGCGCCGTCGAGGCGATCAGCGAGGCCGAGGCCCACGCGGAGTTGGAGGGGCAGGACGTCCGCGTCCTGCTTGACCTGGGATTGGGACAGGAGCAGGCGGTGGGGTGGGGCTGCGATCTCACCGGCCAATACGTGCGTATCAACGCGCACTATCGCACGTAGCGAGAGCGAAGGAAGAGGAACATTGGATACTCTCTCGTCCGCCACGCCGGCGGGGTTGGCACTCGCGAGCACCGAGCAGATCATGGAGCTGGAGCGCCGCTACCTCGTTCCGACATACCGCAGGCTGCCGGTACTCTTCGTGCGCGGCGAAGGCTGCGAGCTGGTCGACGCCGAGGGGCGACGCTATCTGGATTTCGTGGCCGGGATCGCCGTCTGCGCGCTGGGACATGCGCACCCCGCCGTCACCGCCGCAATTGCGGCGCAGGCGGCGACGCTCGTGCACACCAGCAACCTCTACTACTCGGTGCCGGGCGCGCATCTGGCCACCGAACTGGTGCGCCGTTCGGGCCTGGCTCGTGCGTTCTTCTGCAACAGCGGGACGGAGGCTAATGAGGCGGCCATCAAGTTGGCGCGCAAGCACGCCTTCCGCAAGGGCGAGACGGAGCGCACGACGATCATTACGATGAATGGCGCTTTCCACGGGCGCACCTTCGGCTCGCTGGCGGCAACGCCCAACCCGAAGTATCAGGAAGGCTTCGCGCCGCTCCCCGGCGGCTTCGCGACGATGGAGTTCGGGAACGTCGCGCAGGCCCGCGAGGCCATCGACGATAGCACGGCGGCCGTGCTGGTGGAGCCGGTCCAAGGTGAGTCGGGGATCCATCCCGCCGATCCCGCGTATCTCGGGGCGCTGCGGGAGCTCTGCAGCCAACGCGGTGCGCTGTTGATCTTCGACGAGGTCCAGTGTGGTCTGGGGCGGATCGGCACGCCGTTCGCGTTCCAGTACTTCGGGGTCGTTCCCGATGCCGTGACGCTCGCCAAAGGACTGGCCAACGGCCTTCCGATCGGCGCGCTGGTCGTGGGAGAGACGGCCGCGGAGTCGCTGCAGCCCGGCGACCACGGCACCACGTTCGGCGGCAACCCCGTGGCCTGTGCCGCGGCGCTGGCCCATCTCGCCGTCTCCGAGCGCGACGACGTTCCCGGCAACGCACGCAGGGTGGGCGCGGTGCTGCACGAGGAGCTGGAGCGTGTGGCCGCCGCCTACCCGGCGCTGCTGGGCGAGGTACGGGGAGTGGGGCTGATGCAGGGCGTGCAGGTGAAGGAGCCCGCGACGGCGCGTGCGATCGTCGAGGCGGCTCTCGAGGAGCACTTGGTGGTCAACGACGCCGGCGGCAATACGCTGCGCTTCGTGCCGCCGCTGATCTTGACGGCAGAACAGGCGCGCGAGGGCGTCCGCCGCCTCGAGCGCGCCCTGGCCCGTATGTAGGCACCGCTTCTCGCCTCAACGGCGGTGCGTCTCCGAGCGCTCAGAACGTCAGTGGATGCGGTGGCGTTCGATCAGTTGCTTGGCGATGATCGTGCGCTGGATCTCGTTCGTTCCCTCGCCAATGAGCAACAGCGGCGCGTCGCGGTAGTAACGCTCCACGTTGAACTCCTTGGTATAGCCGAAGCCGCCGTGGATGCGCATCGACTCGAGGGCGCAGAACTGTGCGGTCTCGGTGGCGAAGAGCTTGGCCATGCCGGCCTCCATGTCGCAGCGCTCGCCGCGGTCCTTCTTCTCGGCCGCCGAGCGCGTGAGCAGGCGCGAAGCCTGCACGCGCGTCGCCATATCGGCGAGCTTGAGCTGGATTGCCTGATGCTGCCAGATCTGCTTGCCGAAGGTTTCGCGCTGCTGCGCGTAGCGAACGGCGTCGTCGAGCGCTGCCTGGGCGAGCCCTACGCCGCGTGCGGCGACATTGATGCGCCCGAGCTCGAGGCCGCTCATGATCAGCTTGAAGCCCAAACCCTCCTGGCCGCCGATGAGGTTGGCGGCGGGCACACGGTAGTGATCGAAGACGACCTCGCACGTGTCGAGGCCCTTGTAACCGAGCTTCTCGATCTCTCGGCTGACGATGAAGCCCGGTCCCTGGTCCTTCTCGACGATGAAAAGGCTGATGCCGCGGTGCGCCGGCGAAGCGGTGGGGTCGGTCTTGACCAAGACGGCGAACGTGTTGCCGTGGAGGCCGTTGGTCACCCAGAGCTTGGTGCCGTTGAGCACGTACCAGTCGCCGTCGCGCGTCGCCGTGGTGCGTATCGCCTGAAGATCGGTCCCCGCGCCGGGCTCGCTGAGCGCGATGCCCCCGCGGCGCTCGCCCGTCGCCATCAGCGGCAGCCAGCGGGCGCGCTGCTCCTCCGTCCCGCCGCGGAAGATGTCGTAGCACATGATGAGGTGGCTGTTGAGGATGCCGCTGACGCTCATCCATGCGTGGGCTATCTGCTCGATGATGGAGGCGTACGAGACGACGCTCAGGCCGACGCCGCCGTACTCCTCGGGAATCGTCGCCCCGAAGAGCCCCAGCTCTTTCATTCGCTCGACGAGTGCGGCCGGGAAGGTATCGCTCTGCTCCATCGCGTGGGCGACGGGCCGGATCTCACGATCAACGAAGCGGCGAACCTCGTCGACGATCTCTCGCTCGAACTCGCTGCGATCAGGACTCAACATATCCGGACGGTGCTCCTTCCTCGGTTCAACCCAACCAGCGTTGGCGCGCTTGGGCGACCGCTTCGCGTGCGCGCTCCTCGATCTGCGCCTCGGTCAGCGTGCTCAAGGGATGGGCGATCACTACGGGGTCGAGGCTCTCCATGCCCAGCGCCGCGCGCTGCACTTGGGCCTCGTGGAGGAAGACCTCCGTCACGACGACGGCGCTAGGGATACCGAGCTCCTCGAGCGAGATGGCGTCGTGCATACAGCACGACGTGCACGAGCCTCAATCGCCGATCGCGGTGAGCACCGCCTGGTTCTCGGCGGCGATGCTTGCGATCAGCGCCGGGTCGGCCGACTTCGAGAAGCTCTCCTTCTTGTAGTAGCGGACTTCGCCGATGCCGTCGTCGCGTTGCAGCAGAGCGACGATGGCTCGCAGCAGCTTGTTGCCGTTCCACTTGGTGTTGTCGAGGACGCCTAGGCGTAGACCGCGCAGGTTAGCTAGGCGTGGGGCGAGCGGTTTGGGCTGGGCCTCGACGACGCCGGTCGGATCGTAGATCATCGTGCTTTCTCCTTCAGGTGTCTGCTCTCGCTCACAGGCGGCAGGTTCCATCGACGCAGAGCGGTCCTCCCGCCATGGGCGCCTCTCCATCGATCGCGCGCAGGACTGGGCTGGTCATGTGCCCCCAGCCTGGGATGAAGGCGGAGAAGCGGCCCGCCTCGCCGCCGGCGACAAAGAGATGGATGTCGTCAGGTGAGGCTACGATGGGAATGCGCGCCCCGTCTTCGCGCTTGTACCAGCGCGGTAGGTTGCGGTTGTAGATCTTCCCGTAGCGGTGACCGAAGCTGATCTGGTCGAAGGTATTGGTGGTGTTCATCCACAGGTAGTTGCGTACGTCGTTGCGAGTCCAACCGTGCTGCGCGATCGTGGCGGCGTGCTCGGGGCCGATGACCACGGCGCATGAGCCGCCCGAAACCGAGTTGTTATGTGCGAAGGTGCTCATCGCCGAGACGATGCTGTCGAGGATGCCCTGCGGGTCGTTGGCGACGTGGTTGGTGACGCTATGCGGCGGCTCGGCGGCGATCACGAAGACCGTGCTCTGCTCCGGCGCGTAGCCGCGATCGACGTGGTAGGGTGCCCAGGGGCTCGCCTCTTCATTCTCGGCGATGCAGTAGGTGTACTTGCCCGGGTGGCCCAACGTACTCTTGTCGAGGTCACCCGGTTTCGCGCCGCCCACGGTGAGCAAGACCAGCCGGATCGCGCGTCCGATCGTGGCGTTGGCGCGGTTCCCGGAGCCGAAGACGTTGCAGCCGGCATTCATCCCGATCTCGTGTCTGACCGGACCGTTGACCACCAGGAGCGGTGCCGCCATGTGCGTGGTTGCCTGGACGCCGTTGAGGTTGAAGTGCGCATCGCAGAGGGCGAGCAGCGCCGCGCGAACCACCGGGGCGTATTCCGGTTTACATCCCGCCATCACGAGATTGACCGCCAGCACCTCGCGCGTGAGGTTGCCGTAGCGCGGCGGAACGCGGCACTCGAGGTGGGCGCCCTCGTTCCCGAGGGACGCCACCATCGCCGCCACCTTCTCGGGCGTCGGCGGGACGACGGGGAGCCCGTCGGACCAGGGCTGATCGAAGTAGGTCTCCACGAGGTCCTCGCCTGGGCGTAGCTCTGTCGTGGTCGGCGATGTCTTCATACTTCTCCCAAATATGCGCGTTTGACGTCGGCGTGGCCGCGGATTTCGGCTGCGCCGCCCTGTAAGACCACACGCCCCTCGGCGATCACGTAGGCGCGAGTCGCCAGCTCGAGCGATTGCACCACGTTCTGCTCTACCAGAACGACGGTAATGCCCATCCCGTTGATCTCCCGTACCATGGCGAAGATGCGTGCCGTCAACAACGGCGAAAGGCCGATCGAGGGCTCGTCCATCAAGATGATGCGCGGTTCGGACATCAGCGCGCGGGCGACCGCTAACATCTGCTGCTCGCCGCCGGAGAGCGTTCCGGCGGCCTGACTGCGGCGCTGGCCGAGAATGGGGAAGCGTTCCTCCATCGCCGCGGTATTGGCGCGCAGGTTGCGGCGGGAGCGTACCGCTTGCCCACCGACCAGCAGGTTCTCCTGGACGGTCATCTCGGCGAAGAGATGGCGTCCCTCGGGGACCAGGACCAGTCCGCGCTCCACGATCTCTCGCGGGCTTTTGCGCTCGATACGCTCGCCGCAGAGCTGGATCTCCCCGCTGCGCACGTGAAGAATGCCCGCAATGCTCTTCATCGTCGTGGTCTTGCCGGCGCCGTTGGCGCCGACGATGACGACGGTCTCTCCCTCGTCGACCTCCAAGCTCACGCCGTGAAGGGCTTTGAAGTCCCCGTAGGAGACGTTGAGGTCGCGAACGCTCAGCATGCTCACGACTGCCCCTTCGTGGGGGAGGATGCGCCCGCGCCATCCAGACTCGTCCCGAAGTAGGCCTCGCCGACGCGCGGATCGGCGGCGATCTCCGCCGGCGTGCCGTCGGCGATCTTCTTGCCGAAGTCGAGTACGACGATGCGATGGGAGATGCGCATCACGACGCGCATCACGTGCTCGACGCCTCCGATGGCCGCGATCCCGCGTTCCTGCAACTGCTCGATGAAGTCGCCCATCGCGTCGATCTCGGTGGGTGTCAGGCCGGCCATCACCTCATCGAGCAGGAGCAGCTTGGGGCGCAGCGCGAGCGCGCGAGCCACCTCCAAGCGCTTGCGCTGCGTAAGCGTCAACGTTCCCGCGGGGCGGTCGGCGAGCGCGGCGAGTCCGACCGACTCGAGAATCTCTTGTGCGGCGCACCGCGCTCGCTCCAGCGTGCGCTCGCGAACCAGCGCACCGACTGCGACGTTGTCGCGCACGCAGAGGCGTACGAACGGACGTGCGATTTGGTAGGTGCGCGCGATCCCTGCGGCGGCGATCCGCTGGGGCGGCCAGCGGACGATCGATTCTCCTTGGAAGCGCACGTCGCCGGAGCTAGGCCGCATTACGCCGCTGATGATATTGAAGAGCGTGGTCTTGCCGGCGCCGTTGGGGCCGATGATGCAGAGTATCTCGCCTTGGTTGACCCGCAGGCTCACGCCGTCCAAGGCACGTACGCCGCCGAAGGCACGGGAGACGTTCTCGATCTCCAACAGTGGAGCGCTCATTGATGACCCTGCGCCCCGCGCGCGCGGCGCCGCGCGAGCGCCGCGCTGACCGCCGGGGCGATACCGCGCGGGAGGAAGACCAGCAAGACCACCACCAGACCGCCGAAGCTCATCAGGTAGGCTTGGGGGTACTGGGCGGCGAGCATCTCGGAGACCTGCGACATCAGCACCCCGCCGATGAGCGGCCCCCAGACCGTGCCGATGCCGCCGAGGATCGTCATCGCCACGGCTTGGAGATCGAAGCGCGTGGCGAAGGCCGAGACCGGCTCCACGTAGGTCAGATACCAGGCGTAGCCGCCGCCGAGCAGTCCCGGCACGATCGCGCTGATGACGAAGGCCCAGACCTTCGTCGTGGTGACGTGGACGCCGAGCGTCGAGGCCACCTGCTCGTCCTCGCGCAGGGCTTGGAGGCGAAGCCCGAACGCGCTCCGATCGATGAAAAGCGTAGCGGCGAAGGTGAGTAGCCCGATGACCAGCGTCCAGTAGTAGACGGGAAGCGCATTCGATCCTGGCGGGAGAAAGAGTCCCGCACCGCCGCCCGTCAGTTGCCAGGAGTTGGCGACGACTTGGAGCGTCTGTGCCAGGCCCAGCATGCCCAGAGCAAAGAACGCGCCGCGCAGCCGCAACATCAGGTAGCCCAGCGGAACGGCCAGCGCCGCGGAGATCAAGCCGCCTAGCAGCGCCCCCTCCCACCACGGCAGATGCCCACGGACGACCGAGATTGCGGTCGTATAGGCGCCCAAGCCAAAGAAGGTGACCTGGCCGAACGACAGGTAGCCCGCGTAGCCGGAGATGACGTTCCACGCGTAGGCTAGCGCGACGTAGAGGACGGTGATGTAGAGCAACGAGCGCGCGTAGCCGTTCAGGAACGGCGGCACCAGCGCAAGGATCGTTACCACGATGATGAACGCGATCAGCGCGCGCCCTCTCATGCGCCGCTCTTTCCCAGGATACCCGCCGGTCGCACCAGCAGCACCAGGATGAAGAGCACGTAGGGAGCGGCCTGCGCCACTTGCGCCGTGGCGAAGTAGCCGGTGAACGAGACAGCAAGGCCGATGACGGCCGCTCCAACCAGCGTACCGGCGTAGTTCCCGAGACCGCCGAGTGCGATGACGGCGAAGGAGGCGAGCGTGACGTTTGCTCCAGTCTCGGGGTTAACGGTGAAGATGAGGATGAGAAGACAGCCGGAGGCTGCCGCGATCGCGGTTCCCAGCGCGAAGCTCAGGGTGCGCACGCGCTCGACGTCGACGCCGCACGCGAGCGCGCCCTGAAGGTTTTGGCTGGTGGCGCGGATCGAGCGTCCGAGCGCGGTGTAGCGAAGCAACATCGCCAACAGCACTGCGATGATGCCGGAGGCGACAAAGGCGACTAGGCGCGCCTGCGCGATGGAGAAGGGTCCTATCGTCCAGGCGCCGGTGAGATAGGGAACGGAGCGGAAGTTTCCGCTGAAGAACGCGAGCCACGCCCCGACGAAAAAGTACGAGAGTCCGAAGGTCATCAGCAGCGACGTGGTCTCCGCGGACGCGAGATCCTCCGGCAGGCGCCGGAGAAAGGCGCGCTGGATCAGCGCGCCTAGCCCGAATGCCAGCACGAAGGCGAGCGGCAGCACGACGAACAGATTCGCGTGCCACCGCTCGAAGAGGACCGCGGCGAGCAGCGCCGCCCCGATGACGAACTCGCCATGGGCAAGGTTGACGATGCGCATCACCCCGAAGATCACGTTGAGCCCCAGGGCCGAGAGCGCATAGACACCGCCGACCAGCAGGCCGTCGATCGTCAGTTGGCCGATGAGCGCTGCATGCATCGCGGTCGGATTCTTAGCGCGTGGACCACGAAGGAAATGGCAGAGCCGGCGGCTGTTGTGCCAACGACTTGGGATGGACGACGAATTGCTTCCCGTTCACCCACTGCAAGACCAGCGATTTGTAGCCTTGCTGGATACCGGTCTTCGGATCCACCTTGTACGTGCCCATGACGGTCGGCATCGTCAACGTAGCGAGTTGATCGCGCAGCTTCGCGGAGTCGAGCGAGCCCACGCGCTTGACGGCCTCGCCCAGTACCTCGAGCGCCGCGTAATTCGATGCCGCATGGTAGTCCGGCGGATGGCCGAACGTCGATTCGAAGGCCTTGACGAACGTTGCGTTCCCCTGCGTCTTGAGCTCGGCGCTCCAGTTACCGGTGCCCATCACGCCATCGGCATCCTTCCCGTTCTGGGTGCCGAAAGAGAGCTCGGTTGGGCCAACGCCTTCGTAGACGAGCTTCGGCGCGAAGTTTGCCTGCTTCATCGCGCGCAGCAGACCCACCGAGTCGGGAAGATACGAAGCGGCCAGGACGATGTCGGGATTGGACTGCTTCATCTTCTCGACGATCGAGGAGTAATCGGAGGCGTTATGCGGGTAGAGCTGGTTGAAGACGATCGTCATGCCCATCTTCTTCGCGAGATCATCGACCCCGGAGACGACCGAGCGTGGGAAGAGGGTGTCTTCACCGGTAACGGCGATCGTCTTGAAGCCCTTCTCCTTGGCGATCGCCATCGGCCCCTCGACGTAGTCGGCGGCGATCTGGATGCCTTGGAAGATCTCCGTGAACCCGCGCTGGAAGGGCGCCGTGGAGGCGACCTCGGGGGATATCATGGGCATGTGATGCTGCTGCGCCACGTTGGCCACCGAGGCCGTGACCGCGCTGGAGTATGGGCCGACGATCAGGTCGACGTGGTCCTGATCGATCAGACGTTGGTAGAGGCGCACCGCCGTGGCGGGGTCGCTTGCGTCGTCGTAGGTCTTGAGCTCGATCTGGCGTCCCAGCAGGCCGCCCGTGGCGTTCTGCTGCTTGACCCAGAGCTGGTACCCTTGAAGCGCGAGCTTGCCGCTGTCGGCGTAGGCCCCCGTCTCCGAGATCGATGCTCCGATGACGATGGGTTTGTCGGCGGCGCTCGCGGCAAGGCGTGGGCCTCCGAGCACGAAGACAAAAGCCGTTGCCGCAACCCCGGCGGCGATCACCTGCAGGCGGGTTCTCCTCATGGCAGCCTCCTTACGATGATGACGATAGCGGTGAATGAGTCCCTTTCTTCCAGTAACCTGAACGTTCGAGACGTACGAGCAGAAGCTCGCAGCCGACGCGCACGTGCAGTTGGGCCGTCGTGCGCGCCGCTTCGGCGGAGCCCGATGCCAGAGCTTCGATGAGAGCGCGATGGTGTGGCATCGCTTTTCTCGACCATCCGGGAACCAGGCGGTGGAACGCGTGCGGGACGCTGCGCGTCACCTGGCGGAGCATGCGGGCAAGGCGCGGTGAGTGCGCGCACCCGTTGATGACACGATGAAATTCCCAATTGAGCCCATCGATGGTTTCGCTGGAGCGTTGCGTGAGCGCACGCTCCATGCGCCGCTGGAGCGCCCGGCATGCCTGGAGCAGCGGCTCATCGATGGTAAGCGCGGCACGAGCAGCCATCTCTCCGCAGAGAAATTCATGCATGAGATACGCGTCGCGAATATCCGCGCGCGTCATCGGGATCACGCGCACGCCGCGTGCCTTGGCGATCTCCACCAGCCCTTCGCGCTCGAGCGCCAGGAGCGCGGAACGGACCGGGGTGATGCTCGTGCCGAGCCCGCCGGCGATGTCGGCCATGCGCAGCCAAGTCATCGGCAAGATGCGTCCCGCGATGATGAGGTCGCGCAGATGGGTGAGGGTGCGCACCGAGAGCGACGACGCGCGGTCGAGGGGAAGCGGTTCGATGCGCCGGATCGCGGCGTTCATCGCTTTGCACCATCGCGCTCGTAACGCATGAAGGCGGCGACGACCTCGGCCAGCGGGGATCCGGTGGGGAACACTTCGGCGATGCCCAACGCACGGAGGGTCTCGACGTCGCCGGGCGGGATCGCTCCGCCCACCAGCACCGGGATATCTCCGGCGCCTTGTGCCCGCAGACATGCGATGAGCTTGCGGCTTAGGCTCACGTGCGCCCCGGAGAGGATGCTCAAACCCACGGCGCCGGCATCCTCTTGAACGACGGTCGCCGCGATCTGCTCGGGCGTTTGGCGCAATCCCGTATAGATCACCTCCGCGCCGGAATCAGCGAGAGCACGCGCGATGACCTTCGCCCCGCGATCGTGTCCGTCGAGTCCGGGCTTAGCGATGACGATGCGCATCAGATGACGATCGGCTCGCGGAACTCGCCGAAGATGCCGCGCAGCAGGCCGCAGATTTCGCCCAGCGTGCACAGGGATTCGACGGCCTCGATCAACGGCGGCATCAGATTCTCCCCGCTCCCCGTCGCCGCGCGCAGCGCCTCGAGCGCCCGCTCGGCGCGCGCGCCGTCGCGACGCTCTTTGACGGCGCGCAGGCTGTCGATCTGGCGATGCACGGAGGAATCGTCGATCTGGAAGAGCTCCAGATTGCGTGTCGAGCCTTCGGTACGGAAGCAGTTGACGCCGACGACCACCTCGTCGCCGGACTCGAGACGCCGCTGGCGCTGGTAGGCCTGGTCGGCGATCAATTGCTGGATGTAGCCGCTCTCGACGCAGGGAACCATCCCGCCTTGCCCCTCGATCTCTTCCATCAATGCGCAGACTTCGCGCTCCGTCGCGTCCGTCAGCGACTCGACGTAGTACGACCCTCCCAGAGGGTCGGCCACCTCGGCGCTTCCGGTTTCGAAGGCGAGAATCTGCTGCGTGCGCAGGGCGAGCTCAGCGCTTTGCTCCGTAGGAATCGCGAACGGCTCGTCCCAGGCGGCGGTGAAGATGGAGCTCGCACCGCCGAAGATCGAGGCCATCGCCTCGTAGGCGACGCGGATCGCGTTGTTGATGGGCTGTTCGGCCTGGAGCGTGCTTCCGCCGCAGACCAGGCCGAAGCGGAAGGCCCACGAGCGCGGATTCTGCGCGCAAAAACGCTCGCGCATCACGCGCGCCCAGATGCGGCGGGCGGCGCGATATTTCGCGATCTCCTCGAAGAAGTCGCTGTGCGTATAAAAGAAGAAGCTGATATTGCTTGCGAAGGCATCGACTGCCATTCCGCGCGCAAGGCAGCGCTCGACGTACGTGATGCCGTCGGAGAGCGTGAAAGCGAGCTCCTGTACGGCGGTCGCACCGGCATCGCGAAAGTGCGCGCCGGCGACGCTGATGGCGTTGAAGCGCGGGACTTCGCCGGCGCAGTACTCGATGGTATCGACGATGAGGCGAAGCGAGGCCTCGACCGGGTAGATCCACGTGCCCCGCGAGACGTATTCCTTGAGAATGTCGTTCTGGATCGTCCCGGAGATGCGCCGTAGATCGGCGCCTTGGCGCTTGGCGACGGCGACGTACATCGCCAGGAGCACGGCCGCGGTGGCGTTGATGGTGAAGGAGGTCGTGATCTCGTCGAGGCGGATGCCCGCGAAGAGATGCTCCATATCTTCGAGCGTGTCGATCGCGACGCCGACGCGCCCGACTTCCTCCTCGGCGCGCGGGTCGTCGGAATCGTAACCGAGCTGGGTGGGGAGGTCGAGCGCGACGCTGAGGCCGGTCTGTCCCTGGTCGAGGAGGTAGCGGTAGCGCGCGTTCGACTCTTGAGCGGTGCCGAAGCCGGAGTACTGACGCATCGTCCAGAGCTTGCGCCGGTAGCCTTCGCTCTTGACGCCGCGCGTAAATGGAAAGACGCCGGGGTCGTTCACCTGCTCGGCGTAGCGCGATCCGTTCCAATCGGCGGGTCCGTAGAAGGCCTTGCGCGGAATGCCCGACGGCGTCGTAAAGTCACGCTTCTCGCTCAATGAAACGCCGACACCCCCCTATACCACATCGCTAGAGGTTGCTCGATTCGAGTGGAGCCTGCCCGGCGCTCAACGCCACTAGATTCTCGCTGAAAACTGATCTATACTGGCACGATAGCATACTAAATGTTTTTAGACAAGGGGGCTTTTTTGGCGCGCGAGAGTTACGCGACGATCGCTTTAAACCGGCGCGCGAGCGAGCATGTCCTCATCATTACGCTGAGTCGCCCGGAGGTTCACAATGCGATCAGCCTCGGCATGATCGATGAGATTACCGAGGTGCTCGCGGAGGCCGCAGGCGATCCGCTCCTGGGCTGCCTTGTGGTCACCGGGGCCGGTGAGAAGACTTTCACGTCCGGCGGCGACCTCAAGGAGTTCGCGGGATTACGGACGCGCGAACAGGCCGAGGAGATGTCGCTGCGAATGCAGCGTCTTGCACGCGCTATCCGTAACGCGCCGTTTCCGGTGCTGGCGGCGATGAACGGCGACGCATACGGCGGAGGGCTCGAGTTCGCCCTCGCCGCGGATGCGCGCGTGCTGGACGAGCGGGGACGCGTAGGTTTCTTACAAGTGACGATCGGCGTGACTCCCGCCTGGCGCGGTATCTCCCGTGCCCGGGAGCTGCTCGCGCGGTCAACGGCCTTCTTGCTGATGTCGACGGGCGAAGTGGTCGACGCGCCGCGGGCCTTGACGTACGGTCTCGTGGACCGCATCGCCCCGGCAGGCGCTGCGCTGGCGGAGACGCTCGAGATTGCCCGGAAGATCGCATCCCATCCGCCGCTCGCCGTACGCACCATCAAGCAGATGCTGAATGTGCCGCTGGGCGATGCCGACGAGGACTTGGAGCGCGAGGCAGCGGCCTTTGCCGGTGCCTGGATCTCGGCCGATCACTGGGAGGCGTTGGCCGCGCGCAGCGAACGCCGCCGCGGGAGGTATACGGGTACATGAGCTTTTTCGATACACTCTATGCGGGCTCCGAGAGCGTCTACGGCGAGGCCCCCGACGCGTTCTTGGTCCAGCACCTGCCGCTCGGGGGCGTGCGCAGCGCGCTCGACGCCGGCGGCGGTGAAGGCCGCCATGCGCTCTGGCTCGCGCGCGCGGGGGTCGCGGCCGAGCTGATCGACAGCTCCGAGGCCGCGGTCGAGCGTTGCGCGTCCCGCGCGCGCGAAGCCGGGCTGGCACTCCATGCAAGCGCCGTCGATCTGCGGAGTTGGGAGCCGCAACGCTCCTATGACATCGTTATCGCCGCGATCGTCCTTCACGCGTTCAAGATCGCGCGTGCCGTCGATGTCGCGGAGCGTCTGCGTCGTGCGGTCGCGCCAGGAGGCTATCTCTATCTCTCGGTCCATCTAGCCGGTGGTGCCGAGGAGCGCATGCGCCGCGAGGCAGCCCAAGAGGAGCGCGCCGAGCGCTCGTTCTTCGCACACCACCATATCAAGACGCTGTTCACGGAGGAGGAAGTGCGAGCGATGGCGCCCTGGGAGTTGGTCGCGAAAGAGCGCGTCGAGGGCGAGCGCTGCCCGCGCCCGGAGTGTCCCTATCCGCACGACGTGCTGCGCCTCCTGACGGTGCGCCGTTGACGCCGCAACGGATCGGCGTTCTCGACCTCAGCGCGGGCTGATGCCGCAACGCTCCGGGAGAGCCAGGGCATCCTGGATGCCTGCGACACCGTGGTGGAAGTAGACGTAGATATCGCACGCTGGATCGAAGAGCCGCTGGATGCGGCGCAGGGCTGCATCCAGCTCCTCCGGCGGATAGCGCTCGTCGTTTCCTGCGGGGCCGCGGAGACGCACGTAGCCGAAGTCCGTTGTCCGCACCGCCTCTGACGCCGCACCGGGATGATCGCTCATGACGAGCGCGACGCCGCGCTCTTTCAATGCCGTGAAAATGGCGTCGTCGTACCACGAAGGGTGGCGAAACTCGAACGCGTAGCGGGAGCCCGCTGGAAGGGCGGCGAGGTATGCCCGAAGCCATTCGTCGTCGCGTTTGCGCGTCGGCGGGAACTGGAAGAGAAACGGCCCGAGGCGATCCCCGAGCGCTTCGAGCCGCGTGACGAACCACTCGACGTCAACGATGGTTGGGGCCTCACGCCGATGCGTGAGCCGCTGCGATGCCTTGACGGAGAACAGGAACCCGCCGGGCACGCCGTCCCGCCAGCCTGCGATCGTCGCATCGCTCGGGACGCGATAGAATGCGGCATTCAGCTCGACGGTGGAGAAGTGTCGCGCATAGTACGCGAGCCATTGTTTTTGCGAAAGTTCGTGCGGGTAGAAGTGGTCGCGCCACTGCGTGAAGCTCCAGCCGCTTGTCCCGACGTGCACCATGAAGGGCCTCGATTTCCTTTCCCAGGCATATGATCCTAGGCCCTACGTATACTTGGGCAACGGTGGGCCGGTGGCGGGCCTCGTGCCGGCTCGAAAGCATCGGCTGCGGCCGCGGCTGGAAAGTTCTTTTACAGAAATTATACAAAGGATGCCATTCGCAGGGGATGACATCGCTTAGAGATCCTTTTATGTTCTGACGGACGGGCGTATTGCGTCGTTGGGTAAGCACTCGCTGGCCCGCGCCGCGCTTCAGATCCGTGATCTGCGGCCGTCGCACGTCTCGAGCCTAGCGAGCGCGCAATTGTTGGCACTATTGAACAATTTGCGAACGCTGCCTGGAGCATGCCGCTCATGAATCGCGCGTGCTATTCGCTTAGCGTACCTAAACCACGCGTCATCCATGCGCTTATGCTGGTTCTAATAGCTCTCCTTACTCCAGCTTGCTCCATGCCCAAAGAGCAGCATTTAGGGATCCAGAACATCACGTTCTTAGCAGCGGGCGACCGGCAACTCTCTGTAGTCTCCCATGCTGTAAATGGCTGGCACGTGAAGGACGTAGCGCTTCGTGTCTCGTCGCCTGCTCGAATTACGTTAGTAAGAACATCTGGCAACGACGTCATCATATCGGACGAATGTGGAGCTGTGGAAGCGAACGGAAATGACGTCTATTGCGTCAACGTTCTGACAGGTCGGCAACGGAAGGTGGCGGCTTTCGCAGGAGACACGTCGATCTACGGCGGGACAACATGGCAGAGTCGCACACCGGCGACCTGTACGTACTCAGTGGCGGCTGCGGTGACGGTAAGACGATACTCACGCGCTATCCGCACGGTGACGCCAAAGCTGTGCAATCGACAACAGTTGACGTCGGTTCAGCGCCAATCTACATCGATTCGGTCGGTCGCCTTCTGATTCCAAGCAATGGCTGCGTTTCGTCGAACGTTTTGGTGTCGCTCTTCACACGCGACCTCGTATCCCTAGGAACGGCTGCGCAGGGGATCGCCTCAACGTCAGGTCTCGAGGCGCGACAATGATGTATACCCGCGTTCGCCAGATGACTTCGTAAAGTCGCTGACGAGTCGAGGGATGTTGCTATGATAAGCAGCTAATTTGCGCACAGCATGTCAGGCAAATGTGACGAACCCGACGGGTGAAGCCGAAAACGGCGTTTTGCGACTCGATTTCGACCGCCGACGCTTTGGCTGGCCAAGAGCACAAAAGAACGGCCGGAATCGCCCGGCATTGGCCCGAAAAGGATGGTCATATGGAGAATCCCGGTTTCGATTATTCGGCGCCAATCGCGAAGAACGCAGCGTCATGATCATCGAGACGCCGCGCTTGCGGCTGCGGCCATTGACCGACGCCGACATGGAACCGTATCTCGCCATGGCGGCTGATCCCGATGTGACGCGGTACGTCTCGCCCACACCCATACCGCGCGCCAGCGCCGAAGCGGCGGCTACCCATTATCGCCGGCTGCTCGAGACCAAGGGCTATGGCTACTGGGCGATCGAGGTGAACGGCGGCGCGTCGTTTGCTGGGATCATTCTGCTACAGAACGTGAAGTTTACGGCCGCTTTCACACCCGCGATCGAAGTCGGCTGGCTCTTACCGCGCGAACATTGGGGCAACGGTTACGCCACCGAAGGCGGGCGCGCCGTGCTCGATTACGCCTTCACCACCCTGAAGCTGGACGAAGTCGTCGCGCTCACGGCCGCAAGCAACATTCCATCACAACGCGTGATGCAACGCCTCGGCATGACACACGATCCGCACGATGACTTCGATCATCCTCACGCTCTCGGCACGTCGCTCCAGCGGTGTGTGCTCTACCGATCCCACCCATAATGGAACGACGGAGGACCGCGCCATGCCACTTAGGCGTGTGATCCGAGGTAGGCTTCGACGACGGCGGGCTGGTGCAGCAGCTCGCTACCCGGCCCGGAGAGCGTGATTCGCCCGCGCTCCAGCACGTAGGCCCGATCGGCCAGTGCCAGTGCCTTGCGTGCGTTCTGCTCGACGAGCAGCACGGCCGTGCCGCTGGCCCGCACTTCGGCGATGATGGAGAAGATGGCGTCGACGAGCTTGGGCGCCAGGCCCATCGAGGGCTCGTCCAGCAGCAGCAAACGCGGCTTGGCCAGCAGGCCGCGCGCGATGGCCAGCATCTGCTGCTCGCCCCCGGAGAGCGAGCCCGCCGGCAGCGCACGCCGCTCGCCGAGGACGGGGAAGCGGGCGTACATCGCATCGATGGCGGCGCGCCGCTGGGCGGCCGGCGTGCGTGCCGCACCGAGCTGGAGGTTCTCCTCGATCGACATCTGCGCGAGGATCAAGCGGCCTTCGGGGACGTGGATCAGCCCGCGCGCCACGATGGCATGGGGCCGCAGTCCGGAGAGGCGCACGCCGTCGAGCGTCGTGCTGCCCGCGCGCGTCCGCACCAGCGCGCTGAGCGTCAGCAGCAGCGTGGTCTTCCCCGCACCGTTCGCGCCGACGATCGAGACGAGCTCGCCTTCGCGTACCTCGAGCGAGACGCCGTGGAGCACTTCGATGCGCCCATAGCCGGAGTGGAGGCTCTCCACGCGCAGCAGCACGTCGCTCACTGCGCGGCCTCCGATCCGAGGTACGCCTCGACGACGGCAGGGTCGCGCGAGACTTCGGCCGGCGTGCCCTGGGCGATCAGCTCCCCGAAGTTCAGCACGGCCACTCGATCGCATGTTCCCATCACCAGCGGCATGTCGTGCTCCACGAGCATGACGGCGACGTCTTCTTCGGCGATCGAGCGAATCAGCGCCTGGAGGCCCGCCGTCTCAGCGGGATTCATCCCCGCGGCCGGCTCGTCCAGGAGCAGCACGCGCGGACGCATCGCCAGCGCGCGCGCGACCTCCAGCCGCCGCTGCGAGCCGTAGGGCATCACGCTGGCCGCCGTCTCCCACTCGTCGCGCGGGACGCCCACGCGATGGAGCAGATAGCGCGCATGCTCCTCGAGTTCGATGCGCGCTCGGCGCACCGCGGGGAGGAAGACGAACGCCCCGAGGTCCGGGTCACGGCGAATGCGTGTCGCCCCGACGACCACGTTCTCGATCGCCGTCATGCGCGGGAAGAGGCGGATGTTCTGATAGGTCCGTGCGACGCCCAGGCGCGCGATCTGATGTTGGCGCCGCCCGGAGAGCGGTGCGTCGTCGAGCGTAACGCTGCCGGCGGTCGGCGCGACGACACCGGTGGTCACGTTGATGAGCGTGGTCTTGCCGGCGCCGTTGGGCCCGATGAGGCCCACGACGTGGCCGCTCCGCACGTCGAACGAGACGCCGCTCAGCGCATGCACACCGCCGAAGTTGATGCCGACGTCATGGTAGTGGAGGGAGCTCATCGGCTTTGGCCCTCCGCGGCAGCCGCGGCCTTGCGCCCCCGCTGATCGCGGGACCAGAGGCCGGCGATTCCTTGTGGGGCGAAGATGACGACGGCCAGCAGCACGATGCCGTTGACGATGTCGCGGTAGTCGTGCAAGAAGCGGAAGACCTCCGGAAGGAGCGAGATGATCGCGGCGCCGAGCATCGCACCCCACGGGCTGGCCGCACCTCCGATCACGCAGTAGACGAGGATGTCGATCATACGCGAGAAGCCCCAGTCACCCGGCGAGATGAAGAAGTTCTCGTGGGCGTAGAGGGATCCCGCGATGCCCGCGATGGCGGCGCTGCCCACGAAGGTCCAGAACTTCACGCGGGCGGGATCGATACCGAACGAAGCGGCAGCGTACTCGTCTTCGCGCACGGCGGCGATCGCCCAGCCGGCGCGCGTTCGGCGCAGCCGCCAGAAGAAGAAGGCCAGGATCGCCAGCACGAGATAGATCTTCCAGGTCGTCGTCTCGTTGGGAATCTGCGAGAGTCCCTCGGCGCCGCCGGTTATCGAGAGGTTATTCTCCACGATCAGCGCGATCTCGCCGAAGCCGATGGTGGCGATGGCCAGGAAGACGCCGCGCAGGCGCGTTACCGGCAGGCCGATCACCGCCCCGACGGCGGCGGCCGCCGCGGCGCCGATCAGCGTCGTGACGCTCAGCGGCCAGCCGCGCGAGAGCGAGAGCAGCGAGGCAACGTAGGCGGCGATCCCGCCGAAGGCGGCGTTGGCCAGCGCAAGATGCCCCGCTTGGAGCGTAAGCGAGAGGGAGAGCGCGAAGATCGCGTTGATGCCGATCTGATCGATCAGCTTCGAGTGCAACGCGTAGAAATGCACCAACCATTCCATCGATCTACGCCGTCCGTGCGGCGCGCTTGCCGAGCAGGCCGGCTGGCCGCACGATCAAGATAAGGAACATGACGGCGAATGCTATGGCGTCGCGGTAGCTTGAGGAGAGGTACGCGACGCTGAAGACCTCGAGCAATCCTAACAGGAAGCCGCCGAGGACGGCGCCGGGAATCGAGCCCATGCCGCCGAGGATGATGACGGCCAATCCCTTGAGCTCGATGCGCTGACCCATGAGGATGCCGACCGCGTTGAACTGCGCGCCGATCAGAATGCCGGCGGCCGCCCCCAGTGCCCCCGCGATGAGGAAGGTCAGCCCGATGGTCCGCTCGACGTCGATGCCCAGCAGCGAGGCAGCCTTGGTATTCTCGGCGACGGCGCGGATGGCGCGCCCGAGCGGCGTGACCTTCAACAGCATGCTGAGCAGGATCATCATCACGAGCGAAATCACGAGCACGGAGAGGTCGATCGCCGTGAAGGTCGCGTGGCCGAGATGGAGGTTGGCGCTGAGGACGGCGCCGGTGGGGTAGCCCACTTCGTCGGGGCCGAAGATTCCGCGCACCACGGAGACCACGATGATGCCGAAGGCGATCGAGGAGATCAGAGGGCCCAGCGCTCCGCCGCCGACGCCGCGCGCGCGCAGCGGCGCGAAGGCGACGCGGTCGAGCACCACGCTCAACGCGCCGCCGAAGGCGGTCGCCACCAGGAAGGCCGCCCAGAACGGCATGCCGTGACGGACGAGCGCGAGCGCCACGAATGACGAGGCCATGAAGATGGCCGAGTGCGCCAGATTCAAGATGTCGAGCACGCCGAAGATCAGCGTGTAACCGACGGCGAATAGCGCATACACCGCACCGAGAAAGATGCCGTTGGCGAGCTGCTGGTCGAACACGGTCCCCCCATTTCGCGAAGGGAGGGCGGGAGCCTTTTGCTCCCGTCCCCCCTTGTTTGGCGGTGAATGGCTCTCTCCCGAGTGCTAATCCCCGAACTTGGCGAACGTGCCGTTCTTGATCTGAACGATGAAGCCGTGGGCGTCGGCATCACGCGTCGAGGCGAACTTGAAGGGGCCGATGACGGTCTGAACGCTGCCCAGCTCCTTGAGCGCCGAGCACATGCCGGCGGCATCGCTGGGGTGCGACTTCTTGACCGCCGCGGCCGCGATCTGCGCACCCGCATAGGCCTGTGCCGCGAACTGGTCTGGTGACTTCGCGTACTTCGCCGTGTAGTTCTTGACGAAGGCGGCATTGCCGTTGGTCTCTGCGCCGGAGTACCAGGCCGCGCCGACGATCACGCCCTGGGCTGCCTTGCCGGCCAGCGCGATGATCTGCGGGGAGTTGAAGCCATTGCCGCCGATCTCGTGCGCGTTCAGGCCCACCTGACGTGCCTGAGCGAGAAGCTTGGCGCCCTCGGCGTAGAGCGCGCCGTAGACCACGACGTCCGGCTTGGCCTCCTTGATCTTGGTGAGCTGAGCCTTGAAGTCGACATCGCCCTTGTGGAACGTCTCGACGTCGACGACCTTCACGCCTGCCTTGGGCAGCTCGGCGTTGAAGATCGTGTAGTCGGCCTTGGTGAACTGATCGTCATCACCGTAGATGATGGCGGCGGTCTTCACATGCCAGGCTTTCTTCGCGGCCTCGATCACGTCCGGGACGATCTGCGCCTCGGAGAGCGAGTTACGGAAGACGCAAGGGCCCATCGCGGGAATGCCGCTGGCGGTGTTGGAGACGCCGAGTACGGAGATGTTCGCCTTTACGGCGAGCGGATCGGACTTGAAGGCCTCGCTCGAGAGCGTCGGGCCGATGATGAGCGACGTGCCGCTGCCGAACGCCGACTGCATGATGTTGATGACCTGCGCCGGCGAGGTCGCGGAGTCTTGAACGTCGATCGAGATCTTCTGTCCGCCGGCGTCGATCTTGCCGGCATCGATGTCGGCCTGAGCCAGCTCCGTCGCATTCTTCTGCGAGGTGCCATAGGCGCCGGCGGGGCCTGTCGCATCGAAGATCGCCGTCCATTTGAGGTCGGGATGCGAGGCGGCGAGGCCGGCGCCGGTCGCCGCGGCCAGCGTGCCGCCAAGGGCAGCGGCCGCGATGAGTACGCGAGTCATGTTACGCACGAAATCCTCCCAAGAGAGTAAGGGCCTCTGCCGACAGACGCCGGCGAGCGATGAGGCGGTGGTCGATCATTCGCGCGTCCCCGCGCGCGTGCCTGGTGGCTGCCCAAGCACGGCCAAGGGGGCGCTTTGGAGCGGCGCGAAGGGCTTGGCCGTGACCACCTCGTTGAAATCTGAAATCACAATCGACGGGAGGCATCTGCATCTCGAGGACGTCGAGGCCGTCGCCGTCTTCAACCATCCTGCCCGAGTCGTCGACGAGGCGTGGAGCGCCGTCGAGGCGGCGCGGCGGACAGTGGAACGTCAGTTCGAGCGCGGCGCCGTGATCTACGGGGTGACGACCGGGTTCGGCCGCCTGGCCAACGTCGCGGTCCCTCCCTCGCAGGCCCGCGCGCTGCAGCTCAATCTCGTGCGCTCCCATGCCGCCGGCACGGGGGCACCCCTCGCGATCCCGCAGGTGCGTGCCGCTCAAGTGCTCCGCGTATCGACGCTTGCCGCCGGCCATTCCGGGGTTCGGCGCGTCGTCGTCGAGCTGGCCCTTGCGCTGCTCAATCGCGGCGTCACGCCGTACGTCCCCTCGCAGGGATCGGTCGGCGCCAGCGGCGACTTGGCCCCGCTGGCCCATATGACGCTCACCCTCCTGGGCGAGGGCGATGCCTATTTTGGAGAGGAGCGTATGCCGGCACGTGAAGCGCTCTCGCGGGCGGGCCTGGAGCCGATCGTCCTCCATCCCAAGGAGGGCCTCTCGCTGGTGAACGGGACCGAGGTGATGACGGGCGTCGCCGTGCTCGCGCTGCTGCGTGCCGAGCGTCTGATCGCCGCCGCCGACGTGGTCGGCGCGATGAGCCTCGAGAGCTTCCTCGGCACCGACGCGGTCTTCGACGATCGCATCAACCGCTTGCGTCCCCACCCGGGCCAGGCGCACGTGGCGGAGAACCTGCGCAAGATGCTGGCGCAGAGCGAGATCATGCAATCGCACCGCGATTGCGGACGCGTTCAGGACCCGTACTCGTTCCGCTGCATCCCTGTGGTGCACGGCGCAGTGCGCGACGCCGCCGCTTACGCGCGGCGCGTCTTCGAGATCGAGGCGATCTCGGTGACGGACAATCCGCTGGTCTTCCCGGAAGACGACGCCTTCCTCACCGGAGGCAATTTTCACGGCCAGCCCGTGGCGCTGGCGTGCGACGTGCTCAAGATGGCGATGGCGGAGCTGGCATCGATCAGCGAGCGCCGCCTCTATCTGCTGCTCAATGCGCAGGAACGCGGCCTGCCGCTCTTCCTCGCGCCGCAGAGCGGCGTGCAGAGCGGACTCATGCTTGCGCAGTACACGGCTGCGGCGCTGGTGAGTGAGAACAAGGGCCTGGCGTGGCCGAACAGCGTCGACTCCATTCCGACCAGTGCGGGCCAGGAAGATCACGTCTCGATGGGAATGACGGCGGCGCGAAACCTCGATCGCGTGCTCGACAACGTCGAAGGCGCGCTCTGCTGCGAGCTGCTGGGGGCGCTGGCCGCCGTCGATTGCCGGCGCCCCTTGCACTGCGCTGCGGGAACTCGAGCCGCCTACGAGGCGGGGCGCGCGGTGGTTCCCCCGCTAGTCGAGGATCGCCCGCCCTCGCCGGACATCGAGGCGCTGCGTGCTCTGCTGCGTTCGGGAGAGATGGTGCGCGCCGTCGAGGCGACGGTCGGCGCGCTGTGATCGCATCGGAGCCTCGAGCTCACCTTTCTCTTTTACCACCCGGAGATGACGCCGTGAACGTAGAGACACCGATCCACGCACCGCGCGGCCGCGAGCGCTCGTGCAAGGGGTGGGAGCAGGAAGCGGCACTACGCATGCTGATGAACAATCTCGACCCCGAGGTGGCGGAGCGTCCGGCAGATCTCATCGTCTACGGCGGGAGCGGGAAGGCCGCACGCGACTGGGATTCGTTCGACAAGATCGTTCGCTCGCTGCGCCGCCTCGAGAACGACGAGACGCTGATCGTCCAGTCCGGCAAGCCGGTGGCCGTCTTCAAGACCCATCCGCGCGCTCCACGCGTGCTGATCGCCAACTCGAATCTCGTAGGAAAGTGGGCGAATTGGGACCACTTTCGCGAGCTCGAGCGCCGCGGCCTGATGATGTACGGGCAGATGACGGCGGGTTCGTGGATCTACATCGGTTCGCAGGGCATCGTCCAAGGCACGTTCGAGACGTTCGCGGAGCTTGCCAATCAGCATTTCGGCGGAAGTCTCCTGGGGCGCGTGGTGCTGACCGCCGGCCTGGGCGGTATGGGCGGCGCCCAGCCGCTGGCCGTTACGATGAACGACGGTATCGCTCTGTGCATCGACGTCGATCCCTCACGCCTCGAGCGGCGGCTGCAGACGCGCTATCTCGACATGATCGCCTCTTCGCGCTTGGATGCGCTGACGATGATCGAGTCGGTGCGCGCCCGCAAAGAGCCGGTTTCGATCGGCTACGTGGGGAACGCCGCCGAGGAGCTGCCGGCGCTGCTGGCACGTGGGCTGAAGGCGGACGTGGTGACCGATCAAACCAGCGCCCACGATCCCTTGAACGGATACGTCCCCGCCGGTCTGAGCCTGGCGCAGGCAGCCGAGCTGCGCGGTGCAGACCCCGCAGAGTACGAGCGCCGCGCCGTCGCCTCGATGGCGCAGCACGTACAGGCGATGCTTGCCTTCCAAGAGCGCGGCGCCGTGGTCTTCGACTACGGCAACAATATCCGCGAACAGGCGCGCCGCGGCGGCGTGAGCAACGCATTCGACTTCCCCGGGTTCGTGCCGGCATTCGTGCGCCCGCTCTTCTGCCGCGGCAAGGGCCCCTTCCGCTGGGCGGCACTCTCCGGCGATCCCCAGGACATCGCGCGCATCGACGACGAGTTGGTGGCGCTCTTCCCGGACGATGCTCATCTGCGGCGCTGGATCGAGATGGCGCGCGCACGCATCGCCTTCCAGGGTCTGCCGGCGCGTGTCTGCTGGCTGGGCTACGGGGAGCGCGCGCGCTTCGGCCTGCGCATCAACGAGCTGGTAGCGTCGGGCGAGGTGAGCGCACCGATCGTGATCGGGCGTGATCACCTCGACACGGGAAGCGTGGCCTCGCCGTATCGCGAGACCGAGGCCATGAAGGACGGCAGCGATGCCGTCGCCGACTGGCCATTGCTCAACGCGCTGCTCAATACCGCCGCCGGCGCATCGTGGGTCTCCATCCATCACGGTGGCGGCGTCGGCATCGGCTACTCCCAACACGCCGGTATGGTCGTCGTTGCCGACGGCTCGGCGTTGGCGCGCCAGAAGCTGGAGGCGGTGCTGACCACCGATCCTGGCATCGGGGTGGTGCGCCACGCCGACGCCGGGTACGACGAAGCCATCGCCACGGCCGACGAACGAGGCATCGATTGGCGGTTGTAAACGTGGGCTCGGGTGGGCCGAAGGTGCGTGGAGGCTCGCTCCTGCTCTACGGCGGCACGCTCGTGAGCAACGAGGGCGCGCACGACGCGAGCCAGTCCGGCGTCTCATTCGAGCGTCTCGGCCTCTATCGCGAAGGCGCGCTGCTGGCCGTCGACGGCGTAGTCATGGCGGTTGGCCAGGAGCGCGACGTTCGCGAGGCCTACCACGCGCTTCCCTCGGGAAAGCGTCGCAGCGTCGTGGAGCTGAGCCTCGAGGGGCGGGTGGTCTTTCCCGGGTTCGTCGATGCCCACACGCATCCGCTCTACGTCGGCGATCGTGAGCCGGATTTCGCCGCGCGGCTCGACGGCGAGAGCCCCGTGCTCGGTATGGCGTATACCGTGGAACAGACGCGCGCGGCCACCGATGACGTGCGCGAGCGAGCGCTCGCGGCACATTTGCGCACGATGTTCCGTCATGGAACGACGACTGCCGAAGTGAAGACCGGCTACGACCTGCGCACCGACGGCGAGCTCGCGTTACTGCGCACGATCGCCGATGTCGCCAAGCGTAAGGCGATGCCGCGCGTCGTCCCCACGCTCACGGGTCCGCACACGCACTCACCGGAATATCCCGGCGACGACGACGCCTTCGTCGATGCGCTGATCGAGCAGACGCTGCCCTACGCGCGGGCCGCGGGGGCGGTCTACGCCGACGCCTTCTGCGAGCCGGGCTACTTCACGGTGGAGCAGACGCGGCGCTATCTCGTTGCGGCACGCGGTCACGGCCTGCGTCTGCGCCTGCATTGCGACGAGTTCGCCGATGGCGGCGCGGCGGCGCTTGCCGAGGAGTTGGGCCTCGATGCCGCCGACCACCTCAATTGCATGGATCCGCGTTTCATCCCCGGATTGGCACGCGCGGGCACGGTGGCGGTACTCTGCCCGGCGACGCTGTGGTACATGGACGTGCCCAGGGCGGCGCCGGCCCGTGCGCTGCTCGATGCGGGTGTACGGGTGGCTCTGGCGACGGACTTCAATCCCGGTACGGCGCCATGCCCCAGCCTGCAGATGGCCGCGCATTTAGGGCGGCGCCTGCTGGGGATGAGCGCGGCGGAGGCGCTGGTGGCCGTGACCTCTGCGGCGGCGCGCTCGCTGCGCCTGACGGCCGGAACGCTGGAGGCTGGCGCGCGAGCCGACGCAGTGATCATGGAGATGGCGCACCCGCGCGAGCTGGGGTGGAGCTTCGGCGGAAATCTCGCAACGGCGGTGGTGGCCGCAGGGGAGGTCTACACGTGAAGCAGGTGGTTCGCGCGCGCCATGCGATCGTCGGCGGCGAGGCGGTGCACGACTTCGCCTTCGTGGTGGAAGAGGATCGCATCGCGCGCGCCGGCGAGGGTGCGGCGATTGTGGCCGCCAATCCCGACCTCCCGTGCATGGACTACGGGGAGGACCGTCTGCTCGCCCCGGGAGCCGTCAACGGCCACAGCCACTGCTACCAGATCTTACTGCGCGGCTGGGCGGACGACTGGGGCTTCGACAAGTGGCGAGACGATGCGCTCTACCGCATCATTCCCCAGCTCGAGCCGGAGGAGCTCTATTGGGTGGCGCTCGCGGCCTTCGTCGAGATGCTCGGCAACGGCATCACGACCGTCGTCGAATTTTTCTACGTGAACGGCGCGGGTACGGCGCGGCTGGAGAAGCTGGTCGAGGCGGCCATCGACTGCGGTATCCGTTTGGTGGTAGCGCGCGCATGGATGGATGCCTCCTACGCACCGCCGATCTTCCGCGAGGATATCGCCTCGGCACGGCGCGACACGATCGCTCTGGCCGAGGAGCTGCGCTCCGCGGGAATTCTCGTGTGCCCCGCCCCGCACTCTCTGCATGCCGCCTCACCGGAGATGACGCGTGCCGCCGTGGACCTGGCGCGCGAGTTGGGCGTTCCCGTGCACATGCACGTGGCCGAGGCGCGCTATGAAGTGGAGCAGGTGAAGGCGCGCACAGGGCTGACGCCGATCGCCTATCTCGATTCGCTGGGGGTGCTGGGGCCCCACTTCGTCGCCGTGCACGCCATCTGGCAGACGGAGGAGGAGAAGGATCTGATGGGGGAGCGCGGTGCGGCGCTGATCCACAACCCCGTCACCAATCAGTACCTCGGCGACGGGATCGCGGACCTTGTCGGCCTGCGCCGCCGTGGCGTCCGCATCGGTCTGGGGACCGACTGCGATCTGCGCCCATGCATCTACGACGAAATGCGCGCCGCCACGTTCCTGCAGAAGACGGCTACGCTCGACGGGGCTACGCTCAGCGCTCGGGACGCATGGCTCATGGGCACGCGCGATTGCGCGCGCGCCGTGGGCGTCGAAGCCGGAGACTTCGCGGCGGGCTGCTACGCCGATTGGTGCGTCATCGACCGTACGCATCCGTCGTTCCATCCTTGGTCGCATCCCGTCAACCAGTTGGTCTACGTCTCGGATCCGGGAATCGTGGTGGAGACCTTCGTCGGTGCGCGCAAAGTCAGCGACCGCCGTCGCGCCCAGCGTTACGGCAACGAGAGAATCGGCAAGGAGTTGCGCAAGGTCGCAGAGCGCTTGCGGCTCCCGCTCGATCACGCGAACGCCCCCGCGTGATCGACGGAGAGTGCCTGGCGGCCGCGGCGCGCGAGGCCCATCTCGCTCCCGCCAGCGCCGTGGTGGAGCGGCTCGACCGTCCTGGGGAACGGGCCGTGCTCGACCCCGATCTCCCGCTCTATCCGGCGAGCATGATCAAGGTGCCGATCGCCGTCGCGGCTCATGCGCGGGTCGCCGCCGGCGAGTTGGCGCTGGCGTCTTCCGTCACGGTGGCGGAGCGCAACATGACCGCCAACGACGCACCCAGCCCGATGCACGTCAACTACCGTGCTACGCTGGACGAGCTGATCGACCTGATGCTCTCGCGGTCCGACAACGTGGCCACCAACCAGCTGATCGACCTCTTGGGGCGGGAGTCGATCACCGCCTATTGCCAAGCCATCGGCCTGACGCGAACGGCGGTGCGCCGCAAGCTCTCGGGGAGCCTCCCGCTGATCGAGGATCCCCAGGCCACGGGGCGCAACGCCCACCCGGCTTCAGACGCCGCGGCGCTGCTGACCGCCCTCGATGCGCGGCGGCTGCCGGGGTCCGAGCGGGTGCTGGCCTCCCTCGGACGGCAGTATTGGCGGGGAAAGCTCCCCTTGGGTCTACGATCGGGGGACCACTTCGCCCACAAGACGGGCGACACGGACGAAGTCAGCCACGACGGGGGGATCCTGATACTGCCCGGCGGGCGGCGCTACGTGATCGTGCTCTATACGGGCGTGGCCAGCCCCGACGAGGACCCGCGCTTCGGTACGTGGATGGCGCGGGTCCGCGCCGCCCTCGATCATGAGAAATAGTTAAGAGCCAATCTATTTAGGACTTGACAAAAATCGCGCGGTGATGTAAGTATGTGCTTACATCAGCCATGGAGACCGCGCACCGTCAGAGCAGCCCCGAAGAGACCCGCGACCGCATCCTCACGGCTGCGCGCGAGGTCTACGTCCGCAACAACGGCAGCCGCGGGGCGACCACAAGGGAGATCGCCCAGGAGGCCGGGGTCAACGAGGTTACGCTCTTTCGCCACTTCGGCTCCAAGGAACGGCTTCTGGCAGAGATGGTCGGCCGGTGCTGCATGCACCAGAAGATCACCGAGATCGTCGAGGAGACGGGAGATCTTCGCGCCGACCTCATCCGCGTGGGATTCACGCTGGCCCAGGGGATGGAACACATCGAGGACCTCATCCGCGTGCACCTCAACGACTCGTCCCTGGACGGCAGCTCCGCGCTCTTCGAGGGGCCGCGGCGGATTCAGCTAGCGATCCAAGGCTTCATGAGCCGTCATGTGGTGGCGGGGCGACTCTCCGGCGACCCCCGGCGCCTGACGCGCGCCTTTTCGGGAATGATCTTCGCCCACGTTATGGGCAAACGACTGTGGGACGAGCAGAGCCCCACCACGCAAGGCGATATCGCCCACTACACCGACATCTTCTTGAAAGGTACTCTCCGCCATGAGTAGCACGAGCGTCGAGACGCCCGCCGCAACGGTCGATGCGAACGCCTCCGTCTCGCGAGAGCAGCAGACGCCGGTAGAGCAGAGCAACGGGATGTCTCCGGAGCGCCGCAGAGTGCTGATGATCGCCGGCGTGATCGTCGCGCTGCTCGCCATCGTTTTCGGCACGAGATGGTTCCTCTACGCGCACGCCCACCTCGGCACCGATGACGCGACCGTGGACGCCGACATCGTTCAGGTGAACTCCAAGATCGCCGAGCGCGTCGAGGCCATCTTCACAGACACCAATAAGAGTGTGCGCAAGGGGCAGTTGTTGGCGCGTCTGGCCGACCGCGATGAGCTCGACCGCCTGCAAGCCGCGCAGGCGGCATTGGCGGCTGCCCAAGCCCAGGCGAGCCAGGCGAGCGTGGGCGTCGATCTGACGCAGTCGACGCAGGGAGCGCAAGTCCAGCAGGGACGGGGCGGCGTAGGCTCCGCGCGGGCCGATGTTCTGGGTGCGCAGGCCAACCTTTCCGGCGCGCAGGCCGCGTTGGCTAGCGCGCAAGCACAGGCCAACGCGGCCGACGCCGCCGTGCCGGCCGCCGAGGCATCGCTGGCCAAGGCCAGAAGCGATCTGCGCCGCACCACGCAGTTGGTCAACGAAGGTGCCGTGGCAGCCAACCAGCTCGATGCCGTCCGCGCTGAGGCGGCGGGTGCGCTCGCGCAGTACCAGCAGGCACAGCAGAACGCCCAGGCGGCCGATGCCGCCGTACATGCCGCCGGTGACCGCTACCGTGCCGCGCAGGCCGGCGTGGAATCGGCCCGTGCGGCCGTGATCACGGCTAGCGGCAAGCTCGCCGAGAACTCGACGCCGTATAAGGTCGCCGCGCAACAGGCACAGGCCGAAGCGGCACAGGCGCAGGTGAAGAACGCGAAGGCCGCGTTGGCCCAGGCGCAGTCGGCCGTCGCATACACGTCCGTCTACGCGCCCAGCGACGGCGTGGTCGGGGAGAAGAACATCACGGTCGGCCAAATGGTGGCCGTCGGGCAGATGCTCTTCGCGATCGTGCCGCTCGACAAGATCTACATCACCGCCGACTACAAAGAGACGCAGATCGCCGGCATGCATCCTGGCCAGCACGTCGACATCGCCGTTGACGCCTACAAGGGAGAGACGTTCTCCGGACATGTGGTTGCGATCGGTCCAGCTACCGGCTCGACCTTCTCGATCATCCCGGCGCAGAACGCAACGGGTAACTTCGTGAAGGTGACGCAGCGCATCCCGGTTCGCATCGAACTCGACGGAGCCAACCCTCCGCAGACGCCGCTGCGCCCCGGCATGAACGTCGTTACCAACGTCAAGATTCGCTGAGATCGTGCGCACGCGCTAGAAGAGACGGCCTACGGTGCAACACTATCAGAGTTCCGTCGTGGAGTACGGGTGGCGACGGCTGTTGGTGACCTTTGCGATCAGCCTTGCCACCATGCTCGAGATCGTCGACAGCACGATCGTCAACGTCGCGTTGCCTACCATCCAGGGGAACCTGGGCGCCACCATCGACGAGGCCGCCTGGGTCGTCACCGGCTACATCGTAGCCAACGTGGTGGTCATCCCGCTGACGCCGTGGCTCCAACTGCGTTTCGGCCGTAGGGAGTACTACACCGCCTCGATCATCGGTTTCACCATCGCCTCGGTCCTCTGCGGCCTCTCCACCTCTTTCGCGGAGCTGGTGTTCTGGCGCGTGGTACAGGGAGTCTTCGGCGGCGGGTTGATCTCGACGTCGCAGGCGATCCTGCAGGAGACGTATCCCTCCGCGGAGATCGGTAAGGGGCAGGCGATCTTCTCGCTGGGCGTCATCGTGGGCCCGACCATCGGCCCTACGCTGGGCGGCATCATCACCGATCAGCTCTCGTGGCGTTGGGTATTCTTCATCAACGTCGTTCCCGGGGTACTAGCCGCGCTGTTGACGCTGCTCTTCCTGCGTAACCCCCAGCGCCCGCGCCGTCTGCCGGTGGACCTGCCGGGGATCGCGCTCTTGGCCGCGGGCATCGGCTCGCTGCAGTACGTGCTGGAGGAGGGGGAGCGAAAGAACTGGTTCTCCGATGGGGGGATCATCTTCTTCGCCATCGTGGCCGTCGTGGGGACCGTCGCGTTCGTGGTATGGGAGCTCTTCTGCGCCGAGCAGCCGATCGTCGATCTCTCCATTCTCAAGAATCGCGGCGTCGCTGCGGGCTCTCTCCTGGGAATGACGCTGGGTATCAGCCTCTACGGGTCGATATTGATCCTGCCGCAGTTCGTGCAGTCGATGCTCGGCTTCACGGCGACGCTCTCTGGATACCTGATCATGGTACGGGCGGCGGCGATCGGGCTGTTGACTCCGCTTGCCGCGATCTTGATCATGCGCGGCAGGATCGATATGCGCTGGGTGATCGGTGGGGCTTTCGTGCTCGTCGGTATCGCGAGTGCCATGCAGGCGGTGGTGACGACCACGAGCACGGGCTTCTGGGCGTTTGCCCCGATGCTCATCTTGGGCGGCGTGGGGCTCTCGCAACTATTCGTGCCCCTCTCCGTGGCCATCTTCGCTTCGGCGCCGCCGCGTGACGCACCCAAGGTCTCGGCGTTCTTCAACTTGGCGCGCCAGCTCGGCGGCTCCATCGCGACGGCCGTGCTGGTGACGATCCTCGACCGGCGCGACGCTTTCCACTATGCGTCGCTGGCGGGCGCGGCCACTCTGCACCGCCTGCCCGTTGTCGATTATCTCACGCATTCCTCGCCGCTGGCACTGTACGACCTCGTCTCGCACCAAGCGATGACGATGGCCTTCGCCGACACGGCGTGGTGGACGGCGTTGATGTCGATTGCCTTGGCACCGCTAGTTTTCGTCATGCGCCGGCCACGGCGCGGCGTGCCGGCGATGGTGCGCGAGTGAGTGTGCGCGCCCTAGGATCGCCCTAGGTGAGCAGCGACGCTGCCGCGCGATCGACCAGCCAGATCAGCGCTCCGCCGATCGGCTGTACCACCTGCACGGGCGTGAGATTCGGATCGACCGGGCCTTCCAGCGCGTGCTGGAGGGCCTCGGCTTTCTCCGCGCCGGCGGCGGCGATCACCACGCGGCGCGCTCGGTTGATCATGCGCGGGGTCATCGTCAGACGGTGAGCTCCGAACTTCGGGACGAAGGGTGCCGCTACCAAGAGTCGTTGCTCTCCAACGGGCGATGTTCCCGGGAAGAGCGATGCGGTATGGCCGTCCGGACCCATCCCCAGCATCACCAGATCGAGTACGGGATCGTCGCCGAGGGCATCGCGCAGCACGCTAGCGTATTCCTCGGCGGCTTGCTGCGGAGCGAGCTCGCCCCGCATACGGTGCACGTGCTCCGCCGGGATCGCTACCTGCGAGAGCAGGGTGCGGTTGGCCAGACCGTAGTTCGACTGCGGATCCTCAGGCGGCACGCAGCGCTCGTCGCTGAAGAAGACGGAGAGCCGCCCCCACTCTACCTGCGAGCGGCGCGGCTCTTGCGCCAACAGCGCGAATGCTCCTTTGGGTGTGGTGCCGCCGGCGAGCGCGACGGTGAAGGCGCCGTGGCGAGCGATCGCCTCGTGCGCCAGAGCGACGAAGAGATCGGCTAGTGCGGTCCAGAGCTGGTGCTCGTCGGCGACGACGCGCAGTTCGCCATGCACGCGCGGTGCGCTCACCCTGCGACCAGCCCGGCGGCCAGCGCGAGCGCCTGTGGAAAGGCCGGGTCGGCACCGATGCCGTACAGCGCTTCGCGCACGAGATCGTCCAGTGCACGTGCCATCAGAGGCTCGCACCGGCTGCGCTGCTCTTGCGCCGATTCCATGCTCAAACAGACGCTGGCGCTTCCTTCGAGGCTGGCGGAGAAGGTGAGCGTGTCGGTACGCAGGCGCACGGCGCATACCGGTTGCGGCGTACCACGATGCGCGAAGGAGACGCGCGCGCCCGTAGCCGTACGCAAATGGTGTGAACGCTCCGGCACCGTGTAACCCAGTTGGGCGCCGATCCAGCCGGCCATCAGCGCCGCCTCGCCTAGCGAGCCGCCTTCGATCTCGATTGCCTCGAGGCGCGCGAGCGCAGCGGCGCGTTCTGGATCATCGAAAAGACGCGCAGCCATCTCGCGCCATGGTGCATTGCGCAGCCAGGCGATATCCCAGAGGTACGCGTGCGGATCGTGCGAGAGCATGCGGTCGAGCTCGATCAGAGCCACCGTAGGGTCGGCGGCGAGCGAGGTGTCGACCACGATATGCTTGGCCAAAGCATGTAGCCCGCGGAAGAGAGGGGTCTCGACTCGGCCATCGCTCCACCAGAGATAGCTTGGCAGCCCGGGGAGAAGCAGCTCCTCCACGTCGGCAACCGCGACGCCGGATCGGCTGGGATCGATGGGCAGGGTGATCTCCTCACAGCAGATCGTCTCGCTCCCTGCGCGTCCGCAGAAGGCGCAGACGCGTGCCTCTCTGCTGCGGCCGCTGGCATCGAGCAGCAGAAGGCGCGCACCGTGGGCGATGGCCATCTTGCGCGCCGGTCCGGTGGCCTCGGAAAACGCCTCGGGATCGCCGGCGTAGACGATCAGCGTCGAGGTGGAGGCGGTCGCTCCCATCACCTCGTGCTCGCTTTGCGTCCCGCGCAGGCGGTGGAGTTCGGCGACGATGGTATCGACGCTCATAACTGTCTCCAGGAGTCGTCGTCGCGCGCCAGCATGGCGTCGGCGGTTTTGGGGCCCTGCGAGCCGGGGGCGTAGTTCGGAAAATCTTCGGGGCGCGCGTTCTGCCAACGATCGAGCACCGGCATCACCACTTCCCAGGCTGCCTCCACGGCGTCCCAGCGCGTGAAGAGCGTCGCGTCATTGCGCATGGCATCGGTCAAGAGGCGCTCGTACGCCGGCGCGATCTTGACGCCGAAGCCCTGCCCGTAGGCGAAGTCCATGGAGACGCTCCGGATGTGCATCGCCTGGCCCGGATACTTGGCGTTGAAGGAGAGCGAGATGCCTTCCTCCGGTTGAATCTTGACGACCAACGAGTTCGCTTCGAACTCGTCGCCGCGCTCGCCGAAGAGGCGGTGCGGAACATTGCGGAAAGCGATGGCGATCTCGCTGTTCTTGCGCTTGAGGCGTTTACCGCTGCGCAGGTAGAACGGGACCTGTCCGCCCCAACGCCAGTTGTCGACGAGTAGTTTGAGCGCCGCGTACGTCTCTGTCGGCGAATCCGTGCCCACATCGGGCTCGTCGCGGTAGGCGCAGACCGCCTTGCCGGCGATTTCTCCGCGGTCGTACTGCCCACGCACGGCAAACTCGTCCATCCGCTCGACGGGGATTGGGCGCACTGCTCGCAGTACTTTGAACTTCTCGTCGCGCAGGGCATCGGCATCGGCGGAGACTGGAGGCTCCATCGCGACGAGTGTCATCAAGTTGATGACGTGGTTCTGCAGCATGTCGCGCAGGGCTCCGGCGCGCTCGTAGTAACCGCCGCGCTGCTCTACGCCAACGGTTTCCGCCGCGGTGATCTGCACGCTCTTGATGTAGCGGTAGTTCCAGAGCGGCTCGAAGATCACGTTGGAGAAGCGCAGGGCCATCAAGTCCTGCACGGGCTCCTTACCGAGATAGTGGTCGATGCGGTAGATCTGTTTCTCAGGGAAGACCTTCTCGATCTCTTGTTGGAGCGCGCGCGCGGAGGTGAGATCGGTTCCGAAAGGCTTCTCGATTACGAGGCGACACCAGCCTTTGGTGGACTTCGGGCCGAGCTTGGCCAGGTCCAGGTGCTTGACGATCTCGCCGAAGACCACCGGCGGTGTCGCCAGATAGTACAGGACGTTGCCGCGCGTCTTGAACTCGGTGAGATCGTTCTCGAGGTGCCGCTGTAACTTCACGTAGCATGAGACGTCATCGAAGTCGCCGCTGATATACGAGAGCCGGCGAGCGAAATCGTCCCAAACGGGGCCCTCCGGCTGGCCGAGTTGGGCGAACTCCGCGATGCCTTCTTTCATGGCCGTGCGAAATTGCTCGTCAGACCAGGGGGAGCGCGAGTACCCCACGATCGCAAAGTCGGAGGGCAGAATGTCCTGGAGGCGCAAGCTGTAGAGCGCGGGCATCAGCATGCGCTTGGTGAGGTCGCCCGTGGCGCCGAAGAGCACGATCGTGCAGGGGTCGAAGATGCGGTTGCTCTGCAGCCCCGCGCGCAGCGGGTTGCTCTTGCCGCCAACTGCCGTTACGGTCGTGGTGACCGTCATCTAGGTCAACGCCTCGGTCTTGACGGGATGGCCGCCGAACTGGTTGCGCAGTGCCGCGATGACTTTCGCGGAGAACGCGTCGGGATCGCGCGAGGAGAAGCGTGCGAAGAGCGAGGCGGTGATGACCGGCGCGGCAACGTCCTCGGCGATGGCGGCCTCCACCGTCCAGCGCCCCTCGCCGGAATCGTCGACGAAGCCGCGGATTCGCTCGAGTCCGGGATCGTCGCGGAAGGCCAGCTCCGCTAGTTCCAGCAGCCACGAGCGTACCACGCTACCGTGGTTCCAAAGATGGGCGAGTCCGCCCAAGTCGTAGGTAAACGGGGCCTTCTCGAGGACCGCGAAGCCCTCGGCGTATGCTTGCAGCATCCCGTACTCGATGCCGTTGTGCACCATCTTGGCAAAGTGGCCGGATCCCGCGGGGCCGGTGTGGAGGTAACCGTCGGGAGGCGCGAGCGTACGGAAGACCGGCTCCGCGTAGGTGATGTCCTCAGCGGCGCCACCCACCATCAGGCAATAGCCTTCCTTGAGTCCCCAGATGCCGCCGCTGGTGCCGGCGTCGCAGAACCCGACTCCGTGTTCGCGCAGGAATTGTGCGTGACGCAACGAGTCGGTGTATTTCGTGTTACCGCCGTCGATGACGACGTCGCCTTTGCCGAGGAGCGCGGCAAGTGTGGTGATCGTCTGATCCGTGGGATCGCCCGCGGGAACCATCACCCAGACGGCGCGCCGTGGGCCCGACAGTGAGGAGGCCAGCTCCTCGAGCGAGGCGGCGCCGCGCGCGCCCATGGCAACGACGCGTTGGACGGCCTGTGCGCTGCGGTCGTAGACGACGACTTGATGCCCCCCGCGCAACAGGCGCTCCGTCATGTTGGCACCCATCCGGCCCAGTCCGACCATTCCTATCTGCATCGATGTCCTCCTCGCTCGCCGGTTCAGGCGCGCGCTGTCACAGCGTCGTGGGCGGCCCACAAGAGGCGCTCGAGCCCACGCTCCAGGTTCGCCCCCAGATGCAGGCGTGCGCCACGGCGCTTGCGTGCATCCAGTGATTGGAAGTCGCCGAGCGCCTGCGCATGCTCGAGCGTGCCGAACGACGTTCCCATGCCGGGAATCGAGAGCGCGGCGCCATGCTCCGCCGTCAATTGGAGCACCACGATGGTGTTGGGGCCGCCCTTGTGGAGCTGGCCGGTCGAATGGAGGAAACGCGGCCCGAAGCCCACCGTCGTGGCTACCTTGTACCTGTCGCGCACCAGCACGCGCAGCTCGCGCAGCGCATCGACGTTGTGCTGGTTCATCGGCAGGTAGGCGTTGATGGCTAGGTAGTCGCCTGGGCGCAGCAACGCGAAGAGTGAGGCCAACGCCTCCGTGAGATCGGTCGCGGCGATGTGGGGGCTTCCGGCCAGCGGATAGATAGCCAGGCCCTCGCCGTACTCGCGCGCCGGCTCCGCTTCGCCGAAGGTGCCCTTCTCTTTGTAAGCGGCCAGCAGGGAATTGGTATTGTCCTTCGACTCCTGGACATTGGGCTGATCGAACGCATCGATGCCCAGCAGCGAGCCCGCGGCCGCCGTTGCGATCTCCCAGAGATACATCCACTGCCCGAGCTCGGCGAGCGATGCCATCGTGAGGCGCACCACGGGCTGTCCTGCCTCTTCCAGCACGCGCAGCTTTGTTTCGACGTCGCGGTCGATCGTGGGGCGTGGGCCGCCGGAACCGGGTGGATCGCCCGCCAGACCATCGGCCACGGCGACGAAGAGGCGGTCGTTGCCGTAGCTGTGCGGATCGCCCAGCGGCTCGCCTTCGATCGGCACGACGCCCGTGCCGTCCTTTCCGGTGGACTCGGCAATGAGCTGCTCGAGCCAGTAGCCGAACGCAGCGGCCGCTGGCGGCGCTACGAGCGTGAGCTTATCGCGGCCCGCCTTCGCCAAGCCGCCGATGATCGCGCCTAAACGCGCGCCAGGGTTGTGATCTTCCGGCACGGAGGAGCCGGCAGCGGCCATGCCTGCATTCCCCCCGGCGAGCAGGCCCTTCACGTCGTAGCCGGCCGCGGCTGCGGGAGCCAGGCCGAAGAGCGAGAGTGCTGAATAGCGGCCGCCGATGTCGGCCATGTTCGTGAAGCAGCGCAGGAAATTGCCCTCGCGCGCCTCACGCTCCAAGGCGGTGCCGGGATCTGTGATAGCCACGAAGTGCTTGGCGGCACGCTGCGAGCCGATCGTCTTCTGCACGCGCTCGTAGAAGTAGCGGAAGAAGGCATTGGGCTCAACGGTCGTCCCGCTCTTGCTGGAGACGAAGAAGAGCGTGTGCGCGAGATCGAGCTCCTTCTCCAAGGAGGCGATCTGTTCCGGATCGCTCGAGTCGAGCACGTGCAGGCGCGGGGCATCGGGTTGGTGCCCGAAGGTCAAGCGGAAGACATCCGGGGCCAGCGAGCTGCCGCCCATGCCCAGGACGACGGCGTCGCTGAAGCCGGCCGCCTTGACTTCCGCCGTAAATGCCTGAAGATCGGCGAGATACTCGAGCATCTTCTGCGGCACGTCGAGCCAGCCCAGCGCGTTCTCGATGATCTTCACGTGTGCGGGCTGGTTGGACCAGAGCGAGGCGTCTTTCTTCCACAAACGCTCGTCGAAGCGGTTCTCGTGCAGCCTCGTCAGCGCTTGGTCGGCAATGCCCTTGGAGTATCCAAGCGAGGCCGTGATGCGCTCTGCGCCTTTGCGGCGCAGGCTGGCCATCTTTGTCTCGATGGTGGCGATCAGCTCGTCGTAGCTTTCCACGAAGAGCACCACGCCGTCGTCCTGCAGCCGCCTCGTGATGTCGAAGAGCGAGATGCCGGCGCGCTGTAGACGCGTGAGGTTTGCGCCGGCTTGATCGAGATTTTGCACGACCGTCTCGGCAGTCACCGTGCCGTGATCGAGGAGCGCCTGCAGCGTCTGGGTCGGCATCGTGTTGACCGTGTTGCGGCCGACCAGATTCTCCACGTAGAGCAGGTCGGAGTAGGCGGGATTCTTGGTGCCTGTCGATGCCCACAGCGGACGCTGGACTCGGGCGCCCTTGGCCGCAAGGTGTTTGAAGCGCTCGTGCTGCTCGAATATGCGCCGGTAGAGGCGATAGGACTGCTTGAGGTGCGAGACGCCGATCGTTCCCAGCAGGCTCGAGAAGTCCTCGCCTTTGGCGACGAGCGCTTGAATTTGCTTGTCGACGGCGGTGTCGATGCGGCTCACGAAAATGGAAGCGACGGAGTGGATGTCGTCGACCGGCTTACCGGCGGCTAGGCGGGCTTCCAGTGCCTCGATGTAGGCCCAAATCACCTGTTCGTAGTTCTCGTTGCCGAAGAGCAGCGTGATGTTGATGTTGATGCCTTCGGTCAGACATTGGCGTATGGACGCCAAGCACTCCGGCGTGCCGGGAATCTTCACCAGCACGTTGGGGCGGGAGACCTCGCGCCAGAGCCGCCTCGCCTCCTCGATCGTGCCCTGCGTGTCGCGCGCCAGCTTTGGCGAGACTTCGATGGAGACGAAGCCGTCGCCGTGGTGCGAGGCGTCGAAGAGCGGGCGAAAGGCATCGCAGGCACGCTGGATGTCCGATACGGCAAGGCGCTCGAAGACCTGCGGCCCACTCAGCCCCGCGTCGAGCAGCTCGCGCAACTGCTCGTCGTAGTCGTCGCCCGCACCGATCGCTTTGGAGAAGATGGTGGGATTGGAGGTCATGCCCCGCACCCCATCGGCGATCAGGCGCTCGAGCTCGCCTGATGCGAACATGGCGCGACGAATGTTGTCGAGCCAGACGCTCTGCCCGCAGCTCGTCAGTTGCTGGATGGTGTTCACGACGGGTCTCCTCTCGTTGGTTCGTCTACAAGTCTAACGCTTCGCCACGCCTACGGCGAGCGCGGCGCCACGTTCTGCCACGTGCACCGGGGTGAAGCCGAAGTGCTCGGCGACGGCCGCGATGGGGGCAGACTCGCCGAAGGTATGCATACCCACGCACGCGCCGTGGTCGCCGACCCAGCGGCTCCAGCCCAGCGTCGCGGCAGCCTCTACCGAGAGGCGCGCCCCTACCGCCGGCGGGAGCACTTCGTCACGGTAGGCTTGCTCCTGGTCCTCAAAGAGCTCCCACGATGGCATCGAGACGACGCGTGTGCCGATGCCTCGTTGCTCCAGGAGTGCGCGGGCCTGCAGGCACAGCGAGACCTCGGAGCCGGTGGCGATGAGGATCAGATCGAGCGCCCCGCCGGCCTCCGCCAGCACGTATGCGCCGCGCTCGATGGGAGCCCCGGCGGTGCCCGCCAGCACTGGGAGCTTCTGGCGCGTCAGCACGAGGACGGTGGGGCGCCCGCGGTCGTGCAGTGCGTGCAGCCATGCCGCCGCCGTCTCGTTGGCGTCGGCGGGACGCAGCACGGTCAGCCCCGGCACCGCACGTAACGCCGCGAGATGCTCGATCGGCTGGTGCGTCGGTCCGTCCTCGCCCAAGAGAATCGAATCGTGGGTGAAGACGCAGACCACATGCAGCTTGCTGAGCGCGGCGAGGCGAATCGCAGGCTTCATGTAGTCCGAGAACGTCAGGAAAGTAGCCGTGTAGGGGAGCAGGCCGCCGTGGGCGGCCAAACCGTTCGAGCCTGCGCCCATGGCGTGTTCGCGGATGCCCCAGTGAATGTTGCGCCCTTGGCGCGTCTGGCGCTGGAAGTCGCCCAAGCCCTTGAGGTAAGTCTTTGTCGAGGGATCGAGATCGGCGCTGCCGCCGATGAGCTCAGGTAAGAGAGCAGCGACAGCGTTCATCACCTTGCCCCCGGCATCGCGTGTGGCGATCTCGCCGTCCTCGGGCGAGAAGGTGGGAATGGCCTTGGCCAGACCTTCGGGGAGCTCACCGGCGATCATCCGGCGCAGCTCCGCAGCCTCTGCTGGGAAAGCGGCGGCGTAGTGCTCGAATCGCGTCTCCCAGGCGTTCTCTGCAACACGCCCGCGCTCGACGGCCCCACGGAAGAACGCCAAACTCTCCTCAGGGACGTAGAACGGCGGGTAGAGCGGCCAGCCCAAGGCCTCCTTCGTCTTCTCGGTGTTCTCCTTGCCGAGCGCCTCACCGTGCGACTTGTAGGAATCGGCGACCGGGGAGCCGTAGCCGATGGTGGTCCGCACGATGATGAGCGAGGGACGATCGTCGACGCGCTGCGCCGCCTCGATCGCGCGCGCGACTGCTCCGACGTCATATGCCTCGTTGTGCCCCACGAACTGTACGTGCCAACCCAGAGCCTCGTACTTCGGCTCGATGCCTTCCGTGTACGTGACGTCGGTGGCGTTTGCCAGCGAGACGTGGTTGTCGTCGTAGAGATAGATGAGTTTTCCCAGACCGAGGTGGCCGGCAACCGAGGCCGCCTCCTGAGTGACGCCTTCCATCAAGTCGCCGTCGCTGACGATCGCGTACGTGAAGTGATCGATGATCGTGTGGCCGGGACGGTTGAAGCGTGCAGCCAGGTTCGCCTCGGCGATGGCCATGCCGACGCCGTTGGCGAATCCCTGGCCCAACGGCCCCGTTGTGACTTCGACGCCCGGGGCGAGATCGCGCTCCGGGTGGCCCGGCGTGCGGCTCCCCAACTGGCGGAAGGCCCGCAGATCGTCTAGCTCGAGACCGTACCCGGTCAGGTAGAGCAGAGCATAGAGCAGCATCGAGCCGTGGCCCGCCGAGAGCACGAAGCGGTCGCGGTTGAACCAGTGCGGGTTCGAGGGGCTGTGCTTGAGATGGCGCGTCCACAGCGCATAGGCCATCGCGGCGGCTCCGAGCGGAAGACCGGGATGCCCGGACTTCGCCTTCTCGATGGCATCGACGCTCAGAAAGCGGATGGCGTTGATGTTCAGATCGTCGGCTGGCGTATTCGGCATGGTCCCGTGTGTTCTGGAGTCGTATCCATCTTTCCGTCTAGGGGCCCCGGTCGTGAAAATTCGTTGCCGCCAGGTATCGCGGAGCGTTTCTCGCGAACCCGAGGGCGCTATGGAGAGGAACGCACTGGAGCACGCCGTGGCTCAGCTCGCCACCGATAACGCCGCCGTACGCGGTGCCGCGGGGAGCGTCGTCGACGAGATCGTCGACCTGCTCGATCGCGGAGAGCTTCGCGTCTGCGAGCCGGGACCCGACGGCTGGGTCACGCATGCATGGGTGAAGCAGGCGATTTTGCTCTACTTCGCGCGCCACGAGAGCCGCGAGCTGTACGATCCACAGACGGAGCTGACGTTCTTCGACAAGGTGCCGACCAAGCGCAACTACGCCGCCCTCGGCGTACGCTGCGTTCCGCCCGGCGTGGCGCGCTACGGCTCGTTCCTTGCGCGCGGCTGCATCCTGATGCCGGGTTTCGTCAACATCGGTGCCTACGTCGACGAGAGGACGATGGTCGACACCTGGGCGACCGTGGGCTCCTGCGCGCAGATCGGCAAAGGCGTTCACCTTTCCGGAGGCGTCGGCATCGGCGGAGTCTTGGAGCCCGCGCAGGCGCAGCCGGTGATCGTGGAGGACGGCTGCTTCATCGGCTCGCGCAGCATCGTGGTGGAGGGCGTGGTGGTCGAGCGCGAGGCCGTGCTCGGCGCCAACGTCGTGCTGACGGCGTCCACGCCGATCGTCGACGTGACGGGAGCTCAGCCCGTGATAACGCGCGGACGTATCCCGGCGCGCAGCGTCGTCATCCCCGGCACGATGCCCAAGCGCTTCGCCGCCGGCGAATTTCAGGTTCCCTGCGCCCTCATCATCGGCCAACGCCAGGAGTCGACGGACCGCAAGACCTCGCTCAACGCCGCCCTACGCGACTTCGGCGTTAGCGCCTAACATTCACACGTCTGCGGCCGCGGGCGTAGAGCGGCCCCGCTCCGGGACCGCGTGCCGCACCTCGTGTGCGGCACACTCTCGTTCCGCTCGCTTCCGGTCATCCTGACCTCGCTCGCTCCAGAGAGTCCCTTCGCGGGGCCCCTCCACGTCCGCGGCCACTGCCTGGCCGTGACGCAAGTACTGCCTCCTCCCTCTCGCGCACTAGCGGCGCGCGTCGTGAAGCGGAGATCTTGCGGTCGGAATGGGAGGCGTGAGGTAGACGAGGGGACTCCTCACGAAGGGACTTATGGAGCGCGCGAGGCGGCGGTTTGGCGCATGCCAAACCGCTTTTAAAGAAGTATGGGGTCCCCGCCGAGTTTACGAGGTGGGGCGAGCCGGAAGCGCGCGGAACTAAGCGGTCGCACAGGATGTGCGAGCCGCGGTCCCGGAGTGAGGTGTCCCCTCGTCTACCGGCGCTAACGCGAATCGAAAGGCGACACCCCATCGACGGAGGTTGGGCGCCGCTAGTGCGCCGCCCAACCTCCGTCGATGGGGATGGCGGCGCCGGTGATGGACATGGCGCCGTCGGAGCAGAGGAAGGCCGCGAGGTGACCGATTTCGGTGGGGTCGATCATCCTCTTGGTGGGCATGGCGTAGAGGAAGGCTTTCTCGAGCACCTGTTCGTCGCTGAGATCGGGGCCGTAGGCTGCGCGCAGCTCGGGGATCTGGTTGCGAATGATGTCCGTCATCACCGCGCCTGGGCAGATCGCGTTGACGGTGATGCCGGCCTCGGCGCCTTCGAGAGCGGCTGCCTTCGTTAGGCCGACGACGCCGTGCTTGGCCGCGATGTACGCGGGCTTGAAGGGCGAGGCAACGAGGCCGTGGACGCTGGAGATGTTCACGATGCGCCCGCGCTTGCGCTGGAGCAGGTAGGGCCATGCGGCCTTGGTGACGTGGAAGATGCCGTTGAGGTTGATGTCTATCACGAAGTTCCACTTGTCCTCGGGGAACTCCGGAAGCGGCGACACGAACTGCACGCCGGCGTTGTTGACGACGTGATCGATGCCGCCGAGGTCCTTGGCCGCGCTTGCGCAGAGTTCGGTCATCTCTTCGGCCTTCCGCACGTCGCCGGCGTAGGCGCGTGCGCGGACGCCGTGCGCCGCGGCCAGCTCCTTTGCCGTGGCTTCGGCTTGAGCGAGGTCCAGATCGACGATCGCGAGATCCGACCCCTCTTTCGCGAGCGCCTCGGCGATGGCGCGGCCGATGCCGCGACTCCCACCCGTCACCAGCGTTACGCGCCCGTGCGCATCAAGTGCGGACATTCGTTTACCTCCTTCGCTCTCCACCGCCGAGGCGCTCGCGCAGCGAAGCCACGACCAGGGAGAGAGCATCGAAAAAATCGTCGGAGCGGGGCGTGATCGCCGTCCAACGCTCCGCGTAGGCCACGAGGTTGGCGATGAAGACACGATCTCGCGGATCGGTCAGCCAGGTCGCGACCGTCTCCGGCAGATTGCCAAGCAGAGCTTGCGCTGCAGGAACGTCCTGTCGCGCTCGCGCGGCATCGAGGCTGTCGAGGATAGCTATGAGGGCTTGTCGGGGATCGATAGCTGCAACGGCTCGGCGCCGCCTCCTTGCAAGGGGCGGTTACGCTGGAGAGGGTGCGGCTCCTCTTGTCTACTTACGAGACGTGCTCGTGCGCCTCTGGGATGCGCTTGATGAGGCGCACCACGTTTCCCGCGCGGCGATGCTCGTAGTGCACCTCGTCCATCAGCTCGCGCATCAGGAAGATGCCGAAGCCGCGAGGGGCGTGATACTCGTCGTCCGAGCGGACGCCCTGACGGCTGAAATCGAACGCGGCGCCGGAGTCGACGACTTCGACCACCAAGTGGTGGTCGCTCGTCCGATGGATCCTCAGCGTGATCTTGCGGTTGTCGCGGCCAACCCGGTGGCCATGCTCCACGGCATTGGCGAGCGCCTCGCCGACGGCAAATTCAACGTCGGCCGATGTTTGATCATCTGCTCCGAGGTGGCGGCTCATCGCCACGATCCAGTGTCGGGCGGTGCTGACGAATTCAGGCTGATTGGGGACCTCACCCCGCCAATATGGCGTCGACTTCACCTCTTCCAGCATCGCATTTTCGCTCTTTCCCAACATCGGCGAAGATATACCAAGACTTGACCCGAACGCATGCGGATGATTCTTGGACCGCCGCCGACACCGCCGGCCGTCGTAGCAACCGCCCCCACGCCTGCGCCGAGCACGGTGATTCCCGCCGGGACCGTGATCGCCGTTGCGCTCTCCGAAACCGTGGACTCCGCGACGGCAACGGCCGGCGACTTCTACCATTTCCAAACGATTGAGGCGCTGAAGATCGGCGGCAAGACGGTGCTTCCCACCCACGCGGCCGGCGTGGGCATCGTCTCCGACGCGCAGCCGGCCGGCCCCCATAGCCGCCAGGGATCGCTGCTGTTGGAGGCGCGCTATCTGCGTCTGCCGCATGGCGGTGAGCTGCAAGTGATCGTCGATCGAAAAGTCAGCGACTTGCGTCGCAAGGGTGCCGATCCACAGTTGCCGTTCTACACCAGTTATCTGCCGATACCCTCGATGGGGCTGATCACCAAGGCCTACGACTATGTGCGCAACGGGAAGGACGTCGTGCTCAAGAAGGGCACGATCTTCATCGTGGTGACCATCCAGGGCGAAAAAGTTCAGACGTAGACGTCGCTTGCCGTGAGCCCCTGGAGAGCTCCGTAGTGCGCAGCGGCGGCGCTCAGTGCCTCCAACGAAACCAGGCCGATCAGCTCGCCGCCGACGAGTCGTCCGCCGGCGCGCGTCACCTGTCGCCGAGCCAGCTCGGTGACGCGGTGCAGCGGAGTGGCCGCGCTGTCCGTCAGGTTGAACGAGAGCTGGACGCGTCCGCCGTCCAGCGGGAAGGCCAACGCCTTGAGCGTGGTCAGGCCGCCGTCCCGGCCGCGCATTCGTTGCGCGATCACGCGCGCCGTACGCATGTCGATGCCTTCTGCGACGATGTTCCACGCCACGAGCAGACGGCGCGCGCCGACGGCGACGGCCCCAGCGGTGGGGTGCGGCGCCGCCTCTCCGACGTCGGGAGCGCCGCCCGGTTCACGCATGCGTGCCGCCAAGGCTTCGAAGCCGAGATTACGAACGCGGGCCAGATCGCGCCGCTCGGGACGCGTGGCGGCCTCTTCATAGAAATAGCACGGGAGGCGCAGCTCGTCCCACAGCCGGCGTGCCGTCGAGCGTGCGAGGTCGACGGCCGCGCCCATCTCCACCTCGCGCAGCGGGACGAACGGCAGGACGTCGATGGCGCCGATGCGTGGATGGACGCCGTGGTGTAAGCGAAGATCGATACGCTCCACGGCAACGCGCGCCATGGCGAAAGCGGCTTCGGAGAGCTCGTGAGCCTGGCCCACCAGCGTCAGGACGCAACGGTTGTGCTTCGCGTCCGCAGTGCGGTCCAGGACGCGTGCGCCGGCGCGTTCCGCCGCCTGGGTGAGCGCGTCTACCGTTCTCGTATCGCGCCCCTCGGAGAAGTTGGGGACGCACTCGAAGAGCGCCATCGCCGGACTCCTATAACTCGAAGGCGGCGGCGATGGCGCGGCCGACCTCGTCGATGGGAATGACGTGCAACCCTTTGGGCGCGGCAGCCGGGCGCGCTGCATGCGGTACGATGGCAGTGTGAAAACCTAGCCGCACCGCCTCCGCTAGGCGTCGCTCGCTCTGACCGACGGCGCGCACTTCGCCGGAGAGGCCGAGCTCGCCGAAGGCGACGAGATCGTGAGGGAGCGCTCTGTTGCGGTGGGCGGAAGCGATCGCGAGCGCCAGCGCAACGTCGGCCGCGGGTTCGTTTACCCGCAGGCCTCCCGCGACGCTGGCGTAGACGTCCTGTCCGCCTACCAGGAGTCCAGCGCGCTTCTCGAGCACGGCTAGCACGATCGCCAGACGGTTGGCATCGAGGCTCGATGCCAGACGCCGCGGCGTGCCGTACGCGGCTCCCGCAAGCAGCGCCTGCACCTCCAGCAGGATCGGGCGGCTGCCCACGATGCCGGGAACGACGCAGGAGCCGCTCGCGTGAGTCGAGCGTCCTTCAAGAAAGCGCTTCGAGGGCTCGGCGATCTCGCGCAGGCCTTCAGCGCCCATCGTGAAGACGCAGATCTCGTCGACCGAGCCGAAGCGGTTCTTGTACGAGCGCAGGACGCGTAGCCCCGCGGCGCCGTCGCCTTCGAAGTAGAGCACGGTGTCGACCAGGTGCTCGAGCAGCCGAGGACCCGCGATGGCACCGTCCTTGGTCACGTGACCGACGACGAACGTCGCGCAGCCCGTGCGCTTGGCGAAGTGCTGGAGCGCTTGCGCGCACTCCCGTACCTGCGCCACGCTGCCGATGCCGGATTCGCAGCCTTCGAGATAGACCGTCTGGATCGAGTCGACGACCAGCATGCGCGCGCCGGCGCGCTCGATCTCGTCGAGCGCCGGGGCTAGGCTCGATGCCGCGACCACCAGAACGTCGTCGGCCGAGCCCAGGCGCGCCGCGCGCAGCTTCGTCTGCGCCGCCGATTCCTCGCCGCTCAGGTAGACGACGGGGCCCGCGCGCCGCGCGAGGCGCGCGAGGACGTCGAGCAGGAGCGTCGATTTGCCGACACCCGGCTCGCCTCCGACGAGGATCACGCTCCCCGGTACGACGCCCCCGCCCAACAGGTTGTCGAACTCGCGCATGCCGGTGGAGATGCGCTCCTCGTCGCCGATCTCGATGTCGCGCAGAGCAACGAGCGAGGGCGCCGGCGCGCGCTCCGCGGTGTGACGCATCTGCGACGCCGCCGGCGCTTCGGCGAACGTGTTCCAGCCTTCGCAGCCGGGACAACGCCCGAGCCAGCGCAGCGACTCGAACCCGCAGGATGAGCAAAAGAAGATCGTCTTGGCGGCCTTGGCCATTTCGGCGCCGATTCGGGGGAGCCAGGGGGCGCGCCTGTGCAGGCGCGAAGCCACCACCCCGTGACGCTCCCACATATTGCAATCGACGGCCCCGTGGCCAGCGGGAAATCGACCGTGGCCCTGATGGTTGCCCGACGCCTCAATCTCCTCTACGTCGATACCGGTGCGATGTATCGTGCCGTGGCGCTGGCCGCGCTGCGCGACGGTGTCGAGCTCGACGACGGCGAGGCGCTCGCCGAGCTTCTGCAGCGCCATCGTATCGATCTGGAGCCTTCGGCGGAGGCGCGCGGCTATGCGGTTCATCTCGACGGCGCGGACGTCACCGCGCGGCTCTTCCACGGCGCCGTCACCGCCGCGGTCTCCACGGTCGCCGCGCAGCCTCAGGTGCGCCGCGTGCTGGTTGAGCGCCAGCGCGAGATCGCGCGCCACCGCGCTGTGGTGATGGCGGGGCGAGATATTGGCACCGTCGTTCTGCCCGGTGCCCCGTTCAAAGTCTTCCTTACGGCCTCTGTCGCCGAGCGCGTGCGCCGCCGTTGGGAGGAGATGCAGGCTGCGGGAAGCACGATCGACGCGCAGGCGCTGCGCGCGGAAGTGGAGCGGCGCGATCACACCGACACCACGCGCGTGGATTCGCCGCTGGTCCCCGCTCAAGGTGCTCTTGTGCTGGATTCGAGTGCGCTGCGCGCCGAGGAGGTAGTGGAGCGGATCGTCTCGTGGGTGGCCTCCGGCGCCGCGGCGGGGGCGTAATACGTGGAAGCCTACGACGTCGCGAGATTCGCCCTCAACGTGCTCTTTCGCAGCATCTGGCGCATGCGGGTAGAAGGGGCGAAGGACGTACCGCTCGAGGGCCCGTTGATCATCGCCTGTAACCACGTTTCGTACTTCGATCCCCCGGTGTTGGGCTGCGCCGTTCCGCGCAGGGTGGCGTACATGGCCAAGTCGGAACTGTTCGCTATCCCGCTGCTCGGCCCGGCGATCGCGCTCGTCCGCGCCTTCCCCGTGGAGCGCGGCAAGGGCGACGTCGCGGCGATTCGCACCGCCGTGAAGGTGATCGAGCGCGGAGGCTGCGTCGGGATATTCCCTGAGGGCGGGCGCGTCAAGGAAGGCGAGGAACGCTCGGCGCAAGCTGGAGTCGCGCTGCTGGCCTATCTCTCTCACGCGAGCGTGGTCCCCGCCGCGATCATCGGAACCAACCGCGCGGCGCGCCTAGCGAAGATCCGCGTACGCTTCGGCGAGCCGGCGGCGTTCCACCCCGCCGGCTCCAAGGCGACGCGCGAGGAGCTGGCGATCTTCAGCGGCGAGGTGCTCGCGCGCATCAAGGCGCTACACGAAGGGTGATGTGGAGTCGATGAGCGTGCCGCAGCCAGTGCTGGCGACGTTCGAGGAGCGCCTGGAGCGCTGGATCTCGCACTTCGCCGGCGGCTCCCCCGTCTACGAGATGGTGGCCTACCACTTCGGCCTAGCCGACGAAGGACGGCACGGCAAACGTCTGCGCCCCCAGCTCTGTCTGCTGGTGGCGCAAGCCGAGGGCGCAAGCGTCGAGGCGGCCTTCGACGCGGCGGTCGCCGTCGAGCTGCTGCACAACTTCTCGCTCATTCACGATGACATCGAGGACGGCGACCACGTGCGGCATGGGCGGACGACGGTCTGGTCTCGGTACGGCGTCGCCCACGGCATCAATGCCGGCGACGCGCTCTGCTCGATGGCCTATCTTGCGCTGCTTGAGAACACGGCGCAGCTCCCCGCGGAGCGCGTCGTCGCCGCGTTGCGTCTGCTGCACGAGGCGCAACTCGAGATGTGTGCGGGACAGGCGCTGGATATGTCGTTCGAGACCGCGCGCTCGGTCGATCTCGCCGCCTACCTGCGGATGATCGAGGGGAAGACGGCGGCGCTCTTCCGCGCGACGGCGCAGATGGGCGCCGTCGCGGCCGGTGCCGCCGAGTCGCGCGCACATGCCTATGGTGAGCTGGCGCGGCTCTACGGTCTGGCATTCCAAATTCAAGATGATCTCTTGGGTATCTGGGGGCGCTCCGAGGAGACGGGGAAGCCCAGCCTGGCCGATCTGCGCAGGCGCAAGTGGACTTATCCCGTCGTCTGGGGGATCGCCTCCGGCGCGCAAGAAGTGGCTCGCCTCTACCGCGGTGGTGACGGACTCGACGAGGAGCAGGCCGAGGCCGCGCGCCTCGCGCTCGAACGCGCAGGGGCGCGGGAGGCCGCCGAGGCGGCCCTCGATCGCTACCTCGGTGAGGCGGAGGTGATCTCGCGTGAGCGCGGCCTCGACGTCGGCGGCGGGGTACGCGGGTTTCTGGCGCAGGGGGGGCGCCGGAGCGCGTGAAACGGCTAGCGGCTACGACACACTAAGGAGGCTATGTGGCGTCCAAGAATGCCGATCTCTCCGTGCGCCGCGCGGAGAGCGCCGCCGTGCGCGAGGCGTTGCCGTTGCTCGGCATCCTGGCACTCGCCCTGGCGGTACGTCTGCTCTTCCTGCCCGCTGAGGGCTATGCGAACGATATCGCCTCGTTCGAGAGCTGGGCGCTCACGCTTTACGACCACGGCATCCGCGCCTTCTACCACAGCACCAGTTTCGTCGACTATCCGCCTGGCTATCTCTGGGTGCTGGCCGCGACGGGGTGGCTCTATCACGCGCTCCATGTTTCGGATGCGAGCGCCGGTTACTACGTCCTGCGCGATCTGATCAAGCTGCCCGGTATCCTCGCCGACTTGGGCTGTGCCGCAGTGATCTACGCCGCCGCGCTGCGCTTTGTGGGGCGCCTTCCCGCGCTCGCTGCGGCGGCGCTCTTCGCTTTCAATCCGGCGGCAATCTACGTCTCCGCCTATTGGGGGCAGGTGGACGCCGTCTCCGCGCTCTTCACCCTGGGCGCGCTGTTGGCGGCACTGCGCCGCCGGTCGCTTTGGGCCTGGGCGCTGCTTGCCGCCGCCGTCTTGATCAAGCCGCAGGCCTTCGTGCTCGCTCCGCTCCTGCTAGCGTACGACGCCGTGCACGATGGTGCTCCGCGCCTCACGCCACGCCTGGTGCTGGGTCCGTTGGTGGCGGTGGTGGTGGGCTATGCGATCGCGGCGCCGTTTGCCCCCGCGCCGTTGAATCCGCTCTCCACGTTGAGCTGGCTCTTCGATCGCTACGTTCATGGCACGTCGGTCTATCCGTACAGCTCGATCAATGCCTTCAACATCTACGCAGTGGCTCGCAATTTCTGGCAGCCGGATAGTCAGTGGATCGCCTTCCTTCCACAGTCCGTGTGGGGCGTGCTGCTCGTACTGGCGGCATCCACCATGGTGCTCTGGCGCTTCGTGCAGCGGCGCGATGAGCGCGGGTTCCTCGAGGCGGCGCTGCTGATCTCGCTGGCGCTCTTCCTGTTCGCCACGCGCATGCACGAGCGCTACGTCTATAACGCTTTCGCGATCGCTGTGCTGATGGCGCCGCTGGCTCGCCGCTATCTGGTCGGGGCATTGGTCCTCTCGGCGACGTTTTTCGCCAATTTGCTTTACTCGTACGCGTATCTCAACGTCGTTCAGGGACACGTCCCGGGGCTCGATCCCACGAATTTGATGCCGCTCGTGAGCCACCCCGCATCGGTGCTCAACGTTCTGCTCTTTGCGTACCTTGCCTACGGCTATCTCGGCGGCGAGGAGCGAACGACGGCGGCGAACAACGAAGCCAAGCCCCTGGAGCTGTTCGGCATGCGGCTGCGCTCTTGGTTCTCCCCGCTGGAGGGGACGGCAGCGTTGACGCGCCTGGACTGGCTGATCGCGATCGGTCTGGGGATCATCTGTCTCATCGTGGCGATGATCGGCATCGCCCACCCCAAGGTGCAGATCTTCGACGAGATCTACTACGCGCGCACAGCCAAGGAGTATCTCCAGCACAAGGACGTCTTCGAGTGGACACACCCCCCGCTCACCAAGTTGCTGATCGCGTTGGGCATCATCGTCAACGGCGGCTATCCCGGCGGCTTCACGAGCTTCGGCTGGCGTTTGGCTTCGGCGTTCATGGGCAGTCTCACCGTTCCGCTTCTCTATGCCTTCGCTAAGCGTCTGCTGCGCTCGACGCCCTTCGCCGCCGTGGCATCCGCCCTGCTGATTCTCAGCGGATTCCACCTCGTCCAGTCACGCATCGCGACGCCGGAGGTCACCGTCGCGTTCTTCTCGCTGGCTTCGCTCTACTGCGCCTATCGCTACGTGATCGCCGCGCAGATTCGCGTGGTCGAGCGTCTGCGCGAAGGCTGGCAGACGGCGTTGAGCGCTGGGGTCGCCGCCTCGGTGGTCGTGGGCCTGATGGCGCAGTGGGTGCTCGCGCGCCCGCCGATCGTGTACGGCGACGGACGCCCCGATGACATAGCGGCGCGCATCGCCATCTTCGTCGTCTTCTCGACGGGGGCATATCTGGCGGCCCGCCTTCTGCTCCCGCGTCTCTACGGCAGTGGGAGCCTGATCGCGTGCTATGCCGACGGAAGTACCGTTGAGACGGCGGGGAGAGATGTCCGCGTCGAGGCGGCCGCCAATGATGGCGGCGGCAAGAAGGGGGCGTCCTACAGGCGCGCGGGGCTCGAAGTGAGCTTCGCCGGCGACGGCGGCGAGCGTTACTACACCGCGGAGGGGAAAGCGTGCTTTGCGCCCGACGGTACGCTGGCGATCGAGCCTGGCGCGCTGCGCCTGCGCTCCCGTGATGCGACGCTTTGGATGTGGCTCCTGGCACTCTCTCTCGCGTGCGTGATCGACAGCAAGTGGAACGGCTTCTTCACGCTGGGATGGGTCTTGATGGGGCTGGCGGTGATCGCCTCGCAGCGCTGGTGGTGCAGGCCCGCTCAATGGGGCAACCCGCGCGGCATTCCGCTCGACGTCGTCTATGCGGCGATCCTGCTGGTAGGCGCCGCCGTCTACGTACTCTCATACATACCGTACTTCGCGTTGGGGCACAACCTGGCAGACCTGATGGGCTTGCAGCGCCAGATGTTCCTCTATCACGACGAGCTGAAGGCGACCCATCCGTACCAGGCCCGCTGGTGGGAGTGGCCGCTGATCTGGCGGCCGATCTCCTACTACTACCACGACTTCGGCGGAGCACAGCACCTGGTGGCGGAGATCCTGGCGCTCCCCAACCCGGTCAACTGGTGGTTCGGCCTGCTCAGCGTCCCGGTGATGTTCCTCGTCGGCCTGGTGCGCCGGCACAAGGGCTATGCGCTGTTGATCGGCGCCTACCTCTGGCAGTGGCTGCCATGGATGATCAGCCCGCGCATCACGTTCGAATACCACTTTTTCCCGAACCTGGCCATCATCTGCCTGGCAAACGCCCTCGTGCTCCAGGAGGCGTGGAGGAGCTTCGGGCGCTGGGGGCGCATCGCCGTCATCGCCTTCCTGGCCGCGGTCGCCTGGGCGTTCCTCTTCTGGTTCCCGATATGGGTCGGAACCCCGATCCCATACGACGAATGGCAGAAGCGGATGCTCATGTGGCTGATGGGAACGCGCTGGATCTAGTGTCCTTTAGGACACTGGAAAAGAAGAGAGAAAGAGACAACCATGTCCGGACACTCCAAGTGGCACAACATCAAATTGCGTAAGGGAAAAGTCGATGCCCAGCGCGGCGCGCTGTTCACCAGACTCTCGAAGGAGATCATCCTCGCCACCAAGAGCGGCTCCTCCGATCCCGAGGCCAACTACCGTCTGAAGATGGCCGTGGAGAAGGCGCGCGAGAACAACATGCCGACGGACAACATCAAGCGTGCCATCGCGCGTGCCGCGGGCGGGGAAGGCGGGCGGGAGATCGAGGAGGTACGCTACGAAGGCTATGGCCCTAGCGGGGTTGCCGTCATCGTCGATGCCGCTACCGATAACCGCAACCGTACCGCCTCGGAGATGCGCTTCCTCTTCAGCCGCAATGGCGGGACGCTCGGTGAGACGGGGAGCGTGAGCTGGCAGTTCGAGCTGCGCGGGCTGGTGGAGGTCGAGAGCGCCGGCCGCAGCGAGGATCAATTGACGGAAGCGGCGCTGGTCGACGGCGTCGACGACGTACGGTACGATCCGGAGCGCAGCGAGATCGTCACCGATGTCTCCGCATTGAGAACGGTGCGCGAGGCGTTGACCACCGGCGGTCTCAAGGTGACGGAGGCGCGTCTCTCCATGGAGCCCAAGCAGACCGTCGCGCTGGTGGGCGAGGCGGCCGCCGCGGTACTCAAACTGCTGGATGCGCTCGAGGAGCATGAAGACGTGCAGCAGGTGTACTCCAACGTCGATCTCTCCGGGGTCGATCTGGAGGCCCTCGCCGGCGCGTGAGCAGCCAGGCGCCGCGCCCACGGCCGACACTCGGGCGAATCGACTGGGCGACGTGGGGCTTTCCGCTTGCGCTGGCCTTTGCCACAGGCGTCTTCGTTTGGTTCGGCAAGACGCTCTTCGGCTTCGCCGTGCCCAGCGAGACGATCGTCATCGTGCCGCAACTGGTCGGCCTAGCCCTTCCCGATGCGGAGGGTCAGGCATCGCGCTCGGGGCTGCGCATCACCGTGGCGGCGAATGAGGCCAGCGATACCTATCCCACGGGCGTGGTGATGGGGCAGCAGCCCGAGCACGGCAAGAGCGTGCGCCCCGGGCGCGCCGTGGCCGTACTGGTCTCCTCGGGTGTCAAGCTCGTCTCGATGCCGGATCTTCGGTACGACTCCTTGCGCCAGGCGCGTTTAGAGCTGGGAACCCTCCAACTGCAACTGTCCAAGACCTATCGCGTCGAGAATAGCCAGGCTCCCACGGACGCTGTGGTCGAGCAGAATCCCCCGCCGCTCACCAGCGTGCGGGCGGGTACCCCGGTGACGTTGGGCATCTCCAAGGGTCCGCCTCCGTTCATCAAGGTGCCGGAGCTGACGGGCGTCGATCTCCCCAAGGCGCTGCAGCGCGCCCGCGACACGCACGTCCAGCTCGGACAGATCGTCTGGACGCCATTCGGGCACGCTGGGCCGCCGCGGGGGCGTGTGGTGCGCCAGTCGCCGGCCGCGGGGCTGCAGGTAGATTCGTCGCAGTATGTCAGCCTGCAAGTCAGCGCCGGCCCGGGGGAGACGGGTTATACGGTTCGTCAAGTGCATGCCACCGTCACGGTGCCCCAGCGCGACAGCGAGGTGGAGGTGAAGATGGTGGCCCACGACGCCACGGGAACGTGGACGACCTATGACTCCTATGCGCGCGCCGGGCAGAAGCTCGACTTCACGTTGACGTTCGTGGGAAACGGCACGCTGGACACCTATCTCAACAAAGATCTCGTCGATGAGGCTAAAGTATGAGCGCCGCGGCGCATCGCGCAAAGATCGCACCTTCGATTCTCTCGGCGGACTTCGCGCGCATCGCCGAGGAGATTCGCGCCGTCGAAGGAGCCGGCGCCGACTGGATCCATCTCGACGTGATGGATGGGCGCTTCGTCCCGAACATCACCTGGGGACCGAAAATCGTCGCCGATCTGCGCCCGCTCTCGAGTTTGCCCTTCGACTGCCATCTGATGATCGAAGATCCCGAGCGCTACGTCGAAGACTTTCGCAAGGCAGGCGCCGACACGATCACCGTCCACTGGGAAGCATGCCGTCACGCCCACCGCGTCGTCCAACGAATCAAGGAGCTGGGGGCCAAGGCAGGCGTCTCTCTCAACCCCGCAACGCCCGTGGCGCTGCTGGAGGACCTCATCGACGACCTCGACCTCATCCTGATCATGAGCGTCAATCCTGGTTTCGGCGGCCAGCGCTTCATCCCGCGCGCCATGGAGAAGGTTCGCCAAGCCGAGGCGCTGGTAGAACGGCGTGGGCGCGCGATCGAGATCGAGGTCGATGGCGGTATCGGCGCGGAGAACGCTGCGGAGATCGCGGAGGCCGGCGCGAGCGTGCTGGTGATGGGCTCGAGTATCTTCGGCGGCGGTGATCCAGCGGCCGCCGTGCAGCGCACGCGCCGCGCGCTAGGGGACGTCCGCTGAACGAGGCGAGCGTGGTTGCGGCGCTGCGCGCAGCGCTCGGCGCGCCTGCGGGCCGCGTGCGCCTGGGCATCGGCGACGATGCCGCCGTTTGGAGCCCCGCTCCCGGCCAACTGCAAGTTATCACCGTCGACGAGTGTACCGAGGGGATCGACTTTCGGCGTACCACGGTAAGCCTGGAAGATGCCGGCTGGCGGGCGCTAGCCGCTAGCCTCTCCGATGCCGCAGCGATGGGTGCCCGCCCGCTGCTGGCGGTGGTCTCACTGGTCATACCGGGGGACCTCGACGAAGGCGGGGTGGTCCTGCTCTATCAAGGAATGGCCGAGCTAGCGGCTCGTCACCGGGTGCAGATCGTCGGCGGCGATCTCTCGCGCGGCGAGGTGCTCTCGCTGGGGGTCACGGTGGTGGGCGAGGTTCGGCCAAGCAACCTCAAGCGTCGTGGCGATGGTCGCGCGGGGGATGTGCTGGCGGTCAGCGGACCGCTTGGGCTCTGCCGGGCGGGTCTGGCGATCGTGGAGGGGGAGGTCGATCGTGAGCTCCTCGATCCCCATCTGGTGGAGCGGGCCGTTGCGGCCTACCGGCGCCCCGAGCCCCGTGTGGCGGCCGGCCGCTTCCTCGGCGGCTCGCGCTCTGTGCGTGGAATGATGGATCTCTCCGACGGCCTCGCCGCCGATCTGCCGCGGCTGGCAGCCGCTTGCGGGGCGGCGGCGCTCATCGACGCCGACACCCTCCCCGTCGATCCCGCGTGCCGGGCGGTGGCCCAGGCCATGGGGGCAGCTCCGGAAGACCTCGCTCTCGAAGGCGGCGACGACTTGGAATTGCTCTGCACGGTTCAGCGACGGGCCTTTGGCTATCTGGCGGAGCGGGTGCGAGCGCGCCTGGGGCGCCCGCTGCTGCTCGTGGGGCGCCTGGAGGCCGGTACCGGAGTCGTGGTGAGCCGCGGCGGGGTCCAGCATCCGCTGGAGGTGGAGGGCTGGGAGGCCCTGCGGCGTTAGGGTAACCCGGCGGCGTTTAAAAAAGCGGCGCTGTCCGGCGCCGCTTTTCGATGAGAGCAGACGCCGGCGATGCGGGACGCCGGCAGCGCGTCAGCCGACGAGGCGAGTGACCCGCTTGGACTTCAAGCACTGCGTGCAGACGCGTGCCGTACGGTGGGTTCCGCGATCGTCGATGCGTACCGACTGAAGGTTGGGCAACCAGCGGCGACGCGTCTTGTTCATCGCGTGGCTCACGTTGTTTCCGGTGGTGGGACCCTTCCCGCAGACTTGGCAGCGCTTCGCCACGACCATACTCCTCGTTGGGTTGCGCCAAGAGGCGCGACAACCACGGTACTATAACACACGAAAGAGGCGCGACGCAATCCCGGCCGGAGGAGTCGCCGAGCGAGCATCGTAAACGCCCTCCCGATGTCAGCGTGGACAGTCACCCTGGCCGACGGCCGTGCATTGCGCAGATTTTTGGCCGCGGGGACATTTTTTTTGCGCAAGTATCGTCAGGTCGTCAACGACCTGAACGTCTTCCCCGTGCCCGACGGCGACACGGGCTCGAACATGTACCTGACGGTCCGCGGCGCGCTGTTGGAAGTGCGCAAGGCGCACGCCAGCGGCGTGGCCGAGGCAGCGGCGGCGGCCGCGATGGGTTCGCTGATGGGGGCACGAGGCAACTCCGGCGTCATCATCTCGCAGATGCTGCGCGGATTCGCGCATAGCGTGCGCCACAAGCAGGCGCTGGAGACGTTCGACTTCGCCGTCGCGCTCCGCGATGGTGTGGCGGCCGCGCGCGCGGCGCTGCTGAAGCCCGTGGAGGGGACGATCATCTCGGTGGCACAGGCGGCCGCCGACGCCGCCTACAAGCTTTCCCTGCGGGAAGCCGACTTCTACCACCTCATCGCAGGGATGGTAAAGCAGGCCAACGAGGCGCTCGAGCGCACGCCCGAGCAGCTCCCCGTTCTCAAGGAGGCCGGAGTGGTCGACTCAGGCGGCACGGGCTTCGTCTATTTTTTCGAAGGGATCTTGCGCTTTCTGCCCGGCAACCTCGCGCGCACCACGGCTTTCCCGCGCCGCCCTCAGCGCAGCGCCGTCTTCTCCGCCAAACAGCGCGTCGAGGAGCACCGATTCTGCACCGAGTTCGTGCTCGAGGAGAGCCGGTGCGACGATCGGCGCCTGCGCACGGAGCTGGACAGCTTGGGCGACTCACTGCTGGTCATCGGCGGCGAAGGTGTGCTGAAGGTCCACATCCACACCGACGAGCCGGAGCGTGTGACGGCGGCCGCGGCGGCGCTGGGACGCGTGACGCGCTTGAAGGTCGATAACATGGAGCGCCAGCACAACGTGATGGTGGTGGAGCGTCCGAGCAAACCGTGGGGTGTGGTGGCCGTGGTGCCGGGGGCGGGCTTCGCCGAGATCTATCGCGACTTGGGCGCCGAGGTCGTGTTGCGCAGCGATGGCCACGCGGGGCTCTCCGTTCGCGATGTGGTACTGGCCTCGAACTCGGTGCTCGAGCCCGTGGTCTATCTGCTGCCCAACGACCCCAACCTGCTGTTGGTGGCTCGCGAGGCCGCGGCACTCGTTCAGGGCCGCGAGGTGCGCGTCGTGGCAACGCGCGACCCCGCGCACGGTATCGGTGCTCTCTTCGCGCTCGGAGCCCGAGCGCACGAGGAGCCGAGCGTGGAGGAGCTGGAGGCAGCGGCGCGGTCGATGGTGGTGGGGAGCGTCTTCCTTGCTGGGAAGGACGCCATGTTCGGCGGGATCGCCATCTCGCGCGGCGAGTTCACGGGCCTGGTCGGGAGCGAGATGCTGACCGAGGGGACCATCGACGCCACCGTGCTGGCCGTGGCTCGGCGGATGGGCGGGGAGGACGGAGGGTTGCTCACGCTCTACTACGGAGCAGCCCAAAAGGAGCGGGACGCCGAGCGCGTCGCCCAGCGGCTGCGCACCGAGATCGCCCATCTCGAGGTGCAATACTACTACGGCGGGCAGCCGAACTCGGAGTACGTGATCTCCCTTGAGCGATAACGACCCCAAGAGCGTGCCGCGCGTTGCCGTCGACGCCATGGGTGGGGACAACGCGCCACAGGAGATCGTCGCCGGCGCCGTACAAGCCGCCCGCGACGGCATCGCGGAGGTCGTGCTGGTCGGGGATCGCAGCGCGATCGAGGCCTGCGTCGCCGTGAAGGACCTCGCGGGCATCGAGATCGTCGACGTGCGCGGTATCCCCGTCGCGATGGACGAGCACGTGGCGCAGGCGGCGCGGCGCGCCGACGAGACGAGCCTGGGGGTTGCCGTCAACCTCGTGCGCGACGGTAAGGCCGCCGCAGTCGTCTCCGCCGGCAATACGGGGGCATTTCATGCGATCGCCTTGCTCAGTCTAGGGCGCATCCGCGGCGTCAAGCGTCCCGCCATCGCCGCCGTCCTCCCTGCGCCCAGCGGACCGGTGCTGCTGCTCGACGCCGGGGCGAATGTCGACTGCAAGCCGGAGTACCTGCTGCAGTTCGGCTTGATGGGTGACGCGTATGCGCGCACCGTGATGGGCATCGCACGCCCGCGCGTGGGCGTACTCTCCATCGGCGAGGAGGCCACCAAGGGCAATGCCCTTACCGTGGCCGCCCACGAGCTCCTGGTGAAGGCTCCGGTGCGCTTCGTCGGTAATGTGGAAGGGAAGGACATCATGTCCGGGGGCGCCGACGTGGTGGTGGCCGACGGCTTCGTTGGCAACGTGGTGCTGAAGTTCGGCGAGGGCATGATCACCCAGCTCTTCACGCTGCTGCGCGAGAGCATCATGTCGTCGGGGATACTCGGCAGGCTGGGGGCGTTGCTGCTCAGCCGCGCATTGCGCCCGTTGGCCGAGAAACTCAACTGGGAACGCTACGGAGGTGCCCCGCTGTTGGGGCTTCAAGGCATCTGCATCGTGACGCACGGACGCGCGAAAGCGCTGGCGATTCGTAACTCGATTCAAGCGGCGGCCGTTGCCGTCGATCGCGGGCTCGTCACGACCATCGCCGACGAGATCGCGCATCCGCGGGATAGCTCCCTGCATCGATGAGCGTCGCGATCGTTACGGACTCGACGGCCGATCTCGATCCTGCCGTCGCGCGCGAGCTGGGCATCGCGGTCGTCCCGCTCTTCGTCAACTTCGGCGAGCAGCGCTTCCTGGACGGCGTCGAGCTGGCACGCGAGGCGTTCTTCGCGCGCATGGCCGCCGGCGGCGTCCTGCCGAGTACTTCGCAGCCGACGGCGCAGGCCTTCGAGGATGCCTATCGCCCGCTGGTCGAGGCGAAGCGTGAGATCGTCTCCGTCCACATCAGCGCGAAGCTCTCGGGAACGATCAATGCCGCCAGCGCAGGGGCACAGGCCTTCTCGCAGCACCGGATCGAGTGCTTCGATTCGCAGACGGCCACCGCAGGCCTGGGGCTGTTGGTAACGGGTGCGGCACGCATGGCGCGAGATGGCGGAGGTGTCGACGAGATCCTCGCCGCGCTCCACGCATGGCGTGCGTCGCAGCACGGGTACGCCGTGTTCCCCGATCTCAATCATCTGGCACGAGGTGGGCGCCTCGGCAAGGCCAAAGCGCTCATCGGCGGAATCCTGCGCATCGTCGCGATCATTGAAGTCAAAGACGGCGAGGCGCACGAGTTCGGCAAAGCGCGTACGTTCTCGCGCGGCCTCGACGACGTGGCGGATGCCGCGGTTGCTCACGTGATGCACCCGGAGCGGGCGCGCCTGGGCGTGGTGCACACCAACGCGCCGCAGATCGCCGCAGGTTTGGTGGAGCGGTTGCGCGCGCGCCTGCCGTCGCCGGCGCAGGAGATCACGGTGGTGGCCGCCGGACCGTCGATCGGCGTGCACGGCGGCCCGGGGGCCGCCGGCGTCTTCTCGGTCGGGTAGATGGCCGCCATCTACGTCCATCTCCCGTTCTGTCCGTACCTCTGCCCCTACTGCGACTTTGCGAAGTGGCCGTATCGCCGCTCGCAGGCGCGTCGTTACGTCGACGCGCTGCTGGTGGAGATCGGGGTTGCACCGGCCTTGCAGGGCGAGACAGTCTTCCTCGGCGGCGGTACGCCCAACGCGCTTCCCGTCGAGGATCTGCTGGCCGTGCTGCGTGCCGTTCGCGAGCGTTTCTCTCTGCCACCGGGTGCTGAGATCAGCGTCGAAGTGAATCCCGATGCCGGTTCTTTCGACGGGTTCGCGGCGTACGTCGCGCAGGGAGTGACGCGCTTCTCCGTGGGCGTGCAATCGTTCGACGAAGCCGAGTTGCGCACGCTGGGGAGGCGCCACAGCGCCGACGATATCGCCGCCTGCGTCGCCGCGGCGCGCCGGGCAGGAGCGCGCTCGATCGGCATCGACTTGATCTTCGCCGTGCCCGGGCAGACCGTCGAGAGCTTGCGGCACTCAATCGAGAAGGCGATCGCGCTGGGGGTCGACCATCTGTCGTGCTACGGCCTCACCGTCGAGCAGGGGACCCCGTATGCGGCGTGGCAAGCGCGCGAGCCGTCCGCATTCCTCGACGCAGATGGCGAGGCGGAGCTCTACGCCGCGGCGATCGAAACGCTGGAAGGCGCTGGCTTCGAGCACTACGAGATCTCGAACTTCGCGCGTCCCGGCCATCGCTGCGCGCACAATTGGACCTACTGGCAGAACGGCGAGTACCTGGGTTTAGGCGTCGGCGCCGCCTCCTATCTCGGAGGCGAGCGTTCGGTTGCCACGAAGTCGTTGGAGGCGTACTGCGCGGCGATCGAGGCCGGCACGGAGGTTCCGCGGGAGCGCGAGCACCTGCGCGGAGATGCGGCGGCAGGTGAGGCGATCATGCTTCTCTTGCGAACAGCGGAGGGGGTGGAGGTCGAGCCGTTCAATCAACGTTACGGCGTCGACATTCTGTCTTCATACCGACCCGCGATCGGTCGGCTGGTGGCCGCGGGTCTCATCATCGCCTCGGAACGGCGGATCGCCCTGACGCCACGCGGCCGCTTCCTCGCCAATGACGTATGCGCAGAGTTCATCACGGCTGGCGCGAGGACCGAGGGCCGGCCATAGGGTCGTGATCGTGCTACGCCTGATCTTCGCCGTCATTCTCGCCGCCACGGGGTTCCTCTTGGGGCGCGAGGCCTACCTGCACTTGCTCTCACAGCACGTTGCGGGGGAGTACTGGCAGTTCACCTTTCTGTTCGTGACCCCCGTCATCGGCGCCGCGCTCGGCGTGTTGATCGCGCCGTCGGTGGAGCAGCTTTTCGAACGCGAGCTGACGGAGGCAGAGAGCTCGATCGAGCGCATGTCGCCGCCGGAGATCGTGGGCGGGGCCATCGGCTTGATCGTCGGCTTGTTGATCGCCTTCCTCATCCGCCTCGTGCTGCTTGAGTGGTTCTCGGTGGCGGGCGCCGCCGGGACCTACATCGGCCTCGCGCTCTACCTGATCCTCAGCGTCTTCTGCGTCTTTCTCGGCGCGCGCGTCGGCGTCAAGCAGCGTCTGGGATGGCTGGCGCGCACCGGCGGCGCGGCGGCGCCCGCAACGGGGCCGCGCGCGATCCCCAAGATCGTCGACACCTCGGTGATCATCGACGGGCGGGTCGTCGACATCGCTAAGACGGGCTTTCTCGACGGGCCGCTGGTGGTGCCGCGTTTCGTGCTGCGCGAGCTGCAGATGATCGCGGACTCCCTCGATTCGCTCAAGCGCACGCGAGGGCGCCGCGGCTTGGAGTCGCTCTCGACGCTTCAAGAGAGCATGGACCTGGAGATCGCCGAGACCGACTACGTCGACATCCACGAAGTCGACGCCAAGCTCGTGCGCCTGGCGCGCGACCGCAAGGGGAAGCTGCTCACCAATGACTACAACCTCAACCGCGTCGCTCAGCTCGAGGGGGTGAGCGTGCTCAATATCAACGAGCTTGCCAACGCCGTCAAGCCGGTCGTGCTCCCCGGCGAGGAGCTCAACGTCAGCATCATCCGTGACGGCAAGGAACAGAACCAGGGCGTCGGCTATATGGATGACGGCACGATGATCGTGGTGGAGAACGGTAAGCGGTTGATCGGCGAGCACGCCGACGTACAGGTCACCAGCGTCTTGCAGACGGTGGCCGGGCGGATGATCTTCGCGAGGCCCAAACGATAGGTATGCGATGGTGCGCGCTCGTCACGGCGGCGGGGCGAGGGCGGCGCTTCGGGCGCCGCAAGCAGCTCGCGGAACTGCTGGGACGGCCGCTCGTGGCGTGGAGCGTGGCGACCTTTGCTTCGATGGAGGAGGTGGCCGCCATCGTGGTGGCCTGCGAGGCTGACGAGCGCGAGCGTATGGCGGAGCTGCTGAGCCCCGTTGCCGCGGGGAAACTGGCGGCGGTGGTTCCCGGGGGCCTGACCCGCCAAGCGAGCGTGGCTCGCGGACTGGCTGCGGTTCCCGCGGAGTGCGATGGCATCTTCGTGCACGACGGCGCGCGTCCGCTGGTGAGCGTCGCCGACGTTCGCGCGACGCTGCAAGCGGCACGTGCGGGGCGCGCAGCCGTTCTCGCCTCACCCGTCGTCGACACGATCAAGCGCGTCGACGAGCGCGGGCGCGTCATCGAGACGCTGCCGCGCAGCGAGCTGTGGGCAGCCTCGACGCCGCAGGCGTTCGCGGCCGGCGATCTGCGCGCCGCACACGAGGCGGCGGCCCGCGACGGTGTCGTGCAGACGGACGACGTGGCGTTGGCCGAGCGCATCGGTATCGAGGCGGTGGTCGTTGCGGCCCAGTCGCCCAACCCCAAGGTTACGCATCCAACGGACCTCGACGTCGTCGAGAGATTGGCGGAGTCCCATGGCCATCGATGAGATGAGCAGCAGCCGCGTGGGCTACGGCTATGATGTCCACCCGTTGGTGGCGGGACGTGCGCTGATTCTCGGCGGGGTGCGCATCACGCACGAGCTGGGCCTGCAAGGCTACTCCGATGCCGATGTCTTGGCCCATGCCGTTGCCGACGCTATCCTCGGCGCCGCCGCGCTCGGTGATCTCGGCGGGCGCTTTCCTACGAGTGACCCGCAATGGAGAGACGCCGATTCTCTGCGTATGTTGGCGGAGTGCGCCGGCGCGGTGCGCGAGGTTGGGTGGGATCTCGCCAACGTGGATGCCGTTCTGGTGGCGCAGCGGCCGCGCCTGGGAGGCTTCGTGGAGGCGATGCGCGAGAATCTCGCACGGGCGCTCTTCGTACCCGTGATCGCGGTGAGCGTGAAGGTCAAGTCGCCCGAAGGGCTGGGTTTCGAAGGCGAGGAGAAGGGGATGAGCGCGCGCGCTGTTGCCTTGCTGGAGCGATGATCGAGTTGATCTCGCCACTGCGGATGCGCTTCGCCCCTTCGCCGACCGGGAGCCTGCATGTCGGCGGCGCGCGTACGGCGCTCTTCAACGTCTTGCTGGCCCGGCGCTTGGGTGGAACGACGGTGTTGCGCTTCGAGGATACCGACGAGACGCGCAGCGTTCCAGGGAGCGAAGAGGGTCTGCTTGCCGATCTCGCATGGCTGGGTCTCGCGTTCGATGAGGGCCCCGTGACGGGTGGAGCATACGGCCCCTACCGGCAATCGGAGCGGCTGCCTATCTACATGGACGTCGCGGCGCGCTTGACCGCGCTTGGCCGTGCCTACCGCTGCTACTGCACACCCGAGGAGCTGGAGACAGAGCGCCGCGCGCAGCTCGCAGCGGGCGTCAAGGCACCGCGTTACGGCGGCCGCTGCCGCACGCTCGAAGAGGGGCAGCGTCAGGGGTTCGAGCGGGAGGGGCGTCCCTCGGTGGTGCGCTTCGCCGTTGAGCCCGGGGAGACGGTGGTACACGATCTCGTCCACGGCGACGTGCGCTTCGATCACCACCATCTGGGCGACTTCGTGATCCTCAAGTCCAACGGCTGGCCGACCTACAATCTCGCCGCTGCAGTCGACGACGCCACGATGGACATCACGCTGGTGATGCGGGCCGACGAGCACTTGCCGAACACGCCGGCGCAGTTGATGATCCTCGCGGCGCTCGGGCTGCGCCCGCCGCGCTACGCCCACGTTCCGCTGATCCTCAACGCGGAGCATCAGAAGCTCTCGAAGCGCCACAACACGGTGGGTGTCGGCGAGTTTCGCGCACAAGGCTTTCTCCCTCAGGCATTGGTGAACTACCTCGCGTTCCTGGGTTGGTCGCCGGAGGGCGAACGCGAGATCTTCACGTTCGAGGAGTTGGCGGCGGCCTTCAGTCTGGAGCGCATTCACCACGCTCCAGCCGTCTTCGACGAGCGGCGCCTGCGTTGGATGAACCGCCAATATCTTCAGCGTCTGCCGCGCACCGAGTTCGAGCGCCTGCTGGGAGAGGCGTTGAGCGCCGCGGACCTGCTGGATATCCCTTCGAGCGATGGTGCGGCCGCCGGTGCGCAGCGCTGGCTGACAACGTTCGTCGACGCCTTCGGCGATGGCTTGGAGACGATCGCCGACGGTGTGCCGATCGCGCGTGAGCTCTGCGCGCCGGTTCAGGCGCTCGCTCCAGAGCAAGCCCAAGAGCTGCGCGGCGACGCCGTACGCGCGTATCTTGCGAGCGTGCGCCGCTACGTAGCGGATGTCTCCACGCTCCACGATCTGCCGCTCTCCCACGATCTGCCGAAGATAGCCGCGGAGCATGGTCTGAAGAAGCGCGATGCCTATCGCTCCCTGCGCATCGCGCTCACGGGACATGAGCATGGCGCCCCGCTCAACCTGCTCTTTCCTCTGCTGGGGGCCGCACGAATCGAGGAGCGTCTCGCTGCGTCTCTTCAATAGTGTACTAAGTCAATCATATTTGTTTGATATTCGGCGACGCAGGAGCGCGCCTCGCGCAGGCGCGAACTCGCCGGAAACCATGGATATCCGCGTGACTCCCTTCGCCCCGTGCTGTCGACGCTGTAGCCGCTAGCGTGAAACCCGCGCGCCGTCGCGCGCGTCACAGCCACACGGGCGGCCGACGGCCGCCCCGCCGAAGGGAACAGTAGAGACACCATGCGTACCCCATTGCTTTTGGCCGACTTGCGCGCCGCGCTGGAGCGCGATCCTGCCGCCACGTCGTGGCTGGAAGTCGTGCTCTGCTACCCGGGGTTCCACGCAATCGTGATGCACCGGTTCGTCCACGCCCTGTGGCGTGCGCGGGTGCCGTTGCTGCCGCGCCTCCTCTCGCAGTTCGCGCGCTTTCTCACCGGCATCGAGATTCATCCTGGGGCCACCATCGGCCCGGGCTTTTTCATCGATCACGGCATGGGCGTCGTGATCGGCGAGACCACGGAGATCGGACGAGATGTCACGCTCTATCAAGGCGTGACCCTCGGTGGAACCTCATTACAGCGTGGCAAGCGCCATCCCACCTTGGAGGATGGGGCGACGATCGGCGTTGGCGCCGCGGTACTCGGTGCGATCACGATCGGCGCGAGCGCGAAGATTGGCGGAGGGAGCGTCGTGGTCAAGGACGTGCCGCCCAATGCGACTGTTGTGGGAATCCCTGGCCGCGTCGTTGCGCAGAACGGCGTGCCGATCCGCGCCGTCTCCGAGCGGCCGCGCGTCGAGATGCCCGATCCGGAGATGGAGCAAATCGCGGAGCTGAGCGCGCGCATCGCGCGCCTAGAACGCATGTTGGAGGAACGCGGCGGGCAGGATGTCTCTGCGGCTCTATAACTCGCGGACCCGCGCTCTGGAAGATTTCGCCCCGTTGGAGGGCAACCGCGTCCGGATCTATATGTGCGGCCTCACGCCATCGGCGGACCCGCACTTGGGCCACGCGCGCTCGATGCTCTTCTTCGACGTGTTGCGCCGCTACCTAGAATTCCTCGGCTACGCGGTGACCTACGTGCAGAACGTCACCGACATCGACGACAAGATCATCAGGCGTGCAGCCGATGAGGGCGTCGCCTGGTATGAGGTGGTCGAGAAGTACTACGGTAGTTTCGTTGCCAGCCTCGAGAGGCTGGGCGTGCGCCGCCCCGACGTCGAGCCGCGTGCCACGGAACATGTACCGAAGATCGTCGAGATCATCCGCGGGCTGGAGCAGAAGGGCATCGCCTACGAGAGCGATGACGGGGTCTACTACAGTGTGCGAGCTTGGCCGAAGTACGGCCAGCTCTCGGGGCGCCACATCGACGAGCTCCTCGAGAGCGTGCGCATCGACGCCAGCGAGCGCAAGCGTGACCCGCTCGACTTCGCGCTTTGGAAGAAGCAGAAACCCGGTGAGCCGGCCTGGGAGTCTCCGTGGGGTCCAGGGCGCCCGGGCTGGCACATCGAGTGCTCGGCCATGTCGTGGGAGTATCTCGGCGAGCCCTTCGACATTCATGGCGGCGGCCTCGACTTGATCTTCCCCCACCACGAGAACGAGGTCGCGCAGACCGAGCCGCTGCTGGCCGGCAAACCCATGGCGAACTTCTGGGTGCACACGGGTCTGCTCTTCTTCGATGGATCGAAGATGTCGAAGAGTCTGGGCAACTTCGTCCCGCTGGACGAAGAGCTGCGGCGGCACGATCCGCGCGCGTTGCGCACGCTCTTCCTGCAGATCGACTACCGTAAGCAGGCAAACTTTACCGTCGACTCGATTTCCGCCGCCACCAAAGGCCTCCAGCGCCTGGGTGAGACGCTGGCGGAGCTGGCGCGCCGCGGAGGCGTGGAGCGGATCGACGGGCCCGGCGCGCTGGACGCGCTGCGCTCGCCCTCGCCCGCGGTTGAGGGAATGGCGCGCGCCTTCAGAGAGGCGCTCGATGCCGACATGAATACGGCAGGCGCACTGGCGGTGCTCTTTGGTTGGCTCGCCGCCGCGCGTACGCTCGAAGGTGATCAGGCCGCGCAGGCCGCACGCGCGCTCTACGGCGCGCTCTGGATTCTGGGAGTTGCGCCGGCGGGCGACCGTCTAGCGGCGCCGCGCGTGGAGGCGACGCTGGACGCCGCGCGAGCCGCCGCGCTGCGCTCGCTCTGCGAGCGTCTCTGCGGCTACGCGAATAGCGGTGGCGTGCGGGAATGGGTGGAGGCAATTCTCGACCTGCGCCGTCAAGCGCGTCAGGAGCGCAATTGGAGGCGCAGCGATGAGCTGCGCGATGCCCTCGCCGGCGCCGGTATCGTCGTCAAGGATAGCAAGGAAGGCAGCACGTGGACCGTCGTCGACTAAACGGCGCTCAAACCCAGCGTACTCAGGCAACCGGGGCCCGCGTCCCTGCGGACGAGGTGGTGTACGGCATCCACGCCGTGGCCGAGGCGTTGCGTGCCGGAGAGCAGTTCCGGCGCATCCACGTCGGCAAGCAGCGCACGCGCGAGCCGCAGGTGCAAGAGATCATCGAGGCGGCGCACGCGTCGGCTTGCACGCTGCGCTTCGAAGAGGCGTCCTACTTCAATCGCTTTCCCTTCAAGGCGCATCAGCAGGTGGTGGCCTTCTCGGATCCCTACGACTACGCGCGTCTCGACGATCTCCTCGCGGGCGAAGGGCTGCGCCTCATCGTCGCTCTCGATCATCTGACCGATCCGCACAATCTCGGTGCCATCGTGCGTACGGCTGAGGGCGCCGGCGCGACGGGCATCGTGATTCCCGAGCGCCGAAGCGTCGGCGTGAATGCCACCGTCCGCAAGGCCTCGGCGGGCGCCGTCGCCCATCTCCCAATCGCTCAGGTGACCAACATCGCACAGGCGCTGCGGACCATGAAGGAGGCCGGGGTTTGGGTGGCCGGCGCGGTCGGCGAGACCGCCGCGCTCCCATATACGGAGGCCGACTTCACAAGCGACATCTGCCTGGTGATTGGCGCGGAAGGCACGGGTCTGGCCGAGCTGGTGCGCAAGCAGTGCGACTTTCTGGTGAGCATCCCGATGCGCGGTAAGACCACCTCCCTGAACGCCTCTGTGGCAGCGGGCATCCTGCTCTACGAGGTGCTTCGCCAGCGCAACCAGCCCCACGCCGGCTAGGCTTTGCTACGTCGCGCTGCGGCGGAAAAGTCCTGCCGCCGTGGTTGACGCCGCCAGCAGGAGACTCCTATAATGTCCTAGGTGCGGGCGGCCGACAAGCTGCGGCTTGCGCTTTCGCCTCCACCGCGAACCAGGGGAGAGATCGAATTCCATGG
>SCRA01000026.1 GCA_004297985.1 bacterium | reverse complement strand
AGCCGGTGCGATTCATCACGTCATGACCTGGAACCGTTGGAAGAATCCGATCAAGGCGCTTCTCGTCGTGGCGATCCTCGCCACGTGCATGTTGGCGATCCTGCCGATCCAGAGCAAGATCCACCTGGGCCTCGACCTTCAGGGCGGCATGAGCGTGCTGCTCCAGCTCGATCCTACGCCCGAGGTCCCCAAAATCACCAAGCAGGTGCAGAATCAGGTCCAGACGGTCATTCAGAACCGCATCAACGGGCTGGGCGTGAGCGAGCCGACCCTCGAAGAGGTGGGGAGCGATCGTCTGCTGGTACAGCTTCCCGGCGTCAAGAACCCGGACGAAGCGTTGCGTACCTTGAAAGAGGCCGCGATTCTCGAGTTCAAGATCTGCCCGACGACCGTCGTCTCGCGCGCCGAGGGCGACAAGGCCTATGCCGAAAGCCCGAGCGGCGCGTTCAAGGACTGCGGCAAGACCGTCTACTCCGGCGCGGAGCTGAAGGGCGCGCAGCCTTCCCCCGACCAGGTCGGAACCGGATGGCGCATCCTCTTCCAGACGAAGAAGCCCGGCAAGTTCGGTAAGCTCACCCAGGAGAATATGGGCAAGCCGCTGGGCATCTTCCTCGATCGGAAGTACGTTTCGGCGCCGACGATCAACGGCGTGATCACCTCCGACGGCGAGATCACCGGGAACTTCTCGCAAGAAGACGTGACCCGCATCTCCAACGAGCTCAACGCAGGTGCCCTGCCTGTGCCGACCCACATCATCGAGAACGAGACCGTGGGACCGACGCTGGGCAAAGTCGACTTGGTCAAGTCGCTCTACGCGGCAATGGTAGGCATGGCGCTCGTGATCGTCTTCATGATCGCCATCTACCGCGTCCCCGGGCTGTTGGCGGACCTCGCCCTGGCGATCTACGTTTTGATGATGCTGGCCCTGCTCGCCGAGAGCAAGGCGGTGCTCACGCTCCCCGGCATCGCGGGCTTCGTCCTCTCGATCGGCATGGCCGTCGACGCTAATGTGCTGATCTTCGAGCGGCTCAAAGAGGAGATCTGGGCTGGGAAGACGCTGCGTGGCGCCGTCAAGACCGGCTTTGCGCGTGCCTATAGCTCGGTCTTCGACAGCCACATCACCACCATCGTCGGCGCGGCGGTTCTCTGGTCGCTAGGCACCGGCACCGTGAAGGGTTTCGCCTACACGCTCTTCTGGGGGACGGTACTCTCGCTGTTGACGGCCGTCTTCATCACGCGTTTCTTCACCGATCTGGTGGTCGACAACGACGTGGTGACCAGTCACAAGGCGTACGGGGCGTAGGGCGATGAACTTCCGAAATCGCGATTGGGACATCGTCAAGCTGCTGCCGATCGTCGGCCGCATCTCGGCGGCGATCATTATCATCGGCTGGGCCTACGGGTTCGCGATGAACCATCCCTCGCCGCTGCGCCTGGGCCTCTCGTTCACGGGCGGCACCGCGCTCAATGTGAAGTTCGATCGTACGGTGGCCGTGCAGGACGTACGTGCCGCTCTTAAGGCTGTGCCGGTCACGCAGGCCAATGGCACGTCCGCGGTGTTGGATCTCTCCAGCTCCTCGGTCACGCTGGCTACCAGGCCGGGGGACGCGCAGCCCAATGACCGCGCCGTGATCGAGACCCAGCAGGCGTTGGGCTCCGACCCCGGCTCCATCTTCCAGGCACTGGAGAAGGCCGGCCCGGTCGACCGCAAGGACTCGGAGATCAACTCCATCGGTCCGGCGCTCTCGCGCGAGTACCTGTTGAAGGCGGTCGAGGCGCTGATCATCGCGATCGCCATCCAGTTCATCTACATCGCCTTCCGCTTCGGCTGGAACTACATCTTCGGTGTGGTAACGGTGATCGCGCTCGTGCGCGACGCGCTGATGATGGTGGGCGTCTACGCGCTCTTCAATCAGCGCGCCGACGACGCGTTTCTGGCCGCCCTGCTGACCGTCGTCGGCTACTCGGTCATGGATACGATCGTCATCTTCGACCGTATCCGCGAGAACACGAAGCTGATGGCGGGTCAGGCCTACCGCCGCATCGTGAACGTCTCGATCCTGCAGACGATGACGCGCTCGATCAACACGCTTGCGACGGTGGTCGTGACTTTGGTGGCGTTGCTGGCGCTCGGCGGCGCCACGCTCAAGGGCTTCGCCTTCGCACTGCTGGTTGGTATCTGCTCCGGAGGTTACCACTCGATCTTCTTCTCGGCGCCGCTGGTTGAGGCGTTGCGCGAGAAGCAGTTGGATAAGGCGCGCGCCGAGCGCGCCGCCGCGCGCGCCGCCGGTGAACTGGTCAAGCCCAAGAGCGCCATGGACGAGCACGAACGCGACGATTTGGCTCTCTCGCAAGCCCGCCGCGAGCGCCGCCAGCGCGCGAAGGCGGAGCGCCAGAAAGCCACGGGTTCGGCACGTACGGGGCGCTACCGCCGCAGGCGTTCCGGCGATCAGAGCACTGCTCTCGATGTGGACGGCGAGGTCGCCGAAGACATGGCAATCGAGCACGAGGAGTTTCTCGATCCTCTTGATGCGGAGCGGGCCGGCCTGCACGAGCGGGAGCTGGAGTTGGGCCACGAGCCGATAACCCTGCGCCTCGATGAGGAACCCGCCGCGCCCAGCGAGCCGGCTAAGCACGAACCCTAGGGAACGGGAGCGCAGGGGGGCGCTTTCATGTTCCGGCGAAATCTCGCGTCGGGCGCACGTACCGTTTGCTCTACCGGAGGGCTTTGCGAGATGGCTAAGACGAGTTACGTCAGTGGCACGTCCGATCGTCCATTGATCGGTGAGACGATCGGACAGTTCTTCGATCGGACGGCTGTCGAGCACGCCGCGCGCGAGGCACTGGTTTCGCGCCACCAAGGCCTTCGCTATACGTACGCGGCGCTCAAGCAGCAGACGGATCGCCTGGCAAAAGCCTGTATCGCAGCGGGCATTGTCAAAGGCGAGCGGGTGGGCATCTGGTCACCGAACAACGCCGAGTGGGTCATCGCCCAATTCGGAACACCCAAGGCCGGCGTCATCCTCGTCAACATCAACCCGGCCTACCGTGCAAGCGAGCTGCAGTATGCTCTGCGTCAAAGCGGCTGTTCGTATCTGATTCTTGCGGAGCGCTTCAAGAGCAGCGACTACCTGGCGATGCTCGGCGAGGTTCGCGACACGCTTCCCGATCTGCGCGGCGTGGTCGTGCTGGGTCAGACCAAGGCGCCCGATAGTCAGACGTGGGATCAATTTCTCGCGCTGGGAGAGACGGTCTCCGACGAGCAATTGGCGGCGCGGCAAGGCGAATGCGATTTCGACGATGCGATCAACATTCAGTACACCTCGGGGACGACGGGCTTCCCCAAGGGCGCGACGCTCTCGCACCACAACATTCTCAACAACGGCTACTTTATCGGCGAGACGTTGCGCTATACGCCCGCGGACCGCGTCTGTATCCCCGTGCCGTTCTATCACTGCTTCGGCATGGTGCTCGCCAACCTGGCCTGCATGACACACGGCTCCGCGATGATTCTGCCCAACGATGCCTTCGATCCGCTCTCGTGTCTCGAGGCCGTCCAGGAAGAGCGCTGCACCTCGCTCTACGGCGTGCCGACGATGTTCATCGCCGAACTCGACCATCCGCGGTTCAAGGAGTTCGACCTGCGCTCGCTGCGTACGGGCATCATGGCGGGCTCGCCTTGCCCTACCGAAGTCATGAAGCGCGTCGTCAGCGAGATGCACATGACCGACGTGACGATCTGCTACGGCATGACGGAGACCTCGCCCGTCTCGACGCAGTCGCACGTCGACGATCCGCTGGAGAAGCGCGTCTCCACGGTGGGGCAGATCCACCCCTTTGCCGAGATCAAGATCGTCGACCCGTCTACGGGGCAGACGGTGACGCGCGGGGCGACCGGTGAGCTCTGCACGCGTGGTTACCTCGTGATGCTCGGCTATTGGAACAACCCCGAAGCCACGGCCCATGCAATCGATCGCGAGCGCTGGATGCACACCGGGGACCTCGCGACGATGGACGACGAGGGGTACGTCAACATCGTCGGGCGCATCAAGGACATGATCATCCGCGGCGGCGAGAACGTCTACCCGCGCGAGATCGAGGAGTTCCTCTACTCTCATCCCAAGATCGCCGATGTCCAAGTGATCGGCGTGCCGGACGTCAAGTACGGTGAAGAGATCTGTGCCTGGGTGAGAGTCCGCGAAGGTTGTACGGTCACGGAAGAGGAGATCAAGGAGTACTGCAGGGGCCAGATCGCCCACTACAAGGTTCCGCGCTACGTAAGGTTCGCGGAGGGCTTCCCCATGACGGTCACGGGGAAGATCCAGAAGTTCAAAATGCGCGAGATCTCGACGCAGGAGCTTGGACTGGAGTCGGCCGCCTCGATCCAGACGGCCTGATCGTAGCGGTGCGGCGGGGATGTCGATCTCGGGGACGCTCGGGCGCACATCGTGCGCGCCCTCGCTCGGTTCCCGCTCGCTCTCGGCATCCTGCCTTCGCTCGCTCCCAGACGCCCCGAGATCGACATCCCCGTCGCACCGCTGCAATAAGAGCGAGCGCCCCTGTCCCTTCCGTCCCGCGTCCTCTCGAATCGGTTTCCCTCCGCCGTCCGTGTTGAGATACGTTAGCCGATGACGCGGAGGGTGAGGCAGACGAGGTAGTCGGTCTCGGGAGCCTCCAGCAGGGAGGGGTGGTCGTCGGCGTGGCCGCCTTCCTCGACGATCTGCACGGAACGTTTGGCGTCGGCGGCGGCACGTTGCACGACTTGACGGAAGATCTCGCGCGTCACCGGGCGCGAGCAGGAGCAGGTGACGAGGATTCCGCCGGGCTCCAGCAACTTGAAACCGCGTACGTTGACCTCGCGGTAGCCGCGCAAGGCCCCCGCTAAGCTGGCGCGGCCGCGTGCAAAGGCCGGCGGGTCGATCACCACGAGATCGTATCGCTCGCGTGCGTCGGCATTACGGCGCAGGAAGTCGAAGGCGTTCTCGGCGTGCGTGCGCGCACCGTCGTCGTTGAACCCGTTGAGCTCGAGGTTGCGCCGCGCTAAGACGCAGGCCTCGCCCGAGATGTCGACGCTGGTGACCTCGCGCGCGCCGCCCAGCGCCGCGTGCACGCTGAAGCCGCCGGAGTAGCAGAAAGTATTGAGGACGCGTCCGCCGCGCGCATAGCGTGTCGTCGCAATGCGGTTCTCGCGCTGATCGAGAAAGAGCCCCGTCTTCTGGCCGTAGCGAATATCGACCAGCAGGCGCGCCGCACCTTCGACGATCTCCACGAGCTCCGGTGGCTCTTCACCCCAGAGCAGGCCGGTATGCTGCTCGAGGCCCTCCAGCGCACGCTCCGGAACGTCGCTGCGCTCGTAGATGCCACGGGGGCGCAGCGCCTCCGACAGAGCCGCGACGATCTCTGCTCGCGCGCGCTCGCTCCCCGCCGTCGTCAACTGGATGGAGAGCCAGCCGGCGTAGTCGTCGACGATCAGGCCGGGGAGGCCGTCGCCCTCGGCGTTGACCATGCGGCGGGCCTCTCCGGGCGGAAGATCGCCGCGGCGCGCCACGGCGGCAGCGATGCCTCGCGCCCAGAGACCGTCGGTTTGGACGTCGTGGCCGCGTGCCAAGTAGCGCAGGACGATCTTGGAGCGTGGATTGGCGTAGGCGACCCCCGCCTGCCGGCCGCGCGCGTCGACGACGCGAACCAACTCCCCGGGCTCGATATCCGGGAGGTCGGCTACCTCTCCGGCGAAGACCCAGGGGTGAAGCTGACGATGGGGCGGCTGTGCCTTGAGACGAGCGGTCTGGATGGTCGGCTCCTCATAATGCATGGGGGACGAATGTGACGACGAATCGCCGGCGGTACTTTCGCCAACCTGTGGCCTTACCTGTGCGCGTGCGCCTCCTCGACGGCAGCTCGTGGCAGGCCGTGACCCTCGACCTCTCCGTGCGGGGGACGCGTCTGCTCGCGCCGGATGCGCTGCCGGCGGGCTCGAAAGCGAAACTGACGATCGGTGCCGCGAAGGGCGTGACGGTGCGTGCAGAAGTACGCGGTGTGCGTTCCGTTGCCGACCGTTTCGAGATTCACCTGTCGTTCGACGCGCTCGCGCCCGCCCTCGAGGAGATTCTCTACCGCGAGGTGCGTGCTGCGGAACGGCGCGCGTTGCGGGAGCGCTCGGAGGCGCGGAGCGAACGCCTGGCGCTCGAAACCTCTCCGCCGGTTACCGCGACGAGAGGCGGTGAGCGCCGGCGCTCGCGCCGCGTTCGTGTCGAGGCGAGCGCGCGGATGCGCGTCGGGACGGCTTACGTGGGCGCGAAGATCCTCGATATCTCCTCAGGTGGTGCGAAGGTACGGTTGGCTCAAGTCATGCGGGTCGGCGAACGCGTGATTCTTCCGATTCCTGGCTGCGACGACGAGGTGCGCGCCGTCGTGCGTTCGGTGCGCGTGCGCGCCAAGGACCTCCACTTCGAGATCGGGGTCAGGTTCGAGTTCGCCGACGTCCATCAGGCGCGCACGGTGCGCGCTCAGATCGCGGAGCTCCGCCGCGCCGCCGAGGCGCTCGCGCCGGCCTAGCCCGCTCCAACGACGAGCGCGCGCGTATCGAAGCCGGTGGACCCGGAGGGATATGACGGCGTGGGCGTTGCGATCTGCACGGCACCCGTTCCGTCGACGGCGCGCACCAACGCGGTGACCTGACCGCTTTGCTGTGCCTTCCACGAGCGATACCACAGCGTCCAGGTGTACCCCGAAAGCGGGTGCTCCAGCTCCGCGGGGAGCCAGCTCTTCCCGTCGTCCGTCGAGATCTCCACGCGTCGGATGCCGCGGCTGCCCGCAAAGGCCACGCCCCCGAACGTGACATCGGAGGAGGAGAGGCGCTGCCCTTGTGTGGGGAGATCGATGCGCGAGGTCGTCTTCACGACCGCCTCCGTGCTCCAGCCTTGCTTCTCCCAGAAGCCCGCCGCGGGCGCGGCCACCGGCTCGATCGAGCGCAGCCACTTGGGATTCTTCATGCCGTAGAGCCCCGTCGTGACGATACGCGCGGGGAAGCCGTGCTTGTCCGGCAGCGGCTCGCCGTTCATCAGATAGACGACCAACGTCGTGGGATCCATGGCCTGCTCGATCGAGAGGCTCTCCACGTACCCGTCGGCACACGTGAAGGCGACGGCACGTGCCGCGTCGCGCACACCCGCCTGTTTGAGCAGGTCGCGCAACGGAACGCCGGTCCAGTGCGCCGTGCTCATGAGGTGGCCCCCTACGTCGTTGCTGATGCATTCCAGCGTGACATACTCGCTGCGCGTCGGCATCTCGCGCAGGTGCTGGTAGGAGAGCGTTGTCGGCTGGGCGACCAGCGGGCCCTGTAGTTGGAGGGACCAGTTGCGCGCATCGACGACGGGATCGAGGAAGTTCTTCGAGATCACGTAGAAATCGCGGTTGGAGGTGATCGCCGAGGTGAGCCCCGCTGGCGGCGAGGCGTGGATCACCGTCGGCCGGGGCTGCCCGCCGACAGCGACGCGCTCGACGCGCGGCGCGCTGAGAATCGCCACAGGCAGCGCCGTACCGGCGACCTCACCGAGGTCGACGAGATCGTCCATCGCCTCCGGGCCCGCTGGCGTTACGCTGCCGTGCTCGCCCAATCCTCGCAGGGTGCGCGAGACCTCGACGCCGGCCCCCGCTGCGAGTACGCCGCCCAAGGCCGCGGCGGCCATCGCCAAGAAGCGCCGGCGCCCTGCCTGACGCGGCTCCGTGCCGGCATCGATCTCCGTGCCGAGTGCCGCGCCCAGCAGAAGCCCCGCGGCCGCCGTCACCAACCCATAGAGGAGAAAGCCAGCGAGCACGGTGAGCGTTCCGGCCTCCGCACCCAGGGTCATGCGTGCCAGCGCCGCGAGCAGGAGTCCCAGTGCGGCGCCGGCACCAAGTAGCGGCAACGGGCGCAGGCGAGCCAGCGGGATCAAGAGCAAGGCCGCGGCGGCGCCCAGCACGAGCTCGAGGGCGACCGTGGCGAGGAAGAAGAGCGGCTTTCCTATGAGCTGAAGGTTGTCGATCAGGAACCCGAAAACGGCGCCCGGCGTGATTGCGAGCATGCGGTCGGAGAGGATCTGCGCCAACGGCGGCGGAGCCTCGAACGACCAGATCAGCATCGCCAACGATCCGAAGATGCCGGCCAATGGCCAGCGCAGTCTCGTCATCCGCTCGGTCCTCCTCTATGCGGGGGACGCCCCGTGGGGCTTTCCATACCCATAACGTAGGCCGCGAGCGGAAGGATCATCTCAGGCCACCGCGCCGAGGCGCCCAGCGGCGTCCCTGCCGCCGACATCGTGGAAGAAGCGGTTATCCGTCTCGGAGACGCCGTTCTTCGCCCATGCGTCGTACTGCTTGGCGTTCACCGGGAAGTGCACCGTGGGTCCCACGGCATCGCGATAGCTGATCGCACCGGGCTCGAAGCGTGTAGCCTCGCGATCAGCGACTACGAGATCGTCGACGGTCTGTGCTGCCGCGGCGGCGTCGCGTCGTAGCGCCACGGGGAGCCGACCGTCGCCGGCCAATTTGCCGTAGAGCGCCTCCGCGGGGCGATCGGCATGCCACGGCAGCGTTCCGTCATCGTCGAAGCGAACCATCCCACGGGTCTGCGCGCCGTCCTGCGCCACGGTGCCGGCCGCGCGGTCCCCCGCCTTGTCGTGAGGCAGGGCGGCGATATCACCGTTCACGGAACGCACCGCGCGCTCCATTGCGGCGATCTTCGTGGGCGCGAGATCGAGCACGTTGAACGCGGCGGCCGGCCGGTAAGGGGTGCCGTCCAGATGGTAGCGCCGATCCATGACGGCGTCGACCACTCCCTGCGCAGTAGCGTGCGGATCGCCTCCGCCGCGCTGTACGGCCTCTGCCACGGTGCCCGAGGGAACTCCCGGCGCGATCATCGTCTCCGGGGAGGCCGCCAGATACTCGACGCCCGCGCGCGAGAGTTCCTTCGCGAAGCCCAACGTCGACATGAGGCATTGATTGGCGACGACGCCTTCGACGTGGCGATTGTCGTCCGGGTGGAGCGCATTGTAAGCGGCGGTGCCCTCGGCGATCGCGTTCGCCATCGCAGGCATCGCCATCATCGCGTGCGCCGAATCTGCCTCGAGGCCGCCGCCGTCGCCTCCGCCATGATCCACCAGCTCGATCCAGACCGCCTGTTGACCGCCGCGCGCGTGAGCCGTCTCCAGCGTGCGTTCGACGAAATGAGAGAGCTCGGCTGGTGAGGCCATGTCGGCGGGCGCGCGGCGGCTCCACTGTGCCTTGCCGTCGACGATCGTACCGTCCTCCGTGTGCAGCGTGCCGCTTGGCACGCCCTGGCGCGTCGTGTTCTCCACGGCGAAAGCGAGGTGCGCATCATCGGCCGAGGCGCGCTCTGCCGAGGCGATGGCGGCCGACTGGACGCGGTCCAAGTTGTTGTCGCCGTCGCGGTAGATGCCGTAGACGACGTCGCGCGGCGGCTTGGGGCCGCGCTCCCGGGCGATCTCGATCAACGAAGTCCTCCGCTATAGAGTGAGTGGTTGCCTCTTCTCTCTGCGTCGATGGCGCTCGTTGGAAAGGGCCCTTGCTAGGCCTCGGCGTGGGCATACTGTTAGAAAGGACGAGATTTCCACACAGCAAGCGAGCGGCGGTTCTCGATCGCGATCCCGTCCGGAGGCTAGCATGCCACGCACACCATCGGAATCGACCATGACGCGCGGAACGATGCTGCAAGGCACAGGCGTTCTCATGGGGACGCTCGCTGCGTCCTCGGTGCTCGCGAGTCTTGCGCCGAGCCGCACGTGGGCTCTTCCGCTCCATGCGCTCTCGCAGGCAGAAGGCGAGACGATTCTGCAATTCGGACGCGTGCTGTATCCGCACAAGGCTCTGCCCACCGCCGTCTATGCGCTGCTGGTCAAAGATCTCGATGCGGAGGCCGTGCGTGACGCGGGCGTCGCGGCGCTCCTGCGCGAGGGCAGCGCCTCGCTCGATGCGGCGTCGGGCGGGAAGTTCGTCTCTGCCTCATCCGCAAAACGGCTGGCGGCCGTCAAGCACATCGAGGGCACACCGTACTTCTCGAAGGTTCGCTCGACATGCATCACGTCGCTCTACAACAACGAGATGGCGTTCGCGCACTTCGGCTATCAAGGTCCCTCGTGGCCCAAGGGCGGGTATCTGCACCGCGGCTTCGACGATCTCACCTGGCTGCCCAAGCCTCCCGCGAGCGCGAGCCCGCCCGCCGCGGGTTGATTTTCAACCCTCTGCGATCACGGTAGAGGAGACGCCATGACGCGCTTCGATCTCGATGACGACTCGGTGGTGGTGATCGTCGGCTCCGGTGCCGGCGGTGGTACGCTCGCGAACGAGCTGACGCAGAAGGGCTTGAAGGTCGTGCTCCTGGAGGCCGGCAAGCAGCAATCGACGGCCGCGTTCGTCAACGACGAGTGGGCCTCGTTCAGCCAGCTCGCTTGGCTCGACAAGCGGACGACCTCTGGTTCATGGCAGGTCGCCAAGGACTTCCCGAACCTCCCTGCGTGGGTCTGCAAGACCGTCGGCGGCACGACCACCCACTGGGCGGGCGCGTCATTGCGCTTCCAAGAGCATGAGTTCCGCGCTCGCTCGACGTACGGCGACGTCCAAGGCGCGAACCTGCTGGACTGGCCGTTGACCTTGGCCGAGATGGAGCCGTTCTACGCGCGTGCGGAGTCCAAGATGGGCGTCACGCGCACCAACGGCATCCCCGGCCTCCCCGGCAACAACAACTTCAAAGTGATGTACGCTGGTGCGCAGAAGCTCGGCTACAAAGAGTGCCACACAGGCCGGATAGCCATCAACAGCCGGCCGCGTGACGGACGGCCAAGCTGCCTGCAGTTGGGCTTCTGCTTCCAGGGGTGCAAGTCCGGGGCGAAGTGGTCAACGCTCTACACCGAGATCCCAAAAGCCGAGGCCACCGGCAGGCTCGATCTGCGCCCCGAGTCTCACGTTCTGTCCATCGAGCACAACGGTGCCGGCAAGATCACGGGTGTCGTCTACGCCGACGCCGGCGGTGCCCATCAACGGCAGAAGGCGCGCGTGGTTGCCGTGGCTGGAAACTCCATCGAAACGCCGCGCCTCCTGCTCAACTCTGCCTCGAGCACGTTTCCCGACGGGCTGGCGAACAGCTCGGGCATGGTCGGGCGCCACTATATGCGCCACATGACCGGTTCGGTGTACGCGATCTTCGAGAAGCCGGTGCACATGTATCGCGGCACGACGATGGCGGGAATCGTGATGGATGAAGCCCGCTTCGAGCCCAGCCGGGGCTTTGCCGGTGGGTATGAGATGGAGACGATCTCGCTAGGTCTCCCGTTCTTCGCGGCCTTCCTGAAGCCCGGAGCGTGGGGAGCCGATTTCACGCACTTCATGGACAATTACACGCAGATCGCCGGTATGTGGCTGGTGGGCGAAGATATGCCGCGCGATACCAATCGTGTGACGCTGAATGCCGACGTCAAGGACCAATACGGCTTGCCGGTGGCCAACGTGCACTACGACGACCATCCCAACGACATCGCGATGCGCGGTCACGCCTTTGCGCAAGGTGAGCGCCTCTACCGGGCCGTCGGCGCGACCAAGACGATGCGCACCCCGCCTTACCCCTCGACGCACAACCTCGGTACGTGCCGGATGAGCGACGATCCGAAGCTTGGCGTCGTCAACAAACACGGGCAGACGCACGACATCGCGAACCTCTTCATCTCGGACGGCAGCCAGTTTACCACGAGCGCCGCGGAGAACCCGACCATGACGATCGTGACGCTCGCCATCCGCCAGTCGCAGTACATCGCCGAGGCGATAAGCAAGCAAGAGGTCTAGCGTACCGTCTCCTGTAATGCTTCAGCGCTACGCGCGTTGGAGCATATGTTGCCGCTCGACATCGAGGATACTCGTCAGCTTCTAGACTATCTGCGCCAGACGGAACGTATCGCGGCCCATGAGATGCCGCAGGTGCGCGTCCTCGGCGGCGGCGTCTCCAACCGCACCGTGCTCCTGGTGCGCGAGAGCGGCGAGGCTTGGGTGCTCAAACAGGCGTTGGCGAAGCTGCGCGTTGCCGTCGACTGGTTCAGTGATCCGATGCGCATTCATCGCGAGGCGCTGGGCCTGCGCCGCCTCGCGGAGCTGGCTCCGCCGGGGAGCATCACGCCGTTGCTCTTCGAAGATCTCGACGAGCACCTCTTCGCCATGGCCGCCGTGCCGCAGCCTCACGAGAACTGGAAGACGGCGCTGCTGGCCGGGCGCATCGAGCTCGATCACGTGCGGCAGTTCGGCGTGATCCTAGGGACGCTCGAGCGCCGTGCGTGGGAGCGGCGCTCCGAACTGGCGGCGGAGTTCGCGGATCGATCGTTCTTTGAGTCTCTGCGGCTGGAGCCATATTATGCCTTCGCCGCCCAGCGCGTACCGGCGGCAAGCGGCTTCCTCACGTCGCTGATCGAGCGCACGCGCACGCGCCTTCTTACGCTGGTTCACGGCGACTACAGCCCGAAGAACGTGCTCGTGCACGACGGACGTCTGGTCCTGCTCGACCACGAGGTGATTCATTTCGGTGATCCCGCCTTCGACCTCGGCTTCAGCCTCACCCATTTGCTGAGCAAGGCGCACCATCTGCCCGCCTTCCGCGCGGCATTCGTGCGCGCCGTACGCCTCTATTGGGAGAGCTACACGCAGGCTCTGGGCGATGTTCCTTGGCGAGCAGACCTCGAGGTCGAAGCCGTCGCGCACACCTTGGGCTGCCTGTTGGCGCGGGTGGCGGGGCGCTCACCGCTGGAATATTTGGACGACGGCGAGCGCACGAGACAGCGCGAGGCGGTGCTCGCGCTCATCGGCTCCCGACTCCACACGCTCGACGCGCTGATCGAGCGTTTCCTCGCCGCCATCGCATCCAGCGAAGGCTCGCGGGCGTAATGTTCGCGCAGCGGGGGCGACGAGGCGCGTGCGGAGCCATGGATGGCGAGAGCACGCGCGAGGGTAGTAGGAGGCGCGCAGGAGAGCGCGCCGACGGGCCTCCCCGCGAAGCGAACGTTACGCCCACGAGCCTTCGAAGGCAGCGATTCCCAGTGGGCCGATTCCTTGGTGTGATTGGCGAGAGAGGAGAGCGATGCCGACGATTCGCGCGCTGAGCGCTTTGGAGATCTTGGATAGCCGTGGGCGGCCGACGGTCAAGGCGTACTGCGAGCTCGAGGGCGGAGCGCGCGCAACCGCATCGGTGCCCTCGGGCGCCTCGACGGGGCGCGCCGAAGCCTACGAATTGCGCGACAACGATCCCGCACGCTACGGCGGCCTAGGGTGCCGGCGCGCCGTGGCCAACGTGAAGACGGAGATTGCGGAGGCGCTCACCGGACGCACGTTCACCGATCAGCGCGAGCTCGATGCCGCGCTCGCCGCACTCGACGGCACGGCGAACAAATCGCGACTGGGTGCCAACGCGCTCCTTGCCGTCTCGATCGCCTTTGCACGTGCCCATGCTGCAGAGCTCGAACTCCCGCTCTATCGTCACTTCGCCGATCTCGTGGGCCGCCCGTTGCGCACGCTGCCGCGCCTCACGATCAACCTCTTCAGCGGTGGAAAGCACGCCGGCGGACAGGTGGCGATCCAGGACGTCCTGATCGTTCCCGTCGCGGCCCGCACCGTCGACGAAGGGCTCGCCGCTGCCTACGCGGTCTACCAGGCGGCGGTGGGTCTGAGCGCCGAGCGTTACCACGCGCGCGCTCTGACGGCGGACGAAGGGGGACTGGCCCCGCCGTTCGAGGGCGTCGAGGCGATGCTCGAGACGGCAGTGGCCGCGATCGAGCGTGGCGGCCTCGCGCCCGGCCGAGACATCGCGCTCGCGGTCGACGTGGCATCGAGCCACTTCTATCGCGCGGGCCGCTACGAGCTCGACGGAGCCGAACTCAGCGCGGAACAGATGATCGCGCGCATCGCTCAGTGGGTTGCGCGCTATCCCATCATCAGCGTCGAGGACGGACTCGCTGAAGACGACTGGGCGCATTGGCCGACCCTACGCGACGCGCTGACGGAGGATGCGCTGACGCTGGGCGACGATCTCCTGTGCACCAATCCCGAGCGCATCGAGCGCGCCGTCGCCGCGCGGGCGGCCGACGCGCTGTTGCTCAAGGTCAACCAGATCGGGACGCTCTCGGAGGCGGCGCGCTCGTACGCTCTCGCGCGCGACGCGGGCTGGCGCGTCACGGTGAGCGCACGCAGCGGCGAGACCGAGGATCACTGGTTGGCCGATCTTGCCGTCGGCTGGGGCGGCGACCAGATCAAGGTCGGCTCCATTACGCGCTCGGAGCGTCTAGCGAAGTACAACCGCCTGCTGGAGATCGAGCACGAGACGGGCCTCCCCGTGACGACCTGGCCCAACGACTAGCGGCTGTTGCGTCAGTTCGCCGGGGGCGTTTTCGCTTCGTCGCTCTTCTCTTGGGCGGTATGCGCCAGCTCCTCGGCCTTCTCCTGAGCGGTATGCGCCAGTTCCTGGGCCTTCTCCTGAGCGGTATGCGTCAACTCCTCGGCCTTGCGCGCGGCTTCGCTGAGTTTCTCGCCGGCCTTCTCGGCGATCTCTTTAGCCTTGTCGATGAATGACATATCTTGCCCTCGCTGGCTGCTGCTAGGAGGGCTTTATACCCCACCGCCTCTGCATCCAATCGCACCCGGCGCGCGCTCGCTCGCCACGCCGGTTACATCGCGTCGCGCAGACCGTCGCCGACGAGATTGAAGCCCAGCACCGTCACGAACACCATGAAGCCCGGGAAGACGGCAAGCCAGGGCATGCTCACGATGAACGTCTGCGCGTTGGTGAGCATGTTCCCCCAGCTCGGGATCGGCGGCTGAACGCCGAAGCCAAGAAAGCTCATCACCGCCTCGGTGACGATCGCCTGGCCCATGAGGATCGTGCCGGCCACGATCAGCGGTGAGATGGCGTTCGGTGTGATCGTGCGCAGCAGGATGCGCCATGGCGGGCTTCCGATCGCGTGCGCGGCCTCGACGTATTCGCGTGGCTTGATACTCAGCACCTGACTGCGCATCAGGCGCGCGGGAACCATCCAGTTCGAGAGCCCGATGATGAAGGCGATGGAGAGCACGCCGGACGGGAAGACCACCGAGAGCAGCAACAGCAGGAAGAGCGAGGGAATGGAGAGGGCAACGTCGACCACGCGCATCAGTGCAAAGTCCGCGGATCCGCCCAGCCAGCCGGCGATCGCCCCCACGATGCCCCCGATGCCGATGCCGATGACCATCGAGATAAAGCCGACGAGGATCGAGATGCGCCCGCCGTAGAGGATGCGCGTCAGCTCGTCGCGGCCTAGATCGTCGGCGCCCATGAGGTGATGGAGGCTGGGGCCCTTGCCGAAGGCGAGGAAGTCGATGGTGGTTGGGTTGTTCGCCCAGAGCACCGGCCCCGCGATGCAGAGGACGCTGACTGCGACGAGGATCAGCGAGCCGATGACCGCGTTGCGATGATGGAAGAAACGATACCAGAACGAGCGGCGCTCTTGCAGATCGCCGTTGGCCATCGTCATCTCCATCAGTTGTACTTGATCCGCGGATCGAGCACGGCGTACAGTACATCCGCCAAGATGTTCAGAAGGATGACGAGGATGGAGACGAGGACCGCGATTCCCACCACGACCGGGTAGTTTCCCTCGCGCAACGAGTCGTAGAAGAGGCGCCCCATCCCCGGCCACGCAAAGACGGTCTCGGTGACCAGCGCCCCCGAGAGCAGGTAGGCGGCATCGAGCGTGAGCACGGTGACCACGGGGATGAGCGCATTGCGCAGCGCGTGCTTGATGACCACCGCACCCTCCGTGAGCCCCTTGGCACGTGCGGTGCGAATGTAGTCCTGGCCGATGACCTCCAACATGCTCGCACGCACGTAGCGGCTCTCCTGCGCCAGCGTGAAAGCGGCCAGGACGAACATCGGGAGGATCAGATGGCGCAGGTTGTCGACCAGCGAAAAGGGCTGGCCAGGGGTTGCCATGCCGGCCGTCGGCAGCCAGTGAAGCTGAGCGCCGAAGAGCATGATGACCAGGATGCCGAGCCAGAAGATCGGCATCGACATGCCGGCATACGAGAGCACCGTCACGACGTAGTCGAAGAGCGAGTCGCGCCGCAGTGCCGAGAGAATGCCGAAGGCGAACGCCAGCGTGACGGAAAGGGCGAAGGAGAAGCCCATCAGTTCGAGCGTCGCGGGGATGCGGTCGCCGATCACCGCCAGGACCGGGCGGCCGTCGCCGAAAGAGTTTCCGAGGCTGCCGTGGATCGCTTTGCCGAGCCACTCGAAGTATTGCACGTAGACGGGCTTGTCGAGTCCGAGCTGTACGGTCAAGTGCTGGAGCTGTTCCGGCGTCACCGAGGCTGTGTTCAGGTACATCGCCAGCGGGCCGCCCGGAAGGTGGTGTGCCAGGAAGAAGATCACGATCGTGATGCCAAAGACGAGGGGGATGCTGAGCAGCAGCCTCCTGACGATGTACGTCGCCATGCTCTCTCCTCGTGCGGACGAATCGACAGGACGACGAGAGGACGCCCGCGAGGGCACCCTCCCGTCATGCGGTCAGGCTACTTGCCGATGGACCACTCGGTGACGTCCCACGTCGGCTGGACGTATCCGTTTGGCGTAAAGCCCTCGAGACGGCTGGTCGCGAGGATGCCCTTCGGCGAGTAGTAGAAGAGGCTCGGCATCTCTTCGTGCTCGATCGTGCTGATCTTGTCGAAGATCGCCTTGCGCTCCGTGCGGTCGGTCGAGGCCTCTTCTTGCTGCAGCAACGGATCGATGCGCTTGTCGCACCACGCGCCGTAGTTTGAGCCGTGCGGCGGGATCGCGTTGCAGGAGTCCGCGCGATAGATGCGCAGGTCCGGATCCGGTCCGCCGGTGGCCTCGTACTCCGCGATCTGGAACTGTCCGTGGAAGAGGATGTTTCCGAAGAAGATGTTCGCCGGATAGTTGTGGATGTCGATCTTGACTCCCACCTGTCCCAGTTGCTGCTGGATGATCTGCTCGGTCTCCTCGCGCCACGGGTTGCCCGCGGTGGTCGAGTAGGTGATCACGAGTTGTTTGCCGTCCTTGACGCGCACGCCGCCCGGCCCCATCTTCCAGCCGGCTTCGTCCAACAGAGCGGCGGCCTTCTTGGGATCGTAGGGATAGGGCTTGATCGCGGCGTCGTAGCTCCAGTACATGGGGATCTGCGCGTCGGCTGTGGGCGTGGCCTTGCCCTGCCACACGTGATCGACGACGGCTTGACGGTCGATGCCGTACTCCAGCGCCTGCCGAACGCGCTTATCCTGCAGCACGGGGTCCTTGAAGTTGAGCTGACCCCACTCCCATGCCGACTGCTCGTAGAAGTGTATCTTGACCAGCGGATTGCTCGCCAGCGTAGCGACCTGTTGGATCGGCACGAAGGTGTAGAGGTTCACGCTTCCCGCCTGGATGCTGGAGAGGATCGTGTTCTGGTCCGGCATGATCTGGAAGACGATCTTCTTGAGCTTGGGCCTCTTGCCGTAGTAGTGCGGGTTCGCCACGACGGTGATCGCCGCGCCGTGCTTCCAGGACTCGAACATGTAAGGGCCGAGCGCCGCGCTCGGCGCGTAGTTGAATGACGTCTTGTTGACGTCGGTCGAGGCGACCTTATCGAAGATGTGCGCCGGAATGATGCCCATCTGCACGGCCGACCAGCAGGTCGTCAGGAACGGTGCATAGGGGTGCTTCAGCGTGAAGCGGATGGTCTGGGGATCGAGAACGTCGGCCTTGGCCACTTGATTGAAGCCGGCCGTCGTCAAGGCATTGACGTGCGGGTCGACCAGCAGCTCGTAGGTCTTGAGGACGTCTTGCGCAGTGAACGGCTGGCCGTCCGACCATTCGACGTGTGCGCGCAGATGGAAGGTATACGTCAGGCCGTCCTTCGAGATGCCGCCGTTTTGAACCGTCGGCACGACTGCGGCGAGGTCCGGCGTCAGCTTACCGTCGGGCTGGACGCCGAACAGGTTCGGGAACATCGTCAGATCGACCATCGTCGCGAAGTCCATCTGCGGTCCCAAAATCGGGTTGAGGCTGGCCGGCTCCTCGTACATCGCCACGACGGCGGTGTCCGAGCTCGACGCGCTCTGAGCGGCGGCGGGCGCGATCGGACCCGACGCGAGCGTTGCGAAGAGCAGCGCCAGCACGCCGGCCGCCGCCTTCGCGGTTGTGTTCGCACTCATAATATCGTGGGTCTCCTTGCGATAAATGTAGGATGTGGAGCGTTTGAACGAATGAACGGAGGCCTCCTCTCTAAGTGCACACACAGCCGATCTCGCCGATGACGCAACTCGCCGGGCTCATCGACGGTCATATGCTGTGGATTGTTTCTCGCGGGCTCTCACAGAGCCCGTTGTGAGGAACGGAAGGATCGTTCCATGGTTTCGTCATTCGCCTTGCTGGTCGCCCGGCTCGTCGTGGGTCTCGGGCTGGCTACACACGGCTCGCAAAAGCTCTTCGGCTGGTTCGGAGGCAGCGGCCCCAAGGGCATCGGCGCCTACTTCGCGACACTCGGATTCCCCGCTCCCGTCGCCTTTGCCATCCTTGCGGGAATCGGTGAGTTCGCCGGCGGCCTTCTGCTCGCGGTCGGCTGGCTAGGGCCCATCGGGCCGGCGCTCATCATCACCGTGATGCTGGTCGCGTCGTTGAGCGAGCATCTCCCGCACGGCTTTTTCAACTACAACGGGGGCTACGAGCTGCCCGCCGCGTATGCGATGACCGCGCTCGTGCTCGCGTTCGTCGGACCCGGCAGCCTGTCAATCGATGCGCTCGTTCCCGTCGCGGGCTTGGCGCATCCTGAGGCCGCGTGGATCGCGATAGGCGCCGGATTGCTCATCGGACTCGTCGTGTCGGCTATGCGCCGCGCACCGCACACCTCGGAGAAACGCGCTTAGACGTCCTAGCCGGTGACCAGACGATGGCCGAAGCCGCCAAGCAGTAGCGTGGCGGCCGGAGGGGCCGCTTCGCCGGGGCCCGAAGGCACTCTCCCCATGGTGGAACTCGAGACGTATATCCGCGCGATTCCGGATTTCCCCATCCCCGGGATCCTCTTTCGCGATATCACCCCGCTCCTGCGGGACGGCGGCGCCTTCCGCCGCTCGGTCGACCTCTTCGCTCAGACCTACCGCGACAAGAAGATCGACTACGTCGTGGGTATCGAGGCGCGCGGCTATATGCTCGGCGCACCGACGGCCTATGCTATCGGAGCAGGCTTCGTGCCGGTGCGTAAGCCCGGCAAGCTGCCCGGCGCGCGTCATACCGAGGAGTACGCGCTCGAGTACGGCACCAACACCTTGGAGATCCACGCCGACGCCGTGGGCCAAGGGCAACGCGTCGTCGTGATCGACGATTTGCTCGCGACGGGCGGAACGGCTGGCGCGACGCGCCGCCTCTTGGAGAAACTCGGCGCCAAGATCGTCGGCTTCGGCTTTCTCGTCGAGCTCGCCGAGCTCAACGGGCGTAAGGCGCTCGACGGAATCGACGTCACGAGCTTCATCCGCTACTAGCGGGTCCGCGCGAGCTGTTGGTTGCTTTTGATCGCACGCGGCAGCGCTTGGTGACCGGTAGTCGTCTTCTGAGGGCCCGGGAAAACCCCTCATGCGCGAGCAGTGAAAGCGATTGTTGAGCATGCTCCGACCGTTTCTTGGGTGAGAATTGCGTTGAGATACTGGACTCTCTGAGCGGGCGCGTACCATTGCAAGCATCGAAATACAGACTAAGCGTACGCTAGCTGGTTTACTGGTCCAAGGGAACGTGGTAACTTAGGGATATTCGCTTAGTGCCCGTCAAGTAGTCCGCGAACCGTTGCCCTCTGTTCGTCCCTAATGGTAGAAACGCGGACCGGCGCGGTCTGATGGTACGGGGTGCCATGACCTGTCGAATCCTGGTAGTTACTAACTGCGACGCTCCCTGGGGCGCCTTGCTATCGGTGGACGATGGCTGTTCAAGGTCGTGGCGGGTCCCGCATAGTGCTTTTGACCGCCCGGACGACAGCAAATCGCAATTTGGACCGCCGAGCTACAGCCTACGTGACATCGGGCGGCCGCGTGTCCCGGGGCGGGCCGACTGCGGCTATGGCCCACCGAACCAGACGGTACTTTGACCGCCGACGCGGCACTTTGTCTATCCAGACGGCAAGTTCGCCGCATTCAATTCAGACTCGCAATCATACTATCCCAAGAAGATCGACTGCCGGACTCTACTGGCCCGCAGATGCCAAACGACAAGCCTGGCAGCAAGGTATCCGTGGCAGGGGCATATGTCTCTAGTTAGCTTATTTTGCTTAGGCTATTGGGAGAAGGACAATGGCGTTCAATTGTCGCGCAGTGCTGGGTGTTATAACCCTTGCACTGCTAGCTGTTTCTGCTGGCTGCTCGTCGCGAGGCGCGGCGAATATTCCGCAGGCGCCGCCATCGCCAGGGGGGCAAGCGGCGACGTCATCACGGCATGCTTCGGCGCAGACTCCGCCCGCGCAAGCGGTCCCAAACATCTTTGCCGCAGCACGTGGAAAGCTGTTGTCCGCTGCCCAGCTCGATTCGTATATCGATCCCTCGGTTACTGGTGCCGATAGACAACTGGCCCGCAAGCTGATGACGTTGATGCCGCCAAATCAACGCGGCGACTTCGTATACCTCGATCGAACTTCGCTACGCCTTATCAGCAACAACCCAGCTCTTCTTCCTTACGTCAAGCTGACGGTTGGAAATCCGGCTGGCTCTAACGCTGCAAGTCGCCCACCGCGAGGCGCCGATCGCTCAGGCCGGCTCCGACCAATGGATTATTCATCCGCATGTTCGCCGCCGAATCCACCGCCGAGTCCTCGAGGGGTGTACGTTCGGCTTGTGTCGCCATGTGGGTTCAGCGCGGGTTGGGGATTTGTGAATGTCGCTTGTGGAACATCTAGTTTTGCGCCACAAGACGTTGGTTACCTGTACTTTGAGCTCACGGGCTCAGCCGCCTCTAACGCCTCTGAAACGGAAGGAGGGCTTCAATACAACAGCGACAGTTCAATACAACCGTACGTTCGCGTCAATGGAAATTCTGTGCAAATGCAGGGCTATTACAATCATTACGGGTGCGGACAGGAACTCATGATCGTGAGCGGTGCAACGACGGGAACGCAGGTGCTGTTTACGGAGGTAGGCCAGCTGCCAAGCTATTACAATCCTCAGACCGCATGGGTAAACTCGGAGATTATCTACTTGGACAATGCAGCTTGGCTCTTCACGTCAGCGCCGAGCGATGTGTCAGGGCCCGGAGCAGATCCAGCTGGCATCTACACACCTTGCTCTCGCTGTTCCATCGCTAAGGTCGACACCATTGCCCAAAATGGCGTATCGACGTACGCGATCGACGGCTCCTACTTCGGAGTGAATGCTGCCGATCAGAATACGATTCTATGGAATCAGGTGGCGTTCGGCGAATGGGGTTCCGACTGTTACAATGGCACGAGTCTTTGTACGTTCTATGCGCCGGGTAATCCAACCGTCTACTATGGCGGCCCGCAATACTACCCGAATAGCTACATTGCGCAGGCTAACCTTGCGCCAACAGGCTATGGCCCGTATGAGAGCTATGACGGCCTCTCGGTTAATGGCACTCGTGGCGATAGTATTGCGCGCATGCCGCAAGGTGCCCTCACTGAACCACTTCCACCCACAGCGCCACTCTCGGTGAACCTGGGGGCGAGTGCGTTCGTCAGTGGAGGCTGTGGCGACCAGGTAGTCAACGCGAACGTCGGCCCGATCGCTGCGTGGCGGATGGGCTCAGAAGGCACCCTCGATTCCAGTACCGGGAACATTGTCCTTGGATCTCTGTTTCAAAATGCTTTCGCCGGCTATGGCCTAGTCTCGCCAGGTGTGTTCACGGATCAAGCCTCGTGGAGCAACCTTCTCCATGAGGCCGCATCCGTCGCGGCAACAACGGCGGTGACCATCTACACGACCGTAACGATTTCGGCAGCGTGTGGTGGAGCATAGCCACGTCAACTTGACGCCTGGAGACACATCACGATTATGCCGCGCGGTTTCCGGAGATATTAAGTCGGCTATGACGTGCGTCCGCCCCGTCCGCCCGTAAAGTGTCTGACAACTTGTGCTGCCGAAGCCCACGATCAATGAGGAGATATTGTGACACAGAAGAAAGTTAAGCCCGACGCCGGTGCCGCGCGCTGGGCCGGGGGCCGGGTCGCAACGGCCGCACGGGAGCCGATACGGCGTTGCTCTCCGGCCAATCCGAGAGCGGTACGCTGATACGGGCGGGGGCATATGTTCCGGGCCCTGCTGATGCTCGTTGCGTTGCTCGCTGAGGTCTCCTGCGCTGGCCCTCGGGCAGTCGATGACCATGATCGTGCTCATTCCCGAGCGCCGGTGCAGCGCGACGATCACCGTCAATCACCTATTCCAGCTCCTGGCGAATGGCCGGCAGTCCGCGTCGGCGAGTACGGCATCGCGTGCTTGACCTTCCAGCGGAGATCGCAGCCCGGTGAGCCCAGTTACAGCGTCGAGGACATTGGGAAAGCCGGCGTTCCCACGTTGACTGCGTCGCAAGCCGCGCTCGTTCGCAGAATCCGGAAGTACATCCATAGCGATACGTTGAGGTTCGCGTTCGTCCATCGGAGCGAGTTCATCGTCTTTGATGCCACCGCTGGTCCGTGCTTCGACGGTGCGCCCGGCTACCGGGTCCTCAACGCGAGTCCGCCTAACGCCTTCTACGAGCCCGGTGAAGCACCGGGCTTCATCCATGCGGTGCCGGGAGAGGTGGCGCCGACAGCGGGGCCCTGGATGCGCCCCTAGATGGATTGCGGCACGAGCGCCCCTTCCATTCTCGCAGCTGCCTCCATCGCGTGGCTAAGGATGGATTGACTGCCTGGGGCTGCGCCGGCTATGTTTACGGTAAGAACGTGGGCCCGATTCCTGTTTCGCAGATGTCTCTATCGTCTCGCGGGGAATTTACTGATCAAGCCTCATGGAACTACCTTCTCGGGTAAACAGCCCCGTCTCCGCGGCCTGCGGCGGCACCTAGCCGGGATGCGGTCTGTACCGCGCGCTCGTGTTTGCGCTCACCATCGCTGACGATCTCACCGGTGCGGCGGAGGTGGCCGCCGCGCTGGTACGGGCTGTGGGGGCGCCGCGACGGGTCGTGCTTGGCCGCCGCGCACTGCGTGGGGGCGATGTGGCGGTGCTTCCGACGCGGCGCAGTAAGCCGGAGCGTGCGTGTCGAGCAGCGGCCGGCTTGGCGTTGCCCGAGCGCGGCATCGTCTTCGTCAAGATCGACTCGACGCTGCGCGGCCCGTGGGTCGAGCTGGTGGACACGCTGGCAGCGCGTTTGCGCGCACAGCCGCTGATCGCTCCGGCGTTCCCCGCGCGGGGGCGCACCGTGGCGGGCGGCATCGCGCTGGTGGATGGTGCGCCGCTCTTCGCGGGGCCGTTCGCCCGTGAGATCCCCGGCGCCGAAGAGGGGTTGAGCCTCGCTGGGCTGATCGCGCGGCGCGCCCCCGCCTTGCGTGCCGAGGTCCCCGATGCCGTCACGGATCGCGATCTCGACGCCGTTGCGCGGGAGATGCTCTCCGCCGGGCGGCGTCTGGTCGTAGGGAGCGCTGGACTGGCCGAGGCCTTCGCACGCGTTCTTGGCACGTCGACCGGATACGTGCCGCTGGCGGCCGCGCCCCGCGCGCGCGGCCCTGTGGCGGTGGCTGCCGGGAGCCGCGCAGCGGCGACGGCGCGCCAAGTCGCGCTCCTTGGAGAGCGCGCCGCCGTGCTGCGCGGGAGAGGCCTACGCATTCTGGCGCGCGCCGCATTGGAGGCCGCGGCGGACGGAACGCTGGTCGCCTGCGGCGGGGAGACGGCCCTGCAGATCCTCTATGCGCTGCGCGTGCGCGGAATGACCGTGTACGGCGAGATCGCGCCGGCGGTCGTTCTGGCCAGGCCGCTGGGTTCGGATCTCACGCTGCTCACCAAGTCCGGCTCACTTGGAGCCGACGACGCGCTGCTCGCGGCGCTGGAGGCGCTCGATCTTGCGAGCCGAAGGGCCTGAGCCGATGTTGCAGCCGATCGCATTGACCATGGGCGACCCTTCCGGGATCGGCCCCGAGATCGTCGCCAAGGTGCTCGACGCGCACGTCGAGGAGCCGCTGATCGCCGTCGGTCACGCGCGCGCCATTGGCGAGCTCGGTCTGGCGTTGCGCCACCCCGTCGTCGCGATCGAAGACCCCGCGGCCTGGCGTGCGGGCAGGATCAACGTACTCGAGCCCGCCAGGCCCTATCTCGCCCCGCAACTCGGTGTCGCGAGTGCGCAAGGCGGTGAGATGGCGGTTGCCTATCTCGACGCGGCGATCGAGCTGGCGCGCTGCGAGCGCATTTCCGCTATCGTCACTGCCCCGATCTCGAAAGAGGCCGTGAACCTCGCCGGCATTCCGTTCACGGGGCACACTGAGCATATCGCCCAGGCTTTCGGCGTGCGTGGGCGCGAGCGTATGCTGCTGGTGACCGATCGCCTGCGCGTGGTTCACGTTACCACCCACTGCGCGCTTGCCGGCGTTTCCGCGGCGCTGACGCTGGAGCGCGTTCTCGAAACCATCCGCGCCGCCGGCCAAGCCTCACTGCTGCTGGGGGATGAACGCCGCCGCATCGCCGTTGCCGGCTTCAATCCGCACGCCGGCGAGGGCGGGCTCTTCGGCGACGAGGAGCAGCGGGCGATCGCTCCGGCTGTGAAGGCGGCGCGCGGCGAGGGGCTCGACGCCAGCGGCCCGTGGCCGCCCGACACCGTCTTCGCGCGCGCCTTTGCCGGCGAGTTCGAGGTGGTGGTGGCGATGTATCACGATCAGGGGCACATTCCCGTGAAGCTGCTGGGCATCGAGCTGGGGGTCAACGTGACGCTGGGTGTGCCGATCGTGCGTTGCTCCGTAGACCACGGAACCGCCTACGACATCGCGGGACGAGGGGTCGCACGTACGGAGAGCCTCGAGCGCGCCCTGACCGTTGCGCAGCGCATGGCTCGGCAGAAGCGGGCCGCGACAGGATAGGGCAAACGTATGTTTGCTCGGCGTGTGCTTTGCACGATGCGACCCGTTATGGCACAATGAGGGGAAACGCATGGAGACCGAGCAGGCGTCACACCCGGTCGATGCGCTTTCCACGCGCATCAAGACCTACGATCCAACGCTCGACGAGGGTTGGCTCCGCCGCGTCTACGATTTCGCCGATGGGGCGCATAAAGGGCAGCTGCGCGCCTCCGGTGAGCCTTATATCGCCCACCCGTTGGCAGTTGCCGAGGTGCTGGGCGAACTGGAGATGGATCGCGCGACGATTGCCGCCGCCTTGCTCCACGACGTCGTCGAAGATACGCTGGTCTCCAACGAAGAGGTCAGCGCTGCCTTCGGCCCGGAGATCGCGGCCTTAGTCGACGGCGTCACGAAGCTGACGCGCATTCCGTATCAGTCGAAAGAAGACGCGCAGGTCGAGAATTTGCGCAAGATGTTCATGGCGATGGCCAAGGACATCCGCGTCATCATCGTCAAGCTGGCCGACCGCCTCCATAACATGCGCACGTTGGCCTCGCTTCCACCGAGCAAGCAGCAGACCATCGCGCGCGAGACGCTGGAGATCTATGCCCCGATCGCCCACCGGCTGGGCATCTGGAAGATCAAGTGGGACCTCGAGGACCTGGCGCTACGCTACCTCGATTCCGCGGCCTATCGTGACATCTCCGAGCGCGTCGCCAAGAAGCGCACGGAGCGTGAGCAGACCGTCAGCTCCGTCGTCGACGAGTTCAAGGAGCGTTTCGCCGAGCTTGGCATCCGCGCGGAGGTCACCGGGCGCCCGAAGCACTTCTACTCGATCTACCAGAAATTGAAGAAGGGGCGTGACTTCGCCTCGATCTACGATCTCACCGCGGTGCGCGTGATCGTCGATACCGTCAAGGACTGCTACGGCGTCCTGGGCGTCATCCATTCGATGTGGAAGCCCATCCCGGGGCGCTTCAAAGACTACATCGCGATGCCCAAGCCCAACATGTACCAATCGCTGCACACGACGGTCGTGGGACCGGGCGGCGACCCCCTGGAGGTGCAGATCCGCACCTGGGAGATGCACCGCACCAGCGAGTACGGCATCGCGGCGCACTGGCGCTACAAAGAGGGCACCAAGCCCCACGAGTACGAGGAGAAGCTCTCCTGGCTGCGCTCGCTGCTGGAGTGGCAGAACGATATGCGCGATTCGCGTGCGTTCATGGAGAACCTCAAGCTCGACCTCTTCGACAGCCAGGTCTTCGTCTTCTCACCGAAGGGCGACGTCTTCGAGCTGCCCAGCGGCGGTTCTCCGCTCGACTTCGCCTACCAGGTGCACACCAACGTCGGTCACCACTGCGTGGGCGCAAAGGTCAACGGGAAGATCGTTCCGCTCGACTATCAGTTCAAGAACGGCGACATCTGCGAGATATTGGTCAACAAGAGTTCGGCGGGACCCTCGCTCGACTGGCTCTCGATCGTTCACACCTCCGGCGCAAAGCACAAGATCAAGGCTTGGTTCCGCAAGGAGCGCAAGTCCGAGAACGTGATTCTGGGTCAAGAGGCGCTGGAGCGCGAGATGGCGCGTCAGGGCGTGCGCCCCGATGCCGGCCGCGGCGAGTTGATGGAACGCATCGCCACGCGGATGAACTACGCCTCAGTGACGGATCTCTTCGCTGCCATTGGGTTCGGCGACGCGAGCGCTGCATCGGTCGTGCAGCGGTTGCGCGAGGAGGCTAAGCAAGAGAACGTCATCGACCTCTCGACCGTCCAGCGTGCAGCTCCGAAACGTGTACCGCGCACCCGCAGCGGAATCATCGTGCCGGGCGTCGAGGACGTGCTGGTTCGTCTGGCCAAGTGCTGCTGTCCCGTTCCAGGCGACCCCATCATAGGGTTCGTAACCATCGGGAAGGGTGTCTCGGTCCATCGCGCGGACTGTCCAAACGTCGGCTATATGAACGGCATCCCGGAACGCTTCGTCGACGTCGCGTGGACCCAGCGCGGAGAATCGCTGCATTTTGTGGATGTGGAGATCGAAGCGTACGATCGGCCTGGCCTGCTCCAAGAAGTCATGGGAATCTGCGCCGAGCTCAAGACGAACGCTAACTCCGTGACGGCACGCGTCAAGCGCGACAAGAGCGCCGTCATCTCCCTCACGGTCGGAATCTCCAATCTCCAACATCTCGACGCGCTGCTGCGGCGCTTCGCCGCCCTCAAAGAAGTACGTAACGTCTACCGCGTGACGAAGCGCGAGGCCCGGGCTTCGACGTGACGTTGGTACTCGTGTAGCGGATCTTACGCGTCGAGGAGGCGGCAGAAGATCGGGACGTAGCCTGCATCGAACTGGCGGCCGGAGCACCGGCGCAGCTCTGTCTTGGCTGCGTCGTCGGCGATCGCTTTGTGATATGGGCGGTCGAGCACCATCGCCGAGAAGGCGTCGATAATCGTCACCATGCGCGCGATGGAGGGGATCGCCTCCGCCGCCAAGCCGTAGGGATAACCGCGCCCATCGACACGCTCGTGGTGGTGCAGAACGGCGAGTGAGGCGATGTCCATGCCGTCGACGCCGCGCACCAGTTCGTAGCCGAGCATCGTGTGGCGCTGCATGATCTTGCGCTCCGCCGGAGCGAGCGAGCTGGGCTTCGAGATGATGGTGTCGGGGATGCAGATCTTTCCGACGTCGTGGAGCAGGCTGCCCAGAAAGAGCGCTCTGGTCATCTCGGCGTCGAGGCCAAGCGCCTCGGCGAAGTCGAGCGCCGTCTCTCCGACGAAGTGAATGTGTGCCCGGGTGTACAGATCCTTGCGGAGAATGGCGACGAGCAGTCCCTCTTGGGCGTCGCTCAACGTTGGATGTGCTCGCCCGGAGGCATAGGAGATGCGCGCGTGGCTCCCGTTGCGCTCGGCTTGCAGGCGTTCGTCTGCGGCGGCCACCAGCGTTTCGCGCGTCGTACCGTCCGCCGGTGCCGCGGCGATGCCGGCGCAACAGGAGATGGGGATCGGAACGCCCGATGGGCTGTCGAGCGGCGAAGTCACGAGCTGCGCACGCAGCCGGTCCAAGAAGGCACTCGCGCTCGCAGCGCCGCCTTCAGGCAGGACGATCAGAAACTCGTCGCCGCCGTATCGTGAAACAAGGTCCTCTTCGCCGGCCGAGCCGCGGATGCAGCGCGCCACTAACCGCAACGCCTCATCGCCCACGTGGTGGCCGAACGTCGTGTTGAAGAGGCGGAAGGCCTCGACGTCGAGCAGGACGACCGCCACTCCCGGCGTGCGCTCGGCGAGCAGCCGTTGGAGGCCGACCATGACGGCGCGGTGATTGAGCAGGTTGGTCAGCGGGTCGCGGTTGGAATGATCGGCAGCAGCCTCGAACATGCGCGCGTTGGTCACCGCGATACCCGCTTGCTCGCCGACCGCGATCAAGAGATCGGCGCGTGATGCCGGGTACGCGTGCTCCCGGGGGCTCCCGCAGTGCAGCACTCCCAGGATGGCGTAGCCCGCACGTAGCGGAACGATGGCGACGGAGTTGAGATCCGTACGCAGCTCCGAGGGCACGCCCGCTGCCGACATCTCAGCGCGTGTGTTGCAGATGAGGGGCTTACCCTTGCGTGCGACGTCGAGCATGCGCGGCGAGGGCACGTCCTCCGCCTCCAGCGGCACGGCTGCAGCGTCGCAGAAGTGGTGGACCATTCGCAGCGGCGCGTCGTCGTGTGTCAGTGCGATGTAGATGTCCGGCGAATCGACCAGCAAGCGCGTCTGCCGGCAGACTTCCTCGAAGACGCGTGCCGGGTGGATATCTTGCGCGAGCGCCCGTGCCACATCGACCATCACGCCCCGTTCGATACGTGCGTCCTCGTTGGCGTGTTGGAGATTCGAGCGAGCGATGGCGAGCGCCAGGCCCTCTGCGATCGGCTCCAACAACGCATGCTCGCGGTAGCCGAAGGCGCCGGGCCGTTCCGCCTGGATTGAGACGATACCTAACGTTGCGGCTCCCGCGCGCAGCGGCGCGAAGATCGCTGAGGCGGGGAGGTCGCTGGGCGGCAGATCCTTGTCGACCTGGCTCGCTCCGAAGCGCTGCCAATCCGAGGTGTGGCGGAAGAGCAGTGACTGGCCCGTCGCGGCGACCGTCGGGCCGGGGCCGTCGCTGCCGAGGGGCATGCGAATAGAGACCTCCCTCGGGACGCCGGATTCGTAGAGGTAGAAGGCTTCCAGTTCCTGGCTCTCCGAGACCGTGCGCGCAACGACCAGGCAGTCGAAGTCGATGGTCCGGCCCAGGTGACGCCTCACGGCGTCACAGATCGCATGGAGCTCGGTCCCTCCGGCCATAGCCTGCAGTGCAGCGACGACCACCTCCCGATCGCGGCTGGCCGTGGCATTGCACTGCGCTAGGCGCGATACTTCGAGGAGCGTCGCGAGCCGTTCGGCAGAGGCCTCGATGTGCGTAACGGCGGCCGCCGCTCGCGGCTCGGAGGAAAAGTGGGCGGAGAGTGCGCCGAGGATGCGCGTTTCGAACGCGATGGGCGCGATGACGGCACCTCCAAGCACCTGCGTCTGCCTGGTCGCGATCGCCGCGCCCTCGGGCCTACCCAGCGTGCTCGCGTCGCAGATATCGCGCTCGGCCGCCCCGCCGGATGCTCGGTCGAGAGAACAGAGGCCGGCTCCGCCGCAGCGCCACACGATCAGCTCGACGAGTCCCTGCGCCGCGAGTTCGTGAGATAGCAAAGCAAGGGCGCGCTCGTATGCGCTCTCGCTAGAGCCCCCAGTGACGGCGACGCTCCTAGAAGTCTCTGCCACCCTACCACAATCGGACGATTGGGTGAACTTCTGAAGCTCGTGTGCTCGGCTTGTCTGGCGCTTCAATCATGGTCCTCCCGCAGAAGTGCCATGTTGCTGAAGGAGTTACGCGTATCAATATGGTGCGGTGACTACGCACACGGATCACCGAGATTGCGGGTTTCGCGTTAAGATCGCTGGAATGCCCTGCCGTTCAAGTAGAGGCATGCTCCCCACTTGACCCCCCACAACAAAGGAGTCTTCACCGAATGCATCGCCCACACTTCGCGTGGGTGTTGCTAGGGCTCGCTGCGTTCTCGCTCGCCGCCTGCGGCGGCGGAGCCAGCTCGCCCGGTAGCACCCTCCCCCCCGCCGTTGGGCAACCTGGATCTTCCGGCAACCCGACCCCTGCGGCACTCCCCCCCGTCGCGTCCCTGAATTCCACCAGTACCCGCGCGACATCCAGCTACGCTCAGACCGTTCTCGCCGCCAAGCCCATCGCCTACTATCAGTTGGACGGCGGCGGCTCAGTGGCGTACGACAGCTCCGCGAATGGTCTCAACGGAACGATCGGATCGGGCGTCGCCACGAGCACCGCCGGGCTCCTCGCGAGCAGCGGCGACACGTCGATGCGCTTCCCCGGCACTCGCGGTGCAGGCGGAGTGGTATCCGTCCCTCCGAATGCTAAGCTCAAGGTAAGCTCGCAACTCACGATGGAGGCTCTCCTCCGCTTCTCCACCGTTCCCGCGTCGAACACGGTCCCCTTGAGCTACGGGTCCGACGCGGGGTATGCGCCGTACGATCTCTACTTTGCCAACGGGCACATCGACGCACAGTTCAATCTGTCGTCCGGCGCGCTCGTCGTGAGCTCCCCGAGTCAGTTGCAGCCGAACGTCACCTACCATGTCGTCGCGACGTATAACGGCGCCACAGCGACGCTCTATCTCAACGGCGCGGCCGTGGCCTCCAAGAGCAAGACCGGCACGTTCGTCGGATACGACAACACTCATGGTTTCGCCATCGGAGATGATGCCGGCTACAGCGATCCCGGATTTGCGGGCACCGTCGACGACGTGGCGATCTATGGAACGCCGCTGACCGCTTCGCAGGTTCAGGCGCACTATGCCGCCGCAACCTCGTCATCGGCGCCGTCGACGCCAGCTCCGACGGCAACGCCGGTGTCGCTTGCGCCCCCGGCCCCGAACCCGAACCTTTCACCCACGCCGAAGCCAGTCTCGACCCCGACCACGGCTCCCGTGGCGCAGCCGGTGACCAACGGCGGCAACGTCGCCACGTTCGCCGGCTGTCCGATCTTCACGGCCGGCGGCTGGTACAACAAGCCGGTAGCAGGGGCGCCGACCGATCCCAACAGCGCCGCCTACATCAACGGTGCGGTGGCCGCCGG
>SCRA01000025.1 GCA_004297985.1 bacterium | reverse complement strand
CCAAATCGGTGACGGCAATGCCCGAGAAATCGAGCGGTGAGAACTCCATCGTCGCGGGAGAGCATTGGCGCACCGACGAGGGACGGCCTCCCTCGACCGCGCATTAGAGGCCCGTGATTCTCGCCCGCCGCATCGCGCCGTTCCTCGCCGGCATCCTGCTGCTCAGCTCCTGCACTCACAGTGCGAAACAGAACGCGCAGCAGGCCGTCGTGGCATCGACGCCCTCGCCCACGCCGGCTCCCACGCCCTCACCGGCGCCGCCCCCTACGCCAGCCCCAACGGCATCCCCGGCGCCGACGCCGTTGCCCACGCCGCTACCGCGCCAAGGCAAGGTAGTGGAGGTCATCGCCACGCCGATTCCCAAGCCCACGCTGGCTCCCGCGGATAACGTGCGCACCGACATCGTGGCGCTCGCGCCCGCCACGCCCGCGCGGCCGAAGGTGCACGTGGTGCCCCAGGACGGGCGCTACGCTGGGCGCATCGCCGCGCCGGAAGATCCTCCGCGCATCTTCAGCGTCGAGATCTCCGACGACACGCCGGGCTCCGGCGAGCGGGTCTTCGGCAAAGTCGTCACCACCACCAACGTCGCGGCCGTACGCGCCAGCCTCGAGGGCATGACGATCGGCTTCCACCGCGAGGACGCTGGGGTCTTCACGGTGAGCTACACCGTACCGCATATCCCGTTCTTCCTCAAGCGCGGCTACACGTTGGAGATCACCGCCGTCACCACCGGCGGGCGCGCCGCGACGGCGCAGTTGCCCGTCCGCGTACACTAGGGGCGTTAGCGCTGGTCGCTCCAGCGCGCCACCGTATCGCTCGCGGTGAGGTTGGCGCGCGCGGTCAGCGTGCGCGCTGCGGGCTGGCCGCCCGCGGGATCGCTCTCCGCCGTGCTCCAGGCGCCGCGCGTATAGCGATAGGCCAGCGGCGCGCCGTCCGGGAGCGTCAGCGAGCAGCGCCAGGTGATGCCGTCGAGCTGCGTGCAGCGCACTTGATTGGCGTTCCATTCGCTCGCCGCCGTCGCTACGTAGACGGCGTCGTTCGGCGGCGTGGAAGAGGGGACGCGCACCGTCAGCGTGACCGTCACGCTCGTCTCCTGCGCGCTCTCCGCGGCGCGGTGCGGCGGCGTGACGAAGAGCGCGGCGGGCACGGCACTCGGCGCCTCTCCTTGCGTAAAGGGGTGATCGCCCACGCGCAGGGCGCGCACCACACCGCGCTCGTCGAGCGAGATCAGCACGTAGCGCCCCGGTGCGGCTTGGCGCTCCACCTGGGGGTCGAGCGCGGGGTCCACGCGCAGCGCATCGCCGCTGGTCAACACCAGCAGCCCGTCCTGCAGCGCCAGCACCTGCGCGTGGATCTGCAGCGCTACGGCAAGAGCGAGAAGGTGAAGCGTGGCGACCACGTCTGCCCTCCGTAGTTGAACAGGTAGGCGCGCTGAATCTCCAGTACGCCGTAGCGCGAGATGCGCAGGCGCAGATCGAGCGATGCCTGGTAGGGCACGCGCACGGCGTTGACGTCGTCGGCGTGCTGGAGCGAGAGCACCACCTGGGTTTGCGCCGGCCCGTCGTAGGTGAGGCTGAGCGCGGTGGTGCGGTAGAGCGCGGCGGGGTTCGAAGCGTCGAGCACCTGGTAGCTGGCCACGGCGCCCAGGCGCGAGCTGATGCGCCGCGCCGCCGTGAGCACCAGATCGTCGCCCACGCGGCCGTAGCCGGGCCCTGTGGAGTACCACGAGAGGTCGCGCTCGCCGTAGGCCGAGAGCTGGATGCTCAGCGGGAGCGTGAAGACCGGACTGCTCAGCGCAATGCCGGCACCCCGCGTCCATGCGTCGGTGGCCGCGGCGGGGTCGACTTGCGAGCCCAAGCCGAAGGCGTCGTGACCGTAGCTCAGCGTGGTGTGCAGACGATAGTGAAAGTCCGAGTGCCCGAGGGCGTGATCGTAGCCGTACCAGCCCAGTTGCGCGCCGCTGGGATGGTTGGGCACGCCGCCGGCCACCAGCGAGTCGTAGCTCTGGTTGAGCGAGAGCTGGAGGTAGGACTGGTGCAGCGCGTCGGTGAGCGTGTAGCCGAAGGCGGCGCTGGCTTGCTGCGGAAGGCGCAGCGGATCGCCTTGGCGGTAGCCGTAGGCGCTGAAGGTCTGGTATATCGAGTTGCTCATGCGTTGGTAGATCGTGAGCGCGCCGCGGCGATCGCTCTGGGTGAGCGGCGCGAGCGAGAGCAGTGCGTAGGCGCGGTCACCGAAGACCAGGCGATGGTCGAATCCCAGCGATGCGCCCGCAGTCTGCTCGTAGCGCAGATGAACCGTCTCGAGTGCGTGAGCTCCGCCGTGGTAGGGCCAGGGCTGGTCGAAGCTGGCGTACGGCAGCGTGGAGTTGCCGTAGTACGCATTGGAGGAGAAGACGTAGACGTAGCTGGGCACGGTGGCGCCGCGCGTGGGGTAGAGGAAGGTGGCGTGGCGCAGCGTGACCAGCGTCTGAGGAACGACCTCCGCCGTATCGGCCACCATCCACGGCAACTCCGCGATATTGGGGAAGGCGAAGGCGTCGCCTGGGACGTCGTCATCCTGCGCTTTGAGCGTACGGGGGTCGATGCGCTCGCGCACCGGCCGCGGCTGCGTCACCAGCGCGTAGATCGTGCCGTTGGGCGTGCGCACGACGGCGGCCGCGTGGAGCGCGGCCTTGCCGCCGTCCTGCGTGAGATCCACATGGCCCGCCAACACTAGACGCCCCGAACGCAAGTCGTAGGCGAACGCGTCGGCGTCCGCGCGTCGGCCGTTGCCCAGGTCCACCTGTGCGGGCCCGCGCCCCTCGATGACCCCCGCGTTGACGTAGAGCGCGATCTGGCTCGCAGCGAAGGTCTCGAGCACGGCGCTATGGCGCCTTGATCACCGGCGCCGGCGTCGGAGGCGCGCCGAGGATCTGCGGCACCGCGCCGCCGGGGAGCAGATCGGCCCAGTTGGGCACGGTGTCGTCGCGCTGGGCGGTGTCGGCCTCGGGGACGATGTATTGTCGTACGCGGCCTTCCTGGCCGGCCTTGTTGCGCTCCCCCGTCTGCCACGAGCCGCGCGTATAGCGGTAGTGGATGATCGTGCCCGACGGCAGACGCGAGGTGACGGCGAAGTGCAAGCCGTCGAGGCGATGGAGCTTGATAGCGTCGGCGCGCCAGTCGCTGACGTCGGTAGCGATGAAGACGTCGCTTGCGATGGGCGTGTTGGGCGGCACCTCCACGCGGAAGGTCACCAGCACGTCGCGCCCCGTGTAACCGGCGGCGTGGCCGTACTGGCTTTGCTTCGGAACCAGGTCCGGGTTGGCGACGGGCGGCGAGAGCGCCACCACGTAGGCGCGGTCCACGTGGTTCGGAGCGATGCCGCCCTTGATCGGCGCGGTGCTGAGCTGCACGGTAACGATGCTCTTGCTGCCCGTATCGAGGTCGGCCAAGGCATAGGTTCCCACTTCGAAAGGCGGCGCGGCTCGGGTGCCGGTGAGGTGGTAACCATTGATCTTGGCGTCCTGCGCGAGTTTGAAGGCGTCTCCCGTGGTGAAGAAGAGATAGCCGTTCTGCACGTCGAGGATCTGCCCGGAGATCTGAATCGGCTGCTGTTGCGCCGCTGCCGGTACCTGCGCTGCCGCCGGCGCGGCGAGCGCGAAAGCCAGCAGAAGGAAGAGTACGCGCATCGCTCTCATGGTCCGAAGGTGATCGCGAAGCCCGGCGACCATTTCTGGACGCCGAAGTTGAAGAAGTAGGTGCGCGCGATGTCCACACTCAGCGATCGGGTCAGCCGGACGCGCAGATCCGCCAAGAGCTGATTGGAGGGCCGCGTGGTCAAGAGCTGGCCCGGCAAAACGGGCAGCACGGACGGTGTGTCGTCATTGTGCTCATAGGAGAGCTGCAGCGAGAACTCGGGGCTGGGCGTGAAGTAGTTGCTCAAAATGAAGCTGCGCTGCAGCGCACCGCTGCGCGAAAATGGCGGCCACTGATCCACGGAGTCGCCGAACTGCATCTGGGCCACCACGGCCTCGTGGGTAGTGAAGAACTTGCTGGCCGTCAGCGTGGTGCTCGTCGACGTGTTCACATGCGGGTAGCTGTACGAAGTGAGCTGGCGATCCAGCGAGCCGTTCAGCTTCACCCCGCGCCCCACGTCGAACGACTTCGTGTAGAGCGTGGCGCCCACGTAGCGGTCCCAGAGCGTGGGATAGACGTCGCCGTTGTGGCCTTGCAGTACGCCGTACACGTCGTGATCGTAGTCCATCCCCGAGCGCAGGCGGAAGAACGTGTTGTAGTGCTTGTCGAGATTGTGGGCGAAACCCGTCCAGCTCAACGATCCCTTGAACGGGTGATTCGGCACGATGCCGTGGGAGGGATCGCCGTAGTAGCCCAGCGGATTGGGCGCCAGCAGGTTCCCCTCGCTCTGCGTCCCCGTCAGCGCCACGAACGACTCGCGTAGCGAATGCACGAGCTGGTATGTGGCAAAGCCGGAGGAAGAGAGGGGCTGCGAGAGCCCCGGCTGATCGGTGAAGAGCTGGGTCACTAACTGCCCGGATGTGCGGTCGCTGAACTTGTGGTACTCGATGAGGTTGAACTGCTTGTCCGGACGGGTGAGCGGATTGCCGGAGAAGACCAGGTAGCCGCGTTGGCCGTCGTGGCCCTCTACCAACCGTTCCTCGAACGACAAGAACGCGCGATCCTGCCCATTGTAGCGCAGGTGCAGCGCCCCGAGCTGGTTGGGCCCTCCCAGAACGAAATCCGGGCCGTCGAACTGCGCGCCGGAGAGCGAGTTCTGACCGAAGTACGGGTTGGCCGCGAAGTTCAGCACGTACGAGGGCGTGGGCAGGAGCGTGCGGTCCCCGGCGGCCAGCAGCGTGGCGGGGCGGAACGTCACCGAGGAACGCGGGCGGATCTCCGCCGTGCGCGCCGTCAGGAAGAGCGTGGAGCCTTCGGCATTCGGCAGGAAGAACGTGTCGCCAGGCGTCTCGCGCCCGGGATTGTGCGAGCCGTACGAACCGTCGAGAAACGTCCAGCGGTCGGGCTCCGGGGAGACCGGGATGAAGTAGGAACGATGGAAGTCGATGTACTCGGCGAAGGCGGCACCGTCATACGCGCCGTCCGGGGCCTGCAGATGCACGCCTCCGGCCACCAGGAAACGGTTGAGCCGCAGATCCATCGAGAAGCGCTGCCCGGTGATCACGGCGCTGCCGTAGTCCACCTGCACGTGCCCTGTGCCTACGATCACGTAGCGATCGCTGTAATACGCCAAGCGATCGGCGCTCACGCGAAACGCCTCCGGCGCAGGCGCACCCACATCCGCAGGCCCAACCGCAGTGGCCGAAGGCGCCGGGGAGGGCATGGCGGCACGGGACGGCTCCGTGGATACCATGCAGAGGACAATCAAGAAGAGTGCCGCTATTGCGCGCGTCATCATGCTACCGTACCGTCGACGTTCTGCGATTCTCCGGATTGAAATAGACGGCGTGGCTAGCGCCTTCGCGCGCCTGCCGGCATCCATGGGAATGCAAGTGCCGTATGAGGTCGCGACGCTTCACGCGGCCGTGATGGCCAGCGATTCGCGAATGACGGCTGGTCCGCTGATCGACTCTTCGGCAAGAGCGCGATTCGTTTCCACGATAAGCCGAACCGCCTCGCGGAGGTTCTCGCGAGCTTCGTCTAGTGTAGCCCCCTGGGTGTTTGCGCCTGGAAGCTCCTCGTTGAAGCCGATGAAACCTTCCGCGACGGGTTGGAAGACCGCGGTGGACTCGAGCTGCATGGTGCTCGCAGGCTTCGCAGAGAACCCATACAGGCTCCTTTGGGCCGCCTCAGATGACCGTCGCGCGAGCGGCCCAGTGTACTCCACAAGTAATGTGGAGTATGATAAGAGCGGGGGAGCCGAAATGACCGAACGACCTGCGGCCACAGCCCGAAAAAAACGCGCCTCGCGCCTGGGTCCGTGGAAGGGCGCAAACCGCCCAGTCGAGCTGCGTCCAGGAGCCGAGCAGGCCTTCCCAACCCTGCCCAAGCTGGCTCGCCTGGTCACGGCGCTTGGGCTCAATACGACCGCCGACATGCTCAACGTGGATCGCTCTCAACTGAACCGCTGCCTCAAGGGAACCGAAGCAGTCGGTTCAGAGCTCGCCCGGCGCGTCAGTGACCTGGAGTACATTCTCGACCGCGCGATTCGCGCGATGCACGCCGGCCAAATCGGACCGTGGCTCACCTCGCCGGAACCGCTGCTCGCCGAGCGCATCCCGCTCAATGTGCTCGCCCGAGAAGGGCCGGGCCCCATCATCGAAGCCTTGGAGGGGATCTACGCCGGGGTGCTCGTGTGAGGCTGTACCGAGTGCTCTTCTATCATGAGAACGCCGCCCCGACCGAACGGGGCGGCGCTCTCTATGTCCCCGCGCAAGGCCGGGGCCGCATCGACAACCCATCGCACTACGGTGCGCTCTACGTCGGCAACAGTGCCGCCGGTGTCTGCGCGGAGGTCTTCTACCGCGGTAACCAGCGGCAGCGATGGGAGGCGCAGATGCTCCAGCCGCTGTCCACTGGGGACCGGCGCGTCCTTGCCTGGTACGACCTTCCGGATGATGCTCCCATCTGCAATCTGGACGCGCCCGACGAGCTGCGCCAACGAAACCTACGACCATCGCTGGTCATCACGCGCGACTATGAGATCACGCGACGCTGGGCCCTGGCCATCTGGAACGAGAGACGCTGGCTGGGTGTGGCTTGGTGGTCGTACTGTGATGCGCGTTGGGTAAGCGTCGGACTCTGGAGACACGATGCCATTACTGCGTATGGCATCGAGGAACTTTCGCTCGACCACTCCGCCATCGTCGCCGCCGCCGACATCATGGCGGTTGATATCGTTGGACGGCACCGCTAGAGGCCACAGGCACGTGCGGTGCGAAACCCGCGTTTACTTCCTGAGGAGGGTGTATGTCTCGCGTGGTGATTCTGGTGATGGATTCCGGAGGGGTCGGGGCGCTTCCGGATGCCGCGGCCTTCGGCGACGCGCCGGGCGCCAATACCATCGGAAACACCATTCGGGCGCTCGGCGGTCTGCAGCTCCCCACCCTGGACAGCTTGGGGCTGGCCGCCATCCTCAACCAGAGCGACCGAAGCAGCCAGGCCAGCGGCCAAGGCCAAGGCGTACAGCCAAGAGCCCGCTACGGCCGCCTGCGCGAGCGCTCCCAAGGCAAGGACACGATCACCGGCCACTGGGAGATGATGGGGATCGTGACGGAGATCCCGTTTCCCACCTACCCGCACGGCTTTCCGCAGGACGTGATGGACCGGTTCACCGCCATCGCCGGCAAGTTGCCCTTGGGCAACGAGCCCGCCAGCGGCACGGAGATCATCCAGCGCCTGGGCGAGGAGCACCAGAAGACCGGCCGCCCCATCCTCTATACCTCCGCCGATTCGGTCTTCCAGGTGGCCTGCCACGAGCAGACCGTCCCACTTCAACAGCTCTACGCGTGGTGCGAAGCGGCTCGCGAGGTGCTGAAGCCGCCCCACAACGTCAACCGGGTCATCGCCCGGCCCTTCCTGGGCTCACCCGGCGCCTACCAGCGCACGGCCAACCGCCGCGACTACGCCCTGGAGCCGCCGCCGATGCTGCTCGACGAGCTGGCCAAGAGCGGCGGGCCGGTGCATGCCATCGGCAAAATCTCCGATATCTATTGTGGCAGAGGTGTAACGTCGTCGGAACGGACGGCGGATAACCTCGAGGGCATGGCGCGGACCCGTGAGGCTTTGGCCCGTATGGACCACGGCCTGGTCTTTACCAACCTCAATGACTTCGATTCCAAGTACGGACACCGTCGGGACGTTCGGGGGTACGGTCGGGCTTTGGAACAACTAGACGCCAAGTTGAGAGGCCTGCTTTCCAACCTGCAGGAAGGCGACCGGCTCTTGATCACTGCGGATCACGGGTGCGATCCCACGGCCCCGGGAACCGACCATACCAGGGAGTACGTTCCCTTACTCGATTACGGATGTGAGCACGGCGACGCCGGCGTGCTCGAAGGCTTAGGGACGATCGGGGCGATCGTTCGCACAACGTTAGTCTCAGGCGCGGCTGCGCGGTAACGGCTTGTAGGGAACGATGCGAACGTCATACGCGGACGAGGTTCAGACATTACCCAACGCGCGGCCAGTCGCCGCGCTTCGTGCGCGTGCCGTTCCCCGCTCATGGCTGATCTGGAAGCGCGCCACCGATCTGGTCATCGGGGGGCTAACGCTGATCGTTGCGCTGCCCATCATCGTTGTCGCGGCCTTGGCCATCGTGGCCGTCTCGCCCGGCAACCCCTTCTTCGTGCAGGAGCGCGTCGGCAAGGGCGGGCGGCGCTTCCGCTTCTATAAACTGCGCACCATGTACGACGGCGCGCACTTGGAGCACGAGCGGATGCGGGCCTACAGCGACGTGCCCGGCCCCGTGCTGAAGGTGATCGACGATCCGCGTCTGCATGCGCTGGGCGGCGTGCTGCGGCGCACCAGCATCGACGAGCTGCCCCAACTGTGGAATGTGCTCAAGGGCGACATGAGCTTGGTTGGCCCGCGCCCGGCGCTGCCCTGCGAAGTGGAGCGCTACGATGCGTTCGCCATGCGCCGCCTCTCGGTCCAGCAGGGCATCACCTGCTCCTGGCAGGTCAACGGGCGCTCCAGCGTGACCTTCGATGAGTGGATGGCGCTGGACAACCGCTACGTGGACCGCTGGACGCCGCTGGGCGATCTGAAGATTCTGCTGAAAACCATCCCAGCGGTGGTGCGAGGCGATGGCGCTCACTAGCCCGCAGCCAGGGCGCAAGGTTATCCCGCTGCCCACGCGGCGACAGGTGGCCGGCTCGACGGTGCTGGTGGCGGTGGCCACGCTGGCCTCCACGATGCTGGGCTTCATGCGCGAAGTCATCAACGCCAAGTACTTCGGTACCTCGTGGGAGATGGACACCTTCCTGGCGGCGGCCGTCATCCCCACGATCCTGTTCGGCGTCTTCAATGGGGCGCTAGTCAATGCGCTGGTGCCCGTCTTCTCCGAGCTGGTGCAGCGCGGCGAAGAGGAGCGGGCGTGGCGCGTGGCCAGCAGCGTGATCAACGCGCTGGTCATCGTGCTGGGCTTCGGCGTGGTGGTGGGCTGGCTGCTGGCGCCGCTCTACGTGCCGTTCGTGGCCAAAGGTTTCCCGGCCCCGCAGATGGGCGTCTGCGTCCACATGACGCGCATCATGCTGCCGACCATCATGTGCACCTCGCTGGCGGGCGTGCTCTCGGCCATTCTCTACTCGCACCACCGCTTCAAGGCGCCGGCCGTGCAGGGCATCGCCATCAACTTCGCCACGATCGGCGGCGTGCTTCTGTGGCACGGGCACTTCGGCATCTTCGCGCTGGTGTTCGGCACGGCGATCGGCTTGGCGCTGCAGCTTGCCGTGCAGATCCCGCCGCTGCTGCGCGCCAAGCCGGGCTATCGCTTGTTCATCGATTTGAGCGACCCGGCGTTCAAGAAGATCGCCGACCTGCTGGGACCGATTATCATCGGCTCGGCCGCCGGGCAGATGGCGCTGTTCTTCGACCGCTTCTTCGCTAGCCAGCTCTCGCCGGGCTACATCAGCGGGATGAACTACGCGACCAAACTGGTGGGCTTCCCCCAGCAGATCTTCGCCGCCGCCATTGCCACGGTGATCTTCCCGCTGCTCTCCCGCCAGTTTGCCCGCAAAGATAATGAGACGCTGCGCGAGACAGTCCTTACCGGCATACGGATGGTCAACTTCATCAGCGTGCCGGCCGTGGTGGCGCTGATCATCCTGGCGCGGCCGATCGTGGCCACGCTCTTCGAGCGGGGCGCCTTCCGCTCGACGGCGACCGACCTGACGGCCGGCCTGCTGCCGTTCGCGGCGGTTGGCCTGGTGGCGCTGTGCGCGAATATCGTGCTGACGCGCTGTGCCTTCGCCTGCTGCGAGACGCGCTGGCCGGTGGCCTTTGCCGTGGGGAGCGTGCTGCTCAACGTCGCGCTATCGATCACCTGGCTGCCGACGCTTGGGGCGCGCGGGCTGCTGCTGGCCAACAGCGTGAGCCAGACCGCGCAGATGGTCGCCATGATGTTCCTGGTGCGTCATCTGGTGAAGGGACTGAGGATCCGCCGCGTGAGTTTCTCAATGCTGCGGGTGGTTGGCGCGGCGCTCGTGATGGGCGCGACGCTCTTATGGATCCAGCACATCAGCGGTCCGATCGCTCCGAGCCTCTTCGCCCGGATCGAGTATCTGGTGGGACAACTGGCGATCGGTGCCTTTGCTTTCCTTGCGGTAGCGGGGGCGCTTCGCGCGCCAGAAGTAGACCTGACGATTCGTCTCCTCAAGGATAAGCTGCAGGGCGGACTGCCGAGCCCCGCGGAGAGCAACAATGCACCAATTGGTTGAGAGAACGACGTGGCTTAGCGTAATCGTTCCTGCGCATAATGAAGAGCATCGAATTCAAAGAACTCTGGCAGATCTTCGGAGTGCCTTGCCGACTGCGGAGATCTGCGTTGTTGCCAATAATTGCACAGACCGCACAGTTGAGATCTTACGTGGCATCGCGCTACACGACCCGCTGCTAACATTCGCAGATATCCCCGCAGTTGTTGGCAAAGGCGGGGCAGTTCGCGTCGGTTTCAATCTCGCCCGCGGTGACGTGGTTGCGTTTGTTGACGCTGATGGAGCGACACCAGCCGAAGAATTACGACGGCTTGTTGATGTGCTCGGCAACGCCGATGGCGTTATCGCGTCGCGATGGAAGAAAGGCGCAATCGTAGAGACTCAGCAGTCTCTCAAGCGTCGAATCCTGAGCCGTGGATTTAACTATCTGATACGAGTACTCTTTAAGTTGCCGTACTGTGACACCCAATGTGGAGCGAAGATTTTCAAGCGATCGGCGATCCAGGACGCCATGGAATCCGTTGAGACATCAGATTTCTCTTTTGACGTTGATCTGCTCTATCAACTTCGCCGACTCGACAAGTGCGTAAAAGAAGAGCCGAGCCATTGGGCAGATCGTGCGGGCTCCTCAGTCGATGTTAAGACGGCCGTACCTCGCATGTTCGCATCGATGGTTCGGCTACGTTTGAAATACTCGCCGTTCCGCTTTGTCGTTCCTTTGCTCGATCGCCTTGCCAAACTAAAGCCAATCGCAGCGCGACGGACTCTAGACGTCCTCGTGCTTTCGGAACATAGTCCGCATAGTGCCGCAACTTCGGTGATCGAGCACGAGTTCTTCGAAACCTGCTCAAAGTTACGTGGCGAGCGCTATCGTTTCACCTATTGTGCCGCCGCTGCCTTAAGTGCGGACCGCGTCGAGAAAGGGGCTTTGGTAAAACGAAGGCGGCTAGCGAGGCTTCGTCTGCCGTTTTTATACCTTAGCACGCTAAAGGATCGTTTCGATTGTGTAATCGAGTTGAGTCCGACGGGCCGACTCTGGTGGACGCCGCTATTCTCGCTTAAGCCAAAACTCGTCTTCTCGCCTCTGAGGGACCGCTTACCGGCGATCTATGGAAAGACGCGACTGGCGCGTGCAGTACCATCAACTGCCATGGATCTGGCCGAGCTGATTGATGCGACAATCATTCGGGGAGGACCACGCCTTTGCGCACAGGCTGACGGTTCGTGGATATTGATTGAGCGTGGCAATGACTTGTCCGTGCGGCGTCTACCATTGCTCCTTGCACCGGAAGGAGTGAATGTTGGGACGCTACCCTCGATTCGTCTCGAGCCACTACGTGATACGGTGGAGCGAGTCTAGTTGGAGTTCCTCGTTGTATCTCCCCAGGGGCTAGGGGACTCGCTCGAGGCCACACCAATCGTGGCGGCGCTAAAGCGCGCGATACCAGACGCGTCGATAGACGTCGTAGTCACCCGGCCGGGCCCGCGGCTACTCTTTTCGGGCCTCCCAAACCTCGTTCGGAACGTAATCTACTTGCCATACTGGGAGAAAGGGGCGGTTGCGTTCACCTTATCGCTAATCGCACATTGTAGATCGCGGCACTATGACGCGAGTTTTCTCTCATACCCAGCTGCGCGCGGAGAGTATCATTTCGCAACTCGCGCGTTCGGGGCACGCCGGCGATATGCCCACCGTTACGACCGAATCACCATAACAAATTTACTTTGGCTGCACACGACTCTCGTAGAGGTTGGTCAGTACCATAACATCTTGAGGAACCTCGACCTCGTAGCAGCCGCTGGTTTCCCAGTAGATAGAAGTACGACGTACGTTGTACCGCCGAGCTGGCGCATAGATGGACCTCAACGACGTTGCATCGCGATCCATCCTGGGTCTATCGCACATGGTGGTTTGGAGATGAAGCGCTGGCCCGAAGACAACTTCCGGGAACTAGCCCAGCGGCTTCTCAAAGATGGATACGAGGTCACACTCATCTCGGGACCAGCTGAACGCGATATCGTATCGCGTATTTCCGCACAAGTGCCGGAAGCGCGTGTGTTCGAAGGTGCGCTTGACGAAGTCGCGCGTTTTTTGTCGACATGCTCGGCCACGGTCAGCAATGATAGTGGGATAGCGCATCTCGCCGCAGCAGCAGGCGCCGCAGTTCTTGCGCTACATGGACCTACTCCGGTAGAATTTGGGCCCTACGGTAAACGAGCAGTGGCGTTTCGTCCGACTCTCTTCCCGCCGTGCTTCGATGTGAGGCGGCTAAACGTTGGATGTGCTCTTGATCCTAACTTCGCGTGTCTGAAGCGTGACCTTCCAGTTGATCTCGTTCACAGGCGGTTACTGGATCTACTTCAGCATGATGCCAAACCGATACGCCCTAACTCGGTAATGGAAACCAGTTAGCCATACGGTTGGCATGTTCGGCCCGTTTCTCTAGCCGCCTGGTCGAATAGAATCAACGTTTGGGGATACTAAGGTGGGAGTTTACTAATGATCCTTATTACCGGAGGGGCCGGCTACATCGGTTCTGCGTTCGTTCGGGCATGCCAAGCGAGAGGTGTGGAGTTTCTTGTTCTCGATGACCTGCGCGAAGGCAATGCCAACAATGTGCCTCGAGAGAGGCTAGTCGTCGGCGACATAGGCAATGTTGAACTCGTGTCAAGTGTGTGCCGCCGCCATGAGGTCAGTGCGGTTGTCCACTTTGCGGCAAGTTGCTATGTGGGAGCTAGCGTGGAATCCCCGCTTGACTACTACGAGAACAACGTCGTTCATGGCATCGGACTTTTGCGCGGGCTCATAGCTTCTGGTGTGCGGAAAGTGGTATTTTCGTCGTCTTGCGCAACATATGGCCAGCCTGACGTCGATCTGATCGACGAATCGACCTTGCAGCGACCCATTAATCCCTACGGAGAGACAAAACTCGTTTTTGAGATGCTCTTACGCGATCTAGCGGCGGCCGGCGTTCTCGACGCGATAGCTCTTCGGTACTTTAACGCTGCCGGCGCCGATCTGAGCGGAAACTTTGGCGAGGAGCACGATCCTGAAACACATATCATTCCAAAAGGGCTGACAGCTGTGCTGGAGGCTCGAGAGCCCTTTACGCTCTTTGGAAATGATTATCCGACCCCCGATGGGACGTGTGTCAGGGATTATATCCACATAGATGATCTGGCGACAGCGCACTTGCACGCGCTTGATTTGCTCAAGGATGGACGAACCAGTTTCACGGCTGCGAATCTCGGTACGGGTCGTGGCTATTCGGTTCGCGAGGTCCTCTCGTGTATCGAGGATGTTACTGGCAGCCCGGTCCCGATCGTCGCCATGCCGCGGCGCTCCGGAGACCCACCGCGCTTAGTCGCGAACCCATCGTTCGCGCATGCGTTGCTTGGATGGAAGGCGGAGCGGTCCGACCTCGCCACTATCGTCGGAGACGCCTGGCGCTTCGCCAAGAGCCGCTTCGCGGTCCGAGGTAGCCGATGAGAGTGCTGGTTTCCGGTGGGGCCGGTTTCATCGGTTTCAAGCTCGTGAAGCGCCTGCTGAGCGCGGGCCACGAGGTCGCGGTATTGGATAATCTGCATCCTCAGGTCCACGGCGATAAACCCGCGCCAGCGCTGATTGAGCGCGAGACGCGCTTCGTGCGAGGCGATGTGCGCGATGCCGCTGCTTGGCGCGCGCTCTTTCCCGTCGACGCTATCGTGCATTTGGCGGCCGAAACGGGGACAGGACAGTCGCTGGACGAGATCGAGCGATACGTTTCTACCAACATCGGCGGAACGGCCGTGCTCTTGGACTCTGTTCGTGAGAGTGGGGCGCACCGCGTGGTGGTGGCCTCCTCGCGCGCGATCTATGGAGAAGGACTCCACCGCTGCGAGGAGCACGATTTGGTCAGTCCACCGCCGCGCCGGCGCGAGGACTTGAGTGCGGGAGATTTTGAGGCCAGGTGTCCCGTGTGCCAACGCGCGACCGCGCCCGTCGCGACGCGGGAGGACACGTCCCCGAACCCGGCCTCAGTCTACGGCACGACCAAACTGGCCCAGGAGCTACTGGTGCGTCAGGCGTGCGATGCCGCTGGCGTGGAGCACGTAACGCTACGCTTTCAGAACGTATACGGTCCGGGGCAGTCGCTCAAGAATCCATACACCGGCATTCTTTCGATCTGGGCATCACAGATCGAGCAAGGCAGGACGCTCGACGTCTACGAAGACGGCCGCGTCATACGGGATTTTGTCTACGTCGATGACGTGGTCACGGCGCTGTTCGACGGGGTCGGCCGCGCCGCGCTGGCAGGCGAGGTCCTCAACGTGGGCACTGGCCGGGCCACGACGCTGCTCGACATAGTGGCGGCATTCTCCGCTGTATTAGGCCGCGACGTACCCTTCGAGATAACGGGTCACTTTCGGCCCGGTGACATCCGTTATGCTTTCGCCGATACTGCGCGAGCGCGCCAGGCAATGGGATACGACTGCTCCACACGGCTCGAGGATGGGTTGCGTGCCTTTGTCGGCTGGGCTAAGGAAAGCCTCGTGGGCGGCCATGCCTAAATCACGCGTGCTGGCCGTCATTGTCAACTACAACGGTGGTCATTGGGTGGAGGCAGCCGTGGAGTCACTTCTGGCGCAAACAGTGCCCGTGGACGTGATTGTAATGGACAACCAATCAACCGACGGCAGCGCGCAGTGTCTACGGGAGCGCTTCGCGCAGATCGCGGTGCGCGACAGCGGGGGCAACGTGGGCGTCGCCACGGCCAACAATGCAGTTCTGGACTACGAGGGATATGAATACTATCTGCTCTTCAACCCCGATGCCAAAGCTGAGCCGATGGCCGTGGAACGCCTGGCGGACCTTCTCGATCGCAACCCGGAAGTCGGGGGCTTGGGAGCTACGCTCGTAGAGTACAATAAGTCATCGATCATCCAACATTTCCAGCCACGCTTCGATCCGCTCTGCTTCCCGCACGATGCTTGGGAAGGTGCAGCCGTGGAGACGCTTCCTGGCGAGGAGATCGTGGACACCGGATACCTCTGCACGGCCGCCGCGATCTTTCGCTCCCAGGCGTACCGCGACGTCGGGGGGATGGACCCCGACTTCTTTCTGTTCACCGACGATACCGATCTCTCGTGGCGTATGCGCTTGCGCGGCTGGAAGCTGGCCGCTACGCCCAAGGTCTTGGTACGGCACGTCGGTGGTGCCACTGCTGAGTACGGAGGCAAGAACGGCCGCTACGAAACCTCGGAGATGCGCCTCTACCTGCGCGAGCGTAACTGCTGGTACATGGCGATAAAATGCTACGCGTGGTGGATGCTCGCTCCGTATGCAGTGGTCAACACTTTCTCGATGCTTGTCGAGTCCGCGGTGCTATGGCTGCTTGGCAAGCGTGGCCTGGCGCCCATCAACCTGCACGCCTTGCGCGATGTGGCGAGGAACCTGCCCATGCTGCTGCGTAAGCGCGCGGCGGTGCAGCGTGGACGCGTTGTCCCGGAATCGGAGGTCCTCCGAACGATTTACTGGGGCATCGGGAAGCTGGTTAAGCTGCGCCGCGACGGCATCCCCGTGCTGAAGTCAAAGCCGGCCGCATGAGGGCCGTCGAGGAGCTCAAGCGCCGCCTGCATCACGACGGCATCCACGCGGTCGGGGATGTGTGGTCTTTCGCCATTTTCGAGGTCAGGCGCCGCCTCGCTTACGCGAGGAACCGCTGGCAGTTTAAGGCCATTGGACGAGACAGCGCTGTGCTTAAGCCGCGCCTTTTGACCAATCCCCGTTTCATGGAGATCGGCGAGAATGTGACGATTCGCGAGGGAGCGCGGCTCGAGGCGATCAGGCACTTCGCGGGCGTGACGCATCAACCGCACGTGGTGATTGGGGACCGAACCTTTATCGAGTTCGATTTACATCTCACGTGCGCCGGGTCGGTGACGATCGGCAGCGACGTGCTGATTGCCGGCGGGGTATACATCGGCGATGCAAACCACGGTGCGGGCGCGCGCGGAGAGAACCCGCTGCATGCCCCGCTGGTAGTCAAGCCTGTTGTGATCGGCGACGGGACCTGGATCGGAGAGCGGGCCGCTGTCATGGCGGGGGTGACGCTGGGCGAAGGCTGCATTGTGGGTGCGGGTGCGGTCGTGACCCGGTCGTTTCTGCCCTTCAGCATCATCGGGGGCGTGCCGGCAAGGTTGCTGGGTTCGACCGGTGAGCGCCTGACCACGGAGGGAGCGTAACCTCTTGGAGGGGTCTTCTTCGCGGCGACAAAACAGGACCGTTTGCGTCGCCGCTGAGATGTGGCCGCTCTGGCTGGTTTGCGGGCTTGCCCTTTATCTATTTCGGAACTGGTATTTTTCGAAGGGTTTTCTCACCTTCGGCGATTTTAAGGTGCTCCAGCCAGAAACAGTATCGCACATATTTCCGTTCATCTCACTATGGTTGCCCCAGTACGGTCTTGGAATCGGGACGCCGTTATGGGCGCCATTTTACAGTATTTTTGGCTGGCTATCGCACATTGGCATCGGCTATGCGATCGGTGAGCGTATCCTATTCTTTTGGCTATTTCCGCCGGCGCTATTGACGGGAATCTACCTGCTTGCATATCGCATTACGCACCGTCGCCTCGCAAGCGGCCTCGCAGCGCTATTCGTACTACTAAACGGTTGGGTGCTTACTGTTGCGCTTGGTGGCGAGCCAAATTTTACAAACGCAACAGCGATGGTACCTTGGGTGCTGCTCGCGACGCTTGAATTGGTAAGGTCGCGCCGGCCAGCATGGTTCGCGGTATTGGCTATTGCCATCGCAGCTCAAGGGGCTCACGACCTTCGGTGGGTGCCGCCTACGGTGCTTTTCGCCGCCGCCTTCGCCACGGCCGCTTGGTGGTGTCATCGCTCGATACAGGTGTTCTGGAACGCCTGTCTTGCTGCCGCTAGTCTCGTCATCGGTCTCCTCACGGGGAACTTGTATTGGATGCTTCCTCACGTGCTAGCGCACGGCTCTGCACCGGCTGTGCCAGCAGGGAATCTCGACCCCAAATGGGCGACAATGGGAAGCGTCATTACCTTCCGTGACTCGTTAGCAGCCTGGAATCCCTACTTTGTAAACGCGTGGTGGCGCCCGCCCATCCTGATGCAGCACGCGCCGATAATCGGGGCTTTCATCCCTATCGCGTCGATTTCGGCGATTCTACTGTCAAGACGAAAGATGACCCTATTTTTCGGACTGACGTACGTAGTCGGCGCCGTGTTCACAGCTGGTGCAAACCCGCCGTTAGGCGCATCGTACGTCTGGATGTTTATACATGTTCCGCTAATGGACGCATATCGCGACCCGGGAATCTTCGGTTTTGTCCCATTGATCTCATCTGCGATGCTCCTAGCATTGCTGTTCTCCGAAGCCGAGATTCGTTGGGGAAGGCCACGCGCGCACGTTATGGGTGTGCTGATCTCGCTCGCATTACTTGCGGTCGTCAGGCATGGCCTTAGCCCCTCCATCGGCGGAATCGCGGTCACCCGCGCCATCCCAGACGAGTATCGTCGTTTCAACGCGTTGATGAGCCGCGACCAGCGCTTCGGTAGAGTACTTTGGTTGCCCGAGATGCCTCGATGGTATGCCGCAACTGAAGTACACCCCGGTATAGACGGGCAATCGATCGGGAACGGTGAGTTTAGGCCGTGGTGCAACGAAACGGATGGTCAAGTCGACGCGCTCTCGTATGTGCGTTCGCCGCTATTTGGTCAGCTGCTTTCATGGGCAGGGACGTCCTATGTAGCCGTTCCACTCGATGTCGAGAACGACGCGACGGTTCAAGGCGGTAGCAATACGCTGATGACGATTACTCACGAACTTGACGAATCGCACGCCGTCAGTGCAGCCGGGCGGATTGGGAATATCCTACTCTACCGCGTGCGGCACGTTATGCCACTCATTTGGTCGACAAATGTGGCGAGTATTGTAGACGGTGACGAGCGCTCTCTTGTTGCTGCGGCCCCGTTCAGGGAACTTCTTAGCGGTCGTGCGATCGTCTTAGCGGGAGATGCATCGGGGACAGGTATTCCCTTCGATACATTGCTGAGGACCGAGCCGACTGCAGCGCATGCGCGGATTGGTTTTTCGACCGCGTGGCGGCGCAGCGACTGGATAGTCGCGGCTGATAGTCTCTTGAGAGGCCCGGAGGACGGAGACAGCATCATCGATGCACTAGCGCCCCCCGGTGGACCGTGGGCTATTCGTTCATCGTATGGACTTGCGACGCTGACGGGTGACGCGTTCTTTGCCGCGAGCCCATGGCTGGCACTATCAAAACAAGATGTGCCGCCCTTGGGGACTCTGCTCGAGTCGGGGAGAGATGGCGCGGTCACTTTTATACGAGTTGCGTCCTCTCTTCAGCCAGCAGCGGATTCTATGAGTAGCGGGAGCTTGGTCTATAGGGTCGAGAATGCGCTACCAACGCCGGTTCGTATCGCGCTCAGGGTGCCTGAGCTAAGCCGTGACATCAGGATCTCTGTAAACGGAGAACGTGTCGGATCGACCGACGGAGCGGGGGTGCTAATGGCATCGTGGATCGCTCCGTCAGGCGCTAGCAGCGTTGCTGTTAGCGGAACGACGCGATGGAATTGGCCAACGGATCCTGCCCTCCTCTCCATGACAGCAGTCGCGGGAGCCCCCGCGACAGGCCTTCGGTGGATGATGCGAAGCGTGAAGGAGATGCCGTTATGGGCGGATCCAATCGTCACCCTATCGGCGTTTCCTGGCGCCGCTAAGGATCAGCGCTTGATGGCACTGTTCTCGCTGAGAGATCCAACTAGTGGGATCACATACTTGGGTGTTGCGCCGTTCGAAGGTTCGATGCGCTCGTGGGATCTCCACAATCTTGTTTGGCAGGCTCTTGCTGGAGGGGCTGGGGAGTTGCCAGCTTTAGCACGCATGGACTCGTATGACAAACTGCAACTCGACGGTATTGGGGTCATCGCCATCCCGGCGCACGTACCAAACCGGGAAGGGGATTTCGGTACGCAGCGGAGCGATGGGCCTATTGAGCGAACGGCCGTGGCACGCTTTACGGTGAAGACGGGCAGCCCGCATGGAGTGGCGGTTCAAGAGGCGATTCCGGTACCGTTTGGGCTGCTAAGAATCTCGCCAGGAACAAATGTAGTAGCGCGGCAGCCCTTTGGTCCGGTTGTCTACCGGGTGCCGCCTTTGATGACAACGACGATCGATGTGCCGATACCGAAAATCGACCAAAGAAAGCAATGGATTGCAGCAGTAGATGCATCGACCATGCACTCCGGTATGAACCTCACTGCAGTGTTGCGGATCGCTAGACCCATCGGGCGAGGCACGCCCATGTATGCGATTGGTGCTCCCTATACGCTGATGACGTGGCAGGAGGCTGAGCAGGCCCTGGCCGCCCAGCCAAGCTTGTGGGGTCCCGACGTCAATCTCCGTCTCGATCTGAAGAATCCGGAGCTTGAGTTGGGCTCAGGATACCACGTGGTTGGTATACGCCTTGTCATACGTAACGCGGGCACTACGCCCGGCGCGGGAATGGTGCGCCTTTCTGAGCCATACGTCATTGCGGGTCAGCCAAAGCTTACCAGTACTCTTGCGGTTAGCTCGGAGGTCAAGGAAGGGCCGAGTGTAGGAGTAAGATTCGATGGCCGTATCTATACGCCGCTGACGGGAGTTGCGCAGTTAGCAGTGGATTATTCGCGTGGTATATTGCCAATGCACGAGTTCTTCCCGATTCAATCCGATGGTCGCCGTTTCCACGTCTCCACGAAGAAGGATACGAAATGGCTCATCTATGCTGAGAGCTACGATTCGGGGTGGGTACTCAACGACTCAAAGGGTGCGGAGGTGGGAATCCACCTACGCGCCTTTGGATTCCTAAATGCCTGGTACGTACCGGGAGGCCTCATCGGGAACTACTCTCTATCCTATCGCCCTAACCTGTTTGTGCCATGGGCGGAGCTAGCAAGCGGCCTTTTATTCCTAGGAATGCTGGCGATAGTGGTACTCGATCTCATGAGGCCAGTTGGGACCCACTATGAAAGAAACTAGGCGGCCATTCTTCATCGTCGGGCAGTTGCTGATCTGGATCGGGCTGCTCTTTGCAGTAAGTCTTTTTGCGTCGGAGCCGGGGGCGGATTTGTGGCAACTGGCCGTCGCGGGCTCGTGCTTGCTAATCGCCGGTATTCTGGTCAGGATCTTTGCAGACGAGGTGCTGCGGCCAGCCGGCCAAACTTAACCGAATTCGCATGACCGGTCGCACTAGAGCCAAGCAAGAAGGGTGGATACCGCCATGAATGCAGTGGTCCCGTGTATTTGCGGCGAGGCGAAGGTTGGTGCGATCGTCGTCGCTGGGCTATCGCGCGGCGGAGATCGCGTTGAAATACGCCGATGCCCCAATTGTGGTCTGTGCAGAACCTGGCCGCAGCCAGACGTAGCGCTACTTGAGGAAACGGACTACCAGGGCGATACGGACGTACGGCACCACGTCTCGAACCTCCGCCGGTTTCGAGCGTATGCACGTAACCTGCTTCGTGTGTTGGAGAGTCACGTCCCAGCGGGCCCTCGCAATCTCTTAGACGTCGGCTGTAACGTGGGCGCACTAATCCTTGAGGCTCAGCAGTGGGGGTGGACCTCTCGAGGAATCGATATCAATAAGAGAGCAATTGCCTACGGAAGAGATGTCCTAGGACTCGACGCCGAAAACGCGTCAATAGAGGATCTGCGTACCTGGTCGGCAACCTTCCAGGCTGTAACCTTAACGCAGGTACTGGAACACCTTCCTCGACCGCATGAGGCGATACGCGCACTCCTAAACATCACCGCTCCGGGTGGTGTCGTGGCTATTGAGTCGCCAAACATGGATGGGCTATTCCCAAGGCTGCTGGGGGCCGCATGGTATGGATATGGTGTCAAACAGCATCTCTGGCACTTCACAGCTCAGACCATTGGCGTTGTCGCCAAGGCAGCAGATGCAGAGCTCGTGGCGGTTACTTCGCGCTCCAACCTCGACTATGGGCTACCATTAATGCTGATTGATATCCCCGCGCGACTTTTCAACTGCGGTGACAATCTCGTTGCGGTCTTCAAGAAACGCGAATAACGCGTTAACCACGGTACTCATGGCAACGAGGAGGGAAAGCCTTGGAAGCGCAATTAGCCGTCCGGAGGGATGGATTAGGGCTATGTCGGATCCGGTAATTAGGAAGACTGCGCCGCATAATTTTTCCGCGTACTACAAGGCGAACGAGGCAGTCTTCGAAACGCTTCGCGGTATCGACTCTGAGACATACCGCAAGTATCTCGACTGGATGTCGGTGCCGGTACCGGGTGCTAGCGTCCTCGATGTCGGATGTGGAGTCGGTTATGTGGCGAATGTTCTTGCGGCCAGAGGGTATGCCGCATACGGCGTTGACGCAAACCACTTGGCGATAGACGCGGCCGCCTGCGCGGGACAGGCGACGTTTCAGTTACTCGATGACTATTATCTCCCGTATCCGGATGGATTCTTTGATTGTGTTGGTTCATATACGGTAATTGAGCACGTCGGCGACCCTGAGCTGTTCCTTAGTGAGCAGGTCCGCGTCCTAAAGCCAGGAGGGCGGTTCGTCGTCGCATGCCCGAATTTCCTTAAATTCGTGGGACTTGCGTCGCACCATCCGCGAACCAGGGGCTTTGTGAGAAAGATTGCGAACGCGGTTCAGCTCTTTTCGAAGGCTGCTCGTTACCATGTGACCGGAATATACGAATTTGAAATGATGCAACCGATCGTTCGTCCTGTGTTTGAACCGGATGACGACGCGATTGTGGTAACAAATCCAGTCGATATGGCGGCGGCGCTTCAAAACAAGGGGCTTCGTATCGTATACGCCAGCGGGACGGATCGCTATTTTTCGCTGATCTACGAGAAGATCGGCGAAACGCCTATTCTCCGTAGCATAGTCGGTGCGGTGTTTGTCGTTGCCGAAAAGCTCGCGACGCGTGATACGTAATATAGCTCATCAGGATGAGCGTCAGATGAACCACACTCGCTCAGCACTGCGGGTGCTATGCGCTCCAGCCCACTATTTCATGGACGGTAAGGAGGGCGGCAGCGAGCCGCTTTGGGCACACGAGATCGTGCGCACCGTAGCGTTACTGAGCTCGCAGGTCGTTGCTGTGACGGGTTATGTCATTGCCGGAGACCTCCCTGAGAATGTGCGAGTCGTATCGGTGGGAGGCAAACGCGGGGATAACTTCCTTTCGGCGGCGATAGCTGCCCGTTTTGTTGCACGATATTCCGTGGCCGCAATCCGTGAGTTCTGGATGATGAAGCCCGATATTGTGCATCATGTTTTACCATTTGGGCTTGGTCAGACGTTCAATCCGCTCTTGTTATTTCTGGGTGATCGGCCCTTCGTGGTCGGTCCAGTCCAGGGGCACTCCTACCGGGCGCATTTTGAGCAAATGTCGCTAGGCGGCGTCAAGACAAATCAGGGCGCGACGACACGCGCGCCGCTCGCAAATCGTATCGCAGCGCGTCTCGGAAGTATCCTAACGATTCTCAATACTCACCTACTGAAGCGCGCAGACATCGTTGTAGCGATTACGCAAGAAGCCGCTGATGCGCTTCCAGACGAGATCGAACGGGATAAGGTCGTCATTATTCCGCCAGGGGTGGATACGAAGAGGTTTTCAATTCGTCAGGAGCGTTCAGGGGAACGTCTTGAGTTGCTTAGCGTCGGGTACCTATTGAAGCGAAAGCGAATCGATACGGTGTTACGTGCGGTTCGACGCCTACTTGAGAGGGACCGCGAGGTGCGCCTGACGATGGCTGGTGATGGACCTGAGCGAGAGGCGCTGATGTGTCTCGCAACCGAGTTGGGCATTCGGGAGTACGTCAGATGGCTCGGCTTCATACCGAATAGCGAGGTAGGGAGAGTCTATCGGGAGGGCGATGTGTTTGTAAGCGGATCCGAGCATGAAGGCTTGGCTACTGCCTACCTAGAGGCTCTATCCTCGGGCTTGCCGCTCGTCTTAGCGGAGAATTCGGGGTCGCGCTCTATCGCGGCGATGGGTGCACCTGCCAGAGTGGTACAGTGTGGCGACGATGAAGCGATGTGCCGCGCGATCATGGATCTGGCGCCTGATCGGGTGGCGGTAGAGAAGGAGCGTCTGGTTGCAAGGGAGTTCGTCGAAGGACGGTTCGACTGGGCAGTCATCGGAGAACGCTATGTCGAAGCATATCAAGCGGCTATAAAGCGTAGGGATGTCGGGCATCGGGCGCGACGCGCCTGAGCACAGCTGGCCATTCGGCGAGCTATGGCGGCGCGTTGGGGCAGAGTTGGGAGTCGCCGCGGTTGCTTTGATTAGCGCCGCGCTTTTTGCCTATGAGGTCGCGGGCCACAGCCTTCCCGTACTAAGGCAAGATTGGTTAACCCCTACGTCTCCGCTAGAGGCCCTTCGCCTCTTCGCGCTTGGCTTAAGCGGGTGGGATCCTAGGGGTTTGGGTCAGCCGAGTCTTTACTGCAACGCATTCGCACTCGATAGTGCCGTAATTGTCGCGATCCTGCTCTTCAAGACGCATTGGTTATTTGCTATGGCCATGCTGACCGCGGCCGTCTGTGCGGCGGGGGGCGTGAATCTGGCGCGGTCGATGGGGGCCGGGGTCTGGGCGCAGACGGCCGCCGCATTGATGGCGGTCTTGAATCCGTGGACGTACACCGAGGTCATAGCTGGTCATCTGTTCATGGTTATGGCGTTCGGCGCTTTGCTGTGGCTCGCCGCTGAGTTGCTGCGAACAAGTCCGCGGCCGCTGGTGGTTGCTCTTTTGACGGTAGTGACCTTGCAGCAGCTCCAGTTCTTCGTGGTTGCCGCGTTAGCTGTGGTGCTCTATGGGGTCCGTTCGCGACGGATGCTTCCGGTTGCGAATGTGCTCGTACTGGCCGTGGCTGGCCTTGTAGGCTTGGCGTTCAGCAAGAGCGTGCTGTTGAACGTGCCGTATACTTTGGCATGGGAATCGTCGCAGTCGATTGCTCCAGCTAAGGCGCTCTTACTGCAGGGATATTTCGCCCGCTACACCGCGAGTTGGGGGTGGACGTTCCAAGCCGCCGTCGCGTGCCAGATGGTGATCGCCGCAGCGGGGATATTTATGGGATGGCGATCTCGCCGGGTTCGGGTGATTGGCCTGCTGACCGCTGCACTGCTGCTCTACGCGATGGGGACACTCGGGCCGTTGGCGCCGATCTATAATGTCGTCGCGGTGCATGTTCCCGTAGCTCGGCTTTTCCGCGAACTGTACGATATCGTTGGCTTGGTACTCATCGGTGTCATAGCCCTCGCCGCGGCGTCGTCTGTGTCCGCGCGCGGCGCCGCTTATCTCTGGCTTACAGCAGCACTAGTCGTGGCCGGTGCATGGGTATGGATGCCGCCTTCGCGCTACTGGGTCGACGGGCGCGCGATTCCGCGCATCACCGTGAGCAACGCGCCGAATACGCGATACGCATTGCTCCCGGCGTTTCAGCCTTTGCGTTTCCAAGACCGAGGATCTGGCGCCGATCCGGACGCGCTGATGTTGTCTGATGGCGTTGTGCCGCTCAACATGTACTTCCCGAGATACCCGGTCGGCAGTGCGCTTGCCGAGTACGCCCAAACTGGCGATACCGCCACGCTCTCAGCGCTCTCCGTTTCGGAAGTCATTGCCCGGCCTTGGCTTGCCACGGATACATTCTCGCTTAGCCAACAGTCGGCTCTACCGTTGGGTGCTTTCCCCGCATCGCCGAAGCGCGCCGGCGCGAGACGAATCGATGCTGCACCGATGCTCGCTTTGCTGGAGATGCCGGCGATCGGCTCGGTGGTGGACCGCATCGGCGGGGGTAACATATTCTTTGGCGACGCGGCGGGGCTGGCTGGCCCGGGCGTGCCGACGTCTTGGCGGTCGCTGCCGCGGGTAACGCCCATCGTTTTCTCGCATCGTTTCTTGCGTGCTACCGATGGTTGGATCGACGCACGGCTCGGGTTCATCGCAGAGCCGCGTCTCGCGCAGGCATTCGGCGGCGCGCTCACGACGGCGCGCCGCGTCCCGCTCCGCGTGGCGCCTGGGATCGACGCTTTGGTCTACGTTCGCGGCCGGCTGGTCGGCAGGGGAGGTGAGGTCATCAGTGGATCAACGCGCCGCTACAAGTGGGTCCGCGTTCCGCCGAGCGTGAGCACTGTCACCTGCGACGGCGAGTGTGTGGTTGCTGTTCAAGGAATCGTACCGCGGGGCATCTCAGGGGAGCCGACCACGCTTCGCGCCATCGCTATCCCCTTCAGGGGCGTGATGCCATGGCTAGCCGTTGCAGATATCCCGCACCGCGAGGGGCGGCTAATCCGGTACAACGTGGCCTTTAACCGCAACTGGGTGGCCTTATTCGACGGGAAGGTATTATCGCACGTGCGTGTCGACATGACGGTAAACGGCTGGCTATTGCCCGAAGGGTGGAAACCAGGGCATATCATTATCATCGAATACGCTGCGGCGATCCAAGCCTTGTTCGAGGTCTTTGGGATAGCGTGGATTGTTGCTCTACTAGCGCTGACGGCCCTTCACGCCTATGGGGGCGGAGCCCGAAAGCGGGCATAGGAATCGCTTGGACTCCTTGGAAAGTACCTCCCGACCTTTTCGACAGCGCAGTAGTTAGGGGAAGATGCGACATATTGCCGTAGTTGGGACGGGGTACGTCGGCCTCGTGACCGGTACTTGTCTTGCGGAGCTTGGAAACAAAGTCGTCTGTATCGATTCAGACGCCCGTAAAGTCGATGCTCTGGAGCAGGGGCGTCTACCCTTCTTCGAGCCTGGCCTCCTGGAGCTCGTCCTGCGGAATCAGCACGGTGGGCGCTTGTCGTTCGCGCGTGAGGTCGCCGAGGGGACGCGAGGCTCGGAGGTCATCTTCATCGCGGTCGGCACGCCTATGGCCGACGACGGTCACGCGGATCTGCGCCACGTCCGCGAGGTAGCAATGCAGATTGCGCGCTCGCTGGACTCGCCGAAGGTCGTGGTCAATAAGTCGACCGTACCCGTAGAAACTGGCGACCTGGTTGCATCGATCATTCGCGAACACAAGACTTCCGACTACGACGTGCACGTGGTCTCGAACCCGGAATTCCTACGCGAAGGGTCGGCCATCGCCGATTTCATGAAGCCCGATCGCATCGTGCTGGGGGTAGAGACTCCCGTGGCCGAAGGCCTCATGCGTGCGCTTTATGCCCCGCTCGAGGCACCGATCATCGTGACCGACGTGCGGACCGCAGAGATGATCAAGTACACGGCCAACGCCTTCCTTGCGACCAAGATATCATTTATCAATGAGATCGCCGCGATCTGTGAACACGTTGGAGCCGACGTCAAGGACGTGGTGATCGGCGCCGGCAGTGATCGGCGCATTGGCGCGGCATTCATGAATCCCGGTCTGGGGTTTGGTGGCTCATGCTTTCCCAAGGACGTGATGGCCCTCCAATGCATAGCCGAGGGGCATGGCCTTAAGCCACGGATCCTCGATGCCGTCCTGACGGTAAATGAGCGCCAGATTGAACGTGCTTGTACAAAGATCACAGAGGCACTTGGTAACCTAAAGGATCGCCGCGTAGGCTTGCTGGGGCTGGCCTTCAAACCAAATACGGACGACGTGCGAGAGTCGCCGGCGATCGCTCTCGCCGAGCGTTTGATCGCAGGCGGAGCTACTGTAGCAGCGCACGACCCGGTGGCGATCGAGACAGCCCGCGAGCGGTTGGGCGACCGCGTTCTCTACATGAACGACTACTACGAGAGCGCTAACGACGCCGAAGCACTGGTCATCGCAACGGACTGGAACGAGTATAAGCAGGTCGACTTCTCGATGCTGCGGAAGTTGATGAAGGGGCGCTTTATCTTCGATATGCGCAACATCTACGACCCGAGCGATGCAGAGGCTCAGGGGTTCGTTTATGTCGGTGTGGGACGTCCGCGCAATGGCGTGATCGACAAAGAATCTGCAACGCGAGCGAACCTAGCGGAAGAGCACCACTCGTGAGGGTGTTGATTACCGGTAGCGCGGGCTTTGTCGGGTCTCATCTGGCGGACCGCTATCTGGCCGACGGTCACCATGTGGTGGCCGCTGATAACTTGATCACGGGAAGCCTTGAGAACCTCAAGGAGGCGCGCCAAAATGCGGCCTTCCGGTACGTCGAGGCTGACGTTACCGGAGACTGGGCCGCGATCGCAGCTGCTGTCCACGAGCACATGATGGGCGTCGATCTAATCCTGCACTTTGCGTCGCCAGCGAGCCCTGTTGACTACGCGAACCATCCGTTTGAGACCATGGCCGTCAACAGCGTCGGGACCGAACAGTGCGCCCGCTTTGCGCTCAAACACGATGCCCGCTTGCTCTTCGCATCGACATCTGAATGCTACGGCGATCCTAGGGAACATCCGCAGCGCGAGGAGTATTGGGGCAACGTCAATCCTAATGGGCCGCGCTCGTGCTACGACGAGGCCAAGCGCTTCGGTGAAGCACTGGTCTTCGCATTTCTTAGAAAGCGCAACCTCGATGCGCGCGTGATACGCATTTTTAACACCTATGGCCCCCGTATGAGGCGGAATGACGGGCGCGTCGTCCCCAACTTTGTCACGCAGGCGTTGGCAGGAAAACCGCTAACTATCTTCGGCAACGGTAAGCAGACGCGCTCTTTTTGTTACGTCGACGACCTGATAGAGGGGATTGTGCGTTGCGCAGCCTCCGATGCAACGCGCGGCGTCGTGGTGAACCTCGGCAATCCGGACGAGCGGGAGATCGCGGAGTTCGCTCGCGTCGTTTGCGAAATCACACGTATGCCGTTGAGTATCGAGTACAGTCCGATGCCGGCGGACGATCCAGGCCGCCGCTGTCCTGACATCACTCGTGCGAAGGCGTTGCTTGGCTGGTCGCCTCAGGTTTCCCTCGAGGAGGGTCTGCGCCGCACCGTTGAAGCTTTCAGCACTAACGCTGGTCGTGCACTGTGAAAACACCTCGACCAAGATCCGCGTGAGTATTATCGCCGCTGAGACCACTCGTATCGAATAAGAGTTGTAGATCGCCCTACTCGTATAAACGTCGAGACGTCGCTGCTGATCAAACGTTTGTTGAGGCGTCGTCTGGATCCGATTGCGTAGCCCGATGGTGAGAAAGTGAAGCTTCTATGCACGACATGTCTGTGGGTCGAACGGTCGTTACGGGAGGGGCCGGTCTAATCGGAAGTGCGCTGGTTTGGGCGTTGAACTGTCGCGGCATAGAGAATGTTCTGGTCGTAGACCGGCTTGATTCGAGCGAAAAGTGGAAGAATCTCGTCCCGCTACGCTATGCCGACTACATGGAAGCGGACGACTTCGAGCAGCGTGTACTCGACGCTCCGACTACATTGGGCGATATTCGCACAGTCTTTCATCTTGGTGCATGCTCAGCTACTACCGAGTTGGATGCGAGGTTTCTAATTCGCAACAACTACGAGTATACGAAGAACCTCGCGAATTGGGCGATCGACCACGGACAACGCTTCGTCTACGCGTCGTCCGCTGCGACCTACGGAGCGCTAGAAGAGAATCTCTCTGAGGAATGTGAGCTCAGGAGCTTACGCCCACTCAACATGTACGCGTACTCGAAGCACCTGTTCGACCTCTACGCCCGTGAGCATGGGTGGCACGACCGCATCTGTGGCGTTAAGTACTTCAATATCTTTGGCTCCAACGAGAATCACAAAGGCGATATGCGCAGCGTCGTGCAGAAAGCTTACGAGCAGATCCGAGCGTCGGGCAGCGTCAAGTTGTTCAAGAGCTACCGGTCCGAATTCGCGCACGGGCATCAGGAACGAGATTTCCTCTACGTCAAAGATGCTGTGGCGATGACGATTCATCTTGCGGAAGTTGAAGCGAGCGGCTTGGTCAACGTGGGCTCGGGAAAGGCGCAAACATGGCTTGATCTGGTGCGTCCAATCTTTTCCGCGTTGGACCTGCCTGAGCGCATCGAGTTCATCGAGATGCCGGAGATGCTGCGCGGGAAATACCAGTACTCGACCTGTGCACAGATTGGTCGTCTACGCGCGAGCGGCTACGACGACCCAATAACGCCACTAGCGGACGCAGTCAGTGATTACGTCAAGAACTATCTCGTCCCGGATCGCCGCCTTGGTCCGGCAATCCCGTGAGCCTTCACTACTTCGGAGTGTTCCTGCTCTCGGCTAAATCCCAGGTGGCGGTGCTACAATCGCGCCCGTCATGGCTCTATCCCGGCTTGCTCTATCGTTACCGTGCGTTTGTCTCCTGGTCGCTATAGCCACCGGCTGCAGCAGCGGCGCGCCGCAGGGAAGCGGCCATACCCCCGTCGCCCTGCCGTCACCGCTGCCCGCCACCTCGGTCAGGTCCGATGATTGGGCGATGCAGAGCCACAATCCGCAGCGCAACGGATTCCAGGGCGAGACGACGGGTCTCTCCTCCGGCACCGCATCGCGTCTTGCCCTGCGCTGGGCGAATGACTTCGGCGCGCCCATCACGGCCAGCCCGCTCGCGGTGGGCGGGCGGATCTACATCGCTACCGAGGCGGGGCAGGTGGCCGCGTTGGATGCCGCCAGCGGCAACGTGCTCTGGAATACCACGGTGCCCGGACCCGTGCATGCCACGCCCACGCTCGATGGCTCCATCCTGATCGTGGGCGTCTACATTCCGGGTTCGGTCGTGGCGCTCAACGCGGCCAACGGATCCGTGCTCTGGCAGACGCCGGTTACGGCGTGGGGTGCCATCGGCAGCGTGCGCACGGAGCCACTCGTGGCCAATGGCACCGTATACGTCGGTTCTGCCGATGGCGATCCGCCGGACTGCAACCCTGGCACGCTCGCGGCCCTCTCGGAGGCCACCGGAGCACCGATGTGGAGCTGGCGCACGGCGCAACCCGGCCAAGGTGTGGCGGTGTGGTCCCCCATCTCGCTGGCGCCCAATGGCGACGTCCTCTTCGGCACGGGGAACTCGTGCGGAGACTTCCAGTACGCGGAGTCGGTCATCGCGCTCAACGGCGCTAGCGGCGCCTTCGACTGGCAGGCGATGACGCTGCACCATGGGCCGGATATCGACGTCGGCGGCGGCGTGGCAGAGGCTGGCGGTCTGGGATTCTTCACCGGCAAGAACGGCTATTTCTATGCCATCGGGCTCGCCGACGGTGCGCAGGTGTGGCAGATCTCGCTCGGCTCCGACCCCGGCTACGGGAGCATCGCCACGCCAGCCACCGACGGCGTCAACGTCGTCACGCAGAGCGGCGCGCTCACCGATGCCGACGCAAACGCAAGCCCCGGCAGCCGGCTCTACGACTACGGGCTCGACGGCTCGTTGCGCTGGAGCGCGGGTCCCTTCGCATACGAGGAGTTCTCCTCGCCGGCCATCACCGCGGACGTCGTCGTTACGGGGATCGACAATACGCTCCAAGTGCGCAGCCTCTCCAGCGGAGCGCTGCTGTGGTCCTACGATACCGGCAGCTTCGTCTACGCCTCGCCGGCAGTGGTGCCCAGCGGCGTCTACATCACTTCCACCGGCGGCAAGGCCTTCGCCTTCGGCGTGGGCGCCGGCACGTCGGCGGTGGTGCGGCGGGTGGGGGCGTCCACGCGATCGGCGCCGCGCTGGCACCCTTGGCACGACTCGCGGTAGGGTAAGGAAAATCCGGGCAGCCCCAGGAGCATTCCCACAGCTCGTCGGCATACCGGGTCGAAACCGCTCGGCGAGGGCTTCGCGCTGGTCGCGCATAAGTTTGCCGATGTCGTCATCGGCAGGTTCGATGTGCATGCGGCTGCGGTGAGTCGCTCGATGGCGATGACCTCGAAGCGGCTATCGACTAAATGGCAAACGGAGGGCAACAGCCTGAGTGTGTCCATTCCTGCCCAGCCCAAGATCTACCATATCGTGCACGTCGACAATATCTCGTCGATCATCGCGGACGGTTGCCTATGGTCGGACGCGGTCATGGTTCGGCGTCAGGATATCACCGTCATCGGCATGAGCCGCATCAAGCAGTGGCGGCTTGGCCGCGCCGTCTCCAGCCACAAAGGTCTGATGGTGGGCGATTGTGTCCCGTTCTATTTTTGTCCACGTTCAGTAATGTTGTTTGTTATCCACCGCGCGAACCACCCGGACCTTGCCTATCGGGGCGGCCAGCAGCCGATCGTGCATCTTGAGGCCGATCTGCATCAGGTCGTTCAATGGGCGGGGGCGAACGGGCGGCACTGGACGTTCTCGCTATCGAATGCGACGGCGGCCTATACTCAGTTTCGCGCGCGGCTGGATCAACTGGGTGAGATCGATTGGGATGCCGTCGCGGCGAGCGATTTTCGTCCGGCGGACATCCAGGAAGCCAAGCAGGCCGAATTCCTCGTCCAGCGATCGTTTCCTTGGCATCTCGTTGAACGCATCGGAGTGTATTCCCAAGGTATCGCGTTGAGGGTGGTAAGCGCTATGAGCGGGGCCGCGCATCGACCAAAGGTCGAGGTCAAGAAAGAGTTGAAGCTGGCCCGCTTCCGTGGATACTCTCCGCTTGGCGGAGAAAGGTCCACCAATGGCCAGAAAGCACCCTCGTTCCTACCCGCCGGAGTTCCGGCATAACGTCGTCGAGCTGGCCCG
>SCRA01000024.1 GCA_004297985.1 bacterium | reverse complement strand
CATGACAGGATTCTCGCTTTGTGCCGCTAAAACGGTCGTCAACTTTCGGGCTCGGAAAGGACACGCGCCGTTGCTATCACTCGGGGAGCAATTTCGCGCCGCCCGCGAGGCGCGAGGCGTTACGCTCTCGGAGGTCGCCGAGCGCATCCATATCCGGTCGGTCTACTTGCAAGCCATCGAGGAAGAAGATTGGCCCTCGATCGGAGCCGCAGTTTACGTCCGCGGCTTTCTGCGCACGTACGCGCGCTTCCTCGGCCTCGATCCCGAGGGTGCCGTGGCCCAGTTCAACGATCTTACGGGAATCCAGCCGCACGCGCCCGCCGGCACGGCCTCGCTCGATGCCGCGCCGGCGCGGCACGAGCGCTCCGGTCCCTCGATCTGGGTTTGGCTTGCGGGAATCGTCGCCGTCGCGCTGCTCGCGATCGTGGGCTACAGCTTCTGGCAACTGGAGACGCCAGGAGCGCCCCGTGGCGGAGCGCCGCTGGCTGCGCCAACGGCGGCCAGCGCGCCGGAGTCGCCTGGTCCGCCCAGCGTGCCTGCCGTGCGGCCTACGGCAGAGGCCGCGCTCGCCGCAGCGGCCGTCGCCTCAGCGGCCGCCTCACCAAGTGTGCCACCGGTCTCCGGTCCCGTGCGGCTGACGCTCACCTGGACGGCGCCGTCGTGGGTGCGCGTGGTGGTCGACGCGAAACAGGTTAGCGAGGGTACCTTCCCGGCCGGTACCGTGCGCTCGTACCAGGGCACGAGGATTACGCTGCGCGTGGGCAACGCCGGCGGGGTCCAGGTCAACGAGAACGGCCACGATCTCGGGCCCCTCGGCGGCGCGGGCAATGTGGTCGACCGGATCTTCGCGACCGCCAACTGAGCGTCACATCCAACGTAAGGAATCATGGCTGAGTATTCGTTTGACATCGTCTCGAAAATCGACGAGCAGGAGCTCGAGAACGCGATCAATCAGGTCGAGAAGGAGATCGCCAGCCGTTTCGACTTCAAGCACTCCAAGAGCTCGGTCGAGCGCAAAGGCACGCAGATCACTATCGTCGCCGACGATGAGTTGAAGCTAAAGAACGTCATCGATATCGTGCAGAGCAAGGCCGTCAAGCGCGGCATCTCGCTCAAAGCGTTCGACTACGGCAAAGCGGAGCCGGCCAGCGGCGGGACGCTGCGCCAGGTCATCACCGTCAAGCAAGGCATCCCCAAGGAGAAGGCCAAACCGCTGATCGAGAAGATCAAGGCGGCCAAGCTCAAGGTCAACGCGCAGATCCAAGACGAGCAGATCCGCGTCTCCGGCAAGGATAAGGACGAGCTGCAGAAGGTCATCACCGTGGTGAAGGGGCTCGACTACGAGCTCCCGTTGCAGTTCGTCAACTACCGCTAGAGACGAGGGCCGCCAGCCCCGACCTCGCGGGTTCCCAGACTCTTGCGGCCCGAGGATACTTTGCGGTATAAAGTTATGGGTATGGAGATCGCACGCGCGCTCTCGGATCTCGAGGAGGTTCGCGAGCGCCTGGCCGGCTGCCAGCGCTTCCACGGGTACTCCGGCGTCGCCGCAGCGCTGAGCGGCGCGGTTGCTTTGGCGGCTGGAGCCGCACAGTGGGTGCTTGTTCCTCACCCGGCGACGCCTCTGGAGATCCACCGTTATCTGGCGATCTGGTTTGGCTGTCTCTCTATTGGCCTGACCGTCAACTACGGGGCGTTGGCCGTGTGGTACTGGCGCATGGCCGACGATCGCGAACGTCGACAGACACGCACGGTCGGGGCGACGATCCTGCCGGCCATCAGCCTCTCCGCCATGTTGACGCTAGCGCTCCTGGACGTGCACGGCGAGGCGCTGCTCCCGGGCCTATGGTTCGCCGCCTACGGCACCGGCTTGTTCGCCTCGCGAGGGATGATCCCGCGCGGCATGTCGGCGGTCGCCGTTGCCTATATGGTAGCGGGCGCCGCGTTGTTGCTGATCCCCGCCCATGTGCTGGCGCTCTCGTGGTGGGTGATGCCCTCCGGCTTTGGCCTTGGCATGCTGTGGATCGGCTGGCTGCTCGCGCACGAGCACGCCGCGGAGCACGCGCGGTGAGCCGCCCGGAACGGAACGCCCTCGAGCGCGGAGGCGAAGGGCGTTTCGCTTACAGCGGCCTGGAACGGATCTTCCACGAGCGGGGGCGCCTAGCGGTCTGCACGTGCCTCATTGCCCACCCCGAGGGGATGAGCTTCTCCGATCTCCAGCGCGCCTGCGGCTTGACCGACGGCAACCTCAGCCGTCACCTTCAGGCGCTCTCGGAGATGAAGATCGTCTCGCTGGAGCGCCGCGTCAACAACGGGAGGCCGACCACGACCTGCACCGTCACGCGCACTGGGCGTGCGCGCTTCTTGGCATACGTCGACGTACTCGAAGCGGTCGTGCGCGACGTGCAGCGCGGTGCCGCCAAGGAGAGCGGTGCCCGCACGCGCTCGACCGTCCCAGGATTGGCGACCACGTGAACGTGCTCTCCAGGACGCCTCGGGCGGAGCGCGACGTTTTCGCGGCCATCGATCGTCGGCACATGCCAGTGCACGTGGCCATCATCATGGATGGCAACCGGCGCTGGGCGCGCGAGCGTCATCTTCCGGCAGTGGAGGGTCATCGCCGCGGGATCGCCGCATTGCGTGAGGCCACGCGCTTCTGCAAGGACTGGGGCATCTCGGTGCTGACCGTTTACGGCTTCTCGACGGAGAACTGGAAGCGCGATCCGCGAGAGATATCCTTCTTGATGGAGCTCTGTGTCTTCTTCGCGCGCCACGAGCTCGCCGAGCTGCAGCGCAACGGCGTGCGCGTCAACGTGATCGGCGACTACCGCGCGCTCCCTCCGGCGTGCGTCGAGGCGCTCGACGACTTGATCGTGGCCACCGCGGCCAACGGCGACGTGGTGCTCAATCTCGCCGTCAACTACAGCGCCCGCTCGGAGCTAGCCAACGCGGCGCGGGCCATGGCGCGCGATGTGCTCGAAGGGGTGTTGGATCCGGCTGCCATCGACGATGCCGTCATCAGCTCCCACCTCTCCACCGCCCAGTTTCCCGACCCGGATCTGCTGATCCGTCCGGGCGGCGAGATGCGCCTCTCCAACTTTCTCCTCTACCAATTGGCCTACACGGAGCTCTGGGTCACGCCGACCTACTGGCCGGCCTTCTCCCGAGAGACGTTCGCGCAGGCGATCGTCGAGTTCCAGAGCCGGCAGCGCCGTTTCGGCGGTATGTGACCCTGTGCTACAATGTTCGACGGCATGGAACAGCAGGGTAAGCATCTAGAGCCACCCGGGCCTCGACCTATTCGCACATGGTCGCTCAAGAGACTCCTCCCCGCCTTGGTGATCGCCGTCGCGGCACTTCTCGGCTTCCTCGCCGTCGACCACCGCGCCATCACCGATGCGGTGACGCGCGTCTTCGTCCCCTCGCCGGAGTCGCTCTTCGGTAGATCACGTATCTACCTGCTGGTGCTGGGTACCGACGACAACTGGACCGACTCCGATCAGCTCTATACGAAGAGTAACCGTTCCGACACCATCATGGCGGTGGCGCTCGACTTCCCTTCGCGCGTCGTGAGCGTCGTCTCCGTGCCGCGCGACATGTGGGTCGAGCTGCCCAGAGGTCAAGGACACGCTAAGATCAACGCCGCGTTCACCGAAGGCGGCGTCAAGGAGTCGGAGGCCGTCGTGGCCGGCTTCCTCGGCCTGCCGTCCTTCGATCGCTACGTCGTGCTGAAGATCAATGCGACCCGCGAATTGATCGACGCGATCGGCGGTGTCGATGTCTGTGTCAAGCAGACGATGAGCTACGACGACAGTTGGGGACACCTGCACATCCATCTGAAGCCTGGCTGTCAGCACCTGAGCGGTGAGCAGGCCGTCGGCTACATTCGTTTTCGCCACGACGCGCTAGGCGATATCGGGCGCATCCAACGCCAACAGGAAGTCGTGCGAATCGTCGTACAGAAGCTCAAGAACGAAAAGTTCAATGATTTGACGCACATCGGCGCGCTCATCGGCGTCGCGCGCCACAACATCCAGACCAATCTTACCTTCGATGAGATGCGCAGCTTGGCGTTTGCCTTTCGCGACGTCAATCTGGCAGGCGTCAAGACGGCGCAGGTTCCGTACGTCGACTCGGTTATCGAGTCCGACGGTGAAGATGCGCTGGAAGTCGATCAGCCCGGCCGTGAGCGCATGGTCGCCACGTATTTGACGGGTCCGTTGGCACCGCCGCCCACGCCCAACCCGGCGCTGGCTGCAAGCGTCACCCCGAGCTCCGTGCACGTCGACGTTGAGAACGGCAGCGGGCTGGGCGGGATGGCCAAGACCGTCGCCGACCGGCTCAAGAAAAAGGGCTTCGTGATCGACGCGATCGGCAACGCGGATCGTTCCGACTACACGAATACCACGGTCGAGGCCGATTCTGCGAACCAAGCCGCAGCGGAGGCGGTGCGCGCCGCGCTGGCTCTCAAGACGGCGGCGATCGCATCTTCGACGGATGCCTCGCCGGTTGTGAGGGTGGTCGTCGGCCAAGACGCCCTCCCCCAGCACTAGGAGCGGATGGACCCGTCCGTGAGCGCTCGCGTGCGGTGGCTGCTGATCGCCGTCTGCCTGGTGGCGACGGCGGGATTCGTGACGGGCCGCCTGCTCAAGCATGCGCGCGCCCAACTGGTGCCGGCCTACGTCGCCGCCGATGACGACGCGCGCGCGATGCTCCAGCCCTCGCTCAGACGCCAGCTCGCAATGCTCCTGGCCGATGTGCGCCCCCGTCCCGTGCGCCCGCGGCTGATCGCGCTGACCTTCGACGACGGTCCCTACCCGGTGGAATCGCCGTTGCTCGTGGAGCAGCTTCGCAATCTACACGTGCCAGCCACGTTCCTGCTGATCGGGCACGACGCCGAACAGTTTCCCGGCTTGGCGCGCGCCGTCGCCGGCGGCGGCGACGAAGTGGAGAACCATACCTACAGCCACCCCGATCTCGATCGCCTGAGCCCGGCCGGCGTCCAAGACGAGTTGCGCGGGGGAGCCGATGCTCTCGCGAGCATCGGTCTTCATCAATCCAGCATTCGCATGCGGATGCGTCCGCCCCATGGGCGCTATACCATGGCCACGGTGCTGGCGGCCCAGCACGCCGGTTACGCGGTCGTGCTCTGGACCGACGACCCTGGCGATTGGCGCACCCTGACGCCGCAGGCGATCGTTGCGCACGTCGTCACACGTGCCACGGCGCCGGAGATTCTGCTGCTCCACAGCGGGAAGCTGGCGACAGTCGAGGCGCTGCCGGAGATCGTGGCACGCTTTCGTGCGGCGGGATACCGTTTCGTCACCGTCGGTGAGCTGCTGCGCGCACTCCCGGAACGAGCGCTCAACGACCCCCAGCGGCGGGTGCTGGGAGGCTAGCGCGGCGGCGTGCGGAGAAGTCTCGACTCCCCCGCGTCGCGGGGTTCCATTCCGAGCGAGGAAGCCGCAAGAGATGAATGTGCTCGTCAAGGGAAAGAACGTCAAGGTCACGCCGGCGATGCGTACGTATGCCGAGCAGAAAGTCGGACACCTGGCACACTACTTCGACCGCGTGCTCGACGCCTCGGTCTCGATGAGCATCGAGCGCAACTGGCAGATCGTGGATGCCAGCATCACCGTCCCCGGCGAGACGTTCAGCGCAGCCGATCGCAGCCAAGACATGTATGCATCGGTGGATGGGGTGGTCGACAAGCTGACGGCGCAGATCACGAAGTTCAAAGAGCGCCGCACCAAGCGTGGCCATCAGAGCATCCGCGACGGCGAGGCGCCCGCCGCCGAAGACGAGGAGCCGCTCGTGCCACAGGTGGGGCGCATCACGCGGCGCAAGCACTTCGGGGTCCGACCGATGGCCCCCGAGGACGCCGCTCAGGAGATGAAGGATCTCGGTCACGATTTCTTCATCTTCGTCAACGCCGAGAATGAGCAGTTCGCGGTGCTCTACCGGAGGCGGGACGGCAGCCTCGGCCTGATCGATCCGTACCTCGAGTAGGGCACGCCACCGCGGGCAGGAACGTCCTGCAACCCAAGCCTGCTCGCGGATCGTCTTGCGGGGCATGATGGCGGGAGCGCCGAACAGGGGCCGGTCATGGCGTTTCTAAAAACCCTCTTCGATTCGAACGAACGCGAGATCGCGCGCTTTCGCCGCGTGGTCGAGCGCATCAACGCACTCGAGCCTCCGACGCAGGCCCTCTCCGATGAGGAGCTGGCCGCCAAGACCCCTGCATTCAAAGAGCGTCTCGCCGCCGGTGAGAGCATCGACGATCTGCTGCCCGAGGCGTTCGCCGTCGTGCGCGAGACCGGACGGCGTGTGACGGGCATGCGTCACTTCGACGTGCAGTTGATCGGCGGTATCGTGCTCCACCAGGGTAAGGTCGCCGAGATGAAGACTGGTGAGGGCAAGACGCTCGTCGCCACGCTTCCCGTCTACTTGAATGCTCTGACGGGGCGTGGTGTCCACGTCGTCACCGTCAACGACTACCTGGCCAAGCGCGACGCGGAGTGGATGGCGCCCATCTATCGCTTCCTGGGTTTGACCGTGGGCGTGATCCAGCACGATCTCAACTCGGAGCAGCGGCGCGAAGCCTACGGCAGCGACATCACCTACGTCACCAACAACGAGGTCGGCTTCGATTATCTGCGCGACAACATGGCGTGGCAGGTCGAGGATCTCGTCCAGCGTGAGCTCCACTACGCCGTGGTCGATGAAGTCGATTCGATCCTCATCGACGAAGCGCGCACGCCGCTCATCATCAGCGGCCAGGGCCCCGATGCCACGGAGCTCTACGCGAAGTTCGCGCAGATCGTTCCGCGTCTGATCAAGGACGAAGACTTCACGGTCGACGAAAAGGCCCACGCCGTGCCGATCACCGAGCAGGGCGTCACCAAGGTCGAGCGGATGCTCAGCATCAAGAACCTGTACGATCAGCGCAATCTGGAGCTCACGCACCAGCTCAACGCCGCGCTCAAGGCTTGGCATCTGTTTCACAAGGACCAGCAGTATATCGTCAAGGACGGCGAGGTCGTCATCGTCGACGAGTTTACCGGCCGCCTGATGTACGGGCGGCGCTACTCCGACGGCATCCACCAGGCCATCGAGGCGAAGGAAGGCCTCGCTGTACGCAGCGAGGACCAGACCCTCGCCACGATCACCTTCCAGAACTACTTCCGGCTCTACGAGAAACTCGCCGGCATGACGGGCACGGCGAAAACAGAGGAGCGCGAGTTCCGCGACATCTACGGCCTGGACGTCGTGGTGATCCCCACCAACCAGTCCATCGCCCGTAAGGATATGTCGGACATCGTCTTCAAGTCGGAGGAGGCGAAGTTCACGGCCGTCATTGCCGAAGTGGTGGGGGAGCACGAGAAGGGGCGGCCGGTGCTCGTGGGCACGCGCTCGATCGAGAAGTCGGAGCGGCTCTCGCGTATGCTGGCACGCGAGGGCATCGCGCACAGCGTGCTCAACGCGAAATACCACGAGAAGGAAGCGGAGATCATCAAGGACGCCGGCGTGTATGGCGCTGTGACGATCGCCACGAACATGGCCGGCCGTGGCGTGGACATCAAGCTGGGTGAGGGCGTCCAAGAGGTGGGCGGACTCGCCATCATCGGCACCGAGCGCCACGAATCCCGGCGCATCGATAACCAATTGCGCGGCCGTTCGGGCCGCCAGGGCGATCCCGGAAGCACCCGCTTCTACGTGGCGCTGGACGACGAACTCATGCGATTGTTCGGCGGCGATCGCCTGACGGGCATCATGGAGCGCGTCGGCTTCACCGACGAGACGCCCATCGAGTCCGGCATGATCTCGAAGTCGATCGAGCGGGCTCAGTCGAAAGTCGAGAACCACAACTACGAGATCCGTAAGTCGGTGCTCGAGTACGACGACGTCATGAACAAGCAGCGTGAGATCATCTACGCTGAGCGGCGCCGCGTCCTCGAAGGCGAGAACCTGCGCGACTACTTCATCTCCACCATCCGTGACCGCGTGGACGAAGTCGTCGATGCGGCGGCTCCCGAGAACGCCCATCCCTCGGAGTGGAATCTGGAGTCGATCCTCGAGGAGCTGGAGCAGGTCTGGCCGATCAAGAGCCAGATCGCCATGGAGGAGCTGGAGAAGCTCTCGCGCGAGGAGATGAAGCAGCACGTCGGCGATCTCGGGCAAGCCGCCTACGAAGCCAAGGAGCGCGAGATCGAGGCCATCGCTCCCGGGATGATGCGTATGGTTGAGCAGCGCTACATCATGCTGCCGATCATCGACCGGCTGTGGGTCGATCACCTCTACAGCATGGATGCCCTCAAGACGGGCATCGGCCTGCGCGGCTACGGTCAGAAAGACCCGCGCGTGGAGTACGAGAAGGAGGCCTACGAATACTTCGAGGGCCTCAAGGCGACGATCGCCGATGAAGCGATCAAGAGCGTCTTCCGCGTCGTTATCGAAGTTGCTCCGCCGCAAGAGGCTCAAGCGGTTCCGCAGGCATCGACGATGCCCGATCTCGGTGTCGAGATGGCTCCTAGCGGGGTACTGCTTCCGCGGGCCGCCGCGCTCCAAGCGCCGCCTAAGGCGCTCGAGCAGCTCCTGGGTCCGGCGCCGGCACAGCCGCGCGCCTTCGCTACCAATCGCGACGACGAATCCGCTCCCAAGCCCGTGCATCGCGAGCAGGGGAAGATTGGCCGCAATGATCCCTGCCCGTGCGGCAGCGGGAAGAAATACAAGAAGTGCCACGGGGCCGGCCAGGCGGCATAGCCGGATCGGCGCTATGCGTAGACGTCGACGAACGTGCCGAGAACGGCGGTCCGCGGCGGGCCATTTCCATCGGCGGGCGAGGGTAATACGCCGCTTGGGCGACCCCGCGGAACGGCGAGTTGCACCCGTTCAAGCGTCCTGGGTAGCGCAATGGCAAGAGCGTGATGTTGGCCGGCGACCCGCGGAGCGCCGCTCATCGTCGAGGTACCTCCGTGCTTTGAGTTATCCCCAGGTGCACACCGCGTCACGCGAAGCGGCCGCCCATGGGAAAAGCGAGCGGCGCGCTCTCGGATGAGAGCGCGCCGCGCGCTTGCGTCGTGCAGGTTAACCTAAGAAGGCCACTTCAGATCGCAGACCTTGGCGGCATCGTCCTCGGAGAGCGCGGTGCCTTTGGCTTCCTGGCGATCGAGGATGTGGAAGACGTCGTGCGGATCGCCGGGAGTGCCGTGCGGGTTGAGCTTGCCGAACCACACCGGCCACTGCATCGCGTGGTCGACCTTGCGGTACTCTCCGCCGCCTTCCCAGAGGCCGCTGAAATGCGTGCCGGCGAGTGCCCGCGCCATCTTCGCGGCGTCGGTCGACTTCGTCTCCTCGATGGACCAGAGCAGCCGGTCCATCGCCGTGTAGCCGAAGCAGCTGCGCGGCGTCGGCGGCTCATTGTAGAGCTTCTTGTACTCGCTGACGAAGCGCTCGGCCGTCGCGTTGTTCTTGCCGAGCACGGTCTCGCCTTTGTAGTACCACTCGGTGCCCCAGTAGCCGACCCGCACCTCCGGGGGAACGGCCCACACCGCTTCGAGCTCCGCGTAGGGGCCGGCAATGGGGAACTGCTTGACGATGCCGTACGAGCCGGCCTGCTTCATCAGGTTCACCCAATCCTCGCCGGCCACGAGCACCAGCAAGCAGTCGGGCTTGGCTGCCGCCACCTTCGTGAGATACGGGCTGAAGTCGCTGGTTCCAAGCGGCGTGAGATCGTTGGCCACGATGGTTCCGCCGACTCTCTTGGCTACGTCGGCGTAGCCTTCGGCTAGCGAGTGGCCGAACGCGTAGTCCGGCGTGATCAGGTACCACTTCTTGCCGAACAGCTTGGCGATCGAGAAGCCGGTGGCATGAGTGAGCTGCCACGTGGTGTGACACGTCTGGAACGTGTTCCAGTGACAGTTCTTGCCGGTGATGAGGTCCGTGTGGCCGCCGGAGTCGATGAAGAACTTGCCCATCGAGTTTGCGGCATTGCTGGTGGCTAGCGCAGCGGCGCTGTTGAGCGTCCCCATGAGCGCCACGACTTTGTCCTGGTTGACGAGCTTACGAGCCTTCTCGACGCTTACGCCAGGATTGTTCTGGTTATCTTCGAGGACGACTTCGACTTTGCGCCCCATGACGCCGCCCTTTTGGTTCCACCATTCGACGGCCAGCGCGGCGCCGCGCTTCTCGTTTTGTGCTACCGCGGCATAGACGCCGGTCAACTCCTCGATCTGACCGACTTTGATGACGTCGGCGGCTTCGCCGATCTTGGGGATGAAGGCCGGGAAGCCCGCTGTGAGAGCCGCAGCTCCGAGGCCGACGCCTTTCACGAACGATTTACGAGAAATAAAATCACTCGGCATACTCTGTCTCCTTGCCACGCCGCGCGTGGCTGAACAAATGAGTACAGGAAGTGAGCTTCTGAGATTGCTGGCCGCGATAGTTCTCGTATCGTGCACATAATTTCCCCCCGAGCGAAGCGTGTGGCTGCAAATTTTGCATCGTGAACTACGCAGTCTCGCCGCGCTCTTCGTCGTCTTCGGCCGGCGGTTGGCCAAGCGCCGCGCGCCCGCACAACTCTCGATAGCTGCAGCGCATGCACGTCGGCCCTGGCTCGATCATGGGGAAGCGCTCGATGTCATCGGCGCGATTCAACTGCGGATCGGTCAGGCGTGCTCGAAGGTCGGCAAGAAATTCGCCGACCATGCTGCGCACGAGCGCAACCTTCTCGACCAGACCGTCGATCGGCACGACTTGATGCTCGCTGGGCGCCAAGAAATGCACGAGGTGCCCGCGCATCGTATCGAGTGGAACGTCGAGTTTGCGCTGGATGAAGAAGGCATAGGCGCCGATCTGCAGGTCGTCGGGCGAGGAGAGCCGCCCCGTCTTCCAATCGATGATGTGCACGAGGCCGTCCGTGCCCTTTACCACCACATCCGGCGAGCCGTACAGCAGCGTGCCATCGTCCAGCGTGAGGCGTTTGGCCTGCATCGCCTCGTTGCGCGACATGATCGCGGGATGCTCGACCGGGTCGACCCACAGTAGGTCGCGCGCATCGTGGCGAAAAGGAATCGTTGCGTAGAGGCTCTGGCGGAGTCCGTCCAAGTTGGCGCCGAGCTTCACGCGGGCTAGGGCAAGGCGTTCGTCGAGATCGGGAAGCTGATAGTACCGTTCCGCGAGTTGTCCCATGCCTCGGCTGGGATCGGTGATGACGTCGCCGATCCGCCAGCCGTTCAGGCGTACGACGTGCTCGAACGCTTCGTTCGCCTCGCCGGTGATCTGCTGGAACGGCGGCGTGCGCTCGGCGGGGCTGCGGAGGTGAAGCGCTTTGGCGATGGGCGTATGGATCGCATCGCCGACCAGACGGTTGACGTCGGAGAGCTTCTTGAGGAAGCGTGCCTTGCGTTGCGTGGGTGTCGCACCGTCTTCCCATCCGCCCCAGCTCCCGTAGTACGCCCAGTAGTACTCGCGCTTGCAGCGGCGGTAGATCTTGTCGCGCGACCACGACCACGCGATCTCGTTTTCCAGGGCTTTCACGCTAGCGGTGAGCCAGGACGGTGATCTCACCGTGCCCTTCGGCAACGCGGCCGACGGCGCACACGAGCTGGCCGCGCCGCTCGAGAGCCTCGGTCAGGACGGCCGCGCGGTTGCTGGGAATCGCGATCAGCAAGCCCCCGGACGTCTGCGCGTCGGAGAGTGCCAAGCGCGTCGCGGAGTCTACCGCATCGTCGAAGCGCGTGAAGGCGGCGTGCTGCTGCGCGTTGTCCTTGGTGCCTCCCGGCACCTCGCCGGCCTCGATCAGCGCAAGCGTGCGCGAGAACAGCGGGAGCATCCCGGCTTCGATCTCGAGCGCCACGCTACTGCCGGCGGCCAACTCGTGCGCGTGGCCGAGGAAGCCGAATCCGGTGATGTCGGTGCAAGCGTGTGCCGCCGCCTCCAACGCCGCCTCGGAGGCGCGTGCGTTGAGCGCCGACATCGAGCGTACCGCCTCGGCCATCGCACCGTCGTCGATGGCGTCGTGTTTGAGTGCCGTCGAGTAGATGCCCGTTCCCAAGGGCTTGGTGAGGTAGAGCAGGTCGCCGGGACGCGCAGCGTCGTTGCGCAGGATGCGCCGTGGGTCGACGAAGCCGGTAACGGCCATGCCGAACTTCGGCTCGTCGTCTTTCACGGTGTGGCCGCCGACGATGCTGACCCCAGCCTCCACGCATGCGTCGGCGCCGCCGCGCAGGATCGCGGCAAGCACGTCGTCGGGGAGCGTACCCATGGGGAAGGCGGCGATGTTGAGCGCGGTGACGGGGCGTCCGCCCATGGCATAGACGTCGGAGAGCGCATTCGCCGCCGCGATGCGTCCAAACGTGAACGGATCGTCCACGATGGGCGTGAAGAAGTCGACGGTCTGCACCAGCGCCAGCTCATCGGAGATGCGGTAGACGCCCGCGTCGTCGAAGGTGGCAGTCCCCACCAGAACGTTGGGATCGGTGATCGGCGGCAAGTCGCGCAGCACGTGCGCGAGGTCGGCGGAGCCGACTTTGCTCGCTCACCCCGCGCAGGAGCTGTAGGCGGTCAGACGGATGGATTTCGCGATGGTCATGTCGCTACGTAGTTCCAGCCCAGGCGGCGGCGTACCCGCTCTCCCGCGACGTCGGCCAGGATCACGAGCAGCCAGGTGGCCGCGATGTAGGCCATCATCTGCTGGTAGTGCATGTGCTGCTGCGCGTTATAGAGTGCTTCGCCGATCCCGCCCGCGCCGATCATGCCGACCACGGTGGCCGCGCGCACGTTCCACTCCAGGCGGAACATCGTATGCACGGCGATGGGGCCGATCGCCAGCGGAAAGATGCCGAAGGCGACGATCGGCAGGCGCCCGGCACCGGTAGCCTCGAGCGCTCGTACCGGCGCGGTATCGACATTTTCGAAGGCCTCGGCGAAGAGCTTGCCGAGCACGCCCGCCGAGTGGATACCCAGCGCCAGCGCGCCCGCCAGCGGCCCGATACCCGCCATGACCACCAAGATCAACCCCCAGACGATTTCGGGAACGGCGCGCGAGACGTCGAGCACGCGTCGAACGACGGCTGTGATCGCCGTGTGGACGACGTTGCGTGCCGCGCCCAAGGCCAGCGGTATCGCTAGCAGCAATGCAAGTGCCGTGCCGCCGACGGCGATCTCCAGCGTCTCCCACAGCAGCGCAGGGAGCGCGGCGAGAGCCTTGGTGCTCAGAAGCGGCGGGAACATACCGGCAAAGGTCGCCAGGGCGTGGCGAAGCACGAAGACCTGCGGCGGGTTGAGCAGCATCGTCGCCACGCCCATGGGGAAGAGCACGAGTGCGATGCGCGGGTGCTTGCGCATGAACCAGCCCAGCGTGTCGACGCTGGTCACGAGCAACGCCAGGATGACGATAAGCGTGGTGGCGCGCGGGTAGTCCAGGCCATTGACGGCGCCGACCAGCTCTGTGCCGATGCCGCCGCCGCCGACGGCGCCCACGATGACCGAGGCGCGCATCGCGCACTCGAAGGAGTAAGAGCCGAACGTCAGCAGGTCGGCGAGCGTGAGCGGGATCAGCCCGAAGAGCGCAACGGCCAGGCGCGGTGCGCCGGTGGCGCGCAGCGACTCGAGCGGGGCCTGCGGCGCGGCGAGAAAGAGCTCGGCGAAGACCTTGCCCACCATCGCCGTGTAGAAGACTGCCAGCGCCGCCATGCCCGCGGCCGGCCCCAGACCCACGACGACGACCGCCAGGATCGCCAGCGTGAGATCGGGGATGGCGCGTAGCGCGGAGAGCATGCCTACGATGCCTTGCCACCCGGGTGCGCGCGTACCGACATAGATGGCGAGTGGAATCCCCAAGCAGAGCGCCACGACCATCCCCGCGGAGGCCATGCCGACGGTCTGCGTTACGGGGAGCCAGACGTAGCGCAGGTACGACGGCGAGAGATCCGGGGGGAAGAAGGCCAGCAGCGTGTGCCAGGCGATGATCAGCGCATGCATGCTACGAGGCGAAGACGAGGTGTTCCGGCTCGATCTTGGCTACCGGGCGGTCGAAGACCATGCGCCCGTGGCGCAGGCCCACGATGCGGTCGAAGTAGCGCAGGGCAAGCTCTGGTTGGTGGAGCGAGCAGATCAGGGCGAGGCCGCGCTCGCGCGCCAGGTCGCAGAGCAGTGCCAGGATCTGCTCGCTGCGCGCGGGATCGAGCGAGGCCACGGGCTCGTCGGCCAGCAGCACGGCGGGCCGCTGCACGAGGGCCCGCGCGATCGCCACGCGCTGACGCTGCCCGCCGGAGAGATCGGAGGTGCGGCTGCGCAGTTTCTCGGGAATGCCCACGCGCTCGAGCGCCGTCCGCGCTTCGACCAGCTCCGCGCCGCTGGGCCGGAGCAGGAAGCGCAGGGCGTGGAGAGAGCTCCAGCGCCCTAGCGCCCCGGCCATGACGTTCTGGTAGACGTCGAGGCGATCGACGAGGTCGTGCATCTGCGCGATGACGGCGATGCGCCGGCGCAGCGCGCGGAGCTCCACGCCGCGCGCCTCGCCCACGCGCTCGCCCTCCAGCGCCACGTAGCCCCCTTGCACGGGCACGCTTCCGTTGACGGCACGGAAGAGCGTGGTCTTGCCGCCGCCGCTGGGCCCCACTACCGCCACGCGTTCGCCGCCGGCCACGTTCAGGCAGATGCCCTGCAGCGCCGGCGCGGCCTGGTTGGTGTAACGGACGGTGAGATCGACGACGGAGAGCATGGCGCTACAACATGCCCAGCTTGCGCGCCACACCGCGCAGCGTGTCGTACTCGGCGTCGTCGGCGCGCAGGAACTCCTTCCCGCGCAGGATGTCGAGTACGGTCTTATCGCGTGGATCTTTGAGCGCCAGGAAAGCCTGGGCCAGCGACTGGCGCTGCTTGGTGTCGAGTTCCTTGCGCGCCACCCAAACGTAGTCGACGAACGGTGGCGTCGTGTAGAAGACCCGTACTTTGCTTCCGTCGATCTGCTTGGCGTCGACCATCGCATGGAAGACGCTCTCGTCGATGGCGCCGGCGTCGACGATACCGGCCCCCACGGCCTTGGCCGTGGCCGGGTGGTTGCCCGTGAACCGATACTTCAGGTCCCGCTCGGGATCGATGCCGCTCTCTTGCATGTAGTAGTACGGCATCAAGTGGCCGCTGGTGGAGTTGGTGTCACCGAAGGCGAAGCTCTTGCCGCGCAGATCCGTCAAGGCGTGGATCGCCGAGTCGCCCTGGGTGATGAAGAGCGAGTGGAAGCGCTGGTCGCCGGCGCGTTGGACGAGCGGAATCACGCCGTAGCGCGCGTGCGCCTGAACGTACGTCAGACCGCCGAGATAGGCGAAGTCCAGCGAGCCGTTGCCGAGCGCCTCTACGGTGGCGTTGTAGTTCGTAGGGATCACCAGGTCGACGTCGTGCCCGATCTTGGAGGCAAGATACTCCTGCAACGGGCGCTTCTCGTCGACGGAGATCTGCGTGGCCCCGGCGTCGGGGATCATCCCCACGCGGATCGCCGTACCGGCTGCGCGGACGGCAGCGGGGAGCATGCTTCCAACGAGCATAGCACTCGAGCCGTGCAGGAGCCGGCGGCGGCTGATAATCGGTAACGGCATCGAATTGGGCCTTCCTATGTCGAAAGTGCAATGATCAGTAATCTCTACGTTATGACGTTCGACCCCTGAAGAGAGTTTCACCCCCGCGAGGGCCGCGGGGGCGGACGGACGAATCGGCGCAACCATGAGCGAGGCTACCCGATCCGAGATCACCCGTCTACGCGCGCAGCTCGAGCGGCTGCGGGTGCGTCTTTGACTACGCCAAGCATCGCGATCGCCTGAGGGAGCTCGAGCGATCCGCCGAGGCGAGCGATTTTTGGGAGAACGCCGGGGCCGCCCAGGCCGCCATGAAGCAAGTCGCCGATCTGCGCGCCGATATGGAGCCGCTCGATCACGTCGGGCGTACGCTCGACGAAGCCTGGGAGCTGCTCGACCTCATGGGCGAAGAGGCAGGGGCCGACGAGGAGGCACGCAGCGAGGTGGCCGCAGCGGCCCAGGAGCTCGAGCGCCTGGAGATGGCCGCTACGTTCGACCGCGAGTTCGACCACCACGGTGCGATCGTCTCGATCAACTCCGGTGCCGGCGGAACAGACGCTGCGGACTGGGCGCAGATGCTCCTGCGCATGTACGTGCGCTGGGCGGAGCACCACGGCTTCGAGGTTCACTTCAGCGACGAGACGCCGGGCGATGAGGCCGGCATCAAGAGCGCCACGTTCTTCGTGCGCGGCCGCAACGCATACGGAATGCTCGAGAGCGAGCGCGGCGTCCACCGTCTGGTGCGGATCTCACCGTTCGACGCCGCGCACCGGCGCCACACGGCCTTCGCCAGCGTGGGCGTAGTGCCCGAGCTCGAAGCCGGCGAGGGGCAGATCGAGATCAAGCCCGACGAGATCCGCATCGAGACTTTCAAGAGCGGGGGCGCCGGCGGACAGTACGTGAACAAGACCGAGTCGGCGATCCGCATCATCCACCTCGCGACGGGGATCATCGTCTCCTCGCAGCAGGAGCGCTCGCAGATGCAGAACCGCGACGTGGCGATGTCGATCCTGCGCGCCAAGCTCGTGCTGCGCGAGTTGGAGGAGCGCGACCGCAAGCTGGCCGAGCTGCGCGGCGAGAAGCTCTCCACCGAGTGGGGAAGTCAGATTCGCTCCTACGTTCTCAATCCGTACCAACTGGTGAAGGATCATCGTACCGGCGTCGAGACGGGGAGCGTCACGTCGGTTCTCGACGGCGAGCTCGATCTCTTCATCTGGCCCTACCTCCAGCAGCGCGAGCGCTTCGCGGGCAGCGCGGTGTCGTGAGCGAAGCACCCCAGCTCTGCGTCGTCGTCGTGACGTGGAACGACGCCACGCGTGCCGCGGCCGCGATCGACTCCTTCTTCGCGCTTCCGGAGGTGCGGCGCGAGCCGGAGCGCTTCGCCTTGATCGTCTCCGACAACGGCTCGCACGACGGTACCCCGGAGATTCTGCGGGCGCGGTACGGCCAGCGAATCCTCGTGCTCGAGAACGGTGCGAACCTCGGCTTCGGCGCAGGCTGCAACCGTGCGTTCGCCGCCCTCGACGCGACCTACTACTACCTGCTCAACCCCGATGGTCAAGTGCTGCCGGGGGCACTCAGCGCCATGCTCGACTTCTTCGCGTGCCATCCTCGAGCGGGAATCGCCGGCTCGCGCGTGCTCAACCCGGACGGCTCGCTCCAGGAGTCGTGCGGCGAGTTCGATACCTGGCTAGGCGCCTTCTTGCGCTCGAGCGCGTGGGGCGAGATTCCGCCACTGCGCCGCTATGCCAACGGCTACGCGCTACGCGCCTGGGGTTACGGCCAAGAGCGGCGCGTGGACATCGTGATCGGCGCGGCGATGGCACTGCGCAGCAGCACCATCCGGCGCTTAGGCGGCTTCGACGAGCGCTTCTTCCTGTATCAGGAGGAGGTGGATCTCTGCAAGCGTGCGGCGCGTGCCGGCATTGAGACGTGGTTTGTACCCGCCAGCGTCGCGCTTCACGAGGGCATGGGCTCGGCGATCTCGCGCGGCGCGGTGGAGCGCCATAAGCGCGCAGGGCGGCGCCGCTACTGGATCAAGCACCATGGCCGTCTCTGGTACTACTCGCTCTGTGCCGCGCTGGTGGTGCGTTACGCGCTCTACGCCGCGCCCCTGGTTGGCGGTGCGCTGCTGCTGCGGCGCGCGCTGGGGCGCTGATGGCGCTGCGCACCGAGTGCGTCGCTACCACGCATGAGGCGACCGGCTTTCGCATCGTCCATCGTTGCGGAACGGCATTGGGAGAGGCTACTCAGCCGCGCAATGTTCTGCGTGATGCGGTGCGCGCCGTCGGCTCCTTCCTGGGATTGATCCCGTACAATTTCGTAACGGATGCAGAGCGCGCGCGCGCCGACTCCATCGCGCGACTGCTGGAGCGGGCCGAGCGCATGGGCGCCAACGGCGTGATCGGCCTGCGCTTCAAGGCCGTCGACGAGGCGGGCGCAACGCGGCTCATGGCCGTCGGTGAGGCGGTCATCCTCGACCGGGAGCCGCGATGAGCGAACGAGAGCCGACGTTGGCGGAACGGGCATCGCGCGAGCGCGCGCTGGCCCAGCTCGCACGGACCGTCGAAGCATGCCGCAAGTGCGAGATCGGCTACGCGCGGACCAAGACCGTCTTCGGCGAGGGCGATCCGTGCGCGCACCTGATGTGCGTGGGCGAGGGGCCCGGCGAGATGGAGGATGCCACGGGGCGTCCGTTCGTGGGGCGCGCCGGCGAGCTCTTGACGAAGATGTTAGGTGCCATCGGCCTCGAGCGCAACGAGGTCTACATCTGCAACACCATCAAGTGCCGCGCGAGCTACCGCGAGGGCACGAAGGTGCGAAATCGCGCACCCACGCCACAGGAGCTGACCAACTGCCGCCCTTATTTGGACGAGCAGATCGCGATCATCCGTCCACAGGTGATCCTGGCGCTGGGTGCCCCGGCCGCCAAGTCGTTCCTGGGGCCGGCCTTTCAGATCACGCGGATGCGCGGACGCTGGTACGAAGGGCCGCACGGGATCCCGCTGATGGTCACCTTCCACCCCGCCTACGTGCTGCGGCAAGGGGGGATGGCGCTCACCGAGACCAAGCGGTTGGTGTGGGCGGACCTCAAGGCCGTCTGGGCGCGGCTCGACGAGCTGGAGCGGCAACTCGAGCCGCAAGCGCCGCCTGCGGCGAGCGAGCAGCCCGGCGAACCGGAGCGGCCGACGCTCTTCTGATCGTTCCGCTTCGAACGATCAATCGCGCTTGCGGTAGAGCGCCCAGAGCAGGTCGCGCCCAGGATAGGGCAGCGCGAGCCGGTCGGGGAGGAGGCGCGCCGCCAAGGCGGCCGCCCGGCTCACTCGACCTTCGGCGGCCCGTGCATCCAAGAGCGACTTGGCGTGCCTGGCGGAGATCCACTTGACGGGCCGGCCCGCCGTGACGCGCCCGAAACCGTACGGCCGCACCGCGTCGTCGAGCGCGCGCGGCGTGAAGATGCGCAGGACGCTGGGCGGGCTGAAGCCGTGCCACTGCGCGCCGAGAAGCCGCGCGAGCAGGCTTCCGCCGTCCATGACTTCGCAGAACAAGAGACCGTTCGGCCGCGTCAGCGTCGCTGCCCGCGCGAGCGCCGCGCTCAGATCGCGCACGTGAGCGAGCGCTTGGATCATCGTGACGAGATCGAAGCGTTCGTCCGTGCCGAACGCTTCGATCGCGCCGTCGCGGACGTCGAGGCCAATCGATCTGGCGTGCGCGGCCATCGTGTGGTTGGGCTCGACGCCGACGCCGCTCCAGCCTTCGTCCGCGAAGCCGCACATGATGAATCCCGCGGCCGCTCCGACGTCGAGCAAACGCCCAGGGCGCGCGAAGCGTCCGACGATGCGGGCGTAGGAGCGTCCACGAGCGGTCAGGATCCGCCCTTCCCGGAGATAGTCGGGGTACCCGGCGCCCCCACCGAAGAAATACGCATCGCCGTAAATCGCCGCCGTGCTGAACCCTTCGGGTTCCCGGTCGAGAAAGGCGAGCCCGCACGCGCCGCACCGGTCGTAGCGGTATCGCTGAATCAGGCGGAACGGCTTGGAGAAACCCTCGCAGGCGGGGCAACGCCGAGGCTCGGGATCGTGAAGCAGACCGCTGGCCTCCTCTTGGAATCGCGCCGGGAGCACTATGATACCACCGCCAGCGCTGGACGGCATGGGCCGATTCGACTACTATACGAAGGTTATGGAACGCGACCCTATGCGGATCTGGTGGGACGACCGCGCGCAAGCCATCGGCTTGCGCGACGGCCAATCCTTGGCCGAAGAGCTCGGTCTCAAGCGCTACCGCATCGACCAGCTCTACCGCGCCGCCGCTAAGGAGCTGCTGGAGGACGTGGCCTCGATCACGGTGCTGCCGCAGACCCTGCGCGATGAGCTCGCCGCGCGCGGCTTCCCCTTCGATACCGTTACGCCCAGCGTCGTCCAACGCTCGAACGACGGTCAGACCACGAAAGGCCTCTTCGCCCTGCATGACGGCCAGCAGGTAGAGGCGGTCCTGATGGAGCACCGCGGCGAGCGCAACACCGTCTGCATCTCCAGCCAAGCGGGCTGCGCCTTCGCCTGTGCCTTCTGCGCTACCGGGCAGGCCGGCTTCTCGCGTCACTTGAGCTCCAGCGAGATCTTCGACCAAGCGCGCTACTTTGCGCGCACGTTGGCGCTCCAGGGGCGCAAGGTCACCAACATCGTCTTCATGGGCATGGGCGAGCCGTTCCACAACTACGACGCCGTGATGGGCGCCGTGGCGATGCTCAACGATCCCAAGGGCTTCGGCTTGGGCCACCGCCACATCACCGTCTCGACGGTAGGCGTGGTGCCGATGATCGATCGCTTCGCCGATGAAGGACTCCAAGTCAATCTCGCGATCTCGCTCCATGCGCCCACCGACGAGCAGCGCGGCGCCATCATGCCGGTGAACAAGCGCTGGCAGATCGGTGAGCTGATGGACGCCTGCGCGCGTTACGTGGAGAAGACCGGGCGCAAGATCTTCTTCGAATACCTGATGCTCGCGGGGATCAACGATCGCCAGGAGGATGCGCAACAGCTCGCGCGGCTGATGGCGGGGCGCCTCTACCATGTGAATCTGATCCCCTACAACGCCACGCCGGACGCCGAGTTCCAAGGCTCCGAGGGTGTCGTCGTCGACGCATTCCAGCGGGTGCTGACGGCGGCCGGCGTCCCATCGACCATCCGCCACCCCATGGGGCGCGACATCGCCGCCGCCTGCGGCCAACTGCGCGCCGCGACCCAGCCGCGCGCCGGCGTACCTGCGTAGCGTCACACTGCGAGTATGCCGTTCAACAGGGGTAAAGCCGGCAAACCGCGCAACTCTCCGGCCTATGATCCCCCAGACGCAGCGTTACCAACCTTCGCTCGAAGACGTCAGCGCGCTGGCTAAGCGCCGCGGTTTCGTCTTCCAGTCCTCCGAGATCTACGGCGGCGCAGGAGGCGTCTGGGACTACGGTCCGCTGGGTACCGAGCTCAAGCGCAACGTCAAGCAGGCGTGGTGGCACGAGATCGTCGAGACGCGCGACGACGTGGTGCCGTTCGACGCGGCGATCTTGATGAATCCGCAGACGTGGGTGGCCTCGGGCCACGCGGCGACGTTCCACGACAAGATGGTGGACTGCAGAGTCTGCAAGCACCGCTTCCGCGCCGACCACCTGCCGTCGCTCGAGAAGTGCCCCGACTGCGGGAGCAAAGGCTCGTTGACGGAGCCGCGTGACTTCAACTTGATGCTCAAGACGTTCTTGGGGCCCGCGGAGGACACCGCAAGCCAGGCCTGGCTGCGCCCGGAGACGGCGCAAGGCATCTTCGTGAACTTCAAGAACGTGGCGCAGGCCGCGCGTCGCAAGCCGCCGTTCGGTATCGCGCAGATCGGCAAGGCCTTCCGTAACGAGATCACGCCGGGCAACTTCACCTTCCGCACGCGCGAGTTCGAGCAGGCGGAGCTGGAGTTCTTCATTCCGCCGGACGGCACGGACGACCAGTGGTACCGCCGCTGGGTCGAGGTGCGCATGGCGTGGTACCGCCGTTACCTGGTGGAAGACCGCGTGCGCTTCCGCGAACTGGCCAAAGAGGAGCTGGCGCACTACGCCAAAGGGCTCACGGACGTGGAGTATCACTTTCCGTGGGGTTGGGGAGAGCTCGAGTCGATCGCAAACCGCGGCACCTACGATCTCACTGCGCACATCAAGGAGTCGGGGAAGGATCTCTCGTTCTTCGACGAGGCCAACAAGGCGAAGTACGTGCCTATCGTCGTCGAGGCATCGGCCGGAGTCGACCGCACGGCGCTTGCGCTGTTGATCGATGCATACGACAAGCAACGGTACGTCGATCAAACGGGGAAGGAGGCCGAGCGCGTCGTGCTGCGCTTCCACCGGCAGATCGCACCGGTGAAGGTGGCCGTCTTCGCCTTGGCACGCAACAAGCCGGAGCTGGTGGAGCGCGCGCGCTCCATCGAGCACGATCTGCGCCGCGTCATGCGCACGCAGTATGACGAGGGGAACATCGGCCAGCTCTACCGGCGCCAGGACGAAGTGGGGACGCCGTGGTGCGTCACCATCGACTACCAGACGCTCGACGATGGGAGCGTGACGCTGCGCGACCGCGACAGCATGGAGCAGACGCGCCTGGCCGCCGACCAGGTGAAGGCGATGCTCCTCGAGCGCCTCGCGGGCTAGCCGCGTAAGCACCGTCCGCTGAACGGGAAGGGGCCCTTCGGCGGCCCCTTCAGCTTTTGGTCTCACCATCCACGGGAAGAAAGTTGTAAGGAAACTTTGCGCCCTAGACCGAAGAGCCAAAAATCTCATTCATGGTAGAGGAGACTGGCAGAGATGGCTAAGGTGATTGCGCCCGTGACGGCGGCGAGCGGCGGGACGACGGGCGCAACGTGGATCTATCGCTTCGAGGAGGGATCCGCCTCGATGCGGGACCTGCTGGGCGGCAAGGGCGCGGGGTTGGCCGAGATGACGCGCGCCGGCTTGCCCGTTCCAGACGGCTTCACCATCACCACCGAGGCCTGTCTGGCCTTCTATCGGAGCGGACGCACCTTGCCCGCGGGGCTCGATCAGAGCGTGCGCACTCACATGGCGATCCTCGAGCGCAACACGCGCAAGAGCTTCGGTGGGCGCGAGAATCCGCTCCTGGTCTCCGTGCGATCGGGCGCGCGCGTCTCGATGCCCGGAATGATGGACACGATCCTCAACCTGGGCTTGAACGATCAGACGGTCGAGGGGCTCGCGGCGTTGACGGGCAATCCGCGCTTCGCTTGGGACGCCTATCGCCGCTTCGTGCAGATGTTCGGCAAGGTCGTGCTCTCGCTCGACGGCGAGCTCTTCGAGCACGTCATCTCCGAGCGCAAGCGCGCCGAAGGCGTGAAAAGCGATCCCGAGGTGAGCGCCGAGGGCTGGCGCGCGGTGGTGACCGCATTCAAGAGTATCATCGAGCGGGAGAGCGGCACGCCGTTCCCGCAGGACGTCCATGCGCAGCTCTTCCGTGCTATCGAGGCCGTCTTCGACTCGTGGAACTCCAAGCGCGCCATCGACTACCGGCGCTTCAACAAGTTCCCTGACGATTGGGGAACGGCCGTCAATGTCGTCTCGATGGTCTTTGGCAACATGGGGGACGACAGCGGCACGGGCGTGGCATTCACGCGCAATCCGTCGACCGGCGAGCGCAAGCTCTTCGGCGAATATCTGAGCAACGCGCAGGGCGAGGACGTGGTTGCCGGTATCCGCACGCCGATGGCCATCGCCGAGTTGGAGCAGCGTCAGCCCGGCGTCTACCGGCAGTTCATGGAAATTGCCGGTAAGCTCGAGCGTCACTACCGCGACATGCAGGACATGGAGTTCACGGTGGAGCGGGGCAAGCTCTACATGCTCCAGACGCGCAACGGCAAGCGCGCCGCCGAAGCAGCGGTGAAGATCGCGCTCGACATGGTGGACGAGGAGCTGATCTCCCGTGCGGAGGCCCTGCGCCGCGTGGATGCGGAGAGCCTCAACCAGCTTTTCCATGCGCGCATCGATCCGCACGAGCGCTTCGAGGTGGCCGCCACGGGCCTCAATGCCTCGCCGGGCGCGGCGACGGGCGCCATCGTTCTCGACGCCGACACGGCCGTGGCGTGGGCCAGGGAGGGGCGCGCTGTGGTGCTGGTGCGCGAGGAGACGGCGCCGGACGACGTCCACGGCATGATCGCGGCACAGGGCGTGCTGACTGCCAAGGGCGGTGCCACCTCGCATGCCGCCGTCGTGGCCCGCGGCATGGGCAAGCCGTGCGTGGCCGGGTGCGAGGTCCTCACCATCGACTCCCGGGCGCGTACCATGACCGTCGACGGCACGACGCTGAACGAAGGCGATGCCATCACCATCGACGGCACCACCGGCAAGATCATCCTGCGCGGCTTGACACTGATCTCGCCGCCATCGGAGCTGCCCGCATGGCTGGCGCGCTTCCTGGGCTGGGCCGACGACGCGCGCCGCCTGGACGTGTGGGCGAACGCCGACACGCCGGAAGACGCGCGCCGTGCCCGCGATCTGGGGGCGCGGGGCATCGGGCTCTGCCGTACGGAGCACATGCTCTTCGGTGAGGACCGCCTGCCGATCGTGCGCGAGATGATCCTCTCCGACACGCCCGCGGCACGGGCGCTGGCGCTGGCGCGCCTCCTGCCCATCCAGCGCGACGACTTCGCAGGTATCCTCGAGGCGATGGCCGGCTACACGGTGACGATCCGCCTGCTGGACCCGCCGCTGCACGAGTTTCTCCCGTCGTACGAAGCCTTGCTGGTCGAGACGACGGAACTGCGAATCAAGCACGGCGAGCACGATGCGCGCTACCTGGAGAAGCAGCGCATCCTCGAGCGCGTGCGCCAGCTCCATGAGCAGAATCCGATGCTGGGCTTCCGCGTCTGCCGGTTGGGCATCGTCTATCCCGAGATCTATGCGATGCAGGTGCGCGCGGTCGTCGAAGCCGCAGCGACGCTGCGTGGGCGCGGCGTCGACGCGCGTCCCGCCGTCATGATCCCCGGCGTGGGGAACTTGCACGAGATGGAGTTCACTGCCGAGCGCGCGCGGGCGACGGTTGCGCAGACGCTCGAGGAGATGGGCGCGCAGCCGTTCGAGATCCAAGTAGGAACGATGATCGAGTTTCCCCGCGCCTGCGTGGTGGCCGATCAGTTGGCGAGTGTGGCGGAGTTCTTCTCCTTCGGGACCAACGACCTCACGCAGACGACGCTAGGCTATTCACGCGACGATGCGGAGAACAGCTTCATTCCGCACTATCTCGACTTGAAGATCCTCGAGGAGGACCCGTTTCAAGCGCTCGATCGCGAAGGCGTGGGCGCGTTGATGCGCATCGGGGTCGAGCGCGGGCGTAGCACGCGGGCGAAGCTCAAGATCGGCATCTGTGGCGAGCACGGCGGGGATCCGTCGAGCGTTGCGTTCTGCGACACGTTGAATCTCGACTACGTCTCGTGCTCGCCGTACCGCGTGCCCATCGCGCGTCTGGCGGCGGCGCAGGCGGCTCTGGAGCACGCCGGCAAACGCGAGGGTGCCGACCAGGACTGAAGGCATGGAGGCTCGGCCGCACCGCGTGCGGCCGAGCTTCATGCTACGAGCTGGGCGAAGTCGATGGACAGGGGTTCGGTGCCGTCGTCGCCTGTGCTGTCGGTCCGCGGCTGTTCGACGAGCTGGGAGAGCTGCTGGGGCATGCCTCGGGCGTGCTCTGCTCGGCGGGCCCCTGCTGCGCCTGCGCGGTGGTTTGGTGGGCCTGCGCGTAGGTGGCGGCTCCGGTCGCGCCGATGGCTAGTGCGGCGGCAAGCGTCGCGAGCAAATGCTTCGATCTGATCATGATGGGGTCAATCCTCGCTGGCGGGTTGAAGGGGGGCGATTCGCTTCGCTTACCCGAGGAGATGCGAGGATGCCGCCGAGCGCCGGCTGCAGTGTGACGGAGCGCACGGCAAACCCTAGCCCGTGGTGGCGGCGAGCTCCATCTCGCCTTCGCTGTGCCGGAAGCACGGCTCGTCGCGAATCGCAACGGCCATCACCGCGGCGAGCAGCGCCAAGAGCGCGGCGCTCTCGTAGGCCGGCGTGTAGGTGCGGAACGTCTGGTAAACGACGCCGCCTACCCACGCGCCAAGGGCCGCTCCGATTTGGTGGGAGACGAAGACCCAGCCGTAGAGCTCACCGGCGGAGCGTGAGCCGAATATGCGCGCGACCAGGCTCGACGTTGGCGGCACGGTGGCGATGTAGTTGAGGCCGAAGGCCGCGGCGAAGGCGAAGAGTCCCAGCGGCGCGTGGACGAAGATCAGCGCGATCAGCGTCACACCGCGGAAGAGGTAGAAGAGCGCAAGCGGGACGGTGCGCCCGAAGCGATCGCAGATCCATCCTGCGCCGAGCGTTCCCACCACGTTGAGGCCGCCCATCACGGCGAGCGCCCCGGCCGCGAGCTGGGGCGAGAAGCCGCGGTCGATGCAATCGGGGATGAAGTGTGTGAGAACCAGTCCCGTCGAGGTGTAGCCACAGACGAAGAAGGTCGCCGAGAGCAGCCAAAACGGCGGGTGCTTGATGGCGGCCAGCGTGCTCAGGCCCTCCAGCGGCGCATGCCTAGCGCCCGCGGCGCGCGTACGTCCGTCGCGTACCAAGCCTGCCGCCAGCGGCAAGATCACCAGGAGGCAGATGACGGAGAGCGCCAGCAGCGCGGTGCGCCAGCCGTAGCGCAGCGTGATGTACATCGCTAGGGGGATCACCAGGATCTGCCCTGCCGACATTCCCGCGCTCAGCACGCCGATGACCATGCCGCGGTTGGCGGTGAACCAGCGGGTGACCAGCGACATCGCCGCCGGCATGCCCACCGCCCCCGAGCCGAGCGCGGAGAGCAGCCCGAGGGTCAGCCAGATATCGCCGATGCCGTGTGCCTGCGCTGCGGCGAACGTGGAGATGCCCAGCAGGGCTAGGCCGCCCGAGAGAACCCAGCGCGGGCTCCAACCGTCGGCGAATCGGCCGGAGAGCGGGCCGATCGCTCCGTAGAGAAAGAGTCCGACGGCGGCGATCGTGCCGAGCACGGCGCGCCCCACGTGGAACTGCGCGTCCAGCGGATCGATCAAGACGCCGAACATCGATCGCAGCCCCGCCGAGAAGAGCAGGGCCAGCGTGGCCGCCCCGATGATGGTGATCGCCGCCCGTTCTTGACGCATGTGTTTCCTAATGTTATAGTACAAACAAGTGAACGTAGTAGGACAATACCATATCCACGGTAAACGGTCAATCGAGATCGCCGAGAGCCTCGAGGCGGCCGTGCGCGAGGGGCGGCTTGCGGGCGGCGGGCGAGCACCCACCGTGCGCGCGCTCGCCGGCGCATTGGGGGTGAGCGTGGTGACGGTAGCGGGGGCCTATCGCTTGCTGCGCGAGCGTGGTCTCTTCGTCACCGACGGACGCCGCGGAACGACGGTGCGCGCCATGCCATTGCTGCAAGGGCGTCCGGGAATGCGCTTTCCCGAGGGCGTGCGCAACGTGGCGGACGGGAACCCCGATCCCGCGTTGCTGCCTTCACTTGCCGCCGTGCTGCGGGAGATCGCCTACGATCCCGTCCTCTACGGCCAGGAACCCGAGATCCCGGCGCTGCTGGAGCTGGCCGCCAAACGCTTTGCCGCGGCCGGCGTGCCGTGGACTGCCGTCGCCATCGTCGGCGGCGCGCTCGACGGCATCGAGCGCGCTCTCGCGGCCAGCCTGCGCCCCGGCGACCGCGTCGCAGTGGAGGACCCGGCCTACCCGCCCTATCTCGACCTGTTGGCCGTACTGGGCTTGCTCCCCGAACCGGTGGCCGTCGACGCGGCGGGAATGGTTCCACGGCAACTGCGGCGCGCGCTTGCCGCCGGAGCGCGCGCCGCCATCTACGCGCCTCGCTCGCAGAACCCCACTGCCGCCGCCTTCGACGAACGCCGCGCCGGCGAGCTGCGGCGCGTGGTGGCTAAGGACCCGGATGTGCTGCTCGTGGAAGACGACCACACCGCGGGCATCTCCGGAGCGGCGTACCATACGCTGGTGAACGGGCGTGCGAAGTTCGCCGTCGTGCGCTCCGTCTCCAAGGCGCTGGGCCCCGACCTCCGTCTCGCCGTGCTCGCCGGCGATCCGATGACCGTCTCGCGCATTCGCCTGCGCCAGCGCGCCGGCACCGGCTGGGTGAGCGGCATGCTGCAGAGCATGGTGCTGCACTTGTGGTCGGATCCTCATGTCAAGGCGCTGGTGAAGCGGGCCGAGGAGACCTATGCGCGCCGCCGGGATGCCTTCGTGGCGGCTCTGCGAGCCGAAGGTATCGAGGTCGAGGCGCGCTCGGGGCTCAACGTCTGGGTCCCTGTGGTCGACGAGGACGCTACCGTCCGCCTCCTGCTCGAGGCGGGGTGGGGCGTCTATCCTGGGACGCGCTTTCGCATGACCAGCGGACCGGCGATCCGCGTGACGACGGCGCGCCTCGAGCCGCGCGACGCCGTCGCGCTCGCCGGAGCGATAGCCGCCGCGACGTGCCCCACGACATGCGTGCGCTCGACGTGAGGCGCGCTTGGATCGGCACGGCGGCGCTCGCCGCCGTCGTTTTGGTGATCGCAGCGGAGATCGTTTGGCTGGGCGTACTGCACGCGCTGCATCACACGCCCCTGCGCCCGTTTACAGGACGGCCGATCGTGCCGGAGCGAGCGGCGCCCATGTTGCGGCTGGAGGACGACCGCGGCCGCCCGTTCTTCTATCGCCCCGGAGCTTCTCGCGCGCCTGCAGCGTTCTATTTCGGCTATACGCATTGTCGGGACGCTTGTCCGCTGGCGCTCGCGCGCCTGGCACGGGCGCATCGCGCGCTCCCCTCGCTGCGCGTGATCTTCGTGACCATCGATCCCGCGCACGACGATGCGCCGGCGCTCCATCGCTATCTCGCGCGATTCGACCCGGCATTCGTGGGCTTGACGGGGTCGCAGGGGGACATCGCGGCGGCGCAGCGCGCCTTCGATCTCGGCGCCTCGCGGGAGGGTCGCGGCATCGCCCACGACGACGCGGTGATCGTTGCCGACGCCACGGGGCGGCTGGCGCTGCGCTACCGCGGCGCCGATCTCGACGTCGCCGCCTTCGTTGACGACCTGCAGCGGCTATCGCATCGCTAGAACGGCAGCGGGACGGAGCTCCAGGTCGCTTGACGGCGCGCGCGCACCTCGGCGCAGAGGCGACGTGCCTCGCTCACGCAATCGTCTCCGCGGCGTACGAAGAGCTTGCGCCAGTAGGCTTTACCGGCCAGCCCGCGGATGAGGTCCGAGGCCTCCGTTGCCTCGACGATGGCCCCCATCAGATGCACGTAGAGCGCGGGACCGCGGCGCATCCGCTCTTCCTGGGCGTCACCCCAGACGTCGTCGGCGAAGCGATCGCGCAGCACGCGCTCGCAGGCTTCGTAGAGCGTGAGATCGCGCTCGCCGTTGAACTCGGCGGCCAGCGCAAAGGGCGCCACGCGGTCGCGCAGCGCGCGAGCCGCCGCCGTCTGCGAGGGGCGCAGCTGCTCCATGACGCGGAAGTCGTCCCAGGCTAAGAATTCTTCGATGGCGTCGAGCTCTTGAGGAGCCGTCCAGAGCTCGCGCAGCGCGTCGCCGAGAACGCGCTCGAACGCGCGCGTGGTGTGGTGGAAATAGACGGTGGCGAACATCATGTAGCGCGCCAGCACGAACTGCTCCAGCGCCACCAAGCCTCGCCCATCGACGCCCAAGCGTGGCTGGCCGTCGACGCGCAGCACGCGCAGCGACGCCACCAACTGCGCAGCGTCGTAGCGCCCGCCGCTGACCCCCGTGAAATAGGCATCACGCTGCAGGTAGTCCATGCGGTCGCAGTCCAGGTTCGGCCCGCTCACCAGCTCCTTGAGCACGGGAAACGACGAAGGCGGATCGTTCACGATGAGCGCGAGCGCTTCGCGCGGATCTACGCCCGCGCGCCCCATCCCCTCGTGCAGTTGGGGGAGGGCGAGCACCTCCTCGGTGCGCGTCTCGTGACGGCGCCCCAACACCGCTTCGGAGGCATGGGAGAACGGACCATGGCCGAGGTCGTGCAGCAGCAGAGCCACGCGCAGCAAGCGGCGCTGAGCGTCGTAGTCGGCCTCCGATTGGAAGTACTCCGGCGAGTGGTCCCGCAGCGCCTCGAGAGCGCGCGTCCCCATGGCCAGCGCCCCCAGGGCATGCGTGAAGCGCGAGTGCTCCGCCGAGGGAAAAGCCAAGTAGGCTAGCCCCAACTGGCGCAGCCGCCGCAGGCGCTGAAACGGAGCGCTATCCATGAGCGCCACCTCGGCCTCCGTCAGCTCGATGAACCCGTGGATGGGGTCGAAGATCCGCTTCACCGTTTGCGCTACTCCTCGGCGGGGCACTCACCGCACGCGGGGCCGCCCGTCGCGGCACCTCCGTGTGCCGCTCCTGCTGCCCTCGCGCTTCGCTCCACCATCCTGGTTCCGCTCGCGCCTCGGAGCCCCCGCTTTGCGCTGAGTGCCCCGCCTCGTCGGGTGAAGCGCTCCCGTAAGCGCTTAGAGTACGTTCTCGCGGGGATGGTCGTGAGCGAAGAGGCGGGATGCGTCCCGAACGGGGCCTCTGAGGCGCGCGCGGAGCCACGGAGGGCGAGAGCGCGCGCGAAGGGAGCAGGAGGCGCGCAGGGGCGCGCGCCGACGCGCGTCCCCGGAAGGGGCGCGTCCCGCCGCGAAGCGAACGTGCGTTCGTATATGGAGATTTCCACAGACCATCCACGGAAAACGAGACTTACCCGCCGCGCTCCACAGGGTCGCCCACAGGAGCCCGTGCGAACGTAGGCAGCTCCGTGGCGATCGCTGACTCCGTCTTGACCGAGATCCAAGCGCGCCTCCCGTTGGTGGAGGTCGTGGGCTCCTACGTGCAGTTGCGCAAGCGGGGCAAGGATTACGTCGGCCTCTGCCCGTTTCACAACGAGCGCACGCCCAGCTTCAGCGTCGCGGGGGAGAAGGGCTTCTTCAAGTGCTTCGGCTGCGGGCAGGGCGGAGGGCTCTTCAAGTTCATCGAACTCATCGAGAGCGTCAGCTTTCCTGAGGCGGTGCGTTTGCTCGCCAAGCGCGCCGGCGTCGAAGTGGAGGAGGAGACGCCGGCGATGGCGCGCCACCGCTCCGAGCGTGAGGCCATCTACGAGGCTAACGCGGCCGCTGTCGTCTACTTTCAAGAGCAGTTGCGCCGCGGCGCCGACAACGACGCGGGGCGTCTCTACTGCGCCAAGCGCGGCCTCTCGGAGGCCACGCTCACCGCCTTCAAGATCGGCTACGCGCCCGAGCGTTGGGACGGGCTCGTCGGCTACCTGCAAACCCAGGGCATCGATCTCGAGATCGCTGCACGCGCGGGCCTCCTGAAGCCAGGGCAGCGCGGCCCGTACGACTTCTATCGCGGGCGGCTGATGATCCCCACCTATGCGCCCACGGGTGAAGTGATCGCTTTCGGCGGGCGTGCCTTGGGCGACCAGGAACCGAAGTATCTCAACACAGCGGGGACGGCGGTTTACACAAAGGGGCGCCACCTTTTCGCGCTCAACGTCGCGCGCCGGGCTATCGCGCAGGCGGGGGCGGCGATCATCGTCGAGGGCTACCTCGACTGCATCGCGCTTCACGAGGCCGGCTTCGCGTCCGCCGTGGCGTCGCTGGGCACCTCGTTCACGGCGGAGCAGGCGGGGGAGCTGCACCGCTACGCGCAGCGGGCGTTCCTCTGCTTCGACGGTGACGGCGCCGGAGCCAACGCCACGTCCAAGAGCGTCGACACGCTGCGGGCGGCGGGCATCGAGGCGCAGATCGTCCTGCTGCCGAGCGGAGAAGATCCCGACTCGTTCGTCCGCGGGCGGGGTGCGGAGGCCTTCGCGGGCTTGCTCGGGGCGGCGGTGCCGTGGGAGAGCTACAAGATCGAGCGCGCCTACCAGCGCATCCGTGAAGGTGCGGCCAGCCGCGCCGACGTGCTGCGCGCGGTCGCCCGCGAGATCGCCGGGATCGACGAGCTGGAGCGCGACTACTGGCTGGTGCAGCTCTGCCGCCGGCTGGGCGTGGATCCCCAGGAAGTCCGCGCCAGCCGCTTTCTCGCCGAGGCGTGGCACCGGGCCGAGCGGCCGGCCGCGGGAACCCGCGCCTTCACACGCTATGCCCCCGCGATACCGCAACGGCACCCGCGCGAACGCGACTTTCTCGCGACTCTACTCGCCCAGCCGGCGCTGCTTGAAACCGTTGCGTCGAGCGTGCGGTTGGAGTCCATCGAGGATCCCGTCTATCGGCGGCTCTACGGCGCCCTGCTGGCCCACCGCGGGCAGCTCGAGGCCGGCATCGAGCCATTCGCCTTCCTCGGCGACGACGAGGAGGCCGCAGGGGCACTGGCTGACGTCCTCTCGTCGACGGCCGCCGCCGCCAGCCAAGCGCTGGCCCCCGAGGCATTAGAAGAGCAGGTTCAACGCTTCGCCGCGGACCTCGCTCAGCGGGGAGATCGCAGGCGCCTGGGCGAGTTGGAGCGCGAGATCGAGCAGAAGTATGCCCAAGGCGATGGTGTTCCCGCCGAGCTGCGCGATGAGTCCCAGGCAATTCGTCATCGCTTGCAGGGGAAACGGTAGGGTCCCAACGTATTGAGGTTGGCTCTTCGCGTCCGCCGCTCGAACGGGTGCAGGGAGAGCCGTCCCGAATGGTGTCGGCAACGCTCGGGGTGCCGCGGGTGTCTCAGAGATGGGACGCCGTGGTTGCCCGGTCATTCTATTGGAAAGGAGGGGAGTCGTGCCGCGTAAGGCGCCAAAGAAGGCCGCCGCTACCGAGCGTGGCGGTCCGCAGCTCTCGCTTGACGAGCAGATCAAACGGCTTATCGAGAAGGGCAAGAAGCTGAAGACGCTGACCTACGAAGAGGTCAACGCGATCTTCGACAATTCGCCGGAAGACGTGAGTCCAGAGCGCATCGACGACCTCTTCGAAGATCTCGCGGGCATGGGCATTGAGATCGTCGACGAACAGAAGGCGCCGCGGGCCGAGGATAGCGATGACGAGAGCGAGAGCGTCCGCGACGATAGCGCGATTGCCGGTGGGCTCTCACTCGACGATCCTGTCCGCATGTATCTCAAGGAGATCGGGCGCGTCCCGCTCCTGAGCATGGAAGACGAGCGTCGTTTGGCGCAAGCCATCGAGGCTGGTGAGCATGAGCCCGCGCCGGGCGAGGAACCGGATTCGCGAGTCGTCTGGCAGGGCGAAGAGTCCAAGCGTAAGCTTACCGAGGCTAACCTACGCCTCGTGGTCTCGATTGCGAAGAAGTATGTCGGCCGCGGAATGCTCTTCCTCGATTTGATTCAAGAGGGAAATCTCGGGCTGATCCGCGCCGTTGAGAAGTTCGACTACCGCAAGGGCTACAAGTTCTCTACCTACGCCACGTGGTGGATTCGTCAGGCGATTACGCGTGCGCTTGCCGATCAGGCACGCACCATCCGCATCCCAGTGCATATGGTCGAAACCATCAACCGTCTGATCAAGGTCTCGCGCCAGCTGCTGCAGGAGAAGGGGCGCGAGCCGACGGTTGAGGAGATCGCCGCCGAGATGGGGCTGACCACCGAGAAGGTGCGCGAGGTCATGAAGATCTCGCAGGAGCCGATCTCGCTGGAGACGCCGATCGGCGAGGAGGAAGACTCGCATCTGGGCGACTTCATTCCGGACGACGAGGCCGTGGCCCCCGCCGAGGCTGCCAGCGTCATGCTGCTCAAAGAAAAGATGCAGGACGTCCTCAAGAACCTCACCGACCGCGAGCGTAAGGTTCTCGTGCTGCGCTTCGGCCTCGAGGACGGCCACCAACGCACGCTCGAGGAAGTAGGCCAGGAATTCGGCGTGACGCGCGAGCGCATCCGGCAGATCGAGGCCAAGGCGCTGCGGAAGCTGCGTCATCCTTCGCGCGGCAAAGCGTTGAAGGACTACTGGAACAACGAATGAGGTGACAGCCTCCGTCAAGTGGTGGATCGCCGCCGTCGTCTTCGCGGCGGCGTTTCTCTTTCTCTCGATGCAGGAAGGCGTCTACGACTTCTCGGTCAGTCTGGTGCCCGGCCACTGGCACGTGCTGCCGCGCAAGGTCATGGCCACCGCGTGCTTCGTGATCATCTCGTTCTGCGTGGGGCGTGCCGCCGAGCACGATCGGGGTCGCGCCGATTGGGCGCTGCCGGTGTTGACCGGCACGATCTTCTCCGCCTTCATCGAAGTGGCGCAACACTACTACGACCGCTATCTCGGCGTGCCGATCGAGCCGTACCGCTGGAACGTGATCGATGTCTTCACGGGGACGATCGGCGGGCTGATCGCCGTATGGGCGCTGGCGTTCACGCGGCGCCGGGGCCGGCGCGAGCAGCGGCGCCACGCTCGGCCCGAGTCGTAGCTAGCCTGCGGCGGTGACGGCCGCCTCCGACCATCCGGCGCGCTCCGCAACGAGGCGATTGGCCAGGTGGAGGCTCTCGAAGGTTCCCGCGTCGGTCCACCATCCCCGCAGCACGTCCGAGTAGAGGTCGCCGGCCGCGATGTAGGCGTTGTTGACATCGGTGATCTCCAACTCGCCGCGGTGGCTCGGCTTGAGCGTGCGGCAATAGTCGAAGACCCGCCCGTCGTACATGTAGATCCCCGTTACGGCGTAGGAACTCTTGGGATCCTTCGGCTTCTCCTCGATGCGCACGATGCGCTCGCCATCGAGCTCGGGAACGCCGAAGCGCTGGGGGTCGGTGACCTCCTTGAGCAGGATGCGTGCCCCGGACGGCTGTCGTTCGAAGGCCCGCACGTACGGCGAGATATCGTCCGCGAAGATGTTGTCGCCGAGGATCACCGCAATGCGCTCGCCGTCGGCGAAGTGCTCGGCAAGTTTGAGTGCGTCGGCGATGCCGCCTTCACCCTCCTGATAGGTATAGTAGATGTCCTTGAGGCCGAACTCGCGGCCGTTACCCAGCAAGCGTAAGAAATCCCCGGCGCTGTTGCCGCCGGTGACGATCATGATATCCTCGATCCCCGCGCTCACCATCGTCTGCAGGGGATAGTAGATCATCGGGCGATCGTAGATAGGCAGAAGATGCTTGTTGGTGATCTTGGTCAGCGGACGAAGGCGGCTGCCGAGGCCCCCCGCTAGAATCACACCCTTCATTCTGTACCTCGATTAGCGTACTGCTGGCGGTAGTAGGCGGCGAACTCGCCGGAGCGGATCGGGCGCCACCACACTTCGTGCTCCCGGTACCAGGTGACCGTCTCGGCCAGCCCCTGCTCGAAGCCCACACGCGGGCTCCAGCCCAAGGCGCGCAGCTTTGAGGTGTCCAGCGCGTAGCGGCGATCGTGACCCGGACGATCCTCGACATGGCGGACGTAGCGCTCCGGATCCTTACCGAGCTGGGCGAGGAGCCTATGCGTGATCTCCAGATTGGTGCGCTCGTTGCCGCCGCCCACGTTGTACGCGTGGCCTGGCGTGCCGTGGAGCAGGACGTGCTCGATGCCGCGGCAGTGATCGTCGACGTGGAGCCAGTCACGCACTTGAAGCCCGTCACCGTACACCGGAACCTGCTGGTCCTCGATGAGATTGGTCACGAAGAGCGGGATCAGCTTCTCGGGGTATTGGTACGGGCCGTAGGTATTCGAGCCGCGCGTGATCAGCACCGGCGTGCCGTAGGTCACGTGGTAAGCCTGCACCTGGAGATCTCCACCGGCTTTGCTGGCGGCATACGGACTGCGCGGCGCCAGCGGGTAGCGCTCATGCGACGAGCCCTCCGCCACGTGGCCGTAGACCTCGTCGGTCGAGACTTGGAGAAAGCGCGCGACGCCATGACGGCGCACGGCTTCCAGCAGCACGTGTGTGCCGAGGATGTCGGTACGCAGGAAGGCTTCAGGGTCGGCGATGCTGCGATCGACGTGCGTCTCGGCGGCGAAGTTGACGACGGCGTCGACGCCGTCGCCGATGGCCGCCTCGACCGCCGCCTCCTCGCAGATGTCGCCGCGGTGGAAGCGGTAGCGAGGATCGTGTTCGACGCTGCGGAGATTGGCCGGATTGCCGGCATAGGTGAGCTTGTCGAAGTTGACGATCGACCAGTTCGCATGCGTACGCAGCATGAGGCGCACGAAATTCGAGCCGATGAAACCGCAACCACCGGTGACCAGGAGTTTCACGGCCATGCGGTTCTCAGGCGGCGCCGCCGTCCCCTCCGCGCGCCGGAGTCTACGAGCCCGGCGTTGCGCCTGGAGTGGGAGACGGGCTCGGCTTTGGAGTTGCCGTGATGAGCGGCTCTGGCGTGAAGAGCGGGATCGGCGTTACCACCGTGTACGGTACCGAGGTTCCCAGGCGCACAGGGTCCAGCAGCTCCACCCGCGGGGCGCCCGCGATCAGGCGCACCGTCCCCATCGTGAGTGCGTGGACGGTCGAGCCAGGCTTGAGATCGAGATCACTCCCCTTGCGAAACTGGCGATAGAGGAAATGATACGGAACGAAGATGTCTTTGATGTCGTCGGTCACCGCGGAGGTGCTCTCCTGGCCGCCGGTGACGTGAATGCTCCACGTAGCGCTGAGCGGACGTAATGGCAACGTGATGCCCCCCGCGAGCGGGAGCGATGAGAAGCGCACGCTCATGTAGCCGTCCTTGTCGGGGGCCGCGGCGTGGCGTACAAAGGTAACGGTACCGATCACCGGGGTGCCGGCCGCTGCGACCTTGACGCCGCTCAGCATCAGTGCGGAGGCGAGGTGCGCACGGAACGTCCGTCCTTCGCTCGTTGTGGCCGTGCTGATTTCATCGTCGAGCTCGAGCACGAGCGAGCTGTTCACGGGCAACACGTCCTTTGGCGCCGGCGAGGGCGACGGCGCCGCGACCGGCACCGGAGCAGCGGCGCCCCACGCCGCTCCGGACGCACCCGACACGCAGAGCAACAGCGCGACGGCGATCCGTCTCATCATCTGCGGTGCATTCGTACAGTGGGCTTAACTGGCCTTGGCCGCGGCCTTCTTGCCCTCTTCGATCAATTTCTTGACCTTTTGCCCGCCCTTCTGACCGATCGTTTCGTAGAACGTCGGCCCGTAGCGGTCACGGGTAGCCTCGCCGCCCTTCTTGCCGCCCTTCTTGCCGATGCGTTCGTAGAACTCATGGCCGTGCGCGGCTTTCGTGGCCTGCCCGCCCTTGCGGCCGATCGATTCGTAGAACTCGGGCCCGTACTTGCGCTTGACGGTCTCTCCGCCTTTTTGGCCTGCTTCACGGACGGTCATCCCACCGCCGTTCTTTTTGGTCGTCATGATGAACCGGGTTATCCTCCATACTCGTCCTCGAGGGACGGCGCTCCCGGAGGAAGGCGCTCGCGACGCATTCCTACAATGATGTAACGCGCGATGGGCTCCCTAAGTTTCGTAAGGAGAGGTGGCGTGCGCGTTCATGCGATCTCGGCTCTCTGCGTGCTCCTCGCTAGGGGCGGCATCGGTCCCTACCATCCCCTTACCCGCCTCCGGGCCCTCCGCGCGCCCGGCGATCGAAACTTTGAACTCGAAACGGGCCCGTTCGCGGGGCGGCGGGCTGCTCGCCAGTACCCTTCGTGCAGCCGGTGCCGGGGTGAAAACGGGCGGCGTGGTTACTTGCTGAAGAGCGAGCCTAGAACGAAGAAGACGTTCTCCTTGCGCTCGGCGAGCCGGCGGTAGAAATAGCCCGACCAGTGCGTGCCGAACGGTACGTAGACGCGCACGCGGTACCCCTCCGCCACGAGCTGGCGCTGCGTCTCCGGGCGGATGCCGTAGAGGAGCTGGAACTCGAATCGATCCTTCGCGATTCCGCACTCCGCCGTCATGCGCTTCACGGCCTCGATCAGCGAGAGATCATGGGTGGCGATGGCGGGATAGCTTCCGTGCGTCAACAGCGAGCGCGCCAGCTTGAGGTAGTTGCGCCGAATCGCCGCCATGTCTCTGTAGGCGATCGAGGGAGGCTCCCTGTAGGCGCCCTTCACCATGCGTACGCGCGCACCCAAGGCGATGGCGCGTTCGACGTCGCGCTCGGTACGGTGGAGGTACGACTGCAGCACGATGCCGACGTTCTTGTGCTGGCCGTAGACCTGCTCGAAGGTGCGAAGCGTGGAGTCCACGACGCCGCTGCCCTCCATATCGATGCGCACGAAAGGATCTCGGTTGCGCGAAGCACGCTCGGCGATCTTCGAGAGGTGCTCGGCGGCAAGGCTCTCGTCGATGGAGAGGCCCAGCGCGGTAAGTTTGAGCGAGATGTTGGCGTCGATGCCCGCGCGATCGACGGCTTCGACCGTCTGCAGCGTCTGCGATGCCGATGCCCTTGCTTCCGCGACTTCGAAGACGTCCTCTCCAAGAAAGTCGAGCGTTGCCGTGAGGCCGCCGGCATTGAGCCGTCTAACCGCCTCGATTGCCGACTCGATCGTCTCGCCGGCGACGAAGCGTTTCGCCAAGAAGAAGAACCGCTCTTGAAAGCCCGGGCTCGCGATGGCCCGCTCGAGTAGCGCCATGGACCTCACGTTACCTTACGGCAACGCCTCGCTCCTCCACGTGCCGCGCCCCGCCTCCTTGGCGCGGTAGAGCGCGCGGTCGGCGCTCTCCCGCAGCATGGGACTCTCTGCGTCGTGGACGTGCCGGTGAGTTGAAATACCCACCGAGATCGAGGTGATGATGCCCTTCGCCACTTCGTTGAAAAGGCGCTGCACGAAGCGCTCCGCATCGGCACCGTCGCAGCCCAGCAGGATCACGGCGAACTCGTCGCCGCCGATACGCGCGACGGTATCGGTTCCCCGCACGGCGGCGTGCAGCGTGTGGGCGACGCGCTGAAGGGCGCGGTCCCCCTCGGCGTGGCCGAGCGAGTCGTTGAGGATTTTGAATGAGTCGAGATCTATGTAGAGCAGGCTGAGCGGCCGGAAGGTGCGCGCGGCAAAGGCGACGGCGGCTTCGAGGGCATCTTCAAAGGCACGCAAGTTGGCGACGCCGGTCAGCGCGTCGGTATAGGCGGCTTGCGCCAGCTCGACGTGCTCCTCGCGCAGCTCGGACTCCAATGCCTTGGTGCGCAGAGCCGCCGCCACGCGCGCGCGCAGCTCGGCGGGATAGAACGGCTTGGCGATGTAGTCGGCCGCACCGAGATCGAGCCCAAGGACGCGTTCGGAGACTTCGCCGCGTGCGGTGACGAGTACGACGGGCACGTGGCGTGTAGCAGGCTCTGCGCGCAGCGCAGCCAGCAGCTCCGTACCCGACATGCCGGGCAGCATGACGTCGGTAACGACGACGTCGGGCGGGTTGCGGCGCATCGCGCCCAACGCCTCCTCGGCGCTGCGATACGCCTCGACGCGGCTGGGCATCGCCTCGAGGGTGAGGCGTTCCAATTGCAGCATCTCGTCTTCGTCATCGATGATGACTACGGTCGGCGCGTTCACGCGCTGCGCTCGACGCGCGTACCGAGCTCGGCGCCGCGCAGCGAGACGGCGAAGGTTGCGCCGAACCCGGGCACGGAGCGCACCGAGAGAGAGCCCCCCATGCGCTCGATCAGTTCCCGTGAGATGTAGAGACCCAAGCCGACTCCTCGACGCTTTCCGGACTTCGAACTGGCTTGATAGAACTTTTCGAAGATGCGTACCTGCTCTTCGCGCGTGATGCCGGGGCCGTCGTCGCTGACGGCGATCTCCACGCGTTCATCGACGGCTCGTGCGCGCACCAGGACGCGTCCGCCGCTCGGCGCGTACTTATACGCGTTGGTGACCAGGTTCACCAGGACTTGCTCGAGGCGATCGCGGTCGGCGAGCACGCCCAGCGCGGCCGGCACCTCGACCACCAATTGGTGCGAGGGAGACTCCGCCTCGAGCAGGCTCAAGCCGCGCACCGCCGCGCCTAACGGAATGGGCTCGACCATCAGTGCCAGGCGCCCGCTCTCTAAAAGCGCCGACTGCATCAGGTCGTCGATCATGCGCGTCAGCCGGTTGGCGGCGCGGTCGATGAGCAGCAGCATCTCGCGTACCTCATCTTCGAGATCGGTGCGCTCCTGGAGCAGGACGGCAAATCCCTTGATGGCGGTCAATGGTGTTCGCAGATCGTGCGAGACGGCGGCGATGAACTCCGACTTCAATGCCTCGACGGCTTCTTGCTCGGTGAGATCGCGCAGCACCACGAGCGAACGCGATCCGTCGATCGCCGGACGTACGCGAACGTCGACCGGCCGCTGCGGTTGGCCGACCAGCAGGCGGCCATCGTGGAGCTCTTCCGCACCAAGGCGCCCGGCAAGCGAGGAACCCGCAACGGATGCGGGGGATTCGCCTAGGATTTTCGATGCGGCTTCGTTGGCGCGCGCTACGTACCCGAGCTGGTCGGTCAGCACGATGCCGACCGGAACGCTGGCATAGACGTGGTCGAGCAGAGCGCGTTCCTCGTTCAGGCTACGCAGGAGGGCCGAGGCGCCGATCGCGAGATCGGCCGTGTCGGCCAGCAGCGAGAGCGAGGCGAGGTCGTCGTCGGAGAGGGCGTTGGGAAGGCGTACCTCCAGCGTCGACGATGCGGCGCGTAGCGCGTATCGGAGGACCATCGTTGCCGCATCCTCCCGCGGCCACTCCGACGTCGCTCCGTCGGCGGCTTCGGCGGGGCGGACGTCGGTGATGCGCGCGCACGCCGCAATGCCGAAGTACGATGAGACGGCTTGCTCCGCCATCTCGCGAACCAACGCCGTCTCGCGTAACCCGAAGGTGCCGAGCGTCAGGTCGTGGGCCAGTGTCAGCGCATGGTCGCGCGAGCGGATGGCGTTGCTCACCGCGGCCAGCGTGGAGACGAGCTCGGTCAGCTCGTCGTTGTCCGTGGAGAGCGGCTCAAATGCCTCGCCTCTGGCCAGCCGTCCCGCGCGCTCGCGGATTTGCCGGATGGGGAGGGCCACGGCCTCCGCGAAGCGAGCCGATGCCCAGATGATGGCTAGCGTGGCGAGCAGCAGGGCGATCAGGACGAGGATGGCCCTGCGCTCCATCTCGCGGACCACGGCCTTCCCCGAGTAGGTCGCGATAACCAGCCAAGGATGCGCGCCGCCGGGCATGGCGAGCGGCAGAGCGCTCGTCACGTCTGCCGGGGTGGCCGGCTGGTTGTCAAAAGGAGTGATCGTTGTGGCTCCGTCGCCGATGGCCACCCTTACGTTTCGGGAGGCGAACCCGGTGACCCGAGGAAGCACGGCATCGAGATCGTAGACGGCCACGAGCGCGTCTCCCCGGCGCCCGCCCGCCGGTACGATCGCCGCAACGGCGAGCCCGCTACGCATACCGGAGCGGAGGAAGCTCGAGGTGAGCGGGCTTCCTTGCGCGACGGCGTTTCGGGCGGCCGTGCCCAAGGCGAGGGTCGTCGCTGCGGGGGCCGCGGCCGCTGCCGAGCGGGGCCATGCGGTGATGAGGGTTCCGTCGGCTCCGGCGCGTGCCACCCAAAGCAGGGCGGGATCGTGGATGCTCATGCGCTCATAGATCGTTCGTGCGGAGAGCGTCGATGGAGCCTCCGCCGGCGGGCGCAGCGTTCGCAAGGTGAGCTCCAGCGCGAACGAGACGCGGGCGGCCGTGCTCTGGACTGCAGCGGAGGCGCCATCCCGCGCGTGCGTGGCGGTCGCGACGGCGGCGCTCGATGCCCAGAGCCAGAGCACGGCGAAGGCGGCGAAGGCGATGCGGCGGCCGACGACGGCGCGCAAGCTCTGCGGCCAATGGAGCGGCCGCCCGATGGCGGTTGCCGCCGCTACTCCCGCGAGCATGGGCCAAACGATCGACGATTTCACGAGGTATCCGTGGACCGGCCCGAGGCTCGCCAACACCGCCACGGTCGAGACCACCGCGAGTGTCGTGGGCCCGCGGAGTGCGCCTCGCGCCACGGTGCCAAGCAGCCCCAGCGCCACGAGGAACGGGGCAAGAATACGGATGAGGATGCCGATGCGCCCGAGGCCGGCGACCGCGCTGGGGGAAAGGAACGGATGAGCGAGCATGGCCCCAAGACCAAGAGCGATGCACCAGACGCCCAACGCGATGGCGAAGGCCCGCGAACTCCAATACAGCGCGGCGACGCCGAAGGCGAGCGCGATCAGCAGAGAGCCGCAGCCGGGGATGGCAGGAAAGATCGCCAGCCCGCTTACGGCGAGGGCGAGGGCGTAGACCAGGCGGATGAGATTGCGCCATGGCGCGGGAATATCGAGCAGGTCAGTAGCGAGGAAGGTGAGGGCGAGCATGGCGACCAGGGCACCGACGGCCATGAACGGAATCCGCGCCAAGGATACCGGAGCGGGCAGGGACTCCGGACCGATCCAAAGCATGACGCTTCCCGCCGCGAAGCCTACGAAGGCCCCGGTATAGTCGTCGATCCGAAAGGCCGGCCTAGGCGCTACGCTCACGGTTCCTTACGGTTATCGGATGCCGCAGCGGCGGCTTGAGGGATCGGTTGCTTGGCGGTGATCCGTTCGGATATTTCCTTAAACTTCCGAATAAATCGCTGGTTCGTAGGAACTTTTCCGAATGCATCGAATGTCTGCACGCCATGGCCGACTTAGATCGAACCGACCTGGCTCTGCTGGAGGCGCTCCAGCGAAATGCACGCTCCACCTACGCCGAGTTGGGCGACGCTATCGGGCTCCGTCCGCCGGCCGTACACGATCGTATCCGTAAGCTCGAGGAGCGAGGTGTGCTCGTGCAGTACGGCGCCCGGCTCGACCTCGAAAAGGTGGGCCTTGCCGTCAACGCCTTCATCGGCGTCATCACGACCCCCGATTGCGACTACGACGCCTTCGTCTCGCAGGTCGCCGCACTCCCCGAGGTGCTCGAAGTGCACAGCGTTGCGGGCGAAGACTCGTATCTGCTGAAAGTCGCAACGCGCAACACGCGCCATCTCGATTCGCTCCTCTCGCGTCTCAAGAGCGTTCCCGGAGCGGCACGGACCAAGACCACCGTCATCCTCTCCACGTCGTACGAGCGCCCCGCCGTTCCTCTGCAAAGCCTCTCCGAGCCCGAGGAGCCATCGTACTGGAGAAAGGCTTCGGCGTGAAGCTCTGCCGCTACGGCTCGCATCGCGTGATCGAGCCTCCGGGCGCGCTTCCGCAGGGTGCGTGGCGCATCGACAACACGCCGCGTGCCTATGCGAACGAGATCCTCATCGACGTCGAAGCGCTCAACATCGATTCGGCGTCGTTTCGCCAGATGCGCGAGGCTTGCGGCGGCGATCCCTCGGCCGTCGGCGCGCAGGTGCTCGAGACGGTGCGCACGCGCGGCAAGCTGCACAACCCCGTCACGGGGAGCGGTGGTATGCTGGTCGGCCGCGTGGCGGAGATCGGCGAGCAGTTGCGCGCGCGCGGCGGGCTGGCCGTGGGCGATCGCATCGCCACGCTCGTCTCGCTCTCGTTGACGCCGCTCTACCTCGAGCAGGTCCTCGCCGTGGAGTTGGAAGTCGAACGCGTGCGCGTTCGCGGAAAAGCCGTGCTCTTCGAGAGCGGAATCTACGCCCGCCTGCCCGACGAGCTGTCCCTGGAAGTGGCGCTCGCCGTTCTTGACGTGGCGGGCGCGCCCGCGCAGACGCGGCGCATCTGTCGCCCCGGCAGCCGTGTTCTTGTGGTTGGTGCCGGCGGGAAGAGCGGAATGCTCTGCGTAGCGCAGGCGCGAGAGGCGGTCGGTGCGCAGGGACGGGTCTTCGGTCTGGAGCGGACGGCAGGCGAGTCGACCGCGTTGCTCCTGCGGGAGGGTTATCTCGATGCGCTGATCGAGGCCGATGCGCGAGATGCGCTGGCCGTGCTGCGCGCGTACACAGCCCTCGCCGGCGAGGAGGCGGACATCGTCATCAACTGCGTCAACGTCCCGGGCACGGAGCTTGCGACGATCCTGCCATGCCGCGAGCGGGGGACGGTGTATTTCTTCAACATGGCGACGTCGTTCACGGCCGCGGCGCTGGGTGCCGAGGGCGTGGGCAAAGACGTCGATCTGCTGATCGGCAACGGATACGCCGCCGGGCATGCTCGAATCGCGCTCGACACCATTATGGAGCGCCCCGCCCTCCTCGCCTTCTTCCAGCGGCGCTTCGCCGCGCCGCAACCAGTCTAGAGTCTGCGGACTCCCAGAGGATACCGATGGCCGCCATCAACATCGCACGCGAGCACGCCACAACCGTCAGCAAGGGGATCAAGCCGCCCGCGCCTCCCGAGGCGCTGGAGCACTTGAACCTGCGGCAGGGCGAGTTCTGGCGAGCGATACCCAAGTACGAGGATGTCGACGAAGCGACGTTCCTCGATCACGTTTGGCAATACCGTAATTCGGTGAAGACCCCCGAGGAGCTCGTGGAGACGGTGCAGGATCTAGCGCCGCGCGAGTTCGTCGAGGATCTGCGCAGCGGATTCCATCGCGCGCCAATGAACGTTCGCGTTCCGCCCTATACGATGTCGCTCATCGACTGGAGTGACCCGTACGACGATCCCATCCGTACGCAGTTCATTCCGCTCGCTTCGCGGCTGCTTCCCGACCACCCGAGGCTGTCGCTGGACTCGCTGCACGAGCGGGAGGATGCACCAGTCGTCGGCCTCACGCACCGCTACGAGGACAAGGCGCTCTTCTTGCCGACCAACGTCTGCCCCGTCTACTGCCGGTTCTGCACCCGATCGTACGCCATCGGCGGCGATACGGAGACGGTGGAGAAGGCGGAGTTGGCCACCGATCCCAAGCGCTGGCAGGCTGCGTTCGACTACGTTGCCTCGCGCCCGGAGCTCGAGGACATCGTCATCTCCGGCGGGGACTCCTATCAGGTGCCGGCCAAGAGTCTCGAGAAGATCGGCAACGCACTTCTGGACATCCCCCACGTCCGGCGCCTGCGCTTCGCCACCAAGGGCATCGCGGTCATTCCCAGCAAGATCCTCACCGATCATGCCTGGGTCGACGCACTGACGCGTGTGGTCGAGCGCGGACGCTCGATGGGCAAGGACGTTTGCGTCCATACGCACATCAATAGCCCGAACGAGATCACCTGGATCACGCAGCAGGCGATGCAGGTGCTCTTCGAGCGCGGCATCTACGTGCGCAATCAATCGGTGCTGATTCGCGGCGTCAACGATACGCCGGAGACCATGCGGCTGTTGGTCAAGCGCCTAGGCTACGTCAACATTCACCCCTACTACGTCTATATGCACGACATGGTGATGGGCGTGGAAGACCTCCGCACGACGGTCGACACGGCGCTCGAGATCGAGAAGTTCGTGCGCGGCGCGACGGCCGGCTTCAATACGCCGACCTTCGTCTGCGACGCCCCCGGTGGAGGCGGCAAGCGTGACGTTCACAGCTTCGAGTACTACGACCGGGAGAACGGCATCGTCGTTTACACGGCTCCCAGCGTGAAGCCGGGCCAATGGTTCCTCTACTTCGACCCCATCGACCGTCTCGCTCCGGAGGCTCAGGCCCGCTGGAAGGATCCCAAAGAGCAAGAACGGATGGCAACGATGGCTCTGAAGGCCGCAGGAGCCTAGGGGTCTCCTGCACAGCCATCTTTACATTTGTTTTACACATCGCCCCTGGGATGGCCCGGGGGGAAGGCCGGTCGAGGTCCGAATGATGTCAACCCATGCCTCGCATCGTGGTTGCGGACGACGACCCGGATATCTTGACGCTGATACGGGTGACGCTCAAGGTCTTCTCGGCGAATGTCGTCGCCTGCGCCGACGCGGAGGAGGCGCTGATCGAGATCGGCCGCGAAGCGCCCGACCTCATTATCTCCGACTTCATGCTCCCGGGTATCTCCGGCATCGAGTTCGTGAAGAAGGTGCGGGAGCGCGAAACGACGGCCGGCACGCCGATTCTCATGGTTACGGGTCATACGAACTATGCGATGGAGGGGCGGGCGATCGCCGCGGGTGCCAACCGCTTCCTTTACAAACCGTTCTCGCCTTCTCAACTACGGGTGGCCGTGCAACAGCTCTTGATCGCATAGGCCATGCAGGGATGGAAACTCCCCCAGCCTCCATCCCATGCATGGCACGAGCGCTTCACCACCCAGACCGGAACCGACAAGCGGCTCTTTATCGCCCGGGCCTTCCTCGGTGTTGCCCTCGCCGTTATAGTACTATCGTCCTAGCGGGCAGGCATCCGTGAAAGTACCTAACTTTCCCGGAAGGCCCAATGCAGCGCACGCTCTTCTCGAACGTGCGCGTGCGGGCATGCGGCGCTCGATCGCCGTCGTGGGCCTCGGCAAAGACGTGGGAAAGACCGTTACGGCATTTGCGTTGGCCCGCGCAGCGCAGCGCGCCGGTATCACGGTGGCGCTGACTTCCGTCGGACGCGACGGAGAAGTTCACGATGTCGTGACGACGTATCCCAAGCCCCGGCTCGTGATGCCGGCCGGCAGCGTGATCGCCACTGCGACAGTACTGCTGCCCCGCTCGCCGGCTGTCGAAGTACTCGAACTCACCGAGCACCTCACGGCGCTCGGTCCGGTGGCGATCGTGCGCCTGCGTGCGGAGTGCACCGTCGGACTCGGCGGTCCGAGCACCGGGGTGGCGATGCGCAACCTCGTCGATCGATTGAAAAACTATGCCGAACTCGTCGTCATGGATGGTGCCGTCGATCGATTGGCGGCAACCGCCGGCGGCGACGATGCCATCGTCGTGTCCACCGGAGCGGCGATCGCACCTACACTACAGGGCGTCGTCGAGCGGACCTGTGCCCTGGTGGAACGGCTGACCATCCCGGGGCAGCCACCGGCGGGGGCAATCGAGGTCGAGGGGGCGCTCACGCCTTCAAAGGCGGTCGATCTCCTCGCCCGTCGGGACCTCGAACGAGGCATCGTCGTGCGCGATCCCCTCTCGCTGCAGCTTCCGGCTGCATTGCTGCGAGCGCTGCGCAGTCGTGCGAGCGTGACATGCCGGCGACCACTTCACGTCGTGGCGGCTACGGTCGCGGCGCAGGGGCGAGAGCGTGACGTCGATCCCGTCGCGTTGGCGACGGCGGTCGCGCGTGCCACCGGGCTCTGCGTCTACGACATCTACCGCAACGCGGTTGCGGTCTCATGAGAGGCGTTTCGTCGTTGACCGATGCCGTCACCGCCGAGGCGGTAGGGGCTCTCTGGCTGGAACGCGTGCTCGAACCGATCTCGCACGCCGGACGGCGCGCGAAGGAAGAGCGGCGTCCGTTCGCCCCCGGCCAGGAGCGGGAGGCGCGCGCTGCGATCGCCGACGTGCTGGCTACGGCGGAGCGCTGTAGTCTAGAGCAGGCACATGCGCTGCGCGCAGTCGTGCGGGGGTTGCCGGAACCCAGCGAGACGCTGGCGCGCGTGGCCGCCGGCGGCGGCCTCGAAGATCTCGACATCCACCAGTTGCTAAGCTTTCTCGACGGGCTTCACACGTTGCGTGAGCGCGGCGCGGGGCGCCTGCCGGAGCGCCTGTTGCCGGTGCCGTTCGAGGGGCTCCATGCGTCGCTGGCTCGTGGGCGCCAGCGCAGCGGCGGTTTCTACCTCGACGGGCCCTTCGACGCCGCCTTGGTCGAGGCGCGCGCCGCGGAGAGGCGAGCGCGCGAGGCGTACGAGTGCGAACGCGCCCGGTTGCGTGAGGCGGCGCAGGCGTTGCTCGGCGACGCAGCCCGCGAGGAAGGTGAGTTCGCCGTTCTCCGCGGCACATTCGCAGGGCTCCCGCCCGAGGGCGTGAGAGTGATCCGTGAGGCGGCCACCTATCGTGTCTTCGAGCTCGCCAACGACGCACCGGCACTGGCGGCCTTCTCGCTCCTGGAAGAGACACGGGGGAGCGTGGCCGCGGCCGAGGAGCGAGTGCGCGCGTGCATCACACGGGAGGTGCGCGTTCAGGCCGATGCGCTGCTGGCGGAGGCGCAGCGCGTGGGCGAGATCGATCTCCACCTCGCCGCAGTCTCCTTCGCGTTGGCGGAGAGGGCAGTGGCTCCGGAGATCGTCGAGAACGCTGAAGTCCTCATGGTGGAGGCACGCCTATTGCCACTCGAGCGGCGGCTTGCCGAGCATGGGCGGCGCTACGTTCCGATCTCGCTCCACCTCGACGGGCAGGCCGTGGTGACGGGCCCCAACATGGGCGGAAAGTCGGCGGCGCTGCGCACCGCCGGCTTCGTGCAGCTCTGCGCGCAGTGGGGGCTGCCGGTGCCTGCGCGCGCTGCTCGCGTGGGGTTTGTGGAACGCATCTGCTGGCTGGGGGTAACGGCCGGGGCAGCCGATCGCAGCGGCCTGCTCTCCTCGTTCGGGAGTGAGATCGTTCGGCTCGCCCAAGCGTTGGACGGGATCGCCGGACAGCGCCTCCTGCTGATCGATGAGTTCGCCCGCACGACTAGTCCCAACGAAGGGCGCGCGCTCGTGGTGGCTCTTCTCGAGTCGCTGCGCGAGCGGGGCGACCTCGCGCTGGTCACGACGCACTTTGCCGGCGTTGCCGAAGCCGCCGGCGTCCCCCATCTCGCCGTAGTGGGACTGCGGCGCGCCTTCCCCGTTTCCGGTGGTGCGCGGCCCGCGCTTGAAGAGGCGCTTGCGGTCATCGGCGATGCGATGGATTACCGTTTGACTCCCGCCGCCCAATCTGAGGCCTCCGGCGGGGCCGCCATTGCGCTAGCCCGCCTGCTCGGGCTCGACGACGGGCTGACGGCACGTGCCGAACGCGAGCTGCGCTCCGCGCGTTTATAGAAGAAGAGGAAGCATGGATCCGCTGATCATCACCATCGCCCCGACAGGCGCAGAGGTTCTCCCGAACCAGACACCCCATCTGCCTTATACGGCGCAGATGCTGGGCGAGACCGCCGCAGCCTGCCGTGCTGCGGGCGCCGCGATGATGCACATCCATGGGCGCCGCCCGGACGGCCGCCCAACGCAGGACGTGGAAACCTACCGCGCCTTCGCCGGTGCGGTGCGGGCGAAGAGCGATCTGATCATCCAGTTTTCGACGGGCGGCGCGGTGGGGATGACCCCCCAGGAACGTGCCGTCAACCTCGAATTGCGCCCAGAGATGGCGACGCTCACCTGCGGCACGGTGAACTTCGGCGACGACGTCTTCCAGAACTCGTTTCCCATCATACGCGGCATCCTCGCCCGCATGCGAGAGTTCGACGTCGTGCCCGAGCTGGAGATCTTCGATCTCGGCCACCTGGACAACGCCCGCCGCCTCGAGCGAGAGGGACTGCTGGCTTTCCCCCGTCACGTTGACATCGTGCTGGGCGTTCCAGGCGGTGCCGAGGGGAGCGTAGAGAACCTGGTGGACATCGTTCGCCGCCTGCCGGCCGGCTCTACCTGGTCGGTGGCCGGCATCGGGCGCGCCCAGCTCCCGCTGGCGGCCGTGGCGATCGCAATGGGCGGCCACGTGCGGGTCGGCCTGGAAGACAATCTCTATTACGCGAAGGGGCGTTTGGCACGCAACGAGGAGCTGGTAGCGCGCGTCGCTCGCCTTGCCGAGGAGCTTCAGCGCCCCGTGGCCACTCCGGATGAGGCACGTGCATTGTTGGCTTTGCGTCGAACAACCGTGCGATGATCGATGCCGGGAGCCGCTACGTCAAGGGGAAAGAGGTGATATCGCCGTAACTTTGGTGCGATTTCGAGGGTCGGGCGGCCGGTGGAGTTAACAGCCCGGCTGCTCTCGGTGCGTTCGGAGGGCTTCTACGCTGTTCAACTACGTGCTGCGACGGTCGGGTCAAGCGATCCCGCTCTTGTTGCTGATCTCCATCATCATTTTTCTCATCCTGCATGAGGCTCCCGGCGGTCCGCTGACGCCCTACCTCCAGAATCCGCACATCACCGCAGCCGACATCGCGCGTCTGAAGCACAACTTCGGTCTCGATCGTCCGCTCTACATCCAATATCTGGCATGGCTCAGTCACGTGGTGCGAGGTGACTTCGGCTACTCCACCTCGAACTCGATGACCGTTGCGGGTGCCATCCTCGATCGCATGCCGGCCACGGTGATCCTCATGGGCTGCGCGTTCGTCGTGTCGCTGTTGATCGGCATTCCGGCCGGCCTGCTGGCGGCGATCAAGCCCTACTCGATCTGGGACTACTTGGTGACGACGTTCGCCTTCTTCGGGCAGTCGATGCCGGTCTTCTGGTTTGCCCTGATGCTGCAGCTCGTCTTCTCGGTTCACGGCATCACGGGCTTCGGTTATCGCCTCCAGCTCCCGTCGGCGTCGATGTGCTATACGGACGCCTGTCCCATTGACGACCGTATCGTGCATTTGATCCTGCCGACGCTCGTACTCTCGCTCGCCTTCATCGCGACGTGGAGCCGCTTCACGCGCAGCTCGATGCTCGAAGTCATCAAGACCGACTACATGCGCACGGCGGCCGCGAAGGGGCTGGCACCGGCAGTGGTCATCCTCAAACACGGGCTCAAGAATGCCGTCATCCCGGTGGTGACGGTCATTGCCATCTCGCTTCCCGGTATCGTCGGCGGCGCGATCATCACCGAGACGATCTTCGCGTGGCCGGGGATGGGGCGGCTCTTCTTCAATGCGCTCGGCCAGTTCGATTTTCCGTTGCTGATGGGCTACCTGATGCTCGTCTCGTTCCTGGTCGTGCTCTTCAACTTGCTCGCCGACGTGGCGTACGCGTGGCTCGACCCCCGCGTCAAATACGACTGAGATTCCGAGGAGAGACGCCACGATGGCCACCACCGTTCCCTTGCAACAGTCCCCTGAGCCGGAGGCCGAGCTCCACGCCGAGTTCGAACGCGAGCGCCATGCCACGTGGAGGCGATTCAAGCGCCACAAGCTCGCGATAGCCGGCACCGCAGCCCTGATCTTCATCGTCCTCGTCGCGGTCTTCGCGCCGTTCTTGAGCCCCTGGAATCCTAACTACATCGATCAGGCGCATTGGAACGGGTACCCGCTGGCACCGGGTTCCTTCGGACATCTGCTCGGCTCCGACGAGAACGGGCGCGATCTGCTTGCCCGCCTCATGTTCGGCGCGCGCATCTCGCTGACCGTGGGCATCTTCGCCGTGCTGATCGAGGTGGTTGTGGGAACCTTCCTCGGTGCGCTGGCTGGCTATTACGGCAAGTGGATCGACTACGTCATCATGCGCGCCACGGATATCTTTCTCTCGATCCCGCTGCTGCCGTTGCTCTTGGTGCTGACGGCTATTGTCGCCGCTTCCTCGAACAAGGCGGCGCTGTCGTTCGGCGTCATCGTGATCATCATCGGCGGATTAGGCTGGATGCCGGTGACGCGCCTAGTCCGAGCCTCCTATCTCTCGTTGCGCGAGAAGGAGTTCGCCGAAGCGGCCCGCGCCATCGGAAGCTCCGACGGCCGCATCATGTTCCGCCACCTGCTCCCCAACGCGGTGGCGCCGATCATCGTGCAAGCGACACTCGACGTAGCCAACGTCATCATCTTGGAATCCGCTCTCTCGTTCCTGGGATTCGGCATTCAGCCGCCCACGGCGTCCTGGGGAAACATGCTGGCCAACGCCGAGTACAACATGGCGATCGCGCCGTGGGCAGCAATCTTTCCCGGTCTGGCCATTCTGGTCACCGTCCTCTCCATCAACTACATGGGCGACGGCCTGCGCGATGCGCTCGACCCCAACATGCGGTAGGGGAAAGGGATTGGTCTGGAGGGTATTGACGAGGGAAGCGCCATAGTCTACACTCCTTTGGGTCCCGGCCTTCTAGCAAGGTTGCGGGGCTCGACGCCTGCGGAAGTGGCGGAATTGGTAGACGCACCAGCTTGAGGGGCTGGCGGTAGCAATATCGTGCTGGTTCGAGTCCAGTCTTCCGCACCAATTTTAACGAAGGCCAACGAGGGCGCCAGAAACACGGCGCCCTCGTTCATTTGTTAATCTGGTCTTGAGGAAGGTTCGCTAGACTCGTCGAGGGGGGACGGACCGGGTGATGAGCCCCACGCACGAATCCGGAGGTATCATTCCGCACATGCATCCCGACTTTTTCACTCGGAGAAAGGCGCTTTCGGCTGCGGCGGCGCTCTTGGCGGTGGCGCTCGGTGCCGGCACGGTTGTCCCAGCGTTCGCCTCGACCCAGTTGACGGGCGCCGGCTCCTCGTTCGACTATCCGCTCTTCTCCAAGGCCTTCTACGAGTACAGCCAGCAGCACTCCGACGTAACGGTCAACTACCAATCGATCGGCAGCGGCGGCGGTATCCAGCAGTTCACGACGAAGACCGTGGACTTCGGCGCCAGCGACGTTCCTCTCAACACCGAGGAGTATAAGCGCGCCGAGCAGGCCGGCGGGAAGGTTCTGCAGATCCCCATCGCGTTGGGCGGTGTGGCGGTCACGTACAACGTGCCCGGCATCGGAAGGGGACTCCGTCTCAGCGGTCCGGTTGTCGTTGCCATCTACCTCGGCAAGATCGTCAAGTGGAACGACGGCGCAATAGCCAAGCTCAACCCGTCGTTGAAGCTGCCCGATGCCCAGATCATCGTGGTGCATCGCTCCGACGGCTCGGGTACCTCGTACATCTTCACCGACTATCTCTCGAGCGTCTCCCCTGAGTGGAAGTCCAAAGTGGGCGTGGGTAAGAGCGTGCAGTGGCCTGCGCAGAACAGCGTCGGCGGCAAGGGCAACGAGGGTGTCTCCGGCCAAGTGCGCGAGACCCCCGGCTCCATCGGCTACGTCGAGCTGGCTTACGCGCTCCAGAACAACATGATGTATGCGCAGCTCGAGAACGCAGCGCGCAAGTTCATCTCTCCCACGGTCGAGAGCGTGCGCGCCGCCGCGGCGACCAAGCCGGGCGTCAACCCGTCCGACTTCTCGATCGTGAATCGCCCCGGTGCCGGGTCCTATCCTATCGCGGGCTACTCGTGGGTGATGGTCTTCGCCAAGCCGTCCGATGCCGCGCGTGCCAAGCTCATCAAGGACGTGCTTGAGTGGACCGCCACCAAGGGCCAGAGTATTGCCGCCTCGCTCGACTACGTCCCGCTGCCTGCTAACGTACAGCAGGAGGCGAAGCGGGTCCTCGGCCAAATGCAGTTCTAGTGGGGCGATCGCCACTTCGATGGCATCGGCGTTGGGAGGGCGCGTCTGCGAGACGCCGCCCCCCCGGCGATAGGCTTTTTTGGGGGATCACTGCTGGCGTGGGGGAAACGGTTGTCGGTAGCGAACGCGTAGCCCCGCAGTCGCTCGACGTATTCCGGCCGCGATATCGGGCCGGTGATCGTCTGTTCTCCTGGGCGCTCAATCTCTCGACGTGGATCTACCTCGCGCTGATCCTCGGCCTCTTCGTCGTGCTGTTCGCCGGCTCGTGGCTGGCAATCAAATCGTTCGGGCTCCACTTCTTGGTGGACTCGTCGTGGGATCCCGTGGCGGGGCGTTTCGGCGCCCTGCCATTCATTTTCGGCACCGTGGTGAGCTCGGCGATCGCGATCGTGATCGCATCGGTGGTTGGCATAGCGGCGGCCGCCTACCTGGCGGAGTTTGCCCCGCCGCTGATCGCGCGCCCCTTAGCCTTCCTGATCGAACTGCTAGCCGCGGTGCCGAGCGTCGTCTATGGCCTCTGGGGCCTCTTCGTGCTCGCGCCGCTGATGCGTACGGTGATCGGCCCCGCGATTCAGTCCAAGCTCGGTTGGCTTCCGCTCTTTAGCGGGCCGATCTACGGCGTGGGGATGCTCACCGCCAGTCTCATACTCGCGCTGATGATCGTTCCCACGGTGGCGGCGATCTCGCGCGACTTCATCGAGTCGGTGGCCGTCGACCAACGCGAGGCGATGCTCGCGCTGGGCGCGACGCGTTGGGAGACGGTGCGGAGGGTGGTGCTGCCGGCGGCGCGTCCCGGCATCTTCGGCGCTTGCGTGCTGGCCGTAGGGCGCGCGCTCGGCGAGACGATCGCCACGACGATGGTGATCGGCAACCGCCCCGCGATCTCGGCCTCGCTGTTTGCTCCCGGGTACACGCTCGCCAGCGTGATCGCCAACGAGTTCACGGAGGCGACGACGCAGATCTATATCAGCACGCTCATCGGCCTGGGCTTGCTCCTCTTCGTGGTCAGCATCGTCGTGAACGCGGCGGCGCGTATCTTGATGCACACCGTCCTACGCAACGTCGAGGAACGCTGATGGCCGTCTCCGCCTTCGCGCGCCGCACGTTGAAAGTACGCCATGTGCGCAGCGCGGTCAGCGTCTTTCTCACGGCGCTCTGCGCTGGAGGCGCCGCTGCGGCGCTGCTGCTGATTCTCGGCTATGTGGTGCGCGAAGGCATCACGTCCGTCAACTTGCCATTCCTTACCCAGGTTCCGCATCCCATCGGCATCTCCGGCGGCGGCGTGGCGAATGCCATCCTCGGCACCGGGATCACCGTCGGCATTGCGACGGTGATGGCCACGCCGATCGGCGTGTTGACGGGCGTCTATCTCGCGATGTACGGACGCGGCACGGTGGCCTCCTCGATTCGCTTCCTGTCGGATGTGTTGGCAGGGGTACCGAGCATCGCCATCGGTCTCTTCGCCTACGCCGTGCTGGTAGCGCCGTTCAAGCATTTCTCGGCACTCTCCGGCTCCTTCGCCTTCGCGGTGCTGATGCTTCCCGTCATCATCCGCACGACCGAGGAGGCGATTCGGAGCGTCCCCATCACGATCCGCGAAGGCGCGCTCGCCCTGGGGCTGCCGATCTACGCCACCACCGTGCGTGTCGTGATTCCTGCGGCTCGTGCGGCGATCACGACGGGTCTGCTGCTGGCGATCGCACGCGTGACGGGTGAGACGGCGCCGCTGCTCTTCACGGCGTTCGGCAGCCAATTCTGGGAGTTGAATCCCGGCAACCCGATGGCTCAGCTCCCGCTGCAGATCTTCAACTATGCCATCTCGCCGTATCCGCAATGGCACCAGCAGGCGTGGGGCGGCGCGCTCATCCTCATTGTAGTCGTGCTGGTCCTCAACATCCTGGCACGTGCGGCGCTGCGAAGCCGAACGAGCCGTTGACCGTGGGCAATTAGTGATGACATCGATCGACATTCCCCCCGCCGTGTTACCCGAAGAGCTGGGTGGCGCGCATGTGCCAAAGGTGCAGCTCTCGGTCCGCTCGCTGAGCGCGTTCTATGGCAAGCGCTTGGCGATCCGCAACGTCTCGATCGACTTCAAGCCGCGCACGGTGACCGCGCTCATCGGTCCGTCCGGTTGCGGTAAGACCACGCTCCTGCGCTGTCTCAACCGGATTCACGAAGTTACGCGAGGCGCCACGGTCGAGGGCGTCGTCGAGCTCGAAGGGAACGATATCTACGCCCCCGGAGTCGATCCCGTGGCGGTGCGCCGGCGGATCGGTATGGTATTTCAGCGGCCCAACCCCTTTCCGACGATGTCGATTCTGGAGAACGTCGTGGCGGGGCTGAGATTGGTCGGCGAGTGCCGCTCGCGCAACGAGAGGCTAGAGGTGGCGGAGCGAACGTTGCGCTTGGCCGCGATTTGGGACGAAGTGAAGGACAAGCTGGATCGCTCGGGGCTCTCGCTTTCGGGCGGGCAACAGCAGCGCCTCTGCATCGCCCGGGCGCTGGCTACGGAGCCTGAGGTACTGCTGATGGACGAGCCGGCGTCGGCGCTGGACCCGATCTCCACGGCGAAGATCGAGGATCTCATGTCGACCCTCGCCGAGCGCTTCACGATCATCGTCGTGACCCACAACATGCAACAGGCGGCACGCGTCTCGCAGGATACGGCCTTCATGCTCGCCGGCGAGGAGGCCGTGGGCGAGCTCGTCGAGTTCGGACCAACCTCCGAGCTCTTCACGCGCCCGAAGGACCGCCGCACGGAAGACTACATCACGGGGCGGTTCGGCTAGGCGGTCCTGGCCAAGCAATCGCGCTTGCGCGATTGCGCTCTCTCAAGGACTGGGGTCCCCCACGAACCTCAGTGAGTGGGG
>SCRA01000023.1 GCA_004297985.1 bacterium | reverse complement strand
TCCGAAGGGGGCGTCAAGGCGCCGCGGGAGGCCTGGATGGCCGGAGCGGCGCCGCAGCCGAGGTGACCGAGCGCGCAGGAGCGCGCGCGAGGGAACGTCCCCCGGAGGAGAGTGCCCCGTGTGCGCGAGCGTGGCGGAGAGGATGTCGCAAGCGACGCCGGAGCGAGGCGGCTAGGTGTGCGGGAACGGGTGGACGTTGAAGAGGTGGAAGAAGATCGCGGTGCTGGCTGCGCCGAGGACGATGCCGGCGATGATCTGCGCGGCGGTATGGGCGCGCAGGTACCAGCGCGACCAGCCGACCAGCGGGACGAGGATCAGCAGGGGCAGCGGCTCGTCGCCGTAGAGGAGCACGAGCGCCGTCACGGGGGCGGCGATACCCAGCGCGTGGGTGGATATCTTCCAGCTGCGCGTGATCGCCAGAACGAGTGCGCTCGAGACGCCGTAGCCGAACATCATGGCTACGAGCAGCCCCGGCCCATGGATCAGCGCCAGCGTGACCGCTCCGACGAGATAGAAGATGACGAAGATACCGAAGACTGAGGCGCGCTGCTCGCGATCCGACATGTCCAGGTCGTCGATACGGCCCGATTGGTAGAGCCAGAACACGTACGCCATCGGGCCGAAGGTGGTGAAGAAACCGGTAAAGCCGCTATAGAACCAAAAGTCGTATGTCGACTCGGAGACGGCGTGGGCTAGGATGGCCAGCAGGGCGATCGCCGTGAGGAACGGGTTGAAGATCGTGGAGATGATCCGCGCAACGTCGGTGTAGACGCGGTGAGCACGCCACGACTTGACGCCGCCTGTGGGGAGGGGAGCCGGTCGCACCTTGGGAGTATAGCACGACGGGAAGAACCTCCCTGCCGCTCCGGCGCGGAGGACTTCGGCCACCTCCGACCCCGTGGGGAAAAGGCATGGAGACTCCGGCATGATCCTCGATCGCATCGACTCTCCTTCCGACGTCAAGCGGCTCTCGCGCGACGAGTTGAGATCGCTGGCCGCCGAGCTGCGGGAGCGCATCGTCGAAGTCTGCGCCCACAACGGCGGCCACCTTGCGCCCAATCTCGGCGTCGTGGAGCTTACGCTGGCCCTCCACATCGTGCTCGACTCGCCGCATGACAAGATCGTCTGGGACGTCAGCCACCAGTGCTACGCCCACAAGCTGATCACGGGGCGGCGCGATCGCTTCGCGACCCTGCGCCAGGGCGGCGGTCTCTCAGGCTTTGCTATGCGCTCGGAGTCCCCGCACGATCCGTTCGGCGCGGGGCACGCCTCGACGGCCGTGAGCGCGGCACTGGGAATGGCGGCCGCGCGCGATCTGCACGGCGGCGACGAGACGATCGTGGCGGTGCTGGGCGACGGCGCGCTCACCGGGGGCTTGGCCTACGAGGCGCTCAACAACGCCGGACAGCGTAAGACCAATTTCATCGTCGTCCTGAACGACAACGAGATGTCGATTGCCCCCAATGTGGGCTCGATCGCCTCGTACCTCTCCGTGCTCCGCGCGAAGCCGCTCTCCCGTTACGTGCGCAGCACCACCAAACGCGTCCTCGGGCATGTTCCTTTCGGCGGCGCAGCGAAGCGCGCGCTAGGCACCGCGGAGCAGGCGGCGATGCGCATGATCGCCCCGGACGAGAAGACCGCGGTCATCTTCGAGGAGCTGGGGTTCACCTACGTGGGTCCGATGGACGGCCACGACATCGATCATCTCGTGGTCGCCCTCGAGGCCGCCAAGCGCATTCAGGGGCCGGTACTCCTCCACGTGCTGACCACCAAGGGCAAGGGCTACCAGCCCGCGGAGCTGGATAGCCGCACCTATCACGGCTGCGGTGCCTTCGAGATCGAGAACGGGAAGATCGAGCGCAAGCCGGGGACGCGCCCCACGTTCTCCGATGCCTTCGGCGACGCCATCGTGGCCGCGGCGGAGCACGATCCGCGCGTCGTCGGTATCACGGCAGCGATGCCCGACGGCACCAAGCTCTCAAAGCTGGCCAAGGCGTTTCCGGAGCGCTATATCGACGTCGGCATCGCGGAGGCGCACGCGGTATGCTTCGCCGCCGGCCTCGCCTCGCAAGGCATGAAGCCGGTCTGCGCCATCTATTCGACGTTTCTCCAGCGCGCCTACGACCAAGTCGTGCACGACGTGGTGGTGCAGGGACTGCCCGTGGTCTTCGCTCTCGATCGCGCTGGCTTGGTGGGCGACGACGGCCCGACGCACATGGGTCTCTTCGATCTCGCCTATCTGCGCACGCTCCCCGGAATCACGGTCATGGCGCCGCGCGACGAAGGCGAGCTGCCCCTCATGCTCGACCATGCACTCTCGCTCGAGCGCCCGGCGGCGTTGCGCTACCCGCGTGGCTCGACCGCCGGCCGCCATGCCATTGCGTACGAACCGATCGTCCAAGGGCGCGCCGAAGTGCTGCGCTTGGGCCGCGACGTTGCGCTCCTTGCGCTGGGGAACTGCGTGGAGATTGCGCTCGACGCGGCCGACCTGCTGGCGGCGCAGGGGATCACGCCCACCGTCGTCAACGCGCGCTTCGTGACCCCGCTGGATGGAGAGCTCCTCGGCGAATTAGCGGATGCCCACCGCCATTGGATCACGGTGGAGGAGGCCTCGCTCGCCGGCGGCTACGGCTCCGCCGTGCTCGAATTCGTCTCCGATCACGGGTTGGCGGTCACCGTCGAGCGGGTGGGGGTTCCCGCCGTCTTGGTGCAGCACCACACCCAAGGCGTCCAGCGGGCCGCCTTCGGGATCGCCCCCGAGCCGCTGGCCAAGCGGGTGCGCGCCGCCCTGGGGGTTGAGGGGCGGGCCCCGGTGTGATACGATGCCAGCCGTGTTCCTTCTAGCTCAAGTGTCGACCGCGCTCCCCAAGGCCGCGGCCACCCTGTTGCCCTCGGTGCCGCAGGTACCGTTGCCCTACGTGGCGCCGCCGTTCAACGTCGCGCATCCATTCCTGGCGCACTCGTTGGGAGGCATCTTCGTTCTGCTCGCTCTGGTGCTGACGGTGCTGATGGCCGTGCAGACGACGAAGAACGAGGGACTCGGGCTCGGCTCCATTGGCGGGCAGCGCGATTCGATGTATCGGGGCCGCCTCGGCCGGGATGAGCAGCTCGCACGGTTCACGACGTACATCGCCGTGGGCTTCGTCGTGATCGGCTTCATCATCTCGTTCACCGGGATCTAGCGGAGCCCGCACTGCGCGCGAGCGGCGCAGGGGGAAGAACGGCTCACTCCGTGAAATGGCCTCGCGAGGCCGCGGGGCGCATAAGCACCATCGCGGTTCGCGGTCGCGTTGTCTGACACAGGGGCGCCCACGGCCGAGCGATTCGAGGTACGTGGGGCCCTCAGAGAGGGTTACCTTTGGCGCTGCTCGAGGTCAAGGATCTCCAGACTAATTTCTATTCGGAGGACGGTGTCGTTCGCGCCGTCAACGGCTTGAGCTTCGAGCTCGAGCCCGGCTCCACGCTAGGAATCGTCGGCGAATCCGGCTCCGGAAAGTCGGTCACGTCGCTCTCGATCATGCGGCTGATTCCCAATCCGCCGGGAAAGATCGAAGGCGGCAGCATCCTCTTTCGTGGGCAGGAGCTGCTGACCAAGAGCGAGGCGGAGATGCGCAAGATCCGCGGTCACGAGATCGCGATGATCTTCCAGGACCCCATGACGTCGCTGAACCCCGTACTCACGGTTGGTGACCAGATCGCCGAGACGGTGCGCCTGCACCTGAAGCTAGGGCGCAAAGCGGCAACGGAGCGCGCCATAGAGATGCTGCGCTTGGTGCGCATCCCCTCGCCGGAGGCGCGCGTCCACGACTATCCGCACCAGTTCTCCGGCGGCATGCGCCAGCGCGTGATGATCGCCATGGCGCTCTCCTGCGACCCTTCGCTGCTGATCGCCGACGAGCCCACCACGGCCCTCGACGTGACCATTCAGGCGCAGATTCTCGACTTGATGCGCGAGCTTCAGGCAAGGCGCAACTCGGCCATCATCTTGATCACCCACGATCTTGGCGTAGTGGCCGAGATCTGCCAGCGGGTGCTCGTGATGTATGCCGGCAACATGGTCGAGTACGGCACGGCCGATCAGATATTCAAGGATCCCAAGCACCCGTATACCCAGGGTTTGTTGGAGTCGGTGCCGCGCCTCGATGATCGCGAGAGCAAGCGTCTGATCCCTATCGAGGGGCAGCCGCCCAATCTCCTGCGCATGCCCGCCGGCTGCGCCTTCGCCCCGCGCTGCAAATACCGCATGCCGATCTGCGACGAACCGGTCCCGCTCTACGATTTCGGCGACGGCCACGTCGCGCGGTGCTTCCTCTACGACGAACGCGCCGCGGGCCAGCGCACGCTCGACGTTCGGAACGTACCCATGATCGCCGGTTCGGCCGTGAAGGCCGGTAGGTAGACGATGTCCGAGAACCTGCTCGAAGTCAACCATCTCTTCAAGTACTTCCCGATCCACGCCGGCCTCTTCTCGCGCCACGTTGGCGACGTACAGGCCGTCGAAGACGTCTCGTTCGCTATCAAGAAGGGCGAGACGCTGGGCCTGGTCGGGGAGTCCGGCTCCGGCAAGACGACCACGGGGCGCCTGCTGCTGCGCCTCATCGAGGCCACTTCCGGCGAGGTGAAGTTCGAAGGTAAGGACATCCTGAAGATGTCGCGCACCGAGATGCGCCATCTGCGCAAGGAGATGCAGATCATCTTTCAGGACCCCTATGCCTCGCTGAACCCGCGCATGACCGTCGGCGACATCGTCGGCGAGCCGCTGACGATCCACAAGCTGGCAAGCGGCAAAGATCTCGAGGCGCGCGTGCAGGAGCTGCTGCGCCTGGTAGGCCTTCAGCCGTACCACGCCAACCGCTACCCACACGAGTTCTCCGGCGGACAGCGCCAGCGCGTCGGCGTCGCGCGCGCGCTGGCCGTCGATCCCAAGTTCATCGTTGCGGACGAGCCGGTCTCTGCGCTCGACGTCTCGATCCAGGCGCAGGTGGTCAACCTGCTCCAGGACCTCCAGCAGCAATTGGGCTTGACTTACCTCTTCATCGCGCACGACCTCTCGGTCGTGCGCCATATCTCGACCCGCGTGGCCGTGATGTACTTAGGGACCATCGTGGAGGTCGCCGATCGCGACCGACTTTACGACCGCCCGCTCCATCCGTACACGCAGGCGCTGCTCTCGGCGATCCCCATTCCGGATCCCGACCTCGAGGCGCGGCGCAAGCGGATCATCCTCATGGGCGATATCCCCTCGCCGGTGAATCCGCCCACTGGGTGCCGTTTCCACACCCGCTGTCCGATCGCGTTCGATCGCTGCTCGGTCGAAGTGCCGAAGCTCAAGGATTACGGCAACGGACACTTCGCGGCGTGCCATTGGGTAGAGGAGCACGGCGGACAGCAACCTGTCATCGATCAGGCGACCCCGGCCGCCGCGCCGTAGCGACGCGCCGGCGAAACGACGGAGAAAAAAGAACGGCCCGGGGTGATTGCCCCGGGCCTCGTCATGGTTGAGCCGCCGCGCCTACTTCTTCTTGCGGCTGCTCTTTCGGGCCGCCGGCTTGCGCGCGGTGGACTTGCGCGTGGCCCTCTTGGCCGTGGTTTTGCGGGCCCCCACCTTGCGCGTGGTCTTCTTGGCCGTGGACTTGCGCGCGGTGGACTTGCGCGTGGTCTTCTTGGCCGTGGCTTTGCGGGCTCCAGCCTTACGCGTGGACTTCCGTGCCGCTGTTTTGCGGGCTCCGGCCTTGCGCGCGGTCTTCTTGGCTGCGGTCTTGCGGGCCCCGGCCTTGCGCGTGGTCTTCTTGGCTGCGGCCTTGCGGGCCGTCACCTTGCGCGTGGTCTTCTTGGCGGCCGGCTTACGTGTGCTGGTCTTGCGCGTGGCCTTCTTGGCTGCCGCTTTGCGAGTACCCGTCTTGCGGGTGATCTTGCGACGGCTGGGCTTCCGAGCGGGGGCGGCTTCGCCCGATCCCTCCGGCATCCCGATGCCGGCGTTCAGATCTTCCATGTCATCCTCCTTAACCATCCGACGTCCGGGAGGACGGCGGTGGAGTCGTATCGGTTCGCAAGGCTTGAGGGACCAAACGGAAGCGACGCACCGTTAAACGGCCTCCATGCTAGGTGCCGTACGCTGCGTCCATGGTGTTCCGCCGGGAGTCTCTGCCCAGTTTGAACCGCCGATCATTCGATTGATGACGCACGTTCGCGTCGATCAACGCCGATTACTGCTGCGCGTTCGCTCTCAAGAGTGCAATTTACCTCTTTTTTTGAAGTCATGCGCC
>SCRA01000022.1 GCA_004297985.1 bacterium | reverse complement strand
GAGGCAGAGAAACGCGACGGCCTCCCAATAGATCATCCTCTCCGCCTACGGCGCCGCGGCGAGCGGCACCTTTACGGCGGCGATCCATCGGTGATCTCTTTCATGGAGGTACACGATGGAGATCGATGCCCGGCTTCCCTACGGCGACGGCCAACTGCGCCGTGCCCTACTCGAGAATCATCGCCCAGCCGAAGTGACGTTCAGCGGCACGGTGGCGAGCGACCCTGTCTTCTTCCACAGCGCGCGTAGCGGCCTCACGCACGAGGCCTTCGACGTGAGCACGACTTCGGGGCTGCGCACGGAGATCGTGGAGAACATCGACGTCGGCCCGCGCGTGCCGGTCTATCGCGGCGAGGCCGTGACAGTGCGCGGCGAGTACGTGCGCGATGCCGGCGCGACGCACATCGTGCACTGGACGCACCACGACCCCAGCGGGCACCACGTGGGCGGCTTCATCGACGCGGGGGGACGGCGTTACGCGTGAGCGCGCGAGAGGACGGCGGCGCGAGCGCGTGCCTTGCCATCGAGGAAACGCGGAGTGCCGAAAGCTTCGAAGCCTTCGACCAAGTGGAGGTAGCGCGGATCGTTGCGCGAGATGCCTTGCAGGGTGAGCAGATCGGGCACGGGCTTGTCCTTGGAGAGCACGATATGGTACTCGCGGCCCGCCTTCGTGGCCCAGAAGCCGGGGCTGGTGAAGGTGAACGTATGGCTGCCGCTGACGCCGGCGATCGACGAAGCGACGCGGATGGTATAGCGCTCGTTGGCGCCCCTCACCGGAGGCTTGCTCGCGAGCTCCTTGACACCCTCGGCTTTGGCCTTGTCGAAGAACGCGGGAACGTCGACGGTGCGCAGCGTGTCGTGAACCGTCGCGCGAATGCCGTTGCGTCCCTCCACCGTGTAGACCACCTCGGAGCGGCCGCTGAAATCGTTCATCTCATAGCGCTCCACGACCAAGGGGCCGCTTCGATATGAGACCACCATCGAGAGGCGGAGCTCGCTTGGTGATGAGAGCACGCCCTGAACCTGTTCGAACTTCCGCACATCCCCGCGGACACCGTAGTGCCAGGCACCGTAAAGAAATAGTAAGATCATGGCGAGAAAGCCGAGATCACGGACCATGCGAGATAACAAGTGTTTCATCTCACTCCGATATTAGTACAGTGAACACGGGGCATACCGCGCCCACCTGGCCACGGTGGCGCATGAGACTCGAGTTCCAAGCCATGGTTGGTCGGGCCGTTGCCGGCACCCTGGTCCTTCTGACATACGCGCTCGCACCCGCCGGTTACCACAACCTGGTGGCGATTCCGCTCGGCTTGCTCTGCCTTGCCGCCGTCCCGGTGCACTGGGGCATGGTGCGCCTCCCGCTCAAGCCAACCGGCCATGCCGCCGTGGCGCTCGCCTCGACGCTGCTGGATCTCGTCCTCGCGGCCGCGATCGTGGCCGCGGGCTTGGTGCCGCTCATCGCGCTTCCCCTGTTCGTGATGCTCCCCATGGAGGAGCTGGCCGTCCGCTATCACGCCGACGGGGCGATCGCCGGAGTCCTCTACGCCATCGTCCTGATCGGTTACGCCGTCTTTCGCCAAGGCGGCCCCCTGACGGCCGCAACGCTGCTGACGGCAGGCTGGCTCTTCGTGCTGCTGCTGGTGCTGGGCAGCGTACGAGGCGTCGTCGCCTCCTTCAACGAGTGGCGGGCGGAGAAGCTCACGCAGCGCGGCGAGCACAACGCCGCGATGGCCGGCCAACTTTCAACGCTGCTGGAGCTCTCGCGCGAGATCCTGGTACAGCGCGACGTCAACGACGTGCTCTCCTCGATCGCCGTGGGCGTCAGCAAGATCTACGGTTTCAAGTACGTCACCATCTGCTTCCAGCGTGGTCCGGAGGGCGACTTCGAACGGCGCGTGCTGTGGGGCTTTCCACCGGGGATCGTCGCTGAGCGCACCGGAGAGGTCATCGACCGCCAGAGCTTCATGGACGCACTCGCGGCGGCAGAGGAGGTCGTCGACTTCTGTTACTACACGCCGGCCGAGAAGTACGTGGCGTTCAAGAGCGAGATCTACGTGGGCGATCTGCCGCGCCACGCTCCGCGCAGCAAGCCTGGCGCCTGGCACGAGCGCGACTCGATGGTCTTCGTGATGACGGGGCACCGCGACGAGGTCATCGGCTACATGTCGGTCGACGGACCGTTCGACGGCATGGTCCCCAGCCACGAGACCATGGCCTCGATGCAGATCTTCGTCAACATGGCAGGGCTGGCCATCATCAACGCGGAGCATTCGATCCGAGAAAGCGAGCGCGCGCGCGTCGAGGAGGACGCGCGCAGGCTGCAAATGGAGTTCCTGAGCGACGTCTCGCACGAGATCCGCGCCCCTCTGGCCACGATCCAGGGGGCGTCGTCGTTGTTGGAGAGTCACGGCGAAGAGTTGGACCCGGTGCGCCGGCGCGAGTTCCTGGCCGCCCTGCGCGACGCCTCGGGGGGTCTGGCGCGCATGGTGGAGGACCTGCTGCTGCTCTCCAAACTCGAGGCCGGCCACTTCCGCCTCTCCCCCGAGCCCGTCGACCTGCTGGCCGCAGTGCGCGACGCCGTGCGCTCCGCGCTGACGGAGCACCCCGGGGCGCCGATCTCGTTATCGCTCCCCGCGGAGCCGCCAAGACTGGTTTGGGCCGACGGTCAGCGCCTGCAGCAGATCGTCGTCAACCTGCTCTCCAACGCGCTGAAGTACGCGCCCAGCCACTCCCTGGTGTACGTGGAGGTTCACGCAGACCCGGAGAGCGCTCGCGTCTGCGTGATCGACGGAGGGCCTGGTATCCCCGAGCACGAGCGCGCGAAGCTCTTCACGCGCTTCGGACGGCTCAGTAACGCCAAGGTCGACTCCACGGGTTTGGGGCTCTACATCTCCAAGGGCCTAGCGCAGGCCATGGAGGGGGACCTCAACGTGGACTCCGAACCGGGCGCAGGTACAACCTTCTACCTGACGCTCCGCTACGCCGACGCACACGCGGGGCCGCCCTCCTTGGAGACGACCGACGGAACACCTGGCGACGATACTGGAGGATCTGCGTAGCGGCATCCTGCTGGCCGACGGCGCGATGGGCACGATGCTCATCGCGGGGGGCGCCGCTCCCCACCTGTGCCTAGAGGCGCGCAACCTCGAGCAGCCGCAGGCGGTGCGCACGATTCACGATCGCTACGTGGAGGCGGGCGCCGACCTCATCGAGACCAATACCTTCGGCGCCAATGCGCTCAAACTCGCCGACTTTTCGCTAGAGCACCGCCTGGCTGAGATCAACGCCGCCGGAGTGCGTCTTGCTCGCCATGCCGCGCGCTCCGCCTCTCGCCGCGTGTACGTCGGCGCAAGCGTCGGCCCGCTGGGCAAGGCACTTCATCCGTACGGCACGATGACGGAGGAGCGCGCCGTCGAGGTCTACCGCGAGCAGTGCGCGGCGCTAGCCGCGGAGCGCCCGGATGCCTTCGTGCTGGAGACGCTTACCGGACTCGCCGAGGCGCGCGCCGCCGTGCGCGCAGCCCTCGAGGCGGCCCCGAACATCCCGCGCATCTGTACGCTTGCGGTGCTGGAAGGCGGGCAGACGCAGTACGGCGAGGACGTCGGCGAGGTGCTGCGCGCACTGATCGATGCCGGGGCGGAGGCCGTGGGCCTCAACTGCGCGCTGGGGCCGGCGCAGACCTACGAGATCCTGGCACCGATCGCCGGCGACTTCTCCGTGCCGCTGGTCGCCTCGCCGAATGCGGGCTTTCCCGGCCGGCTCCACGGCCGCACCGTCTACTTCAGCTCACCGGAATACTTCGCCGAGTATGCCGGCGCGTTCGCGGAACTCGGCATCAACCTCATCGGCGGATGCTGCGGCACCACGCCCGCGCACACGGCGGCTATGCGGCAGGCGCTGCGCGGCGCGAGCCCGGGCGACCGCCGCGCGGTACACGTCGTCAGCGTGCACGATTACGAGCGCCCGGCAGCGCCGCCGCCGCTGCGCCGCGGCAACGCATTCGAGGAACGCCTCGGCCGCGAGTTCGTCATCACTGCGGAGATCGAGCCGCCGCGCGGCATCGACTACCGTGCGCAACTGGCAGGCGCGCGCATGCTGGAAGAGGCCGGCGCCGACGCCGTCAATCTCACCGACAATCAGCGCGCGCAACTGCGCATGAGCCCGATCGCGCTGGCGAGCCTGCTCATGCAGCACACGAGCCTCGCGACGATCCTCCACTTTAGCTGCCGCGACCGGAACTTGCTGGCGCTGCAGTCCGAGCTGCTGGGTGCGGCCGCGCTCGGCATCACGGCGATCCTGGCACTCACCGGAGACCCCGCGACGTTCGGCGACTACCCGGTGGCCACCGGCGTCTACGACGTGACGAGCGTGGGCCTGGTGGGCATTCTGCGCGCGTTGAACGACGGGAAGCGTCATGGCGGCATCGAGATCGGGCCGCCGGCCTCATTCAAGATCGGCGTGGCCGTCAATCCGCTCGCGCGCGACATCGACGCCGAGCTCGCACGCTTCCGCCGGAAGGTCGCTGGCGGCGCGCACTTCGCGCTCACCCAGCCGATCTATGAGATCGCGGCGTTGCGGCGGTTCGTCTCCGAACTCGAGCGCGCGGAGATCGCTCCCATTCCGATTCTCGCCGGTGTGCTTCCGCTTCGCTCATCGCGCAGCGCGGACTTTCTGCATAACGAGGTTCCCGGCATGTTCGTGCCGGAGGCGATTCGCGAACGCATGCGCCGCGCAGGCGAGAACAGCGCGCGCGAAGGCGTGCGCATCGCTCGCGAATTCGTTGAAGAGGCACGCACGCTGGTCGGCGGCGCGTACGTCATCCCGATGGGGCGCTACGAAGCGGCCGCGGAGGTGATCGTACCGATCGCCGCGGCGCGGTGAGGCCGCGCATGCTTCATCTGCGTTATCGAGCCCTGCCCGACAGCTCTCCCGCGGAGGTCGTGGTGGTCATCGACGTCTTGCGTGCGAGCACGACGGCGCTGGCTGCGCTCGAGTCGGGTGTGCCGAGCGTGCATGCTGTCGCGGAGATCGAGGAAGCGTTTCGGATGGGGAGCCGCGGCATGCTCGTGGCGGGCGAGCGCGAAGGCGTTCGCGTCGACGGCTTCGATTACGGCAACTCGCCGCTCGAGATCGTTGCCGCCGGACGCGCGGGGCGGCCGCTGGTGCTCTGCTCGACCAACGGGAGCCGCGCGATGCTCGCCCACGGCGGAGCAGCGGTCTTTATCGGCTGCATCCGTAACGCCGCCGCGACGGCTTCGGCTGTTTTCGATGCGGCAAGCACGGGTGACGCCGTGCTTCTACAGGGCTCGGGGCAGGACGGGATGCCGACGGAGGAAGACGCGATCGCCGCTGGGGCAATCGGCGCGGCGCTCGCCGCGGCGGGCGCGGTGCTCTCGCTCGACGCCGAAGCACGCAGTGCGGTGGCGGCGTGGACGCGCGCATCCGATGCGCCGTCCGATGCGCTCCTTTCGACTCCGCATGGGCGCTATCTCGCTTCTCTAGGCCTCGCCGGCGACGTACGCTACGCCTCTGTGCTCGATGCTTCGCGCAACGCCGTCCGTGCGCACGACGGCGTACTCACCCTCGCGCCGCGTCGAGCGCGCGGTTGACCAGCGCGTCGGCTTCGCGATTCTGCGCACGAGGCACGTGCTTGAGGTCGATGGCGGAAAAACGCGCTAAGAGCCTGCGCGCCTCTTCGTAGAGCGGGCGTAGGCTCTCGTTCTTCACGCGATACTCACCGCGTAGCTGCTTGATCACCAGCTCCGAGTCCATGCGCACGTGCACCGCTTCGAAACGCAGATCGAGCGCGGCACGCAATCCCGCGATCAACGCTCGATATTCCGCGACGTTATTGGTGGCGACGCCGATGCGCTCCGAGACCTCGTGGACGACGCCGCCGCCTTCCTCCGCTACCACGGCACCGATCGCCGCGGGGCCGGGGTTTCCGCGGCTCCCGCCGTCGGAATGGATGATCGCGGTGCGTGCCGGCGTGCCGTGAGTCTCACTCTGCATCCCGCCCGAGTACGGGGAGGCGGCCCGGCGATCCTACCGCCCGCCTACCCTCCTTGAGACTGCAGTCATGGCTCGGGCCCGCCGGATTCCTTAGCGTGGTGGGCAAGACCATGAATCCATACGGTAACGCTTGAACCACGCGATCATGCGCTTAGAGCTCGATACGATCCACGAGTACCAGGGCCTCTTCGGCCCTGGAGCCACGTGCCGCATTCGCATCTATCGGGGAGGGGAGGGTGAAACGCCGGTGGTGGTGGCGACCGACCTCCCTGGGAGCGAGGGCACCGCGATCAACAACGTGGCGGAGCAGCTCGCCGCGGAAGTCTTGGTCGAGTACCTTCGCGACCGCTTGAAGGAAGCCGAGCCGTTCATCTGGATCGAGCACTTTCCCGCGGAGCCGACGGGCGCTTCGCCGGGTGAGGACCGTTTCTCCCAGGTGACGTTCGCCAATTACCGCACGCTCCGCTTCAAAGGACGCTGGCGTATCGGCCCCGCGAGTTGGAGATACATCGGCGCCGGCGACGTAGCAGATCTGCTCGGCGCTCCACTCTCGACGTAGCATCGCGAAGAGCCCGGGGGATGCCCGGGCTCTCGTTCCGATGGCACGCCACGGCTATCGTTTCGCGTCGAGCGGGTCGAGCTTCCCCACGACAAAATGCGCTAAAACGTTGGCTGCCACGGAAGACGTCATCGTGCGGAAATCCGTGAGCGGGTTGACTTCGGCGATGCTGAGCGACTCCACGTGCGGCGCGAGCGCTGCCGTGAAGTCGAGCAGTTGGCGCGACGTCAAACCGCCCGGCTCGAATGCTCCGGCGCCGGGGGCGAACGCGGGATCGAGAACGTCGATATCGACTGCGAGGTGGAGGTGGTCGACGCCGCGGGCAAGCTCGATGGTTCGTTCCACGGCCGCCATCGTGCCGATCCGGTCGTACTCGGCCGCCGAGATGTGCTTGATCCCTCGTTCATCGACGTACTTCTTGGACGCCGGGAAATTGAAATTTCGACAACCGAGTTGGACCAGCGCCTCGCTCTTGAACCGCGGGAGCTCGGTCACGCGGCGCACGCCGCTGGAATGCGAGAGGCGCCCCTGATACGGCGAGCTGTCCATAAGGTCCAGATGCGCGTCGAAATGAACCATACCCCACGTGCCCTGGGTGCGGTCGTGCAAGCCTTTGACGATCGGGAACGTCACCGCGTCATCGCCGCCCACCACGAGCGGAATGAACCCGTCATCGAGGCACTCCCCGACGGCGTGCTCGATGCGCGCAAAGCTCTCGTTCACGTCATAGGCCACGAGGTCCACATTGCCTCGATCGCCGACGAGGCCGCCGGAGGTTACGACGACCTCCTCTCGATCGAGCCAATAGACGGCCTCGCTCTGCAGGCGCATGTTGATCCATTTGAACGCCTCGCGCACCGTATCCGGGGCATAGCGCGACCCCGGCCAACCCAGCGAAGACGTGTAGTCCCAAGGGACGCCGAGATAGGCGAACTTCATCACTTGATAACCTTCGCCACGGCGCTCATGTCGATCGCATGGAGATACGACGGCGTGCCACGCTCGATCTTCCAGAGCGCCATCGACGGGTTCGTCGTGTCGCCGTTCTTGTCGAACCCGAAGACGCCGACGATGGAATGGAACTCCTTGGTCGTGCGAAGATGCTTCAACACGTCGCCACGCGAGGGCAACTGCCCGTGATTGCTCGCGATCGCCCGCTCCGTCGCATTGATGATGACCTGTGCCGCGACGAAGGCATTCGCCGCGAAGGCCGTCGGCTCCGCGTGATAGCGCTCCTGGTACGCTTTGATGAACTCCTGAGCGCTAGCCATCTTGGTGATGTTCGGCGCGGCGGCCGTGAAGTAGGTGTTGTCGGCCTCCGAACCCGCGATCTTGACGAAGGCCTGGTCGTAGATGCCGTCGCTGCCCACGAACGGAACCTTAGCAGGATCGAAACCGGACCCAGCCATCTGCTTGCGCAGCAGCGCGCCGCCCGTCGACGTGACGCCTCCGTAGTAGATGGCATCCGGGTGCATCTGGGCGACGCGAGTCAAGAGCGGACGAAAGTCCTGCTGATTGACCGTGAGGTGATCGCGCCCTAGAATCGTCAGTCCCAAGCTCTTCGCCGCGGCCGTGAAGACGTCCGCGAGGCCCGTGCCGAACGTCTCGTTGTCATCGATCACGTAGATGCTCTTCAGGCCGCGCTGCTTGCAGCTATACGCAGCGGCGCGCCCTTGCTTGTCGTTACTCGCGGAGACGCGGAAGAACGTGATCTCGTCCGGGTGCGCGGGTCTGTATCTCGGCGACTGCGTCAGCGTGGGATCCGTGGCCGCCGGAGAGACGAGTGGGAGCAGGGCCTGGTTCGAGACCGGGATCTCCGCAGCGGCGACGTTGGAGTTGAACGGGCCGACGACACCGACGACCTGAGGATCCGCAGCCAGCGCCCGAATGTTCGTCACGCCCTGCTGCGGGTTGTGGATGCCGTTGACGGTGTCGTCCAAGGCATCGACTTGAAACGTAAAGCCCTTCGGCGCGTGCGCGTTGGCTTGCTCCACCGCCAGAGTCGCGGCCTGTTCCATGGGAATACCGTCCGACGCGTCGTTGCCGGAGATCGGAAGCTCGATGCCGATCTTGATGACCTGATTCGCCGCGCTCGCGGGTTGGCACAACGCGACTGAGCCGAAAGAGAGCGCCAGCGCGACGGCCGCCGCGCCTAGCCTGTTCATCCTGTGCATGGTCGTTGCCTATCCTCCCAATGATGAAGCTGAAAAGCGTATTCTCGGGTCACACTCGGAGTGGGACATTCGTGCGCTCCCCTTCGCGCTGCAAGGCACGAGTAAAGGCACGAACGATGAGTTCGATGTGCTCGTCGCCGACGATCAGCGGCGGCGCAATTCGTAAGACGTTGTCGCGCGTCTCTTTCGCCAGCACTCCTTCATCCAAGAGATGCTCGCTCACGCTATGTACCGGGATCGAGAGCTCGACGCCGATGAGCAGGCCTCGCCCGCGCACCCCACGGATCAGCGGGGAGGGAACCCCCCGCAGGCGTTCCATCAGCATGCCTCCATACCGCTCGGCCCGCTCCGCGAGGCGCTCCTCCACGAGGACATCGAGCGCCGCCTCGCCGACGGCGCAGGCCAGCGGATTGCCGCCGAAGGTGCTGCCGTGATCTCCGGGCTCGAAGAGCTCCATGATCCGCCAGGGCGCCAATACGGCGGAAATGGGATAGACGCCGCCGCCCAGCGCCTTCCCAACGATCAGGATATCGGGAACGACGCCTTCATGATCGCACGCAAAGAGCGCTCCCGTACGGCCGAAACCCGTCTGAATCTCGTCCGCCATGAAGAGCACGTTACGCTCCGTGCAGAGCTCGCGCACGGCGCGCAGGTAGCCGGCACTCGGGACGTTGACGCCGCCTTCGCCTTGGATCGGCTCGATCAGCACCGCGCAGGTTCGTTCTCCCACGGCGGCGCCCAGAGCCGTGATGTCGTCGAACGGTACACGGCGAAAGCTTCCGTCGAACGGGCCGAAGTTACGGCGATAGCGCTCCGTGCTCGAGAAACCGACGATCGTCGTGGTGCGCCCGTGAAAGTTTCCGTCGAAGACGACGATCTCGGCGGCGTCGGGAGAAATCGCTTTGCGCACGTACCCCCAGCGCCGGGCGAGCTTGATGGCCGTCTCGACGGCCTCTGCACCGGTATTCATCGGAAGCGCAGCCTCTTGACGCGCAATCTGCGTCAGGCGCTCCAAGAAGGAGCCGAGGCGATCGTTTCTCACGGCGCGCGAGGTCAACGCGAGACGCTGTGCCTGGGCGACGAGCGCCGCGACGACGCGAGGATGCGCATGCCCGTGGCTGAGCGCCGAGTAGCCGCTGATGCAGTCGAGGAACCGCCGGCCTTCGACGTCGGTGACCCATACGCCCTGAGCCTCCGTGATGACCACGTTCAGTGGAGCGTAGTTTCGCGCTCCGTGACGTTCTTCCAGAGCGATCAGCGCCGCAGGGTCGTGGCTGGTCTTCACGATCACCTACCCGACCTCGGTGTATTCGCGCGCAAGCATGTTGAAACTCTCCGGCCCGCTCTCCGTGACGAGGATGTGATCTTCGATGATGAATCCGCCGACGCCGTCGACATAGTACGGAGTCTCGAAAGCGAAGACCATACCAGGCATCAGTACTTGGCTCTCGGTGGCCGCGATGTACGGCCACTCCTCATGCCAGACGTTGGCGCCGATGCCGTGGCCGAAGTGGCCGCGGGTGTAGCTCTCGAAGCCGAGCTCGCGCATCTTCGTCTGCGCGGCGCGATGAATTCCGCTGATGGGATTCCCCGGTTTGAACTCTGCAAGGCCGGCGTGAAACGCCTCCAACAACGCGTTGTGGATGCGCTTCTGATGCTCGTTGCCCTTTCCGAAAACGTAGGTGCGCCCGATATCCGATTGGTAACCGCCGACGGTACAACCGACGTCGAACTTGAGCTGAGAGCCCGAGGCGACCGTGGCCGTCGACGTTCCAACTCCCCACGGTTGCGGGCCGACGCTGATGATGTCCCACGTCGACTCGAACGCTGCCGCGGCGCCGCGGCGCGCCGCTTCCAGCACGCCGGAACGATAGGAAAAGGCTACGTCGGACGCGCTGAGCCCCTCGCGCACGGCGCCGAGCGATGCCGTGATGCCCGCTTCGGTGAGCTCGGCGCCCAGGCGAAGGAAGGCGATCTCGGCGAGTCCTTTGACCATCCGCAGTTGGCGAAAGACGTGCGAGCTGTCGACGAGCCGCACGTTCGGAACGGCATGGCGGAAGCTCTCGAAGTCGGTTACCGAGATGAAGTCCATCTCGATGCCCAAGCAGCCCTTCGAAAGCTTGCGATCCTCCAGGATGCCACGCAGCTCGGCCAGCGCGAGAGCGATATCATAGGTGGCAGGACGCGTTCGCTGGGGTTGCTTTCCCGCCCGGCGGGCGGCGTCGCGAACGATCTCCTGCGTGGGCCGCTCGCTGGGGAGGAAGGGCGTGAGATCCTCGGTCTCGACCCAGAGCGGGTGGGTGCGCACGTCGCCGATCTCAGAAGCCATGCGAAACGACCGTGCCTGGGCATCGGGGATGACTACGGCTGGGGCCACGCGCGGGTCCGCCGGAATGACGGCGACAGCCGTTCCGGCTCGGCGCCAAAGCGCGGCAAAGCCGGCATTCGCGCCGGTCGCGTAGTAGAAGTTCTCGGGTTGAACGACGATCAATGCGTCGATACCCTGCGCTTGCATAAGCTCAGTCGCCCGAGCATGATCCCAGAATGCGCTCGTCATTGCTCCGTCCGGATCTCCAGTCGGCAGCCGAACCCCCGCTGACCGGCGTGGGTGCGTGCCGCGATTTCCTCCAACTTTACGGGGCGGCAGACTATATGTCCAATATATCTTTACTTGTGGTATTATATCTAAAACATTATCATGGAATTGCGTCACCTGCGCTACTTCGTGGCCGTCGCCGAAGAGCGACACTTCGGCCGCGCAGCCGAGCGACTGAACATGGCCCAGCCTCCGCTCAGCCAGCAAATTCGCAAGCTGGAGAACGAGCTGGGAGCCGAGCTCTTCCATCGGGATAGACGCCCGATCGATCTCACGGAGGCCGGCAGGGCGTTCCTCGAAGAGGCGCGCTTGACATTGATCCAGGCTGGTCACGCGATGGAGACCGCGCGCCGCGCGAAGCGTGGACTGATCGGGCGGATCACCGTGGGGACCGTGGCTTCGGCAACGTACGACGTGCTTCAACGGGTGCTACGCACGTACCGCGAGCGCTTCCCCGACGTTCGCTTGACGGTCCGCGAGCTCTCGTCGCCTGAGCAACTGCTCGCGCTCGAGCAGCGGCAGATCCACATCGGTTTCTTGCGGCCACCCGTGACCGATGAGAAGCTGCGGGTCGCCATCGTCGCTCGGGAGCCATTCGTGGTCGCACTGCCGGCGGATCATCCCCTGGCCCAAAAGAAACGCATCTCCTTGCGCACGCTCGAACGAGAGTCGCTGGTGCTCTTTCCGCGCAGCGAAGCGCCCGGCTTCCGCGATCAGATCATCAACCTCTGTCGGAGCGCCGGCTTCGAACCACGGCTCGTCCAGGAGGCCAATCAGACCGACACGATGATCTCGCTCGTTGCGGCGGGGTTGGGCGTCACGCTTATGCCGGCTTCGATCCAGCGCCTCAACCTCGCCGGCGTCGTCTACCGCCCGGTCGCCGAACAGACGCCTCCGGCGGAGCTCTACGCCGCCTGGCGCGCGGACGAGACTTCGACGGCGATGCTCGCGTTGGTCGATGTCATCCGCGCATTCGCGAGCGTCACGGAGGATCACGCGCGAGCGTGAGACAGGCGCCGGTGCATCACCGTTTCACCCGCGCCGGCCGGTTCCGTTCGTCTTCAAGACGAAGCATCATGCAGAACGCGGCACCACCCGCCTTCACGAACTCGTCGAGCGGGATCACTTCGACAGAGAAGCCGATCCGCAACAGACGCTCTCGCAGACCGGCCGACAACGCGTGCGCGATGATCGTCTTCCCTACGTTGACGGCATTACAGGCGAATGTCGCGGCATCGGCCTCGTCGACGACGATCCGCCGCTCGGAAGGTACTCGGTCTTCTATGGCGCTCAGCGACGGCGCATCGAAGGCGCCTGGATAGTACATGAGATAACCGCCGGTCAACGGAGCAAGGCACGTGTCGAGGTGATAGAAGCGTGCGTCGATCAGATGCAGAGAGACGACGTCCAATTGGAAGCAGCGTGCGAGCACGTCGTGGGCGTCGGGATCCGAACGAAAGCCGTGACCTGCCCAGATCCACTCGCCTCCGCGGTCGAGGATGGCGTCGCCCGTGCCTTCGAAGCAGACTTCCGCAGGGAGCTCGTGAATCGTATAGCCTCGATCGCTGAAGTAGCGCCGGACATGCGGCACCTCCCCTCGTCGCTCGGGATGACGATAGCGCGCGAGCAGCACGGAGTTCCCGAGAACGAAACCGCTATTGGCGGTAAAGACCATGTCCGGAAGATCGGCGGACGGGGCGAGAAGCTCGACCTCGGCGACGATCTCCATTACGTCGCGCAGGCGCGACCACTCGGCACGCGCGCGCCTTGAATCGACGGAGCACGTCTCCGGCCGCATCCATGGATTGATGGCGTATTCCACACGAAAGTAGTCGGGGGGACACATCAGGTATCGCAACTGATGAGCATCCTTTCGAATCCGAAACGTGCATCGTGATTCGATTGTAACGGCAGGAGGTCACTCGCAATCACGATATACATGATATTGCATATCGAATTTCGTGATAGATGGGGCGCCTCCGTGGATTTTCGCCAGCTAGAGGCCTTTCGAGCCGTCGCTACAGGGGGGAGTATCTCCCGAGCGGCCGAGACGCTGAACTATGCCCAATCGACGGTTACAGCACAGATACAGAAGATCGAGCGGGAGTTCGGCGTCGCACTCTTCGAGCGCGTCGGCAAACGTCTTCGGCTAGCCGACGGCGGCAAACGGCTCCTCGACTATGCCGATCGCATCTTGCGCCTTACTGAGGAGGCACACGCGGCGGTAAAAGGCAGCGAGTCGAGCGACGGCACCATCTCCGTTGGAGCCAGCGAATCGCTCTGCGCCTATCGGCTCCCAACCGTTCTCCATGAATATCGCCGCCGCTTCCCGGCCGCGACCGTACGATTGCGTCCAGGCATCGGCTCTGAGTTACGCCGTGATATTGCGAACGGCTCACTGGACATCGCCTTCCTGATGGAAGATCCGTGGCAAGAGCAGGACATCGTCGTCGACCGGATGCTCGTCGAGCCGTTGGTTATCATCGTGGCACCTACCAACCGCCTTGCGTGGCGCCGGAATATCGGCCTGGAGGAGCTGGACGGAGGAACCATCTTAGCGACCGAACGTGGACGCAGTTATCGGGAGGTGTTCGAGCGCGCGCTGATGAGCGCGGGCGCCCAGCCGGCCACCACGTTGGAGTTTGGGAGCATCGAGGCGATAAAGCATTGCGTCATGGCCGATGTAGGCATAGCCATTCTTCCTGAGGTCGCCGTACGCGAAGAACTCGCGCGAGGTGAACTTGCAGCGCTAGATCTTCACGGGCCGGCGTTTACTATTGTCACGCACATGGCTTGGCATCGAGACAGGCGGCTGTCTCCTCTCGTCAAGGCCTTCGCGGAAATCGCGCGGCGACGCTTTGGCCGGCTCGACCTCCGCGAATGAAACGTGTCCGTCATTATCAGACGTACGTAAAAAAACCGCCCGATCCCTTACAGGACGGGCGGTTGATGATGGTCGGGCTGACTGGACTCGAACCAGCGATCTCTAGCCCCCCAGGCTAGCGCGTTAACCAAGCTACGCTACAGCCCGACACCAGGGTCTGCGATCCGGCACATCTGCTACGCTGGCGGGCACCCGATACCCTGCGAGAGCAGCAATCGAGGGCACGGCAGTTGCAGGCCGTGCCCTCGCGGGCATCTTCTCGATTAAGACGTTACGAGCGCTTACGGCGCTTGCCCGCAGTCGCGACGGCGTCGCGCAGCCCCTTGCCTGCAGAGAACGCGGCCACGCGGCGCGCAGGGATCACCAGCTTCTCGCCCGTCTTCGGATTACGCCCCTCGCGTTTTTCGCGGTGGCGAACCTCGAAGCTGCCGAACGGGATGAGCTGCACCTTCTCGCCCGACGTGAGCGACTCGCGAATGGTGTCGAACACACTGTCAACGGCGGCGGTCGCCTCGCGCTTGGTCAGCCCCGTCTTTTCCGCCACAGTGGCGATCAGATCGGCCTTCGTCACGTTACTCCCTCCCCCAATAATC
>SCRA01000021.1 GCA_004297985.1 bacterium | reverse complement strand
ATCCCCCAGCTCGTAGACTCGCTGGGGACCCCAATTGCTTTGAAGTCCCTCCGGGGGCGGGATCGTCCGAGGACGATCCCCCAGCTCGTAGACTCGCTGGGGACCCCAATTGCTTTGAAGGGTCTGACTCTTCGGCCAAGGGGTAGCGGATGTGCCAGAGCATTCCGTCGCGCTCCTCGTGCTCGACTTCGGCGTCGGAGAGCGTGGAGGCACAGGTTGGGCACCAGTTGATCAAGCGGTTACCGCGATAGATCAGCCCCTCGCGATAGAGCTCGACGAACACTTTGGCCACGGCCGCCGAGAGCTCGGGATCCATCGTATAGCGCTCGCGTGCCCAGTCCGGGCCGAAGCCCAGCAGGCGGAACTGCTGGTCGATGATTCCGCCGTACTCGTCCTTCCAGGCACGCGCGCGCTCGAGGAACTTCTCGCGCCCCAGATCGTGGCGGGTCTTCCCCTCTTTGGCGAGTTGGCGGTCGAGCACGGCTTGCGTGGCGATAGCGGCGTGGTCGAGGCCGGGAATCCAGACGGCGTTCTCGCCCAGCATACGGTGGAAGCGCGTGAGGATGTCTTGCGCGGTGTAGGTGGAGCCGTGGCCGAGATGGGCGCGTCCCGTGATGTTGGGCGGGGGCATCGCGATGACGAACGGGGGCTTGGCGGGATCCGGCTCTTCATGGAAGACGCCGGTGTCCTCCCAGCGGTGGTACCACCGTTGCTCGACGTCTTTGGGGTCGTACGCTCGCGCGGGCTCGGTCTTCTGCTCCATCTCGGTTCTATGGTACTAGGGGGGGTCAAGGATGGCGGGCGACGGAGGGAGCGGCCGTGTGCCACGGACCACACGTTGGCGGGAACGCTTGCGGGCGTATTCTCTCAACCACTATCGTAAGTGCCATTAGGATCACCATCTCCGTCTGCAACGGCAGCACCATGACCGTCGGCCCGGCGCCACGGCATCGGCGGCACCTTCGGCCACGCCCTCGCCCGCCGGTCCGCTGACCCTGCGCTTCGCGGAGAAGATGCACGACGACGATGGCGGCGCACGTTTCTCGTACGTCGCCTCACCGTTCACCGGACCGCTGACCTTCCCCGCGGTCTCGTCGGCGGCGCGCATCGACGTGCCCTGAACCGGGCTTCGCGCATCTCGGGCTCGCCGGGGAGGGATCGAGCCCCGGCGAGTTGCATTTCGATCTCCGGAGCGCCGCAGCGCGCGGCCTTCGTGGAGGTATCGATGACAACCGCGTCTCACACCGACTCGTATTGGCAGGTTCCCCCGTCGTTCAATTTCGCACGCGACGTCATCGATACGCTGGCACGCGAAGATCGCTTAGGGCTGATCTTCCTCGACAAGACCGGAAAGGAGCGCCGCTACTCCTTCCCGGAGATCGCTCGTGAGTCCGCGCGCTACGCTGCGGCGCTGCGGGAGACTGGGGTCGCCAAGGGCGACAAAGTCCTCGTAGTGATCCCCAAGCGGCCCGAGTGGCTCTTCGCAATGCTGGGACTGCTGCGCGTCGGTGCCGTGGCCGTTCCTTCCAGCGAGCAGTTGCGCGCGAAGGACCTGCTCTTCCGCGCCAACCACAGCGAGGCGACGGCGGTCATTTCGCACGCGACGCTGGTGGGCGAGTTCGACGAGATGCGCCCCGAAGCCGAGACGATCCGCCATTGGCTTGCGGTGGGCGGGAATCGCCCCGGTTGGACGTCGCTGGAGCCGCTGGCGGCCGAGGCCGGCGAGGGGTGGAGCGGCAACCCGACGCGCAGCGACGAGCCCGCGTACCTGGTTTATACATCCGGTACGACCAAGGATCCCAAAGGCGTCCTTCACGCGCACGCCTACACGTTCGCGAAGCGCATGCAGGCGCAGCTCTGGCTGGACGCCAAGTCCACGGACCTCGTGTGGTGCTCGGCGGGCACGGGATGGGCGAAGTCGCTCTGGAATGTCTTGCTCGGACCGTGGTCGTGCGGATCGGCGATCGTGCTTCACGAGGGCGGCTTCGACCCCGTGGAGCGCATGGATCTCTTGCAGCGCCTGGGCGTCTCGGTGCTCTGCCAGGCGCCGACGGAGTATCGCTTGGAGGCGAAGCTCGAGGGTCTGGGCACGAAGTGGAAGCTCGCTGAACTGCGCCACGCCGTCTCGGCCGGTGAGCCGCTCAATCCGGAAGTCATCAAGGCTTTCCGAGACGCCTACGACCTCACGATCTTCGACGGCTACGGGCAGACCGAGAACTCGCTCTTGGTGGCCAATCTTCCGGGGTCCGACGTGCGCCCGGGCTCGATGGGCAAGCCCACGCCGGGCCACGATGTCGCCATCGTCGACGAAGACGGCAATATCTGCGCCGACGGCGTCGTCGGCGATATCGCGCTGAAGGGGCATCCGCCCACGCTTTTCGTCGAATACTACAAGAACCCGCAGGAGACGGCCAACTGCTACCGGGGCCAGTACTACCTCACCGGCGACCGCGCGACGCGCGACGCCGACGGTTACCTCTGGTTCGTGGGACGCGCCGACGACGTGATCTCCTCGGCCGGCTATCGCATCGGCCCCTTCGAAGTGGAGAGTGCGCTTCTGACCCACCCTGCGGTCAAGGAATCGGCGGTGGTCGGCTCACCAGATGCCGATCGCGGCAACCTGGTGAAAGCCTTTGTGGTACTGCGTGACGGCTACGCCGCTACACCGGAGCTCGTAGCCGATCTGCAGGAGCACTGCAAGCGCGAGACGGCGCCGTACAAGTACCCGCGTGCCATCGAGTTCGTGAGCGACTTGCCGAAGACGTCGAGCGGGAAGATCCGCCGCGTCGAGCTGCGTCAGATGGAACTGAAGCGTAAGGGCGCGACGCAGGCTAGCGGGTTCGTCTAGAGCACCTCGCTAGCCGCTACGCCGGCATCTCCTTCGGCTTGTCGGCGTAGATGAGCGTGGGCTCCTCTTCCTTCTCGACGACGTCCTTGTTGATCACGCACTTCTTCACGCCCGTCATCGACGGCAAGTCGTACATGACGTCGAGCATGATCTCTTCGAGAATGGAGCGCAAGCCGCGGGCACCCGTCTTGCGGGACTGAGCCTTGATCGCGATGGCGATCAGCGCCTCCTTGGTGAAGGTCAGCTCGACGCCGTCCATGCTGAAGATCTTCTGATACTGGCGAACCAGCGCGTTGCGCGGCTCGACGAGGATGCGCCGCAACGCCAGCTCGTCGAGCGCATCGAGCGTCACGACGATCGGCAAACGGCCGATGAACTCGGGAATGAGCCCGAACTTCAGCAGATCCTCCGGCATGAGCCGCTGCAGCAACCGGCCGACGCGCTCCTCTTTCCTCGACTCCGGCTGAGCGCGGAAGCCGAGGGCGTTGGAGGCGACGCGGCTCTCGATGATCTTGTCGAGGCCGTCGAAGGCTCCGCCGCAGATGAACAACACGTTGGTGGTGTCGATCTGAATGAACTCTTGGTGCGGATGCTTGCGCCCGCCCTGCGGCGGTACGTTGGCCGTCGTTCCTTCGAGAATCTTGAGCAGCGCCTGCTGGACGCCTTCACCGGAGACGTCGCGCGTGATCGAGGGGTTCTCGCTCTTGCGAGCGATCTTGTCGATCTCGTCGATGTAGACGATGCCCTTCTCGGCCCGCTTGACGTCGTAGTCGGCGGCTTGGATCAACTTGAGGAGAATATTCTCGACGTCTTCGCCGACGTAGCCCGCCTCGGTGAGGCTGGTGGCATCAGCCATCGCCAGCGGCACATCCAGGATCTTGGCCAGCGTCTGCGCAAGGTAGGTCTTCCCGGAGCCGGTAGGACCGACCAGCAGGATGTTCGACTTTTGCAACTCGACGTCGTCGCTGGAACTACCCGCGTTGACACGCTTGTAATGATTGTAGACGGCAACCGCTAGGGATTTCTTCGCTCGCTCTTGACCGATCACATACTGGTTGAGGATGTGATCGATCTCCTTAGGCTTGGGAATATTCCGAAGGCGAAGGTTCTCGTCAACGTTCTTATAGAGCTCCTCCTCGATGATCTCGTTGCAGAGCTCGATGCACTCGTCGCAGATGTAGACGCCCGGTCCGGCGATCAGCTTACGTACTTGCTCCTGCGACTTCCCGCAGAAACTGCACTTGAGCTGCCCCTTCTCGTCTCCAAATCGAAACATGGGATACCCCGTTTACGGCAACGGCTGCGTGAGCGGTGCGACGGTGCGTTGTTCCTTGGTTACCACGGAGTCGATGATTCCGTAGTCCTTCGCTTCTTCCGCGGTCATGAAGTAGTCGCGCTCGATATCCTGAAGGATCTTCTCCAGGGGCTTTCCGGTCGTCTCTTCGTAGATCTCCGCGAGCTTGCGCCGCGTGGCGACCAACTCGCGCGCGTGAATTTCGACATCCGTGGCCTGCCCCCCCACCTGCTGGACCCAGGGTTGGTGGATCAGGATCTTGCTGTTGGGGAGTGCCATGCGCTTGCCCTTGGCCCCGCCGGTGAGCAGGACCGAGGCCGCGGAGGCAGCCATACCGGCGCAGATGGTGGCAACATCCGGCTTGATGATCTGCATCGAGTCGTAGATTGCTAAGCCTGCCGTCACGCTTCCGCCGGGGCTATTGATGTAGAGATCGATATCGCGATCGGCATCCTCACGCTCTAGGAAGAGGAGCTGCGCAATCACCAGATTGGCGAGGCCATCGTCGATGGGACCACCCACGAAGACGATGCGCTCCTTGAGAAGGCGCGAGTAGATATCGAACGCCCGTTCTCCGCGGGCGCTCTGCTCGACGACCATCGGGACGAGATGACCCATGTACTCCGTTCCTTCTTCCTAAAAGATAGCCTGACAGCGACGCGCGCGCCGTCCGGTTCGCCCGGACGCCGCACGCTCCAAGAAACCTCTTCCCTACGACCAGGTTGCGCTTCCTATCCCGTTGCCGCCTGCTCCGGCGCGACCTTGGCGTGTTCCAGCAACAGCTCAATCGTCTTGCTGCGGCGGATCCCATCGATCAGCGCCGAGACGTTGTGGCGCAACATCTCCAGAATGCGCTCCTTGGGCTGCCCATACTGCTCGGCGAGATGACGGATCTCGGCGTCCACTTCGGCGGTCGTTACTTCGACGCTCTCGGCCTTAGCGATCGCCTCGATCAGCAGGGTCGTTTTGACGCGCGTCTGCGCCTCCTTGCGGACCTCGTCGCGAAGCTCGTCCTCGCTCTTGCTGCGCTCTTTGAGGTACTCATCCCAGGTCTTGCCCGTTTGGCGAACGTACGACTTCGTGTCCTCGAGGAGGCTCTCGATCTCTCCGTCCACCATCACCGCGGGGAGCGGGAAGTCGTGCGCCGTGACCAACCTCTCGAGCAGCTTCGCCGAGAGCTCCTTCTTGGCTTTGGCCTCGGCTACGGAGCGCAGGCGGTTGCGGATATCATCCTTCAGCGCATCGAGGGTCGCATTGTTGGAAACCGATTCGGCGAAGGCGTCGTCCAACTCGGGGGGACGCGGCTCCTTGACCTCATGGACGGTAACCGAGAAGATCGCCGTCTTACCGGCGAGGTCTTCCTTCCCATAACTCCCTGGGAAGGTCGCCTGGACGTCCTTCGACTCTCCGGCCGTCATCCCGACGAAACCCTCGGCAAAGCCGGGGACGAAGCGATCGACGTCGATCTCGAGCGTCTGACTCTCCCCGCTGCCGCCTTCGAAGGCGACCCCGTCGATCTTCCCGACAAAGTCCGCCGTGACGATGTCGCCGAGTTGAACAGGGCGTTCGACGGGGGCGACTTCGGCCACTTGGCGACGCAACGCGTCGAGCGTACGATCGACCTCAGCCTCGTCGACGACGACCTCGCTCGCCTCCAACTCGACGCCCTTGTACTCGCCAAGCGTGATGGGGGGACGGACGAAGACGGTGGCTTTCAGACGGAGGCTCCCTTCGCCATCCCCGTCCGCGGTGGGGACGAGCTCCATCTGCGGGCGGTCGACCGGATCGAGATCGTGTTCCTTGAGCGCCATCGTGTAGGCGCTCGGCACGACGTCTTCCATGGCGCGATCGTGGATCTCGCCATGGCCGTAATGCTGTTCGAAGATGCGCCGCGGAATATGCCCCGGGCGAAAACCGGGGATTCGAGCCCCTTTGACGAGTCGGCGGAAGGCTCGATCTTCGGCGGCCTCCAGCATCTCTTTGGGTATCTCGATCTCTAACTCGACGCGGGTCGGGTCGATCTGCTTCAGAGTAGCGCTCACTCGGGCTACGGATCCTCCCTGTGGAAGAGCCACGATTTCTTGGATGCGAGGCAGACTCCTCGCGCACAAGCAGGAGGGCGGACCCGCTGGGGTCCGCCCTCACCGCTGGACTATGGAGCGGAAGACGAGATTTGAACTCGCGAC
>SCRA01000020.1 GCA_004297985.1 bacterium | reverse complement strand
AGTGGGGCAGGGGTTGGCAAGGTCGTCCAGATTCTCGGCAACGTCGTCGACGTCGAGTTCACCGCGCAGACGCTTCCCTCCATCAACAACGCGTTGGTGGTGCAAGTCGGCAGCGGCAGCGGCACCCAGGGTAACGGCAAGGCCCACGCCGACGACGTCCAGCTCGGCGGCACCGCGATGATGGCGCGCGAGCTGATCCTGGAGGTGCAGGACGAGCTCGGCAACAACCACGTGCGCTGTCTCGCGATGGGCTCGACCGACGGCCTGGTTCGCGGCGCCGAAGTCACCGACACCGGCGCGCCGATCAGCGTGCCCGTCGGCGAAGGCGTCCTAGGCCGCATCTTCAACGTGCTGGGCAAGGCCATCGACACCGATGAAAAGGTCGACGCCAAGGCCTACTGGCCGATCCACCGCGAACCTCCACTGTTCCAGGATCAGGACCCGACCACCAAGATGTTCGAGACGGGCATCAAGGTCATCGACTTGATCGCGCCCTACGCGCGCGGCGGTAAGGTCGGCCTCTTCGGCGGTGCCGGCGTCGGCAAGACGGTGCTCATTCAGGAGCTGATCCGTAATATCGCCGTCGTGCACTCCGGTTTCTCCGTCTTCACCGGCATCGGCGAGCGCACGCGCGAAGGCAACGACCTCTGGCTCGAGATGAAGGAGTCGGGCGTCATCAAGAACACGGCTCTCGTCTTCGGACAGATGGACGAGCCGCCGGGAGTGCGCTTCCGCATCGGCCAGACCGGCGTGACGATGGCCGAGTATTTCCGCGACGAGCTGGGCAGTGATGTGCTGCTCTTCATCGACAACATCTTCCGGTTCGTGCAGGCCGGCTCTGAAGTCTCGGCGCTGATGGGGCGCATGCCCTCCGCCGTGGGTTATCAGCCGACGCTGTTCACCGAGATGGGCCGCCTGGAAGAGCGCATCGCCTCGACCCGTAAGGGCTCCATCACCTCGGTACAGGCCGTCTACGTGCCCGCCGACGACCTCACCGACCCCGCCGTGGCCACGACCTTCGGTCACCTCGACGCCACCACGGTACTCAACCGTGCGCTGACGGAGGAGGGCCTCTACCCGGCGGTCGATCCGCTGGCCTCGACCTCGCGCATCCTTGAGCCGCGCGTCGTCGGCGAGGAGCACTACCAGGTGGCGCGCAAGGTGCAGGAGACGCTCCAGCGCTACAAGGACCTGCAGGACATCATCGCCATCCTCGGCGTCGAAGAGCTCTCCGAGGAGGACAAGGTGGTGGTGGGCCGCGCGCGGCGCATCCAGCGCTTCCTCACACAGCCGTTCTTCGTGGGTGAGCAGTTCACGGGGCGCCCGGGCAAGTATGTCAAGCTCACGGACACCGTGGCCGGCTTCAAGGAGCTGGTCGAGGGCAAGCTGGACGATCTGCCGGAGCAGGCGTTCTACATGTGCGGTACGATCGACGAGGCGAAGGCCAACGCCGAGACGCTCATAGCGGCCGCCGGCTAGTAAGCGATGGCGACGCAGGGCCTGAGCTGGTGGATGCGCGGGCTCGCCCACTGGGCGATCGTTCTGGGAATCCTGCTCGTCCCGGGCCTGCTGCTCGGCAGCCTCTACCTCTGGACGAACCTCTCGCACCCCAAGCAGATCTGGGATGTGGTCCTGCGTCAGTCGGTAGCCCATCTTGACGAGGTGGCGCCGCCGGCCGGCGCGGCGATAGCGGCGCCCAATGCGCGCATCTACGAGGAGCGGGCGTTGCGCGGCCAGGTACGCTGCGCGGGGCCGGTGAGCTGGAGCGTTGTTCTGCATCGTGCGCTGGCTGCGTCGTGCGATACCGCCGAGGGTAGGCGCTCCGCATTCCATCGGCTCGACGGCAAGACGGGCTTCGCCTGGTATCAGGTTGAGCGTAGTGGACAGACCAATCTGCTGCTGGTCAATCGGCAAGGCATCATTCTGGCGCAAGAGCCGCTGACGATTCTCCCGCGGTATGCAGGGCAGTCGGTCGGCGGCGACTAGGGAGAATAAGCAACGATGGCAACGACGACCTTTTCGATCGTGACCCCGGAGGCGCTGCGCTTCGAGGGGCAGGCGGAGTTGGTGATCGTTCCCGGCAGTGAGGGCGAGCTCGGGGCGCTGCCCCGTCACGCGGCTCTGGTGACCACACTCAAGCCGGGCATCGTGCGCGCGAACACCGTGGGCGGCGACGGCAAGACCGTCGAGCGTCGAGAGTTCGCGATCGGTCCCGGCTTCGCTCAAGTCCTCCCCGAGAGCGTGACCGTTCTGGTCGATGCTGCGTGGGAAAAGAGCGAGGTGGATGTCGAAGCCACCCGTGCCGAGCTTCGTGCCCTGCGGGAGCGTCCTTCCAGCTCCGAGGCGGAGGCAGAGGTGCTGCGGATCACAGAACACGTGCTCCAGGCAAAGATCCGCGTCGCCGGCGGACACGAGTAGGCGGCGAAGGCTATGACGAGACGACGCGGTCTCCCCAACCGCGAACGTTCTCTCGGTTTCTAAGTGCACGGCGCCGGGTGGCCCGCGATGTGGGGGTGTATCCGGTGGAAGATGTCGCAGAAGCCACGCTCCGCGGTACCTGGCTCGAGGAAGGCCCGGAGCTGCCGGCTGCCGGGCGTTGGCGTTTTCTCGACGACGGTACGTTCACGTTTTCGCGCCGGAACGATGGGACCAGCCGTCAGCGCCGCGGCAGCTTCTACGTGGAGGAGCTCGGAGGGCGCGCGGTTCTCAAATTGGTGCACGACGAGCGTACCTCGGCCGTTCCCGTACGCCTGAATGGCGACCGCTTGGAGATGCTCGTGCGAACCGGTGGGGAGAACGTCGTCCGCGTCTACCATCGCGCGAACACCCAGGACCCCGCGCTGAAGCCGGTCACGCGCGAGATCGTGGGACGCTGGGAGCGCGCCGACACCCGCCACGACGAGACGATCGGTGAGTTCTACGAGTTCGCCGATGACGGCTCGTTCGTTCGCGTCGAGGGTTTCCACCGTAACCTCACCGGGGACCAGACCACGAGCTTTCAGCAGCTCTCGGTGCGCTCGGGAATCTACTTGCTGGAGCGCGTGGATGGCGGGATCATGATCTCGTTCGACCTCGATGGGCAGCTCCGCTCAGCCGGCTTGATTCGCCTCGAGGGAAACGAGCTGACGCTGGAGGGGCCGCGCCCGCTGCGGCTGATCCGGCGCGTCACCGGAGCCGCTTTCCGCCGCGCGCAGGAGGCGCGTTAGCGGCGTCGCAGGAACCCCACCTGCCATGTCTTCGCACCCCGGCTGGGCACGCCTCGCCGCCCAGGTCCTACCGATCCTCGCCCTGCTCTGCGTCGAGCGGTGCCTGCGCGCCGTGCGCCGAACTTCGCCACGATGACCTTCGACCGCCTCGAAACCACGCTGCGCCTGCGCGGCGGCCACCGTCTTCACGGTGCCGTGCGCGTCCACGGCTCCAAGAACGCCACGCTGCCGATCATGGCGGCCTCGCTGCTGTGCGACGGCGAAGTCGTCATCAAGCGCGCGCCACGCGTCACCGACGTCTCCGTGATGGAGGCGCTGCTCGAGTCCTTGGGCGCACGCGTGCGCGAGCACGGCACCAACGAGCTGCGCATCTCGGCCGCGAATCTCGGGCAGACGCGCGCGCCCTACACGCTAGTACGCAAGCTCAACGCCTCGTTCGACTTGACCGGGGCGCTCTTGGGGCGCTTGGGCCGGGCGGAGGTTCCGCTGCCCGGCGGGTGCGTGATCGGCACCCGCGCCACGGATCTGCATGAGATGGGCTTTCGCGCGCTGGGTGCGGACGTGCGCGGCGCGCGCGGCTATCTGATCGTGGAGGCTCCCGATGGCCTGCGCGGCGCGGACGTCTCCTTCCGCTTCCCCAGCGTGGGCGCGACGCGCAACGTAATGCTGGCCGCCGTCTACGCCGACGGCACGACCACGCTGCGTAATGTTGCGATGGAGCCCGAGGTCGTGGATCTCGCCAACTTTCTCAACGCGGCGGGGGCCCGCATCTCCGGCCACGGCACCGACACCATCGTCATCGAAGGCGTCCAGCGCCTGCACGGCGTGGAGTACGAAGTCATCGGCGACCGCATCGCCGCCGGGACCCTGCTTCTGGCGGGCGCCATCACGCGGGGCGCCGTGCGCGTCGACGGAACCGACCCGCGCCACCATGGAGCCTTGCTTGCGGCCCTAAGCGAGTGTGGGGTCGCATGCTCGCATGGCGTCGACTGGATCGCCGCCGATGCCGCCGGCGCGCGCAGCGGCACCGACATCCTCACGGCTCCTTTTCCAGGCTTCCCGACCGACCTTCAGCCTACGATGACCGCCTTCTTGGCGACTTGCCCGGGTACGAGTGTGATCGAGGAGACCATCTTCAACGCTCGCTTTGCTTACGTCAACGAGTTGGTGCGAATGGGGGCCGATGTCCGCGTGCAAATGGATTCGAACGCCGCCGTCGTAAAGGGTCCGGCGGAGTTGGAGGGGGCGCCGGTCGAGGCGGCCGATATCCGCGGCGGCGCGGCGCTCGTGGTTGCGGGATTGGCGGCGCGAAGCGAAACCGAGATCGCGGGCCTGGAGTTCATCGATCGCGGCTACGAGCGTTTGGAGGAGATGCTTACCGAACTCGGTGCGCAGATCCAGCGCTCCAGCGGCATCGTGGCCCTGGCCGAAGCCGCGAGCGCCTACGAGACCAGTACCATGCCGACCGTTGGCTAGCGCGACGGCGGTTCGCAGCATAAGGAGTTAGAGTGGAGATCGGCATCGACCTTGGGACGGCGAACGTCCTCGTTTACGTCAAAGGCCGCGGCATCGTGTTGCGCGAGCCCTCCGTCGTCGCCAAGGACTTGCGCACGGGGCGCACGCTCGCCGTAGGCGAGGAGGCGCGCCAGATGCTGGGCAAGACGCCCGCCAACATCCAGGCCATTCGTCCGCTGCGCGACGGCGTCATCGCCGACTTCGAAGTCACCGAGGCGATGCTCAACTACTTCATCAAGAAAGTCACCAAGGACCGCTCGTTCTTCTCCAGCCTCTTCCGCCCCAAGCCTTCGGTCACGATCTGCGTCCCCGCCGAGATCACCAGCGTCGAAGAGCGCGCCGTGCGCGACGCCGCGAAGCTGGCCGGCGCCAAGGACGTCGACATCATCGAGGAGCCGATGGCGGCGGCGATCGGCGCGGGACTGCCCATCGACGGCCCCAGCGGCAACATGGTGGTGGATATCGGCGGCGGCACCACGGACGTCGCGGTGATCTCGCTGGGCGGCATCGTCGTCTCGCAATCGATTCGCGTGGCCGGCAACAAGATGGACGAAGCCATCATTCGCCACATTCGTCGCGTATACAATTTGATGATCGGCGAGCGTACGGCCGAGGAGATCAAGATTCGCATCGGCAGTGCCCATCGTTTGGAGCAGGAGCTCTCGATGGAGATCCGCGGGCGCGACCTCATCAACGGCCTGCCCAAGACGGTCAAGATCACGAGCGAAGAGGTGCGCGAGGCGCTCTCCGAACCCATCAGCTCGATCGTCGACGCCGTCAAGAGCGTGCTCGAGAAGACGCCCCCGGAGCTGGCGGCCGACATCATCGATCGCGGCATCATCCTCACCGGCGGCGGCGCGATGTTGCGGGGTCTCGACACGCTTCTCTCCGAGGTCACGGGCATTCCGGCCATCATCGCCGAGGACCCGCTCTCGTGCGTAGCGATGGGCACCGGGCAGCGTGTGCACGCGTAGCGGCGAGATGTAGATCATCGTGCCGGTCGGCGCTTTCAGTTTCGTTCTCCACAGCCATCTGCCATGGGTGCGACGCGCTGGGCGCTGGCCGTTCGGCGAGGAGTGGGTCCACCAAGCGCTCCTCGATGTCTACCTGCCGCTGCTCGAGACGGTAGAGTCGCTCGAGCGCGAGGGTATCCGCGGCGGGATCACGCTGGGCGTCACACCCGTGCTCCTGGAGCAGTTGCGCGACACCCACCTGCTCGAAGCTTTCGACGCCTATCTCGACGAGCGCATCGCGCTGACCTCCGGCGACCTTGCGCCGCGCGGCGACGATCTCGACGCAGCACGCCGGAATCTTGCGCAGCGCTATCTCGCACAGTTGCGCGCGCGGCGCACGCGCTGGCGCAACCACTGGCGGCGCAACGTCGTCGGCGCGCTGCGAGAGTTCGCTCGCAGCGGCGCCATCGAGATCATTACCTCGGCGGCCACGCACGCCTATCTTCCGCTGTTGGCTACGGACAGCGCTCTCGACGCGGAGTTGGCCGTGGGCGTTGCAACGACGCGGCGCTTGCTGGGCGTCACGCCGCGCGGCATCTGGCTCCCCGAGTGCGCCTACCGCGGCGCCTTCGAGCCGCCCGGTGCGCCAGGCTACCGGCCGGCGATCGACGCGTGGCTGGCCGCCCACGACATCCGCTACTGTTTCGTCGACGCCCATGCGGTAGCCGGCGTCTACCGGGGGAGCGGCGCATGGAGTGCGACGCCGGGCCACGAGCAGACGGCGCCGGCAGCCGACGCCGACGCCGCCGCGGCGGCGCAGGACGACGAGGCGACGCTGCTTCCGCACGTGCTCCCTTCGGGAGTGGCGGCCTTTGCTCGCGATCCGCGCATCAGCCGTCAAGTGTGGTCGCGCGATCACGGCTACCCGGGTGATGGCGCCTACCGCGAATTCCACAAGCGCGACGAACGCTCGGGGAACACCTACTGGCGCATCACGGGGCCGCGCGTCGCGTTAGAGAGGAAGAAGATCTACGATCCGCACGCCGCCGCCGATCGCGTCAGCTCGCACGCGACGCACTTCGCGGCGCTCGTGACCCGGTTGCTCACCGAGTTCCAGGCGCACGACGGGCGCACCGGGATGCTCGCCGCACCGTTCGATGCCGAGCTCTTCGGTCACTGGTGGGCCGAAGGACCGCAGTGGCTGGGTGGCGTGCTGCGCGCGCTCCACGGCGGCAGGCAAGTTGCGCTGATGATGCCCAGCGCCTATTTGGCGGCACATCAGGCGCCGCGGATCGCTGCGCTGCGCGAATCCTCGTGGGGCGAAGGCGGAGACAACCGCGTCTGGTACAACGACGAGGTCGCGTGGATGTGGCCGATCATTCATCGTTGCGAGCGCACGATGGAGCGCCTGGCCGCGCGCCCGACGGCCACCCCGCGCGAGCGCGTCTTGGCCGAGCAGGCGGCGCGCGAGCTCTTGCTGCTGGCGTCCAGCGACTGGCCGTTCCTGGTCACCACGGGGCAGGCGCGCGACTACGGGATAAAGCGCTTTACCACGCACGTGGCACGTTTCGACGCGCTGGCCGCGGCATTGGACGGCGAGGCCGCCGATCCCACCGTCGTCGAGGCGGCGCTGCACGACGACACGCTCTTCTCCGAGATCGACCCGGCGCTCTTCCGTGCTCGCCCGCTGCGCCCGCTGCCGGCCGAGCCGCTGCCGTTGACACAGCCGTTGATCGCACGGCTGGCCATCGCTTGATGTAGCGGATGTCGGCAACGTTCGTCCTGGTTCTGCACAATCATCAACCCGTCGGGAACTTTCCCTTCGTCTTCGAGCAGGCGTATCAGCGTGCATACTCGCCGATGCTCGACGCCATCGAGCGTCACGGGCACGTGCGCCTTGCGCTGCACTACAGCGGCCCGCTGCTCGACTGGCTGGAGGCCGAGCGACCCGCCTTCTTGGATCGTTTGCGCGTCTTGGCCGAGCAGGGACGGGTGGAGCTGCTCTCAGGCGGCTACTACGAGCCCATCCTGCCCGCCATCCCAGACCGTGACAAGATCGGGCAGATCGAGCGCCTCAACACCTATCTCAAGCGGCGCATGCACGTGCGGGCACGCGGTGCGTGGATCGCCGAACGCGTCTGGGAACCCGTCCTCGCGCGGCCGCTGCGCGACGCGGGGATAGAGTATACGCTGCTCGACGACACGCAGTTTGCGTCCGTGGGTATCGCGCCCGAGCGCAGCTACGGCTACTTCGTCACCGAGGAGGAGGGGCGCGCGCTGGCCCTCTTCCCCATGCACATGGCTCTGCGCCACGCCATCCCGTTTCGCCCCGTCGACGAAGTGTTGGCGCTGATGAGCGAGGCGCAGAGTGCCGCCGCCGACCCCGTACTCGTAATGGGCGACGACGGCGAGAAGTTCGGCAACTGGCCTGGGACGTACGGCAGCGTCTACGAGCAGGGCTGGCTCGACCGCTTCTTCGCCGCGATCGCTCGCGCGCCGTGGCTGGAGATGCGTACTCCGGCGGAGGTGCTCGATGCGCGGCCGCCGCTCGGGCGCATCTACGTGCCCAACGGATCTTATCAGGAGATGATCGAATGGAGCGGCGGCCTTTGGCGTAACTTCTTGGTGCGCTATCCGGAAGCCAATCAGCTCCACAAGAAGATGCTGGACGTGTCGCAGCGCGTGAGCGCGCTCGAAGGAAGGCTCGGCGAGCGCGCGCGCGACGAGCTTTGGCAGGGGCAGTGCAACTGCCCGTATTGGCACGGCGTCTTCGGCGGCATCTACCTCAATTCGATCCGTGAGGCGAACTTCGAGCACCTGATCGCCGCCGAGCGCATCGCCGACCACAAGGAGTACGGCGACCACGATTGGATCCACGCGCAGACGCGAGACTTGGACTGCGACGGGATGCAGGAGGCACTCGTGGCCACGGAGTCCTATAGCGCCATCGTGGCACCCAGCGGCGGCGCCATCAGCGAGCTCGATCTCAAGGCCACCAACACCAATCTCACCGACGTCTTGGCACGGCGCCCCGAGGCCTATCATCGCGCGCTGCGTGAGCGGGCGCGCATGCGTGCCGACGAAGCAGCCGGGGGAACGCGCTCCATCCACGACATCCAGACGGTGAAGGAGGAGGGGCTGGAAGCGCTGCTGGCCTACGACGACCACCGGCGTGGGATGCTCGTCGACCACTTCTTCGATCCCGACGTGACGCTCGACGCCGTCGTCGACAATCGCGACGTGGAGCGCGGCGACTTTCTCGAGGCACCCTACGAGCTTGTGCTCAAGCGGCGGCGGCAGGCCGCCGCCGTTGCGCTGCGCCGCATCGGGAGGGTGCGCGGCGCAGCGGGAACGCAACGCGCGCTCGAGATCGAGAAGACGCTGAAGTTCGCCGCGGGATCCACCCGCATCGTCATCCACTATGCGCTGCGCAATCGCGATACGGAGCCCCTGCGCGCGCGTTTCGCGGTGGAGTTCAACCTCGGCCTCCAGGCCGGGGACGCCTCCGATCGCTACATTCACAGTCGCGGGCGGCATCTGCAGCCGCCCAACGCCGGAGCACGCGGCATCTCGCGCGAGCGCGAGATCTCCGCCGTCGACGAGTGGCGCGGCTTCGAGTGGACGCTGCGCTGCGGAGTGGAGACGGAGTTCTGGCGTTACGGCGTGGAGACCGTCTCGAACAGCGAGGAAGGCATCGAGCGCACCTATCAGGGAACTTGCATGCTTGCGACGTGGATCGTCGACATCGCGCCAGGCCTGGCCTGGGAGGGTGGGCTGGAGATGCGTCTCGATGCGCTCGTGCATGCGGGGCGACGCTCCGACATCGAGACGGGGAAGTAGCATGTTGTGGTGGTGACCTTAGACGCGAGGCGTGAGCCGCTCGAGCGAATCACCGAGGCGGCGCGGCGCGTGGCCTCCGCCGGCGGCGTGATCATCTTTCCCACCGACACCGTCTACGGGATTGGCTGCGATCCTACGCGTGAACCGGCCATCGCACGAATCTACGCGGTCAAGGGGCGGCCCGCGCACAAACCGCTCTCACTGCATCTAGCCACCGTCGCGGAGCTACTCGAATATACCGAGGGCAACCAGCGGGCACGCCAGGCGGCCAAGGCGTTGCTCCCCGGATCCCTCACCATCATCGTCCGACGCCCGCCCTTCGTCTCCCCACGTGTCACGGCGGGGGGCGAGACGCTCGGCTTGCGCGTTCCCGACGACGCGCTCTGCCGGGCCATTCTCGAGGCGAGCGGTCCCCTTGCCGCCACGAGCGCCAACCTCAGCGGCGAGCCGCCGTACACGGGCGGCGAACAGGGGAGCGAGCCGCCCCTCGATGCCGACTTGATCGTGGAGGCGGGACCCACGCGGCGCGGCGTCGCCTCGACGGTGATCGACCTCAGCGGCGAGGAGCCGGTGCTCGTCCGCGAAGGTTCGCTGCCCCGCCGGGAGGTGGAGGCGGTTATCGGTCCGTTGCGAACCCCCTGACGTGACCATGCAGCGAACGATGCTCGGGGCGCTGGCCTCCCTGCTTCTGATCACCGCCGTGGCGGCGGCGCCGGGCGGCACCACCGTGGGCACGGGCGACGTCACGTTCCGCACGCCGGGGACGTTCATCCTCAACAACAAGACGGGCGACTTCACCGTTCCGCAGGATTTCACGATCGAGCGGCCAGGCTCCGACGCGCGCGCCGATCGCGCCAGCGGGAACTTCAAGCGTAAAGTCGCCGTGCTCGCCGGCAACGTCGTCATGCATCAGACGCAGCCCGTCACGGACAAGGGCAGCAGCATCAAGCAGGCAACGCAGAAGCCGATGACCATCACCTGCAAGGAACTCACCGTCGACTGGGCGGCCAAGACCTACACCGCCGTCGGGGAGGTGCACGTGGTGCAGGAGAACGACACCGTCGATGCCGATCGCGCCGTGCTCAACGACGAGACGCACGAGCTGACGCTGCAGGGAAACGTGCGTATGCATCAGGGCGCCTCGCGGACGGCGCAGGCGCCGCACGTCGACTACAACACGCAGAGCAAGGCCTACCATGCGACGGGCGGAGTGACGACGCTCTTCCCCGTCCCCACGCCGTCGTCCGGCCCCACCAACTCGCCCACCCCCAAGCCCAAGCGCGGCCCGCGGCTCTAGGAGTCTAACGGATGGATGCGCCGAGCCTCTTCGGCGATCGCGGTGGCAACTCGGAGAAGGGCACGCGGCCGCAGGCACCGCTGGCCGCGCGGATGCGTCCGCGCACGCTCGACGAGTACGTTGGCCAACACCATCTCGTAGGCGAGGGGCGTGTGCTGCGCCGCGCCATCGAGAGCGATGACGTTCCCTCGATGATCCTCTGGGGTCCGCCGGGGACGGGAAAGACCACGCTTGCGGAGATCGTGGCCGGAGCCACCGGCGCCCACTTCGTAGCGCTCTCAGCCGTGAGCGCCGGTGTCGCCGATCTGCGCCGCGTGGTAGCGGACGCGCAGCGCCTGCGCGCTGCGGAGCGGCGCACGGTGCTCTTCATCGACGAAATCCATCGCTTCAACAAAGCGCAGCAGGACGCCGTGCTGCCGTATGTCGAGGACGGCACGGTTACGCTGATCGGCGCGACCACGGAGAATCCGTCCTTCGAAGTCAATTCCGCGCTGCTCTCTCGCGCGCGCGTTTTCGTGCTCAAGCCGCTGACCGACGAGGAGATCGCCACGATCGTCGACCGTGCGATGGCCGATGACGAGCGCGGTCTCGGCGCAGCCGGCCTGACGCTGGCCGGCGACGCGCGGGGGGTAGTGGTGAATCTCGCCAACGGCGATGCGCGCGTAGCGCTGAGCGGGCTGGAGCTGGCAGCGCGCGGCGCCCAGAGCGAGCGCCGCACTTCGATCGAGCTCGCGGATATCCGTGAGGCGCTCCAACGGCGCACGGCCGCGTACGACAAAGGCGGCGAGGCGCATTACGACGTGATCAGCGCCTTCATCAAGAGCTTGCGCGGAAGCGACCCCGATGCCGCGCTCTACTGGCTGGCGCGCATGCTCGAAGGCGGCGAGGACCCGCTTTTCATCGTGCGCCGCATGGTGATCCTGGCGGCCGAGGACGTGGGGCTGGCCGATCCGCGCGCCCTGTCCATGGCGGTGGCCTGCCAGCAGGCCGTGCACTTCGTCGGCCTGCCCGAGGGGTATCTTCCGATGGCGGAGTGTGCGCTCTACTTGGCCGCGGCCCCCAAGAGCAACAGCGTCATCGCATCATACGGCCGCGCGCTGGCCGATGTCGAGGGCACGCGCAACGACCCTGTGCCGCTCCATCTGCGCAACGCTGCTACATCGCTGATGCGCAGCTTGCAGTACGGTAAGGGCTACATCTACGCCCACGACGCCTATGCGGAGATGGCCCAGACGGGGCAGAGTGCTCCGCCGTCCCGCCGTCTGCAAGCCTACCTGCCGGAGAATCTCGAAGGTCGCCGCTACTACGAGCCGGGAGTCCAGGGTGAGGAGGCCCGCTTGAGCGAGTGGATCGCGGCCCGCAGGCGGGTAGAGTAGGGCATCACCATGCGTATCTACCTCGATCACGCCGCCACGACCCCGGTGCGGCCGGAAGTCCTCGACGCCATGCTGCCCTACTTCACGACCGTAGGGTACAACCCGTCGTCGCTCCATGCCGAGGGGCAGGCGGCGCGTGCCGCCCTCGACGGCGCCCGCGAGCGGACGGCTGCCCTCTTGGGAGCCGAACCCAAAGAGATCGTCTTCACGGGCGGGGGCTCCGAGGCCGATACCTTGGCGATCCACGGCGTAGCGCGGGCCACCGTACAGCGTGGGCGGCGCCTCGTGACTTCGGCCGTCGAGCACCACGCGGTCCTCCACGCCATGGACGCCCTGGAGAGCGAGGGCTGGGAGGTGGTACGCCTCCCCGTCGATCGCGAGGGTCGCGTCGCCACCGAAGCCTTCGCGCGCGCGCTCGACGAGCCAACGGCCCTGGCCTCGATCATGCTGGCCAACAACGAGATCGGGACGATTCAGCCAGTGGGGGAATTGGCCGCCATCGCACACGAGCACGGTGCGCTCTTCCATACGGACGCGGTCCAGGCGGGCGGGCAACTATCCATCGACGTGCGGACACTGGGGGTCGATCTGCTCTCGCTCTCCGCTCACAAGTTCTACGGGCCCAAGGGTGTGGGGCTGCTGTACGTCCGCCGTGGAACACCGCTGCGTCCGCTGGTCTACGGTGGAGGCCAGGAGTACGGCGCCCGTGCGGGCACGGAGAACGTGGCGGGGATCGTCGGCTTCGCGCGCGCCCTGGAGCTGGCTCTCGTGGACCTGCCGGCGCGGGGTGAGCGTACCGCTGCCCTGCGTGACCGGCTAGCCGAGGCCCTCCTCGAGCTGCCGGGAACACGCTTGCTTGGGCCGGCCAGCGGTTCGTTTCGCCTGCCGAATAATCTCTCACTTGCCTTCGCCGGGGTCAGCGGCGAGGCGCTGATGATCCGCCTCGACCTCGAGGGGATCGCCGTCTCCACGGGGAGTGCCTGCGCCTCGGGCTCGCTCGATCCCAGCCACGTGGTACGCGCGATCGAGTTGGAGAAACCCTACGACGCAGGGGTCGTCCGCTTCAGCCTTGGGCGCACCACGCAGGAGGCGGAGATCGAGCAGACCGTGCGCGTCGTAACGGCCGTCGTCCACGAGATGCGGGCAGGCGAACGGGCTAGCTCGCTACGGTAGGTAGGCGCCCCCCGCGGGGCGTAACCGTACCAGCTCGACCGTCTCGACACACTATACGACGAGCGAAGGAGCACCATGGATCCGGCATATCTCCTCGACGGCGGCATCGGCCTCGGCGTCCTCATCATCGGCATCGCCACGCTGCTGCTCTTCATGCGCGTCGGGCGCACCCTCGACCGCGTCGACGCCGTGCTCGATCAGAGCATGGCTCAGCTCGACAAACTCTCTGGACCGATTGGAGAGGCGCTGACGCATGTGGGAGGCGTGATGGGTACGGTTGACGGAACGCTGGCCAAGGCCAGCGGCGTAGTGGACGCGCTGGAGAAAGTTGCGTCGAGCTTCGCCAAGACGACGACGGCGGCGCAGAGTGCGGTGACGCCGACGTTGCTCAATGCGGCACATCTGGTTTCCAACTTGACGGATGGTCTGCGGCGCCTCGTGACGGGCGGCAACGGCCGCAGCGAGACGCATCAGGAGGAGCGCAAAGATGAGCGGCGAGACTAGGAGCGGCGGCTTTTTCAGCGGGGTGCTGCTGGGAGTGCTGATCGGGGCGACGCTGACGATCGCACTGGCGCCCGAGGGGAGCGACGATCTGCGCGAGACGCTGCGGGGCAAGGCGCGCGAGGCATCGGGGCGCGCGCGCGACGTGGCCGCCGATCTCGCCGAGCGTGCGGTGGTGCTCGCCGGTGACGTGAAGGCAGGCGTCGACGAGCTGTATCAACGGGGGCGGTCGATGGTCGATGAGGCCACGATGGACGGCCTCGACGGCGTTGCGGGGAAGGAGTAGGTTTGGATATCAAAGTCAACGTTCGGCCGTCCGACGACGAGGCGCACGTCGTGGATCTCGTCGGTGAGATCGATGTCTACACATCACCGACGGTAAAGGATGCCATCACCGAGTTGATCGATGAGGGCCACTACCATCTGATCATCAACCTCGAGGGCGTCCGCTACATAGACTCAACCGGCCTCGGAGTTCTCATCGGCGCGCTCAAGCGCGTGCGCGAGCATGCCGGAAGCGTCAGCCTCATCTGCACGAATCCGCAAGTCAAGAAGATTTTCGACATCACGGGCCTAGTGAAGATCTTCGGTATCTACGAGAACGAGCAGTTGGCGATCAAGGCGCTGGCATAGCGATGAACGTGCAGGAGGAGAGCGTCAATGTCGTCGAGTTGCGGATTCCGTGTAAGCCGGAGTTCGTCAGCGTGGCGCGCTTGGCCGTTGCGGGCATCGCCAATCGCCTCCACTTCACCGTCGAGGAGATCGAGGACGTCAAGCTCGCCGTCGCCGAGGCCTGCACCAACTGCATCCAGCGCTCACCCGATGCCAAGGAGATCGTCCTCACCTGCGAGATGGTTCCGGAGGAGTTGCGCATTGTCGTACGAGACAACGCCGTCCGCGCTCCCGGCGACGACGCCGCGGAGTTGGCTAGCGGGAGCCTGGGCGTCTTCCTGATCCGCTCGTTGATGGACGACGTGGAGTATCGCCGTGACGAGCATAACGGTATGTTTCTACGTATGGTGAAGCGCGTCGCCGGCACGTCGTAGGGGTGGAGGCGTGAGCCGAACAGCCGTCTCGGATGAGCAACGTTGGGACCGCGAGCGGGCGCGGGCGGCGTTCACGCGCTTCTCGGAGCTGCGCCACCGAGTCGCTTTGCCGTCGTGCAAGGCCGTCGACCGTGCGGAGTACGAGCGGTTGCGCTCGGACCTCGTCGTGATGCACCTCAACTTGGTGCGCTATCTGGCCGTGAAGTTTGCCAACCGCGGCGAGGCGCTCGATGATCTCATCCAGGTGGGAACGGTCGGCTTGATCAAGGCCATCGATCGCTTCGACCTAGACCGTAAAGTAGAGTTCACCACCTACGCAACGCCGACGATCGTCGGCGAGATCAAGCGGTACTTCCGCGACAAGGGTTGGGCCGTCAAGGTGCCGCGCCGCCTCCAAGAGCTCAATCTCGCCGTCAACCGTGCCGTGGAGATGCTGACGAGCAAGCTCAACCGAAGCCCGATGGTCTGCGATCTCGCGGAGCACCTGGGTGTCTCGGAGGAGCAGATCCTCGAGGCGCAGGAGCTGGGGCAGGCCTACAACGTGCTCTCGCTCGACACAGAACTGGGCGGCGAGAATGAGAAGAAGTCCGCGACGCTGTTGGACTACTTGGGCGCCGAGGATATCGGCCTCCAACAGACCGAGGATCGTGCCAACTTGGAACGCGCCTTCGAGGTGCTCAGCCGCCGGGAGCGTCTGATCCTCTACTTGCGCTTCTACCAGAACATCAGTCAGACGGAGATCGCGCGCCGTCTCAACGTTTCGCAGATGCACATCTCGCGTCTTCAACAGAAGGCGCTGGAGAAGCTCAAAGGCGTCCTCGGCGACGAGTGAGCTCGGCCGCTAACCCGAGATCATGAGGTCGTTCTCGACGGCGATCACTCCGGGAGCCGACCACGCGGCGCGCGCCGCTTCGGCGCGTTCCAAGAGCGAGCGCACGGAACCCCTCAGGATAACTCGGTCTCCGACCGTCTCCACCTGGATGCGGTTGGCATCGAGGTGGGCACTGCGCTCGAATGCGCGCTCGATGCGGCTCTTGATCTCCAAGGGTGTGGCCAAGTGCGGCCTGATGGTGACCTCGTCGACGATTCCGCGCACACCGTGGAGCCGGCGCACGTCCTCCAGGGCGGCGTCGCGCTGGTAGTGCCAATCCACCTCTCCCGTTAGCGTGATCCAGGCGTCTTTGACCACGATCTTGAGGCGATCCGACGGCACGCGTATGTCCCATCCGAGCGAGTGAAGGGCCGCCTCCGCGATGTCTTGATCGGTGTGCACGCGCGGCCCCGGCAGATCGATCTCGAGTTGGTTGGCCACGCCCCGCACGCCGTCAACGCGCAACGCGGCCCGCTCCGCGGCGACCTTGTCGTGGTAGCTGGCAACCCGGCCGCTCAGCGTGACGATGCCATCCCTGACGGCTACTCCCACATCCGCCGCGTCGACGCTTGGCTCCCAAGCAAGCTCTTCGATGACATCGTGCTGTACGTCTACTGCGGCTTTCATGCTGTGCCTCGCCTCGCTTACACGACCTTGGCTCGAGTGTAGCTCGGCCCTGCGTAATCCGCGCGAAGAATCCGCATAACACCCTTCCTCATGCATTCCCGGTCCAGCCGTACCGTACCGGCATATCGGTTCGAAAGGAGCACACAAATGTCGAAGGTGCTGAAAGTCGTCGAGTTGCTCGCTGAATCGGACAAGAGCTGGGAAGATGCCGCCGCACAGGCGGTCGAGAAGGCAAGCCAGACCCTCCACAATGTCAAGTCGATTTACATCGAGAACTTCCAGGCTAAAGTCGATGGCGGGAAGATCGTGGAATATCGTGTCAACGCGAAGGTCACCTTCCTGCTCGACTGACGGCGGTGGTGCGTGATGCGCTTCCAGAACCGTAGGCACGCCGGGCAACTGCTCGCCGGGCTGCTCTCGGGGTATGCCGACAGTACGGACGTACTGGTCATGGCGTTGCCGCGCGGCGGCGTCCCCGTCGCCTTCGAAATCGCCAAGGCACTGCACGCGCCGCTAGACGTCTGTGTGGTGCGCAAGCTCGGCGTCCCAGGACATCGTGAGCTGGCGATGGGCGCCATCGCCACGGGCGGCGTGTTGCTGCTCAACGACGGAGTGGTGCGTGAGCTGGGAGTTCCGCAGCGCGTGATCGACAGCGTGGCCCGACTCGAGCGCAACGAGCTCGAACGGCGCGAAAGGCTTTATCGCGGCGGGCGACCCGTGCCGGACATCAGCGGGCTCACGGTGATCCTGGTCGACGACGGCCTGGCCACGGGGGCTTCGATGCTGGCCGCCGTACAGTCGCTGCGCCGCCGCAACGCACGGCGCCTCGTTGTGGCCGTACCCGTAGCGGCGGTGGACGTCTGCGCCTCGTTCGGCAACAAGGTCGACGACTGCGTCGTGCTGACCGAGCCGCTGGAGTTCCGCGCCGTTGGGCAATGGTACGACGACTTCTCCGACACGAGCGACGCGGAGGTCTGCGATCTCCTCGAGCAGGCGCGCATCGGGATGGAGGCCTACCCGTCATGATCGCGCAGAGCGTGGGACGCACGAGCCACTCCTTCCGTGCCCAGACCGGCGAGCAGTTCGATGCGGTGCTACACTTCGACCGCGCACGCGCCGTGGAGCCGCTGGAGACGTATCCCACGGGCATCTGACGCGCCGGCATCGTGCCGGGAGGGCCGTGCATGGCGGGGGCGCGAAAGGGTGCGGTCCAGCCATGAACAGTCAGACTCTCCGCCGCACCTGGATCGAATTCTTCGAGTCCAAGGGCCACAAGCATCTCCCCGGGGCCACGCTCGTGCCGGAGGAGATGAGCAGCACGCTCTTCACCATCGCCGGCATGGAGCCGTTCGTTCCCATTTTTCTCGGGGAGGCACCGGCGCCCGCGCCCCGCGTGGTGACCGTCCAGCGCTGCCTGCGCGTGGCGGGGGCCAAGAGCGACATCGAGAACGTCGGGCGCACGGGGCGCCACGGCACCTTCCTCGAGATGTTGGGCAACTTCAGCTTCGGGGACTACTACAAGCGCGAGGCCATCGCGTGGGCGTGGGAGTTCGTGACGGAGTGCCTCAAGGTCGACAAGAGCAAGCTCTACGTCACCGTTCACACCTCAGACGACGAGGCGCAGCAGATCTGGGAGCGCGAGATCGGTCTCCCCGCGGACCGCATCAGCCGCTGGGACGAGGACAACTTCTGGACGATGGGGCCCACAGGACCCTGCGGCCCCTGCTCCGAGATCTTCTACGATCTGGGGCCGAGCGCTGCCAGCGGCCCGGGCGACACCGGGCCGAACAAGGGTGACCGGTATCTCGAGATATGGAACCTCGTCTTCCAGCAGTACAACCGCACCCCCGACGGCAAGCTTCACGATCTGCCCAAGAAAGCCATCGATACCGGGGCCGGGCTGGAGCGCGTCCTGACCGTGGTCAACGGGAAGCGTTCGATGTACGAGACCGATCTCTTCGAGGACATCGTCCACGCGCAGCCCAACGCCGGTGAGACCTCGCTGTCGATCCACGAGCAGCTCGTGCGCCGGCGCATCATCGCCGATCACATCCGCGCCATTACGTTTCTGATCGCCGACGGCGTCTATCCGTCGAATACCGATCGCGGCTATGTCCTGCGCTTTCTCACCCGGCGTGCCATCCGCATGGGGCGCCTCCTCGATCTGCCGCAGGGTTTCCTTACGGAGCTGGTGCCGGCGGTGGTCGCCTCGCTGGGCGACGGGTATCCGGAGTTGCGTGAGGCACAGGGGCGTGTGATGACGGCGCTCGCGCAAGAGGAGGCGCAGTTCGATCGCACGCTGGTGCGCGGCAGCGAGATCCTCGCCGAACACATCGCCGCGGCGCAGGCTGCCGGCGCACGGTCGCTCGACGGCGAGACGGTCTTCCTCCTCCACGACACGTACGGCTTCCCTTGGGAGCTCACGCGCGAAGTTGCCGATGAGCAGGGGCTGATCATCGACATCGCGGGCTTCGAGCAGTTGATGGAGCAGCAGCGCGAACGCGCGCGGGCCGACGCCAGCGCCAAGCGTGCGGTCGTCCAGGTGGGTGAGGGCGAGCTGGCCGCGTATGCCTCGGAGTTCGTCGGCTACGGCGGCTTGGAGGCCAACGGCACAGTGCTGACGATCGTGAAGGACGGCGCCTCCGTCGACGCGCTTACGGCGGGCGAGAGCGGGCAGTTGATTCTCGACCGCACCTCGTTCTATGCAGAGAAGGGCGGGCAGATCGGCGATCACGGCATGATTTCGCGCGACGGTGCCTGGTTCGCGGTGGAGGATGCGCAGTTCGTCGGCGACGCGATCGCGCACATCGGCAGAGTCGAGCGCGGCACGATCCACCTCGGCGACCGCGTGCGCACGGCCGTCGATCCCACATGGCGCCGCGAGATCCGCCGCCACCACACCTCGGCGCACCTGCTGCAGCGCGCGCTCAAGGAGGTGCTGGGCGACGAGGTGGTGCAGGCGGGCTCGTGGGTAGGCATCGACCGCATGCGCTTCGATTTTCGCTGGCCGGGCGGCCCGCTTACCGACGAGCAGCGCTCACGCGTCTCGGAGCGCGTCAACGAGATCATTCGAGCAGACCATCATCTCATCACCGATGAGCTGCCAATCGAACAGGCCAGGCAGAGCGGCGCGATCATGATGCACGGCGAGAAGTACGGTGAGGTGGTGCGGGTCGTGCACGCAGGCCCCTCGGTGGAGTTCTGCGGCGGCACGCACGCGCACACCACGGGCGAGCTGGGCCTCTTCCTCATCCTCTCCGAAAGCTCGGTGGGAAGCGGTGTGCGACGCGTCGAGTGTTGCGTCTCCAAAGCGGCTGAACGGTATGTGGAGCAGCAGCAGCGGCTGATCGGTCAGCTCAGCGCCACGCTGGCCGCCCGGCCGGATGAGATCTCGGATCGGATTGCACGCCTGCAGGAGGAGGTGCGCACGCTTCAGCGCGGCGTGGGTGACCTGCGCGCGAAGATGGCCGCTGCGGATGCCGCCGAGTACATCGAGCGCGCGGAGACGATCGGCGACTCCAAGCTCGTCGCCGTCGAGTTTCCCGGCTTCGATCGCAAGGCGTTGACGGCGATGATGAACGCCGTGCGCGGCGGACTGCAGAGCGGTGTGGTCGCCTTGGCCGGCGTGAGCGACGGGGAGGTTGCGTTGCTGGTGGGCGTCAGCGACGATCTCGTGGCACGCGGCATCAAGGCAGGCGACCTGCTCAAGGCGATGGCGGAGAAAGTCGACGGGCGCGGCGGTGGGCGCCCCAATCTGGCCCAAGGCGGCGGGAAGAATCCAGCCGGCGTTCCGCAGGCGCTGGCCGCCGTGCGCGAGGCGCTGTTGGCGCGCCGGTGAGTGCAACCCCGGCACCGCCCGCGCCGCACCCGCTGCCGCCGGCGGTGGTGATTCAGCGCTATCAGAACGCGCTGGAGACGCTCGTGCCGCCTCCGTTCCAAGTCTTCGAGTACACGGTAGATCAAGTAGGCTGGAGCGACTTGGCGCAGACGCATCGCGTCTACCGTGGGCACGGACTCCAGCGCGACGAGCTGATCGCCGACGGCGGTCACGCGGTGAAGCCGCCCGTGGTGCGCATCCGCCGCGGTGCGCGCGATCGCTACGCGGTTGGCAGCGTCGCGCCGCAGCCCGCCGGCTACGCGTTTTCTTTCGTGGGCGTCCAGCACGTGGGCAGCCACTTGGCATATGCCTTCGATACGCGGCCGGCCGGCCTGGCGCCGCCCTTCGCCGTGCGTCGCGTGGTGATCGATGGCATGAGTTACCTGCCTTCGGCGATCGGCTTCGCGACGCATGCGGCGAAGGCCGCGGGGCGCGGCACGGTGCTGTTCGCGAGATCCGGCGCCTACTGGGTTCCCACGCGCATCTCCGTTACGGCTACCGTCAACGGTCGACAAGCCAGCGAGTCGATCACCTTCTCCGGCTACCACTTTCCCAAGACGCTTCCTGCGGCAACCTTCAAGACCAGTCGCGCCCTCCCCGCAAGCGCCGCGGCAATGCTTACCGAGTAAAGTCGACGACCGTCACGGCATGAGCGCTGATGCCTCCGCCGGAGGCATCGAGGTGCACGGCGGCGCGGTCGGGCTTGGGCTTGTCGGTGCGCAACACTTGGAACTCGATCGAGGCGACTCCGCCTGATGGGATAGCTACTTTGGCGCGCGACAGCGAACAGAGTTGCCCCGTGCAGAAGCTGGCGATCCAGCCCGCCGGAAGCGCGTTGGCTACGCGCAGAGCGATGGTGGAGTGCGGCGCCCCCGTCATCATGACGCGGTACTTGATCGAGCCGGGGACGCTACCCGGCAGCTCGGGGCCGGTCCAAGGCGCAAGCGAGATCGAGGGGGCGGCATGGTGCCCCTGCGTAGCGGCGAGATCGAGCGCGGCGATCGCCTCGCTACCCTCTTCGATGTACATGGCGTGGCGGGAGTTGCTCGCCGGAATGCGCCGTGCCCACTCCAGCAACTGCTCGAACTCCGCGCGTGCCTGCGTACGCTCGCCGGCGGCCGCGTAGGCGCGCCCCAGGAAGAGATGGGTGGCGGCGACTTCGCGAATGCGGCCGCCATCGGAGGGTTTGGCGTCGTAGGCGGTCATTGCCAGCCGGTGCGCACGCTTCAACGCAGCGATCGCCTTGGCGTCGTGATGGTACTTCTGATAGGTGACGCCAAGTTCGATTGCGGTGTCCGGATCACCGGGTGCGAATGCCGCCAGCCGCGCCGCCGCGTCGATCTGCGCCCGCGCATCCTTCGCGGCTCCCGCGGCCAGCTCCATACCGTTCAGGGCATCGAGGTCGCTGGGACGCAGGCGCAGCGCGGCGCGATAGTCGGCAACGGCTTCGCTCCACCGCTCGCGGCTTGCCGCTTCGTCGCCGCGCATGACGGCCAGCAGGGCGGAGGCCGTGACGTCGTCATCCGTCGCTGCGGCGAGCGTGGCGATGGCGCGCGTGCGCAACGCCGACTCCTCGGCGCGCGTGGCGAGGAGATCGACGTTCTGGCCCTTGGCGGGATCGCTCCGGTTCAAGAGGTCCTCGGCCTTGGCGATCGCCGCGACGACGCGTTTGGCGTAGGCGGCGCGCACCCCCGGTGCGGCGTCGTCGGCCGGCGGCGGGAATGACTCCGCGGCCAGCACGGCGTCGATGCGATCTTGCAGCGACGAGGTGATCCTGCCGTTCTCCCCGCGCTTGGCGGCCGCGACGAAGGCGGCGAGTTGCGCGGGAGCGATCACGTCGATGTCGCGCGCCCGGACGATGCCCTGGGGATCGATGACATACGTCGTCGGGAAGTATCGGATGTCGTAGGCCTTGGAGAAGCGCTGGTCGCGGTCGATCGCGATCGGGTACGGTATGCCTTTGGCGGCCACGAAGGCTCGCACGATCGGTGCCTGCTCCGTATCGTCCACGCCCACGAACGCGACGTCGCCGCCATGCAGCGCGCGGTAGGAGGCGATGAGGTCGGGCGTCTCGAGGCGGCAAGGGGGACACCACGTGGCCCAGACGTTGAGCACCAGCGTCTTCCCACGGAAATCCGCAAGGTGCATGCTCATCCCGTCCAGCGTCGTCAGCGTGAAGTCCGGCGCGGGCTGCCCCACCTGCGGTCCGGTGAGCGCCTCGGCGCGGGCTGCGGCGGGGGAGAGCAGCATCGCCGCGGCGGCGATGGCCAACGACGCTGCCGCCGTGAGGAGCATGCGCGCGATCATGCTCGCAGATTTCTGGACGAGGGTTAGGACGCCTGCGAGGCGATGTCGGCGCGCAGCCCATCGAGATGCGCTGCGTCGTTGACGCGCACGATGGAGAGGCGGCCGCCCACCATGGCGATCTCGCTGATGGCGGCGTTCTCCACCACCACTTCGTGGTAGGCCTCCGGCCCCTTGCCCTGCACGGCCAGGAGCGCCAGACGCACGATGACGTCGTGCGTCACCACCAGGAGCGGTGAGGCGGTCGTCGGCGGGTGGGCCAGGAAATCGCGCCAACGCTCCAGCACGTCGCCCAACGTCTCGCCCTCGGGGAAGCGTACGTCGTGCGGCGCGCGTTTCCACTGCGCCAGCATCTCCGGCCAGCGCTCCTCGACCTCGCTGCGCGTATGTCCCTCCCAGGCACCGTGCGAGATCTCGATCAAGCGCTCGTCCACCTCGGTGCGCAGATCGAGGCGCTGCGCTACCACGTCGGCCGTGGCGCGCGTGCGCAGCAGCGGGCTGGCCACGATCACCGCCGGGGGCTCGTGCGCCAAGCGCTCCGCCAGCGCGTGGGCCTGCGCCATACCGCGGCCCGAGAGCATCGAATCCTTGCGTCCTTGGTAACGCCCCATGAGATTCCACGTGGTCTCACCGTGGCGCACCAGCCACAGCCGCATGCCGTCTCTCACCGGTCGATGACGATGCAGCGCACTGCCTCGAGTCCCTCGAGTCCGCGCAGTTGATCGAGCACGCCGGCGTCGGGGACGGCGCCGACTCCCATGACCATGATGGCGTGCCCTTCGCCGTTGCGTGCCACCTGCATGTGGGAGATGTTGATGCCGGCGGCGCCCAGTACCGTGCCGACCTTCCCGACGATGCCGGGAACGTCGTGGTGGCGCGTGGCCAGCAGCGCTCCTCGCGGCTCCACGTCGACGTCGTATCCGGCGATCTCCACCAACCGCGGCTGTTCGCCGTGAACAACCGTGCCGGCCAGCGAGAGATCTCCGCCGCGCATTGCCAGGCTCGAGGCGAAGCCGCGCTCGCACTTGGCCACCAGCACTTCGACGGCGATGCCCAGCTCCGCGGCGATGGCGCGCGCGTTCACGGTGGTGACGCGCCGATCGGTGACGTGCTGGAGCAGACCGACGAGGAAGGCGGCGACGAACGGCTCCGGCTCGTAGCGCGCGAGTTCTCCCTCGAGCGTCAGTGAGAAGGACGGCAGCGTGGCGCGCTCGACGAACTGCGGATAGAGGCCGCCCAGGATCGATGCGAGGTCGACGAACGGACGCGCCGCCTCGTCGGGAACGATGGGGGCGTTGACGGCGGCCATCGGCGGGCGCCCGTCGAGTACGGCCAGTACGTCTTTTGCCAGCTCCGTTGCGATGCGCGCCAGTGCCTCGTGCGTGGAGCCGCCCAGGTGCGGCGTTGCCACGGTCTTGGGATGGGCCTGGAGGCGGCGTGCCGCTCCGCCGGCCGGCGGCGGCTCCTCGCGCACGACGTCGATGGCGGCGCCCGCGAGGTGGCCGGAGTCCAGCGCGTCGAGGAGTGCCTCCTCCACGACCAGACCGCCGCGCGCGCAGTTCACCAGGCGTGTCCCGCGCCGCATCAGCGCCAGCTCGCGCACGCCGATCATGTCCTGCGTCTGCGCCGTGCGCGGAGCATGGAGCGTCACGATGTCGGCGCTGCGCAGCAGCGTCTCGAGGTCGACGAGCTTCGCGCCGAGCGCCTCGGCGCGTGCCTGGCTGACGAAGGGATCGTAGGCCAGTACGCGCATGCCGAAGGCGCGTGCGCGCGAGGCGACGTTCGAGCCGACGCGGCCGATGCCCACGATGCCGAGCGTCTTCCCCGCCAGCTCCGTGCCCACGAGATCCCTGCGGCTCCACTCACCGCGCTGCAGGCGCTGGTGTGCCGTCGTGGTGTGACGCATCAGGTTGAGCATCAGCGCGAAGGTCTGCTCCGTTGCGGCCAGCGTGTTGCCCCCAGGCGTATTGAGCACCACGATGCCGCGGCGCGTGGCGGCGGCCAGATCGATCGCGTCCACGCCCACCCCGGCACGGCCCACCACGGCCAAGCGCGGGCCCGCCGCCAGGAGCTCCTCGTCGACGCGTGTCTCGCTGCGAACGATCAGCGCGTCAGCCGACTCGAGGAGCTCGAGCAGGGCGGCGCGCGGACGGCCCACGGCGTCGACGATCTCGACGCCGCCTCCGCGGAGCACCTCCATGCCGTCGCGAACGAAGGACTCGGCGACGATGACGCGGGGTTGAAAGGGCTGCTGAAAGCGTTGACGTACTTGCATGCTCGTGCTTCGGCTGTTGGGAGGCCTTGCGTTTCTCGTACCGTTGGCGCTGTACCTTGCCTCGGCCGGGGGATATCCCGCGTTCTGGGATACGGGGGAGCTGCAGACGGTGCCGTATATCCTCGGCATCGCTCATCCGACAGGATTTCCGTTCTTCACACTGGTGGGATGGCTCGCCTCCCACGCCTTGCCGCTGGGCAGTGTGGCGTGGCGCATCAACGCGATGTGCGCGCTTGCGGTTGCCGGTGCGGCGTGGATGCTGTGGCGCGTCGCGGTACGCTTAGGGGCCTTTCCGCCGTTGGCACTGCTCGCCGCCTGGTGGTTCGCCTTCGGCGAGGTGGTATGGTCGCGCGCTATCCGTGCCGAGGCCCACGATCTCGCTCTGTTGTTGGGGGCACTGGCGATAGGATGTGCGCTGGAGTATCACCTGGAGGGCGATCCTCGGATGCTGCGCTGGTGCGCGCTCTGGCTTGGCCTGGGCCTTGCCAACCACCCCATCGCGCTGTGGCTGATTCCCGGCCTCATGATTCTCGTGCTCGCAGGTGGTCGTGCGCTCCCTATGCGTACCCTCGCCACCTGCGCCGCCATCGTAGCTGCTGCGCTGGCGCTCTACGCCTACCTGCCCATTCGCTCCGCCGTCGTCGCCACCGCGAACCTCGATCCCGCGCGCGTCCTGCCGGGAATGGATGGCGGATTTCTGTGGGATTACAACCATCCTTCGACTTGGCATGGCTTTCTGGCAGAGGTTAGCGGGAGCCAATTCGGAGCGGGCTCTACGCTGACCGCCGTGCTCGATCTCAGCAGCTATCCCACGTACGTGTCGCACTGGCTGCGGGCCGGAGTCCCCGAGTTCGGCCTCTTCGGTATCGTCTTGGCGCTGATCGGCATCGTCGTGCTCGCGCTGCGCGACTGGCGTGCCGCGCTGGGGCTGAGTGCGGCCGCGTGCGCCGCCGTGCCGTTTGCCATTGCCTTTCGCGACGTCGAAGGCGACGTGGCGCGCTACTTCGTGCTCTCGTTCTGGATGGTCGGGGTAGCCCTCGCCTGCTGCTTCCCTGCTTCGTGGTTCACGCGCGGCACCGTCGTCGAGCGTGCGTCGGCATGGCTCGTGCTTCTCTTCATGGCAATCTACGCGGGGCGTACGCTGCACGGCAACCTCGCGATTCTGCAGCAGCGTCACGATCGCGGCGCGCAGAGCGTGATCGATACGGTTCGTGCCTCCACGCCGTCCAACGCCGTGGTCGTGGCGCCGTGGCTCGACGCGACGGCACTGGGTTACGCTGCGTACGTCGAGCACTCGTTGGGCCGGCGCATCATCGTCTCGGCCTGGCCAGACGACATCGCCAGTGAATACCCGGCGTGGATGCGTCTACGCCCCGTCTATCTGGCTGTCGACCAGGAGCCCAGACTGCCGGGACTGCGCGCGCGGCACGTCTCGCGGACCTTCGCCCCGATCGGCGTCTACGAGGTCGTGCGATGAGCGCGCGGCGCGAGCCGTGGATCGTGGGGGCCGCCGCCTTCGCACTTCTGGCGCTGACAGCGCACGGACGCCATACGCCCTACGACAACTTCGTGCTCCTGGCCGACGCGCTCGCCCACGGTCACGTCTGGATCGATTGGCCGGGGCCGTGGATCGACGCCTTGCGGTACCAAGGCGCGTACTACGTGATCGAGGCGCCGTTCCCGGCGCTGCTGCTGCTGCCGTTCGTGGCGCTCTTCGGCACGGCGGCCAATCAGACGCTGCTCTCGCTCGTGCTGGGCGCGGCGGCGCTCGGCGCCGCCGATGCGCTCTTGCTGCGCTTGGAGGCGCCGCGGAGCGCGCGCTGGTGGCTCTTGGCGTTCTATGCCATAGGCACCGATCTGTGGTGGTGCGCGATGCTGGGCGACGTATGGATGATCGCGCACGTCGCCGCCGTCTGCTTCACCACGTTCGCGCTGGTGGAGCTGACCGGCGCCCGGCGCGGGTGGCTGGTAGGCGTGCTCGCCGCCTGCGCGGCGCTCTCGCGCTTCTCGCTGGTGCTGGCGCTCCCACTCTACGCCATGGCGCTGCTGCGCGCGCAAGATCGTCCGCGTGGCTGCGGCCGTGCGCGCGCCGCTTTCGGTTTCGTCTCTGCGCTGGTGCCGTTCGCCGTCTTCTGGCTCTGGTACAATCACGCGCGTTGGGGGACGTTCGCCGACATCGGCTACACGACGTGGTTTCACCAGGATCAGGCGGGCTCGCCCTCCGGTTCGCCGTTCGCACTGCACTATCTCGGGTATGAGCTCTGGTCGTTCTTCGTGCAGGCGCCGGCCTTCACGCCGCAGGCGCCATGGATCGTGCCCGGCATCTCCGGCGTGGCGCTGACCTGGACCAGCCCCGCGCTCGTCTACGCGCTGTGGGCGCGCCGCCCGCGCGCCGAGGTATTGTGGCTCTGGGTGGCGGCGATCGTAACGGCAGGTCCGTCACTGCTCTACTACGTCAACGGGTTCGCGCAGTTCGGCATGCGTCATGCGCTCGATTTCGAGCCGTTCCTCTTCGCGCTGATGGCGCTGGCGGCGCGCAAGGGCCTGCTGCTCTGGGTGCGCGTGCTGATCGTCTGGTCGTGCGCGGCGGGGCTCTACGGCGTCTGGTACTGGAGCGCGATCGTGCGCCCGGGAAACTAAGGACTTGGAGCCTTACGGGATCCAGGTCACGCTGGAAACGGTTACATGGCCGCTCCCGTCGCTGTCGGCAATTGGGACGGAGAACGTGACGACGTAGCTTGCCGACTGCCCGCGTGCCAGGCTTACCCGTCTGAGTGCCCCGAGGTCTTCGTTTGGCGCGACGCTCGGTTTTCGCGGCGCGCCATACACGGGTTGGCCATACAGGTCTGTTTGCCAGTACTCTGGGGCTGCCTCGTTTCGGCCGCGCAATGTGGTGCTTCCGCCGTTTGGCAGCGCAATGATGGCAGCGATGTGGGACGAATCGACGTTGACCGGTCCGCGTGCACTTAGGACCACACGCTCATGGACGTAGAGCGTATTACTGTTGCCTGTCTGCGCGCCCGGAGTGATCCAGGACCCGGTCGTGTTCACGGAAAGAAGAGCCCCGACGCCCGGGCGTGTTCATGTCCGACGATAACCTTCCGTCGCGCCGTGGAGTCGTGACCATACAGAAGGCTATTGAGCGGCTTTCAGTGATGAATCGTCGTTTCGATAATAAAAATTCAGCCTCTCCGAGCGGTAGAGAGTTAGTGACGCGCGAGGCGAGGCCGATCCCTGAAATGGCTTTCGTGTGGCGTGCAAACTTGTGACTTGAGTCGCATGTGTAAAGACGCCGTTACGATTGTTTCAGTTTCCTTGACGGTACGACGCGGTCAGGCCTAAGCTTGACGTAGCATCCGCACGTAGCATACCGGGGGCCGGGCCTTGGGATCGTCGATCATGGACGCGCCGAAAACGAGCCAGTTGATTTTAGGCAACTGGCTGTTCCTGTTTGAGTTCCGCTCGTAACTATGTTGTGCTCAAAGCATCGGTATAAGGAGATCTGAGATGTACCTTGCATCTGTTGGTAATGCCGCCGGCGTCGCTGGCGCTAGCTTTGGTGTCCTTTTGCTCGTCGTGATTGCCATCGGCGCCTACTTCATTCCGTCGATCATCGCATTCGTGAAGCAGAAGTCCAACCGCATCGCGATTCTGGCATTGAACTTCTTCTTAGGGTGGTCGCTGGTCGGGTGGGTCGTCTCGCTCGTCTGGGCGCTCTCAAACGAGCAGCCGCAGCAGATCACAATCGTGAATCAGTCGGATAGCACCAATCAATAGTGCAGAGCCTGTAGCCGTAACCCCTCGATCGCGGCTCAACACGCCGGTCTGAGCGAGGAGCTTGTTTTCCGACTCGTATAAGTCCGCTGAATTGAGGATGATACTTATGAGCGATACGTCACCAATACCGCAGTTCTCCGAGCGCTTCCAGGCCTTCGTCGACATGCACGGCAAGCCGACGGTCACGGTGCTCGCGGGCGCCGGAGTCGCAACCACCGGCGCCATTGTTCCGGCATTTCACGTCGGAATGTTTGGAGTTGGGGGCTCGTATGCCATCGTACAGGCTGGGTTCGCCGGCCTTTTCGCGCTTGCCCTTCCCATCGCGCTAGGTGCGCTGCCTATCGCGCTCAAACCGGATGCGCGCCTCATGCGTCTCGCGTTCGGTGTTGCCTGCGCGTTGCTGGGCATATTCTTTGCGGTCTGGATGGCACCACTCGGAGCGCTTTTCGGAAGTCTTTCGGCCGGATTTTACCTATCGATTGTCGGCTACGCAGCTGCAGCGATCGGCTATTATCTTCTGCTCGAGCAGAAAGGGGCCCAACGTGTTTTGTAAGTCACGCGTCACCACCACTTGTGTCATCGCCGCCGCTGCAAGGACGTAGGGGTGCTCATTCTTAACGCTCGCTCGATCATGTCGAGGGCAGTGGGTCCCCTCGTGCTCATCAGCTTCATAACCGCGTGCGGCGGTGGCGGCAGCCCATCGGGGATACCGCCGGCGGGGTCTCCTGGTTCGCTGCCGACGTCGACCCCTACGCCAGCCGCGAGCAGCGCCCCGATTCCGGCTAGCGTTTCGGGCTCGATCATGGACGACGCCTCGCAGCCGATTTCCGGGGCAAGCGTCTCGCTCGCGCCGTTCCAGACGCCGCCACCTTCAGGAGCGCCGGAGCCGACGATGGCGCCCGCCGTCGCGACGACGACGACCAACGCTAGCGGGGCGTACTCGTTCAGCAACGTGCCGGCAGGGACGTACCTGCTCTCGGTGACGCCGCAGGACACAGCGGTGCTGTATCAGGCCACGGCGCTATCGTTCCCGACTCCGGATCCGGCCAATAGCGGCATGGGGGCGTATACGAACACGCATGCGGCGCTGCACGAGAAAATCGCGCTGGCGAGCGGGAGCAACGCGCTTGGCATCGACCAGGTGCTGCGGTTGACCGATAACGAGGTGGTGTGCGCTCAAGACTTCGAGTTCGACCGGAAGCAAGCCGGGCTCTCGACGCCGGCGGTCGATAGCGCGGCGCTGCAAGTTGTGCGAATCGCCGACGCATATATCGCGGCAAACGGTACACAGGATCCGGGTGATCCCTACGTCGGCGTAGGCGCGATGCAGGGCGGTGACTATCATACGGGGAGCGGGTGTGTGGGCGTCGTGAATCCGTTGCCCGCGCAGTTGGCTGGCGCCAACTATGCCTTCGTCGGCTTGTCTACGTCGAACGCAGGGGTCTACGGCCCGGCCAGCGGTGGCTCGCCGGTGATCTACCCGTAGCGCTACCGGCTGCTAGTCAGAGGTGGCCCTGCCTAGCAGGGCCACCTCTTTAGTTGCCGACCGGCCGGTTGCTCGGATAACTGTGTTTTGCCGACACCGACACCGACGCCCGCAACCTACCGCTGGCAAGACCGAACCACTCTGTCGTGCGCAGCTCTGGGGCATCTCTTGGCTAAGTGCAATCAAAAAGATGACG
>SCRA01000019.1 GCA_004297985.1 bacterium | reverse complement strand
AGGTCGAGCTCCAGGGAGATCTGCGTCTCCTTGGTGTGCCGCTCGATCTCGGCGCGCCGGGTGGACTCTGGTGCAAGCATGGGCCGGGTTTCGGCGGGGAGCGCGCGACTCCCCGCCGTCAGCCTTAGGGCGTGACCGCCGCGTGCTTCCCTTCAGCGGGAACCATCCCCGGCTCGCGATGCGGCATCAACAGCACCAGCACGCCGGCGATGATGAGGGCTACGATGAGCACGCCCAGCGCGTCGGTGAAGTTCCCCGTCTTCGTTTTCACGGCGCCCGCGATGTACGGGCCCAAGAATCCGCCGAGGTTGCCGATCGAGTTGACCAGCGCGATGCCGCCGGCGGCCGCTGTCCCGGTGAGAAACGCCGGGGCGAAGGTCCAGAAGGGACCGAGGGCCGCGTAGATGCCGACGGCACCGATGATGAGGCCAATGAACGCCCCCACCGCCGAGTGGACGTAGATCGAGATGATCAGCCCAAACGCTCCTACGAAAGCGGGGCCGGCCACGTGCCAGCGACGCTCCCGGCTGCGATCGGAGCTGCGCCCCACGATGACCATCGCGATCGCGGCGAACAGGAACGGAATTGCAGCGAGGAAGGCCACCGCCGTATTGCCCGTGCTCGCGGAGAGGCCTTTGATGATCGTGGGAAGCCAAATGGTGAAGCCGTAGAGGCTGATGACGATACCGAGGTAGACCAGCGCGAGCAGCCAAACACGTCCGTTGACCAGCGCCTGCATCAAGCTGAACTGCTCGCGGCCCTCTTTCTCGCGCCGCTCGTTCTGGAGACGCTCGGTCAGCCAGGTGCGCTCCGCCTCGCTTAGCCACGTCGCCTGCTCCGGCTTATCCGTGAGATACGCGATGACTACGAAGCCGAGGATGAGTGAAGGCAAACCCTCCAGTAGGAAGAGCCACTGCCAGCCGTGGAGCCCGGCTACGCCCTCCAGCTTCAAGAGCGCGCCGGAGATGGGATTGCCGATCACGCCCGCGACGGCGACCGCAGTCATGAATCCGGCCACCGCCTTCGCGCGCTCCGCGGCGGGGAACCAATAGGTGAGATAGAGGATCATGCCGGCGAAGAAGCCCGCTTCAGCCACGCCCAGCAGGAAGCGCAGCGCGTAGAACATCGCGGCGCTGTTCACGAACATCGTCGCGGAGGAGATGATCCCCCAGGTGATCATGATGCGCGCGATCCACATGCGCGCGCCTACTTTGTCGAGGATGAGATTGCTCGGCACTTCGAAGAGGAAGTAGCCGATGAAGAAGATACCCGCGCCGAGGCCGAATGCCGCGGCGCTGAGGTTGAGGTCTTTGCTCATCGTCAACGCAGCGACCCCGACGTTGACACGGTCGAGGAAGTTCGCCACGTAGAGAATGAACATGAAAGGTATGAGCCGGCTAGTGACCTTCGCCAGCGTCGATCTCGCGAGCGCCTGATCCACGTCGTTCCAACTCCTAACGGCGCACACTCGAGAGGGATGCGCCTAGCGGAACGATTCTCGTTGGAGCTGAGGGCCTTCCTTTCGCGGCACGGGGCCGCGTTTTCAGGTAACGGAGGAGTGGCTATGCCGGCTCAACGTTGGTCGATCGGCACCCAGCGCAAACCGCTGGGCCCGTTGTAGTCGGCCTGCGGGCGGAAGATGCGGTTGTGCGCCAACTGCTCCAGGATGTGCGCCGTCCAGCCCACGATACGACCGCACGCGAACATGCAGGTGAACTCGTCGCTGGGAATACCCAGGGCGTTGAGCATCGGCGCCGAGTAGAAGTCGACGTTGGCGTAGAGGGCGCGATCGGGCTTCTCTTCCTGGAGCACGCGCACCGCCGTCTGCTCGACGGCCACGGCCAGGTCGTACCAATGGCTGTCGCCGGCGGCGATGCCCAGCGCCTTGGCCTTCTCCTCGAGGTGCTGAGCGCGCGGATCGCGGACCTTGTACTCGCGGTGGCCGATGCCCATCACGCGCTCACCCCGCCTGACGATGTCTCGCACATAGGGCTCCACGCGATCCTTCGTGGCGATCGCCTGCAACATGTGCATCACTTCGCTGGGGGCGCCGCCGTGGAGGTTTCCTTCCAGCGTCGCCACGGCCGTGGTGACGGCGGCGTAGATGTCGGCGCGCGTCGAGGCCGTGCAGCGCGCAGCGAACGTCGAAGCGTTGAACGAATGGTCGCAGTGGAGGACGAGGTACATGTCCAACGCCGCCACAGCCGCGTCGTGCGGCGTCTCGGCCGTGCGCATCCAGAGAAAGTTGGCTGCCGCATCGTAGTCGGCGCGCGGCGCAACCGGCTCGAGGCCCCGGCGAACGCGATCCCACGCCGCCACGATCACCGGCGTCTTGGCGATCAGCTTGATCGCACCATCGACGTCCGAGGTGTGGGCACCGTCAGGATTGTGGGGCTCGAACTGGGAGAGCATGGAAATGGACGTGCGCAGCACATCCATGGGCCAGGAATCCTTGGGAAGCGATTTCATCATCGCCACCACCGGAGCAGGAAGCTCGCGATGGGAGGCGAGTTTGCGGCGGATGTCGTCGAGCTCTGCCCGCGTCGGAAGCTCACCGTAGTGGAACAGGTAGACGATCTCTTCGAAGTGAGCGTTCGGCGCGATGTCGTGGATGTCGTATCCGCGGTAGGTCAAGCGGCCGATCTTGCCCTCGACGTTCGAGAGTTTGGTGGATGCGACAACAACGCCCTCGAGGCCGGGCGGGGCGATCAGAGCTTGAGACATTACGGAAAAAACCTCCTGAAGTGCGGGCGGAGACTTAGGCCCGATGGGTGCCCGCTCCTCCGAGGGAGTGCTTCGTTGCGGAATTGCGACTATTGTCGGCCGGCAGAGCCCGCCGCGCCAAGCCCCTCCCGCCCGCGATCGAGGGCGGCGCGCACCAGGCGGTCGACCAAGGTCTCGTAGGCGATGCCTACGCTGCGGGCGGCGTCCGGCAGAATGGAAGTAAGCGTCAGGCCGGGGAGCGTGTTGACTTCCAGGATGTACGGGCGCCCCTCGCGGGAGAGCAAGATGTCGGTACGCGAGTAGTCGCGCAGATTCATCAGCCGGTGCGTGGAGAGCGCGAGCATCTGCAGACGCGCCGTCAACTCTTCTCCAATCGGCGCGGGGATCACGTGGCGCGACCCACCCGCCTTGTACTTGGCGTCGTACGAGTAGAACGCATCCTCGGAGACGATCTCGACCACGGGGAGCACGTCGTTGAAGAGCACCGGAACGCTGAACTCACGTCCGGCGATGTACTCCTCCACGAGCACGCGCGCATAGCGCTCCGAGTAGGCGATCATCGCCTCTTTCCACTGATCGTGGGTACGCACGATCGTGACGCCGACGCTCGAGCCCTCATCGACCGGCTTCACCACCAACGGCAGATTGAGCCCGGGGAGCAGCGGCAGCGTACCGCCCCGCAGATCGAAGACGTCCCAAGCGGGTGTGGGCAGGCCCTCGGCCGCCAAGAGCTTCTTGGTGATGTGCTTGTCCATCGACATCGCGCAGCCTTGGATGCCGCTGCCGGTGTAGGGAAGGCCCATCCATTCCAGGATCGCCTGCGCCTGGCCGTCTTCGCCGCCCACGCCATGGAGCGCATTGAAGACGACGTCGGGTGCAAAGGAGCGCAACGCCTCCACGACGCGGTAATCGAAATCGAACGACTCGGCCTGATAGCCCAGCGACTGGAGCGCTTGAAGGACTCCCGTGCCGGTGGCGATGGAGACCTCTCGCTCCGAAGAGGGCCCACCCATCAGGACGGCGACGCGCTTCATCTCAGCTCTCTCCATCTCTCTAATCGAAGACGCCCACGATGTGCTGCTCGAGGACCAAACCGACGCCGAACCGCTCGTGAACGCGGCGCCGCACGCGTGCCATCAGCGTCGCGATATCGGCCGCAGTGGCGCCGCCGAGGTTCACGATGAAGTTGGCGTGCAGAGGACTCACTTCCGCGCCCCCGCAGCGCCATCCCTTGCACCCCGCCTCCTCGATCAGCCGCCCCGCCTTGTCCCCCGGAGGATTGCGAAAGACGGATCCGGCGTTGGGAAGTTGGATGGGCTGGGTGGCGTTGCGCCGCTGGAGGCGCGCCTTGAGCTCGCCCCGCACGACCTCTGGGTCCCCACGCTCGAAGCGCAGACGCACTTTGGCCACCACCGCATCCCGCGCCAGGGTGGTGTGACGGTAGTAGTACTGGATGCTGACGGCGTGCGGCTCGGGGTGTTGCGGCGTCTGTACCAGCACCTCCTCGACGAACTCCCCGAACTCGCGATCGGTACCGCCGTTCATGCGCAGCGTGCCGCCGACGCTGCCGGGAATCCCTGCCAGCGAAGCGATGCCCATGCAACCGCGCCGGGCGGCCTGTCCACAGAACGCCGGCAGTGGAGCGCTCGCGCCCACCTCGGCGCGTACGTACGGGTCCGCCGTCTCCTCGCTCCAGCGCGTCTGGCCGAACTCGCCGGTGAGGCGGAAGACAACGCCGCGCGTCCCACCGTCGCCAACCAGGAGATTCGACCCGCTGCCCAGCGCAAACCACGGCAGATCCGCGCGCGCGCAGATGCGCAATACCTCGGCCAGCATCGCGGTGCTCTCCGCCTCGACCAGCGCGTCGGCCGGACCGCCCACTCTGTACCAGGTATGGGAGGCGAGCGGCGCGTCGAAGGCGATGTGGTCGCCGCAGGCCGCTTCGAGCGCGGCGCGCTCGGCGGCCTCGATGATGCTGCGGCTAGCCATGCGCGGCGGCCATCTCCGCCTCGCGCAAGCGCGCGGCAGCCTCGGCGGCACGCGCGGTGATGTCGCCGGCGCCCATGCACAGCAGCAGCGTTCCCGGCACGGCACGCGCCATCAGCGCGTCCGTCACGGCGGCACGGTCGGCCACGTAGGTGACGCTCATCCCCGGCGCGTGAACGCGCAGGCGCTCCGCAATCGTCTCGCCGGTGACACCGGGCATCGGCTCCTCGCCGGCAGCGTAAATGCCGGCCACCACGACTTCGTCGGCGCCGGTCAACGCGTGCGCGAAGTCGTCGATGAGATACGCGGTGCGCGTGTAGCGATGCGGCTGAAACGCGGCGACCACCCGCCCGGGCCAGTACTGGCGCGCCGCGGCGATCGTCGTGGCCACGGCCGTAGGATGGTGGGCGTAGTCGTCGACCACGGCCACGTCGCTCGAGCGAAAGAGCACGTCGAAGCGGCGGCGCACGCCGCGAAAGTCGCGCAGGCCGCGCGCGATCAGCTCGACGGAAATCTCCAACTCCAGGCCCACCGCCACGGCGTTCAGCGCGTTGGCCACGTTGTGCAAGCCGAGAACGGAGAGCGCGACCTCGAGCAACGGCTTCCCGTGGAACCGTACGGTGAAGCGGCTTCCGCCAGATGTCTGCACCAGATCGCTGGCCGCGATCTCGGCGCGCTCGCTCAGCCCCGTGGTGATGGTGCGTGCGGCGCGCGGTATCGCCGCCACATGCGCGGAGCTCTCGCAGTCGACGCCGATGACGGCCAAGCCGTCGTCGGGGAGCAGATCAGTGAACTCGCGGAAGGCGTCGCAGAGCGCTTCGAACGTTCCGTAGTGCGCGAGGTGATCGTTCTCGATATTGGTGACGACGGCGATGCGAGGCCGCAACTCGAGAAAGGAGCCGTCCGACTCGTCGCTCTCCGCCACCAAGTAGCGGCCGCCACCCAGCTTGGCGTTGACGCCGCGACCGATGATCTCCCCTCCGACGAGCACGGTGGGATCCAGGCCGCCCGCCTCCATCACTGCCGCCACCATCGTCGTAGTGGTGGTCTTGCCGTGCGTGCCGGAGATCGCGATGCCGCAGCGCCCCTCCATCACTTCGGCGAGCAAGACCCCGCGCGTAACGATGGGGATACCGCGCTCGCGAGCGGCGCGCACTTCGGGATTCTCCACCGGGATCGCCGAGGAGACGACTACGCGGCGCACGCCCTCGATGTTCTCCGCACGGTGGCCGACGGCGACGCGCGCGCCGAGCTCGCGCAGTTGACGCAGGCGAGGCGATGCATTGAGGTCCGACCCGGAGACGGCGACACCTTGCGCGATGAGCACGCGCGCCAGCGCGCTCATGCCGATGCCGCCGATGCCGACGAAGTGGACGTACCCCGAACTCTGGCTCAAACTTCCTCCGGGAGCGCACTCCCCTTCAGCAGGCGCTCCACGAGCGCTCGCTCCGCATCGTCACGTGCCAGTCCGCGGGCGGCGGCTCGCATCGCCTCCAACTTCCCGGGTGCCCGCAGCTCGACCAGCGTCCACCACAAGCGATCGCCGTCGACTTCGTTATCGGCAATCGTCACCGCTGCGCCTGCGCGCGTGAAGACCTCCGCGTTCCTGGCCTGGTGATTCTCCGCCGCGAATGGGTAGGGCACCAGGATCGAGGCGGTGCCCGTCGCCGCGAGCTCCGCGAGCGTCGAGGCACCCGCACGCGCCACGACAAGGTCGGCGGCGGCATAACCGAGCGCCATGTCATCGAGATACGGCAGGAGCGCTACGCTATTTCCAGGGGCCAGGTCGTGCTCCTCCGCCTGCATCCACTCGTAGTCGCGCGCGCCGGTGACGTGGATCACTTGCCAGCCGTCGAGCGCTCGCCGCGTCACGAGCGAAGCGAGCGTTTGGTTGATCTTACGGGCCCCTTGACTGCCGCCGATCGCCAACAGCGTGGGCCGCGCGGGATCGAGGCCCAGTGCCTTGCGCGCAACGTCTTTGGGGCGCAGGCGGCGCACCTCGGGACGCACGGGGACGCCCGTCATCTGGAACTTCCCGCCGAAGACCTGCGCGGCATCGGCGTAGGCGCCCCAGACCTCGTCGGCCAGCGGCGCGGCTAAACGGTTGGTAAGGCCGGGTGCGGCGTTCGGCTCCAGCAGTACGATGCGAGTGTGGGAGAGCGGCCGTTGAAGCCAAGCGGCCCAAACGACGGGGAGGCTGACGTAGCCGCCGGTTGCGATCAGCACCTGCGGCTTGAACGATGCCAGCTTGGAGAAAGCGATCGCTAGCGCAGCGACGTTGACGGCCGCCGTGCGCAATGTGGCGAGCGAGAGCTTACGTTCGAGGGGCGCCCCTGGAACCGCCTCGAACGGGTAGCCCGCCGCCGCTACGAGGCGCGCTTCGATGCCATCGGACATGCCGAAGAAGCGGATCTCCGCGCCGGGATCGCGCTCCTTGAGCGCCTGGGCAAGCGCGAGCGCCGGGTAGACGTGACCACCGGTGCCTCCACCAGCAAAGGCGACTTTCAAGCGGCGGCCCCGCCGCGTACACCCAAGGAGCGAATGCCCACGCTGGCGCGGCGAGCGCAGCCCACGTTGAGGATGAGCGCGACACAGACCAGGTTGACCATCAGCGAGCTGCCGCCGAACGAGATGAACGGCAGTGGAACGCCGGTCACGGGCCACGACGACGTGACCACGCCGATGTTCACCAGCGCCTGCAGTACGATCGTGGCGGCGCAGCCGACGGCGAGGTAGAAGCCGAACGCATCGGGGGCGCCGATGGCGATGCGAATGGCCCGGTAGGCCAGCCACACGAAGAGTACGAGCACCGCGATCGAGCCGATGAGTCCCATCTCCTCGCCGATGACGGCGAAGATGAAGTCCGTGTACTGCTCGGGGAGGTAGAAGAACTTCTGGCGCGACTCGCCCAGGCCCACGCCGAAGATCCCCCCGCTGCCCAGTGCCAGCAGCGACTGAATGATGTGGAAGCCCGTGTTCTGCGGATCTCTCCAAGGGTCGAGGAAGGCCATGATGCGCGCGCGCTTGTACGGCGACATCATCACTTCGTAGGCCACCAGCGGCGCCATGCATGCCAGCGTGGCCAGCAGGTGCGGCAGTCGCGCGCCCGCCACGAAGAGCATCAACAGGCCTACCATGACGTAGAGGCTGGCCGTCCCCATGTCTGGCTGGCGCAGTACCAGCATCGCCAGCAGTCCCGTGATCACGACGATCGGAAAGACGCCGCGCTGCAGTGAGGTGATGCGCTCGTTCTTCTCGGAGAGCGCATGCGCGAGGTAGACCACCAGTGCCAGCTTGGCGAACTCCGAAGGCTGCAACGAGAGCGGGCCCAGCGAGAACCAACGGCGCGCGCCGCCTACCACCGTGCCGACGTGCGGCAACAGCACGGCTGCCAGCGAGAAGACGGCGAACCCCAACAGCCACGGCGTCCAGCGTTTCAAGAGACGGTAGTCGATGCGATAAGCCAGGATCGCCGGGGGTAGCGAGAGCACGAGCCACATGAGCTGGCGCTTGAGAAAGTAGGCGGTGTCGCGATGTTCGGCGTAACCCGAGACGCTCGACGCCGAGAAGATCATGACGAGGCCGATGCCCACCAGGGCGCCGACCCCGACCACCAAGCCCCAATCGGGGGCGGCGCGCTCGCGGCGGTCACGCGCCACGCGTGGCACCCCGTTGCGCGAGTGCCTCGACCGCCGCCGTGAAGACCCGGCCGCGGTGCTCCGCCGACTCGAACATGTCGAAGGACGCGCATCCCGGCGAGAGCAGTACCACGTCGCCGGGCTGCGCGAGGGAGCGCGCCTGTTCCACGGCCTCCTCCATGCTGTCCGCGCGATGCAGTGGTGCGCGCACCACATGCGTACCGATGGCGTCGGAGGCCTCGCCCAGCAGGACGACGGCGCGCGCGCGCGCATCCAGCTCGTCGCCCATCTCGCTGAAGTCCGTTCCCTTGGCTTTGCCGCCGCAGATGGCAACGACGCGCCCCGGCCCGAAGGACTTCAGGGCCGCGATGACCGCGCCTGGATTGGTGCCCTTGGAGTCGTCGACGTAGCGCACGTTATCGATCTCGCCCACCATCTGCAGACGGTGCGGCAGTGCGTGAAAACTCTTGACGGCCTCGCGAATGGCGGCGACGGAGACGCCGGCGGCGAGCGCGGCACCCGCGGCACCCATCACGTTGATGATATTGTGCTCGCCCAACAGCGGAATCTCGTTGACCGGCATGAGCGCCAGCGCGCGCGGTGCGCCAGGCTTTGCGAAATAGATCTTCTCGTCGCGCACGTAGAGTGTGGAGTTGCGATGCGGCTCGCGGGAGAACCACCACGCTTCGCACGGGATGCGGTAGCTCTCCACGTCGGTTACCAGCGGGGCTAGGTACGGATCGTCGAGATTGCCGACGAAGATGTCGCCCACGCCTTGATTGGCAAAGATGCGCAGCTTCGCTTCGCGGTACTCCTCCATCGAGTGGTAACGGTCGAGGTGATCGGGCGAGAGGTTGAGGATCAGCGAGACGCGCGGCTTGAACGAGCGGATCGACTCCAATTGGAACGAGCTGACTTCCGCTACGACCCAATCCTCGGGAGCGGACTTGGCCGTCTCGCGGATGAGCGCGTTGCCGATGTTCCCGCCCACGTGCACGGTGCGCCCGCCGGCGGCGAGCATCGCCCCCAGCAGCGCCGTCGTGGTGGTCTTCCCCTTGGTGCCCGTGACGGCGAGGATGGGGGCGCGGCAGATACGGTAGGCTACCTCGATCTCGCTGTAGACGGGAATGCCGCGATCCTGCACGCGGCGCACCGTCTGAGCGGTGAGCGGAACGCCCGGCGAGAGCACGGCTGCGCCGATCTGGGGGAGCACGCGCTCGAGCTCTTCGCGATCGAGGAAGATGGCGCCGGCGGCCTCGATCTCGCGGATGGCGGGCTCGATCTGCTCGGCGGGCTTGTCGTCCACACCCCACACCTCGGCGCCGCGTTCGCGCAGCACTTCCACGGTTGCCAGTCCGCTGCGCCCCAATCCGATGACGAGCACGTTCTCGCCGCTGGTGAATTGCAGACTCTTCTCGTTGGTCATCGTACCACCACGTATCCCGCGAGCGCGAGAATCGCGCCCGCCGTCCAGAACCGCTTGGTCACCATCGTCTCGGGCCATCCGCCCAACTCGAAGTGGTGATGCAGCGGGCTCATCCGAAAGATCCGCCTGCGGGTGGTCTTATACGAGGCCACCTGCAGGATCACCGAGAGCGCCTCCGCCGCGAAGACACCGCCGATCAGCGGCAGAAGAAGCTGCGTCCCCGTGAGAATCGCTCCGCCTGCCAGCAGTGCGCCGAGCGCCAGCGATCCCGTGTCGCCCATGAAGATGCGCGCCGGATGGCGGTTATAGTACAGGAAGCCAGCGCAGGCGCCGATCATCGCCAGCTCCACCAGCGCCACGCCGCGCGCCCCGGCGACCGCGGCCGCCGCGATCGAGACGGCCAGCGCCGGGATCATCGTTCCCGCCGCCAAGCCGTCGAGGCCGTCGGTGAGGTTGACGGCGTTGGTGGTAGCGAGTACGGCCAAGAGCGAGAGCGCGTACCAGAGCGCGGGCTGAACGTCCAGCGCGCCGCCGCCGTGCCAGCGCAGGATCGCGTAGCGATGCTCCGGGGCTAGCACAGTCTGAGCGTAGGCGAGGAACGCAACGGCCACGAGCGCGATGAGCAGGAGCTTCGTGCGGGCTCGCAGCCCCAGCGCGCGCTTGTAGCGCACGATCAGCCAATCGTCGAGCAGGCCGATGCCTCCGCATGCAACGGTGAGCGCAACCAAGAGCCACGCCTGCGCCGTGTGAACGATCACCCCCGCCGCCAGCGCCGCGGCCAGGAAGAGGATGCCGCCCATGGTGGGCGTGCCGCTCTTGCTCTGGTGCGACGCGGGGCCGTCTTCATACACGTGCTGGCCGAAGGCCAGCCGGCGCAGTTGCGCGATCAGCGGGGCGCCCGCACCGAGTGCGACGATCAGCCCGGCGGCAAGCGCGGCAAGGGCGGCGCTCACGCGACCTCCTCGAGCGGGTTGGGGCCGCTGCCGCGCCACTTGAGGATCACCAGCGGCGTCTGCTGATCTGCGTTGCCGTGCGGATTGGAGCGCATCGCCTCCTGCAGCGTCGCGCGGTTGACGCCGCGGCTGGCGCCGAGGACGTGCGCCTTCTGAAGATCGTTGGCATCGATCACGGCCACGTGGCAGTGCAGCGCCTCGGCGAGCTGCGCCGAGACGTCGTCCGGATGCGCTGGACCGAGCACGATCGCGCGCTCGTACGGCGGCAGCGTACCCGTGTAGCCGTCGATCGCGGCGATCGCTTCGCCGAGGATCTCGTAGAAGAGGCCGGGCTTACCGAACAGGCGCCCGACGGCGCCGGCGGCGACGGCGCAGAGCACCTTGGGCACGCCCACGTCGTCGATGACCAGTTGCATCGACTCCGGCTGCGCCACCGTAGCCAAGGCCCCGGCCCTGCGCGAGAGCGCGAACGCAAGCCGGCTGGGGCGAATGTACTCAGCGGGGATGAAGCGCCCTTGTGCGATGGCCACGGCCGTCTCCGCGATGCAGAGCACGTCGCCGTGTTGAGCGATGCCGCGCGTGGCCTCGCGCGCCAGCGCGAGCAGATCGTCGCCTTCGCCGATGAGACGCGTACGTACCGGCAGGGCGACGATTCCCTGCGGCAACCCTTCGCGTGTGATGACCAGCCTGCTCACCGGCGCAACCCCTCCAGGATCTCCTCCATCTTATAGCGGCGCGAACCCTTCAAGAGCACCGCGTCGCCCGGATGGAGATGTCCCCGCAGCCACTCCGTGGCATCGGCGTTACTGGCAAAGCGTGTGATACTGGCGCGCGGCGCGCCGCCTGCGATGGCGCCTTCTTCCAGCGCGCCGGAGAACTCGCCTCCGACCAGCAGCGCGTCGAGCATGCGGCGCCGCGTCAACGCGCCGGCGCACGCGCCCACGCGGCGATGGAGCTCCTCGGCATCGGGACCTAGCTCAGCCATGCTCGCCAGGACGGCGATCCTGCGCCGCGCACGCCGCGCGGCGAACGTCTGGAGGGCGGCCTCCGTGGAGGACGGGGCGGCGTTGTAGGCATCATAGACGACGTTCGCGCCGTTCGGCAGCTCGATCGCCTGGTAGCGCCCTTCGGGAAGGCTCAAGGTGCCCAGCGCCGCGATCGCATGATCGAGATTGCCGCCCAGGGCTGCCACGGCGCCGAGCGCCAGGGCCACGTCGAGGCGATGGTGGGCACCGGGGATGGGAAACGCGGTGCGGTACGTGTGGCTCTCCGCTGTACCCGGCGCGCGATAGCTCGCCTCGACGATACCCTCCCCTGCCGCCGACACGCAGACCTCCCCGGCTCGCGGATCGCTTCTCTGCACGGGCGCTTCCGCATAGCAAAGCAGCGGCGCACGGTCGAGCACGCGCGACAGGCGCGCGAGCGACGCGCGGTCAGAGCCGCTGAGCACGGGGCGCGCGCCGGTCGCGAAGAGCCCCCACTTCGTCTCCTCGAGCGACTCGAGCGAGGGGAAGTTCTCCAGATGCGACTCGCCCACGCCCGTCAGTATGCCCACGGTAGGGCGCGCGGCCCGGCAGAGTACCTCGATCTCCCCGCTGTGGCGCGCGCCCATCTCCACGATCAGCGTCCGCGGCGTCATGGCGTCACGCAGCGCCCGCAGCAGCAGGTGGCCGACGCCGATCTCATTGTTCTCGTTGGCGGGCGTGGCCAGCACGGGGCCCAAACTCGCCGCTTCGCAGAGCGCTGCGCAGAACGCTTTGGTGGTCGTCTTTCCGACGCTCCCCGTGATCGCCGCAACCTGTCCCGTGTAAAGCTCGCGCGCCGCCTGCGCGCAGGCGAGATACGCCTGCGTCGTATCGGCCACCACGATGCCCGGGAAGTTCGACGGCAACGCCGCTTCCCGCACGACGACTGCGCCGGCGGCACCGTGCGCGCGCGCCTGCTCGACGAACGCGTGGCCGTCGAAGCGCTCGCCGCTCAGGGCCACGTAGATCTGCCCAGGACGGATGCAGCGCGTGTCCGTCGAGAGATCGACCGTTGCGGCGAACGCCGAGCGCGAGGGCACGCAGCGTCCATGCGTCAGTGCCAGCACGCGGTCCAACGGCAGGGCGATGCGGCCTTCGCTCACCGCAACCGTTCCTCCATCGCCGCGCGTGCCACCACGGCATCGGAGAACGGGCGGCGCTCCTCGCCCACGATCTGGTAGTCCTCGTGTCCCTTGCCGGCGATCACCACCACGTCGCGTGATCCGCCGGCAGCGATGGCGGCGCCGATTGCCGCCGCACGATCGACGATCACGCTGACGCCGCAGTGCACGCCGCGTGCCAAAGCCGACGAGACGCCCTCCATCACGTCGTCGATGATGCTCCGCGGGTCCTCAGTGCGTGGATTATCGGAGGTCACATAGAGAATATCGGCGCGCTCCGCCGCCGCGGCCCCCATCAGTGGCCGTTTGCGGCGATCGCGATCGCCGCCGGCGCCGAAGACCACGATCACCCGCCCGAGCGTCGCCGGGCGTACGGCGTCCAGGACGTTCGCGAGGCCGTCGGGCGTGTGCGCATAGTCGACGATCACCTTCGGCAACGCTTCCGCGCCAGCCGAACCCTCCGGCGGCGCAACGGGCATCATTCTCCCCGGCACGTTGTGCAGCCGGCCAAGCCCGCGCGCGATCGTCTCGAGATCGAGTCCCAACGCAACGCCGCAGCCCGCGGCGCAGAGCGCATTGGAGACGTTGAAACGTCCGGGCAGGCTCAGCTTGACGGGCGCCGTCGCGGAGTTGTGGCGCAGGAGAAAGCGCGTCTGCTCGCCGCGCAAGTCCACGTCCTCGGCGCGCACGCCTGCGGTGTTCCCCGCCGAGAAGCCGTAGCTCAACGTCTCTGCCACCGGCCACGCCTGCGCCAGCCAACGCCGCGCCGTCGCGTCGTCGGCATTGAGCACGGCGGTCCCCGGTGCCTTCACGCGCTCCGGCTGGCGTGCGGAGCGTGCCAACAACCCCGTGAAGAGCACGCGCTTGGCCGCCTCGTAGGCCTCCAATGTGCCGTGGAAGTCGAGGTGATCCTGCGTCAGATTGGTGAACGCTGCGACATCGAACTCCACGTCGTCGGCACGGTGGAGCGCCAGCGCGTGCGAGCTCACCTCCATCACGACGGCGCGCGCACCGGCGGCGCGAACCTCGGCCAAGAGCTCCTGGAGGTCGAGCGCCAGCGGCGTGGTGTTCTCCAAGGCCCACGAACGATCGGCGAAGCGCGCCCCCAGCGTGCCGAACACGGCGCAGGGCACACCGGCCTCCGCAAGGATACCCTGGACCAGATAGGTGGTGGTAGTCTTGCCGTTGGTGCCGGTGACGCCGATGCAGCGCAGCGCGCGCGAGGGATGACCGAAGTGCGCGGCGGCCAACGAGGAGAGCGCGGCGTACGCGTCGGCCACCACGATGGACTCCACGCCAGGCGGCAGCGGGAGCGGATGCTCGCTCACCACCGTTGCGGCGCCGCGACGCACCGCCTCCGCCGCGTAGTCGTGACCGTCGACGTGGGCGCCGCGCAGACAGACGAAGGCGTCGCCCGGGGCGACGCGACGCGAGTCCACGGAGATACGGCGATCCTGCACGGGCTTCACGCCGCCGTCTTCGGTCACCGTCGCTTCGCCCCCGTGCGAGCCAAGCGTTCGTCCGGTACGATGCCTTCGTGGAGCATCGCTAGGCGCGCGATCTCGGCAAAGGCGGGCGCCGCCACTTCGGAGCCGTAGATGGAGCCGCGCGGCCGTTCCACTTTTACCAGGATGACGAAGCGCGGGTGATCGGCGGGGATCATGCCGATGAATGAGGCGTTGTAATCGCCCGATGCATAGACGCCGTTGACGACGACTTGCGCCGTTCCCGTCTTTCCCGCCGTGGTGTAGCCTGCGACCTGCGCCGAGGGATTACCGGTGCCGCGCACCACCACCTGGCGCAGATAGGCGCGCAGTTGCGCGGCCACGCGCTCGGAGACGGCGCGGCGCACCACCTCGGTACCATACTGATAGACGGTGCTTCCGTCCGCGGCCACCAGACGAGCGAGGATACGCGGACGCAGCAGAACGCCGCCGTTGGCGATCGCACAGTAGGCCATCGCCAGTTGGAGCGGCTCCACGGAGATGCCTTGGCCGAAAGAGATAGTAGCCACGCCTACCTTGTTCCAGTCCTCGGCCGCTGGCATGATTCCGGGATTCTCGCCGGGGAGGCCCACCTCCGTCGGCGAGCCGAAGCCGAAGGCCCTCACCATGCGGTAAAGCGGCACGGACCCCACGCGTAGGCCGATCTCGGCGGCACCGACGTTGTGCGAGTAGGCGATGATGTCGTCGATGGTCTCGAAACGCTTGCCGGAGGCCATGAAGCCGTCCTCGGCGTTGTGGATGACGTGGCCGCCGACTTCGATCTCGTCATGCGCGGGAAACAGCGCGTGCGGCGCGATGCCGTTCTCTAAAGCAGCGGCCGCCGTGATGAGTTTAAAAGTGGAGCCGGGCTCGTAGGAGTCCTCCACGGCGTGATCCCGCCAAGCGGCGGGTTTGGCGCGCCAGTAGGCGTCGGGATCGAAATCGGGTAGGCTCGCCATCGCCACAATCGCGCCGCTATCGGGATCGAGAACGATCGCCGTTCCGCTCCGGGCGTGCCACTTGCGGATTTGCTTCCCCAGCGCCTGCTCCGTCACGAATTGAAGATAGCGATCGATCGTGAGCTGGAGCGTGATACCCGGGCGTGCCGGGTCCGCCACTTCCGGCGCGAAGGGGATCGGATCCCCGAAGTGGTCTGTCTCCATCGTCATCTTGCCGGGCTCGCCACGCAGCAGCCGGTCGAAGGCATACTCGAGTCCGGAGAGGCCGTTCTCGTCGATGCCGACGAAGCCCAGGATCGGCGAGGCCAGCGTGCCGTTGGCGGCAACGCGTTGCCCCGTCTCCTCGTGAATGACGCTGACGCCGGGGATCGCCGCATCACGCAGACGCCGCGCCTCTTCAGGCGGAATCTTGCGCGCTACCCAGACGAACTCGCCTTTGCCGGTCAGCAGCGGCTCGAGCTGTGCGGCAGGCGTGTGGAGGATGGCGGAGAGGCTCTGCGCCGCCGCCTCGGGATCTTTGACCTCGGCGGGAACGGCGAAGACGGACTCCGAGGGCTGCGAGTCCGCCAGAACGATCCCGTTACGATCGAGGATCGAACCGCGGCGGCCGGGGACGTCCAGCGTCTCGCGCTGCTGGAGCAACGCATCGCGCGCGTAGACCTTGCCGTTGAGCACCTGCACGTCGAACAGACGCCAGGAGAGATAGGTGCCTAGGATGACGAGTATGGCGAAGAACCACTTCGCCCGCATGGGGGGGATGCGGGCGAAGCTTCTCTGATGACGCTGCCGCGGCCGCACGCTACCGCATCCGGAAGATCGTACCCAACGGGAGCGGCCAACGGGTCGCCACCGTCGGCGGCGGCACCAGGCGCACCACCATCTCCGTACCGGGATCCTTCATGCCGAGGCGCTTGGCCATGGCGGCCAGTCGTTGCGGCGATTGGAGGCGGGCGACTTCATCCTCCAATTGTAGGTGTTCCGCACGGGCACGCTGGAGATCGCTCTCCGCCCGCGCATAGGTGTAACCGAGGCTGGTCACGTGGGCGAAGAGCGCTACGTAGGCCATCACCAGGAGGAAGGGCAACGAAGCACACACGACGATTCGCAGCCAGATGGCGCGGCGCATCGCTGCAGCGCGCCGTGGCCGCGTCTGCTCGCGCTCGCGCCGCTGCGGCTCGGGGGAAGGGAGGATGCGCGCCGCGATCACGGCGTCTCCTCCAGCTTGCGAGCGGCGCGAAGCTTCGAGCTCCGAGCGCGAGGGTTGGCCTGCTGTTCGGCCTCGCTCGGCGTGACGGGTTTGCGGGTCAGCACTTCCAGGCGGCGGTCGCTCCGAAAATGCTCTTTGACGATCTTGTCTTCCAGCGAATGGAAGGAGATGACGACGATGCGCCCGCCTTCGACAAGGCGATCGGTGGCTTGAACGAGCGACTCCTGCAGGGCATTCAACTCGTCGTTGACGGCGATGCGCAGCGCTTGAAAGGTACGAGTGGCGGGGTGGATGCGCTCGCGGTGGCCGTAACGATGGAGAACGCCGGAGATCAACGCGGCCAAGGCCGTGGTGGTGGCGGGGAGGCGCCCTTCGTCGCGGCGGCGGACGATCGCGCGGGCGATCCGCCGCGCGGCGCGCTCCTGCCCGTACTCGAAGATGACCTGTGCCAACTCGCGCTCGCTCAATGTCCCCAACATATCGGCGGCCGTCGGGCCGGTTGTCGGATCCAGTCGCATATCCAACGGCGCCTCCTCACGAAAACTCATGCCGCGCTCGGCGACATCCAACTGCATCGAGGAGACCCCCAAGTCGTAGAGGATCCCGTCGATGGCTGCAACGCCCAACTCGTCGAGCCGGTGGTCCAACTCACGAAAGTTGGCGTTCACCAGCGTGAATCGCTCGGCCGGAAAGTCTCGACATCGCTCGCGCGCCTGGGGGTCGGCGTCGAAGGCGATCAGTCGCCCGGAGGTCAGACGGTCCAGGATCCCCCGCGAGTGGCCGCCGCCGCCGAACGTAGCGTCGACGTAGGTCCCCCCCGGACGAATCCCCAGATACTCGAGCGCCTCGCCGAAGAGAACGGGGACATGCCCCGCATCCATCAGTAGAGGCCGAGCTCCGTCATCAGATCGGCGACGTTCTCAACGTCCGGTTGCCGGCGATACGCCTCCGCGCTCCACACTTCCACGCGCGTCAGCGACCCGACGAGTACCACCTCCCGTTCGATCCCTGCGATCCTCCGCAGTCCGGGAGGGATGAGGAGCCGCCCCTGCCCGTCCGTTGCAACCTCCTCGGTATTGCCGAAGAGCTCGCGGACGAAGCGGCGATACTGCTCATCCTTCCGTGGCGCGGCCTCCAGGCGGGCACAGAACGCTTCCCAAGCCCCCTGGGGGTAGATAGCAAGACAGGGGTCAGGCGGCGCGATCGTGATGACGAAGGCCCCGCCGAGCCGCTCGCGGACCCGGGCAGGTACCACCAGCCGCCCCTTGTCGTCGAGCCGGAGCTCGAACGACCCGGTAAAACGGGGGAACTCGGTCGCCACTGATTTACCACCTGGCCCCACTTGCAACCATTTGCAACCACTATACATTAGGGCAAGTGAAGAAGCAACTCCGCAGCACCCCCAAAGGTAAGGAACGCACGGGCCGACAAACTGGCTCTACTTTGCTGCGACCGCTGCTGCTCTCGGCAACCGCCCTCGTGCTCGCCGCCGCATTGGCCGGTTGCGGGTCGGGCGGCATGTTGCCGCCGGCGCCGGCGGGCGGCTCGCTACGCCAAATGGTTTCGGCCGCCTCGGTGCAGAGCCGTGTCCCCGAGCGCCTCGCCTACGCCATGGTGAAAGCGGAGTCCGACGGGAATGCGACGGCCCGCTCGCGGAGCGGGGCGATGGGCCTGATGCAGATCATGCCGGAGACGGCCCGAGCCTACCGCGTGGACGATCCCTTCGACCCCTGGCAGAACCTCGTCGGCGGGACGCGTTACCTTCACGACTTGCTGACGCGTTACCACGGCAACGTGAAGCTGGCGGTAGCCGCCTACAACGCCGGGCCTCGCGCCGTCGACCGCTACCGCGGGGTCCCGCCCTTCCACGAGACGCGCCAATACGTGTCGCGCGTGCTCGCGGACTTCGGCTCGTAGGCGGCGGATGGCAACCAGCAGCCTGAGAGCCGTGCGCGCCACGCCGCCCAGCGGGGGCGTCGCGCTCTCCATCCTCGACCGCTACCTACTCGCCGAGTGCATAGGACCCTTCGGCTTTGCGCTGGCCGCCTTTCTGCTCTTCGAGTTCATCAACTTCTTCTTCTTAGCAGCGGACTACATCATCAACGCGCACGCGCCGGTTGGCCTCGTGCTCCGTTTCTTGGTCTTCCGCGTGCCGCTGGTGATCCCGATGGCCGCACCCTTCGCCTGCCTCTTCGCGACGATGATGGCCTTTGGACGCCTAGCCGCGGACAACGAGATCACCGCACTGCGCACCAGCGGCGTGAGCTTCCTGCGCATCTCGGCACCACTCTTGCTGTGCGGCATCATCATCTTCATCTCGACGTATCTCATCAACGAGCATGTCACACCGTACACCGTCGACCTCTCCACGCGCTCCTTCTACCAAATCGTCTACCGCACGGCGACGCTTCCCGTAGAGCCGCAGTTCTTCCGCCGCGATCCCGACAGCGGACGGATCTTCTACGTCAACAGCATGGAGTCCGACGGACGAACGATGGACGGCGTGATGATCTTCGAGCCGGGGAAAAGCGACTTCTTCCAGAAGGTGACGACGGCGAAGCGTGCCTTCATCGAAAACGAGGAGCTGATCCTTCAGAACACGCGTCAGGTTGCCTTTCGCCCCGACGGCACGGTGGCATACAGCCTGACCGGAAAGACCGTGACGGTCCCCTTGCCGCTGCAGGAGACCGCCTCGCAATTCCTCTCCACCTCGAATACCGATCCATACACGATGTCGTCGAAGCAGCTCGGTACGCAGGTCAACGCCATGAAGGCGCAGGGCCTGGGCGGCCCCTCCGTCGGCATCCTCGAGATCACGCTGGCGCAGAAGCTCGCCTATCCCTTCGGGGCGTTCATCGCCGTGCTCATCGGTATCCCTCTGGCCACGCGCTACGGGAAGAAGGGACGCACGCTGGGCATCACCCTCTCGATCATCGTGCTCTTCGTCTACCAGCTCTTCATGGCGGCGATGGCCGCCCTCGGACGCAACGGCGAGATCAATGCTTTCGCAGCGGCCTGGATCCCCAACGTTGTCACCGGTGTGGCCGGCGGCATCATGCTCTACCTCGAGGACCGATAGGTGCGATTCGTCTCCCTGCTGCTGGCGGTCGTCTTTACCACCGTCTCACTTCTCCCCGCGCGTGCCGCGCAACGCTCAGGGGACACCAACACCGCACCCGCCGCGCTCTCACCGTGCAGTATCGCACAGGCGTTCCCCAGCGCGACACCGGCCGAGTCACCGTCGCCGTCTCCGTCCGCATCGCCTTCATCATCGCCTTCACCCGCGGCCTCGCCCGCGTTGACGCCGCTGCCGTTCTCCCGCCCCGGTCAGGGCTTCCCGATTCTGGTGCCGACGCAACCCACGCCTACGCCGCCGTCGGCCACGCCTCCGCCGCCTCCCACGCCCACGCCGGCACCGTCGGGCAGCCCGGGCCCCGTCTTCCTCGTGCATCCGAGCCCCTTACCATCCGGCGTGCCGCCGACTCCCACGCCCACCATCCCGCCGGCTGGAGCCTCACCGTTACCGACGGAGATGCCCTCTCCGGCCGGTCCCACGCCGATTCCCACGCTGGGGCCCGATCAGGTAGCCGTCGTGGCGGACCGCGTCATCGGCACCAATGCCGAGCATCAGCCCATGGATGCCGAGGGGAACGTGCGCGTCTACTATCGTGACGTGATCCTCAGCGGCGAGCAGGCGCACTACGACGGTGAGCACACGATCAGCATCACGGGGCACCCGAGCCTGCGCAACCAGCGCGGCGATGCCGTCCTCAATGCGACGCTGATCACCTTCGATACCGACAAGGGCTTGGCGACGCTCACGGGGGGATCTGGAGCCACGACCGAGGGCGTGGAGCACGGCCGCCTCTACTACACGGGTACGCGCATCGAAACGCTGCGCAGCGGCACGACGCACATCGAGCGATCGTCGTTCACCACCTGCGAGGACCCCAAGGGGGGCTACCACTTCGAGTCGCGCTCGGCGGACATCTATCCCGGCGACAAGCTGGTGGCGCGCAAGGCGGTGCTCTACCTGGGGCTCATCCCGGTAGCCTACATTCCCGTGCTGGTGATCGGCTTGACGCGCCGCCCTGGGCGAGCCTACACCAGTTCCACGCCGGAGATCGGCTACACGCAGACCACCGGCGTCTTCGCCAAGGAGCGGCTCGGCTTCTACCGCAGCGACGACTGGTACGGCTACTACGTCCTCAACTTCTTCCAGAAGCTGGGCATGGAGATGGGCTACGTGGCCTTCTATCACCGCAAGGACAACCGGCGCAGCGGCTCGATCAACTTCGACGACTTCAACTACAACAAGCTCAGCGGAGGGCAGAAGCGCTACAACCTCTCGCTCAACGACAACGAGAACTTCTCGCAGCGCCTACGCGGCAACTTCGCCTTCACCTACAACGGCAACTACGGCCCCTTCGTCTACCTCCCACCGTCGTTCTCGCTGAACTCCAGCGTCTCGTACACCGGAACGCGCGGTCAGGAGAACTATACCTTCTCGCGTTACCAATCGGGAAGTCAGCAGTCGAACACTTCCTACGGCTTCACGGATAGCCGCCAGCTGACGCCGCGCGTCAGCCAGCAGATCAACATCAGCCAATCCTCCAACCGCAACGAGCTCTTCACATCGGGGAACACCGACGATCTGCACCTCAACACGCTGACGCACATCACGGGCCAGGCGTTCGACACCGACATCACGGTCGACAAGACCAATCAGACGTTCCTCGCCGGCATCGACAGGCTGCCGGAGATCACGCTGCGCCCGCATCTGCGCTCCTTCGCGCGCTTCCCGTATTCGGTGAACTTCGTCGCGGGGCGCTATCACGAGTTTCCCGATAACGTCGAGACCAGCAAAGAGGAAGCCAACCTCTCGCTGGGGCCGATCTACTATCGCATCTTCAACAACACCGACTTCGACGTGGGCGTGAACGTCCGCCAAGACCGCTACGGCACGGGCGACGAGAAGGCGCAGATCACCCAGAACATGTCGCTCTCCTCCACGTTCGGGCGCCATGCCACCAATTCGCTGAGCTACAACGAAGTCAACACCAACGGCAACCGCTTCGGACCCTTTCAAACCCTCGACGTGCTGGGCGGCAACTCGTCATCGGCGCAGGACGTGCTGCGCATCTTCAACGAGAGCTACTACAACCTCACGCTCTCGACGGGCACCAGCTTCAACCACATCGCTCAGCCGGTCTCGTATCAGCTGACGCTGCGGCCGTTCAGAGTTGCTTATGTCCAGTTGGGCGGCTCCTACGACCCCAGCTTCTCGAAGTTCGGACCCACCAACGTGCAGGTGGCGACGCCGTTCGGTCACGACAGCGAGATCCAGGTCTCGGCCAACGTTTTCTACGGCGGTGTCTTCGGCCAGCGAGGCATCCTCAACAAGGCCATCTACTATCGCCACATCGTCGGCGATTGCTACGAGATCCAGCTCAGCTACCGCCAGGACCTCAAGGAGTTCGACGCCACCATCAACCTGCTGGCCTTCCCCAGCCGCGCGGCGAACTTCGGGATCAATCAGAACGGCCCGATCATCCCGCAGAGCTTCACCTACGGCGGTTGAGACAGGGGGTCTCTGATGGCGTTCGGACCAAGGCGCCGAACGAGGTTCTCTACGGCTTACGCGCCCGGGAGAGGTCGCCTGCGAGATCCCGATAAAGGGCACGGCCCGCGCGCGCGACGAGCTCCATGACGCGGAAGAGGCCGTCGCCCGAGAGCGTGATCGCCTGCCACTCGACGCCGGCATGGCGGTGGACCAACGAATAGGTATCGTTCTCGAGCTGATAGATCGCGAACTCGTTCGACTCGGCCAGGAGCGTCGAGTGCTCGAGGGTGGCGCGGTCGATGGTGGTCAGGAGCTGCATGGTATGCTGCCTCCGGTGTGTCGTGTCGAGGTGCGTCGGTCAGGGCGCGTTGATGATCTCCCCGCCGCTGATGAAGGCCGCCGGATCCGACACCTGATCGGCGCCGGCGGGCTTGTAGATCTGCTGATCGAACGTCGCGGTCGTCAGCAAGGGCTGGCTGAACGACGTATCACTGATACCCGTGGCACCGAGCGCGTCAATCGGTGACGTCGTCGTGGCATCCAGCGTGAAGAAGTTGAAGTACCACGTCTGCTGCGGGGTGGTCGTCGGAACGGGATTTGGAAGCCCAACGGGAAGCGGGGTCGCGCTGGGGATGGGGCCGGGCGAGGGCGAGGCCGGACTTGGCAGGTAGAAGAGCGCGCGCGGGAAGAGCACGCTGAACTCCGTTCCCTGACCGTTGTCGTTGGGCGTCAGCAGGACGATGCCCGCGGGAATCGGCGGCTGATTGACGCGAACGCTGTTGGGTCCGCCGCCGGGGATGGTGTAATACTGCAGGAGCGCCGTCTGGGCGGTCCCAGGGGCGGGTCCGGTCACCTGGAACGCGAAGGAGAAGTTCTGATAGCTCCCCGTCGACTGCGCGTTGGCGTACGGGGTGATACCCGACCCGGTGGTGTTGACGACGATGAGGTACTGATACTTCTGAAAGTTCATCGCACCGGCGGTGCGGAAGCGAACCAGCATAGAGCCCGCCGGAATACCCACGTTTGGATTGCTGCCCGGAGGCAGCGTGACGATCTTCCCGCAGGCACCGAGCGCCAAGGCCGCCGCAACCACGAGGACTCCGAACCAGCGTAGCATGTCCACCTCTCGCCCACTCGATGTCTCCGCCCGTGTCGTTGCGCCGGCAACGGTGACCTCGCTTGTCTTACCGGCCCTCGCGGCCGTCCTGCTCGCGGCGACGTTTCCGAAGATCGACGCGGCGTGGCTTGGCCCCGTCGCGCTCGCCCCGCTGTTCTGGCTGTGGAGACGCTGCTCCTGGAGGGCTGCATTCCTCACGGGCTGGTACGCGGGAACGCTCTTCTTTCTGCTGACCATGGCGTGGATCGGCACCTCGATCGGCGAGTACATCGGCCCGCTCGATCCCGTCGTCGTCGTGCTCTTCGCGCTCATCGAGGGACTGTTCTTCGGCGCCGCCGGCGCTGCGTGCGCACAACTCTCTGCGACCGGCACCACACTCTGGCCGTTGGGCTGTGCGGCGATCTGGACGCTGGCGGAGCTGGCGCGCGGCAACGGTCCCGTCGGAGTTCCCTTCGGCCTGCTCGGCGACGCGCAGGCCTCCACGTTCTTCGTGGCAATCGCCGCGTATCTCGGCGTCTACGGCATCTCGTTCGTCCTTGCGCTCATCGCCGCCGCCGTGGCCGACTTCTTCTCCGCCCGGACGCGCCGCGGCGCCGCCGCCTGGATCGTTGGATCGCTCGTCGCGTCCGGCGTGCTATGGCTGGCCTGGCCGGCGCGCACCCAGGTCTCCACTCCCACGATGCGTGTCGCCGTCGTGCAAGGAAACGTCTCGCAGGACGTCAAGTGGAGCCCGCAGTTCTTCTGGCGCGAGTTGGACCGCTACGAGCGTGGCACGCTCGCCGCCGCGCCCAACGATCCCTCGCTGATCGTCTGGCCGGAGACAGTGGTTACCACCTTCCTCAACGAGAGCCCCGTGGTGCAGCGGCGCCTCTCGAATCTCGCGCGGCGCGCCGGCGGGGCGCTGTTGATCGGGACCGACAGCCGCGCGGGGAGTCATCTTGCCAATCAGATGTGGGATTACGGTCCGAACGGCGGCCTCAACGCGATCTACACCAAGCGCAACCTCGTGCCGTTTGCCGAGTATCTGCCGTGGGAATCGGCGCTCGGCAAGATCTCGCTCTTCGATTCCGTCTCGCGTTTCTCGGCTGGAACACAGTCCGTCGTCTTCCGCGACGCGCCGCTCCACTATAGCGCGCTGATCTGCTACGAGAGCGCCTTCCCGCGCGATGCCTGGGATATGATGCACGCGGGCGCGCAGGTGCTGGTGGTCGCCACGGACGACGCCTGGTTCGGCGCCTCCGCGGGACCCTACCAGCACGCCGAGCTCGCGCGTCTGCGCGCCGTCGAGGAGGGTGCCTACGTGGTGCGCGCCGCCGCTACCGGTATCTCGGGCATCATCGCCCCCGACGGCACGTGGCGCACGCGCATTCCGCTCGGCATCGAGCGCACCGAAGTCGGAACGGTGGGGCCGCCTACCTGGACCGCATACCGCACGCTCGGGCCGTGGGGACCGCCTATCGTCGCGCTGTTAGCCTTGGCCGTCGCGCTCGCAGCGAGGCGCCGCCTCGCATGAACGCTCGCGCGAGCACCAAGCGCCTCGTCTCCGCGGCAGTGTTGGCGGCGGCAGCGATCATCGCCGTCGTCATCTATCGCGCTGGGCTCAACGAGATTCTTCCCCCTCCTACCGGCTCCACCGTGCTCGAGCAGGCGATCGGCATCGGTACGCACGGTACACAGAACGCATGGCACTTCCGAGCAAAGCGCATCGTCACTTCGGCCGACGGCAGCCTCACCACGCTAGAGGGCGTCGAGAGCGCGGCGCTCTACAAGAGCGGCAAGGCGTACCTCGAGCTGCACGCCGACCGCGTCACCATCAACACACGCACGCGCGACCTTACGGTGAACGGCCATATTCAACTGCGGAGCGCGAACGAGCCGATCGTACGGACGCTGCAAACCGACGTCATCACATGGAACAACGCGCTCCAGCTCCTCTCGATCCCCTCGGCGACCACGCTCACCTCCCAGGGCGACCGCCTGACGATCGGCAACGTGCAGTGGAACGTCGCGACGGGTCAGATCACCGCCAACAAGATCGACGGCACCGCGAAGCTGTAGCCGCGGTGCCGCCGGATCGTCGCTTCTGGCCGCGCATGGGGTCGCGTTAGGTGCGCTTTCCTTCTTCGATGAATCGCTTCACCTTCTGTCCGCCCTTGTGGCCGATCTCTTCGTAGAACGTTGGACCGTACTTCTCTTTTGTGGCTTCGCCGCCCTTACGGCCGATCGCCTCGTAGAACTCGGCGCCGTACTTGGCCTTCACGGTATCGCCGCCTTTTTTGCCGGCTTCGCGTACCGTCATCCCGCCACCGGTGGGGCGCCCTTTAATCGTAGCCATAGCCTCGTCTCCTCTTCTGCTAGCCGGTTGGCATCCCTTACCCATGATGCGAGGCCTCTAACTTCCCCGCAGGAGGCGGAGGCATAGGCCTTTGGGGCCAACCCTGGACTCCATGCTCTCGACCATCTTCCGCGGCGCCCGCGTCTACGACGGCAGCGGCCGCCCCCCTCAGGTCGTGGACGTAGCGACCTACGGTGACCGCGTCGTCTTGATCGGGCGGCTGGACGAGCAGGACGCCCGCGAGATCGTCGACTGCACGGGACTCGCGCTAGCGCCGGGGTTCATCGACGTCCACGGCCACACCGACGAGCTTTGGCTCATCGAGCCGCGCGTGGAGTCGAAGCTGCGCCAGGGAGTGACGACGGAGATCGGCGGAAACTGTGGTCTCTCTGCGGCGCCCCTGGTGCATGACGTGCTGCGGCGACAACGAGCGGAACGCCTGAAGGACTACGGCATCGAGCTCTCCTGGAGCAGCATGGACGAGTTTCTCACCCTGGTGGAACGCGAACGCCCTGCCATCAACGTCGCCACGCTGGTTGGCCTGGGCACCACGCGCGCCAACGTTGCCGGCGACGATCCGCGTCCGCTGGAACGTGAGCAGAGCGCAACGCAAGAACGGCTGGTACGCGAGGCGGTGGAGGCTGGGGCATTGGGTGTCTCCAGCGGCCTGATCTATCCGCCGGGCTCGTACGCCACGACGGAAGAGCTGTCCGCTATGGCGCAAGCGGCGGCGTCGGCGGGCGCCCCGCTCTACGCGACGCACCTGCGTTCGGAGTCCGATGCGCTCGAGGAGGCCGTCGACGAGGCGCTGCGCATCGGCCGCACGGCGGGCGTCACCGTCCAGCTCTCCCACCACAAGGCATGGGGCAAGCGTAACTGGGGGCGCGTCCATCGCACGCTAGCGGTGATCGATGCCGCACGCGACGCCGGGGAGCCCGTCTTCGCCGACGCCTATCCTTACCTAGGCGCGTGGACGGAGCTCGCGCAGATCCTTCCCCCGAGCAGCCGCATCGGAGGAGTGGAGGCCACGCTGGAGCGGCTGCGCGACCCCGCGCAGCGGGCCGGCATCGCACTGGCCGTGGAGCTGGTTTGGCAGGGGCGCTGGCACGAGATCTTGATCACCGACGTCGCCTCCGCGCGCAACGAGGAGCTGGCCGGGCAGCGCATCGGCGAGCTAGGAAGGAGCTGGGGCGTGAAGCCCGTGGCCGCGGCGTTACAGCTCTTGCTCGAGGAGCGGCTCACCCCTGCGGCGATCTTCTTCGAGATGACGCAGAGCGACGTCGACGCGGTCTTCTCCGCGCGCTTCGTCGCCGTGGGCAGCGACGCCTCAGGGCGCGCCCTGCGCGGCGTGACGGCGCGCGGCCTCCCGCATCCGCGCGCCTTCGGCACGTTCCCACGCGCGGTTGGCCGCTACAGCCGCCGCCGGCGAATCTACGACCTCGCCGAGGGCGTGCGCCGCGCCACGTCGCTCCCGGCAGCGATCTTCGGCCTGCGCGATCGCGGCCTGATCGAACGAGGTACCTTCGCCGATCTGCTGCTCTTCGACGAAGAGGCGCTGATCGACCGCGCAACGTACGAGGAGCCGACGCTGCTCCCCGAAGGGATTCGCGCGGTCTATGTGAACGGTGTCTGCGTGTTACGCGACGGTGCGTTCACGGGTGAACGTTCTGGACGCGTCCTACGACACACGTGAGGATCCGCCGCATGCCGCTGACCGAGACCGCCGCCCGCCTGCGCACGCTCTGGCACGAAATCGCCGCGGCGGCCCGAGCCGTGACCCCTTCCACCGGAGCCCCGGAGCTCAATGGGCGCCAGACGCAGCGCCTGCGCGAGGAGTTACGGGCTTGCCTGGAGGAGCGCGGCGGAGAGATCGCCGCGCGGGCGCGCGCGGCGCAGGCTGGGCGCCTCTACCTCTCCCTCAACGCCGAAGGGCGCCAGCGCTTCCTGCGCACGGTAGCCTCTTTCGACGTCGATCGCGAGCGCATCGACGACCTCACCGCGCAGATGCGCGAGGCCGCCGATCCCGAACAGCGGCGCCGCCTCGAGATCTTGCTGCGCCACGCGCTGGAGCCGCCGCGCCTCCATCTGCTGCGCCGCTTCAACAGCCTCCCCGAAGGAGTAAAGTTCCTCGTCGATCTCCGTGCCGATCTCATCGACCTTGCGGGCGACGACAGCGAGCTGCGTGCCCTCGAACGGGACGTGAAAGAGCTGCTCGCCTCGTGGTTCGACGTGGGATTCCTGGAGTTACGGCGCATCACATGGGAGTCGCCGGCGGCGCTCTTGGAGCGGCTGGCGAACTACGAGGCGGTGCATGAAGTACGCGGCTGGCCGGACATCAAGAACCGCCTGGATGCCGATCGCCGCTGCTTCGCGTTCTTCCACCCGCTGATGCCGGCGGAGCCGCTGATCTTCATCGAAGTGGCGCTGGTCGACGAGCTCTCGGGCGAGATCGCCGCGCTGCTCGATCAGCGGGCGCCACTCGGCATGGCGGTAGCGGCTAGCCACGCGATCTTCTACTCGATCTCGAACTGCCAGCGGGGCCTGGTAGGCATCAGTTTCGGCAACGCGCTCATCAAGCGCGTCGTCGACGAGCTCTCGAGCGAGCTGCGCAGCCTCAAGACGTTCTCCACGCTCTCGCCGATTCCGGGCTTCCGCGCATGGCTCGAGCACGCCGACGAGAAGGCAGCGGGGAATGGCTCGCCCCATACGCTGCGTGCGATGCTCGCCAAACGCTCGTGGCACCGTGACCCCGAAGCAACCGAGGCGCTACGCGAGCCGCTCATGCGCTTGTGCGCCCACTACTTGCTCGAGGAGCGTCGCGCGGGAACCAGCCGCGCGCTCGATCCCGTCGCGCACTTTCACCTGAGCAACGGCGCGCAGGTGGAGCGCATCAACTGGCTCGGCGATCTCTCGCCACGCGGCATGCGCGAGTCCGCGGGCATGCTGGTGAACTATCTCTACCGGCTGGACCAGATCGACGAAAACCACCAAGCCTATGCGGAGCGCGGTGAGATCGCCGCTTCGAACGCCGTCAAGCGCCTGTGCAAGCGCTGAGCGCATTCCAAAGCGAGTCGACGCGCAAGCGCAGGTCGTCCGGCGTTCCGCCGTTCTCCACGACGTAGTCGGCGCGGCGGCGCGCCTGATCGGGATCGATCTGCGCCGCCATGCGCGCGCGCGCATGCTCTTCGCTGACGTTGTCACGCTCGACGACGCGGCGCAGGCGCTGCTCGAGCGGAGCAATCACCGCCACCGTCTTGTCGCACAGCTTCCAGAAACCCGACTCGAAGAGCAATGGCACCACGAAGACGACGATCTCGCCGGGCTTCGCCTGTGCAGCCTGCTCGAAGGCCAACGCGCGTATGCGCGGATGAAGCAGAGCGTTGAGGCCGGCGCGCGCCTGCGCATCGGAGAAGACGATGGCTGCCATCGCCTGGCGGTCGAGGGTGCCGTCGGGAGCGATCGCCTGCGGCCAGCGCCGCGCGATGACGGCCAGCGCCTCGCCGCCGGGGGCCACGACCTGACGCGAGAGCGCGTCGGTGTCGATGATGCGCGCACCGTGCACCCGCAGCAGCTCGGCGACCACGGACTTGCCGGAGCCGATGCCCCCGGTCAACCCGACCTTCACGCGATCCCCCACACGCCGCTTGTATACGGAGTGCGCTCGCCTGCGCCTTCACCGGTTCTTCGTCTGCCTGGAAGACCTCCACGGTGAAATAGCGGTGATGGAAGGCAGCATCGAGACGCGGGACGTCGAGATCGCGGCCGCCGGCGTGCGGCTGCAGGCGATCCTGAGTCTTCCGCAGGCACCGCTGGGTTTGGTGCTCTTTGCGCACGGCAGCGGCAGCAGCCGCTTCAGCACCCGTAATCAGCAGGTGGCCTTGGTACTTCAGCGCGGCGGCCTGGCGACGGTGCTGCTGGATCTGCTGACGCCGCGCGAGGCCGCCATCGACGAGCGTACGCACGAGTACCGTTTCGACATCGAGCTGCTGGCGCGGCGCCTCGACGGTGCGACCACCTCGGTGTCCGCGTTCTTCGACGGCACGCCGCCCACCGTCGGCTACTTCGGCGCCAGCACCGGCGCGGCGGCGGCGCTCATCGCGGCCGCCGTACGCAGCGACATCCGCGCGATCGTCTCGCGAGGCGGGCGCCCAGACCTGGCGGCTGGTGCGCTGACGCGCGTCCGCGCCGCCGTGCTGCTGATCGTAGGGGGCAGCGATCCCGAAGTCCTGCGCTTGAACCGCTCCGCGCAGCATCAGCTCGCCGGCGAGAGCGATCTGTTGGTGATTCCCGGCGCCACCCATCTCTTCGAGGAGCCCGGCACGCTGGAGCTGGCCGCCGAGGCGGCCCGCGACTGGTTTCTGCGCTACCTTCCCGGCGAAGACTGAGCGGGCGACCAGCGCCACTCCCAAGCGTTCCAGAGGTGCTGGCCAAGCACGGACGGCTCGACGCCCTCGAGGTCGTCGCGCGTGGCGACGGCGTCGCGCGTGAAGCCCAGGAAGAGCAGATCGGAGCGATCGATCAGCCGGCGCAGTATTTCGCGATCGGCTCTAGCCTGCGCCACGGGATCATTCGACGAGAGCTCGACGCGTGCCGCGCGATCGATGACGGGATCGCAGATGAAGCTATAGTTCTCGCCGCCGGGCGGACGGCTATCGCAGCGGAAGAGATAGGAGTGGTCCTGATCCTCGCCCGGCTGCCAGCCGTAGAACGCGAGATCGTACTCTCCGCGCGCGAAGATCCCGCCTTCCTGATACGGCAGAAAGAGCAGCGAGTACTGATAGCTCTTGACCTCCGCGCGGATCCCCAAACGCGCCAGCTCGCCCTGAAGCCGAACGTCGAACTGCTCCGAGGCACGCGACCCGGCCACGCCCACGATCTCCAGCGTCAACGGGCTGCCGTTTCGGTAACGGAAGCCGTCGGCGCGCGGTCCCCAGCCCGCGGCGTCGAGGAGGGCCTTGGCCTTGGCGAGATCGTAGGGCGGCTGGACGATGGCGGGATCGTAGGCGAACTGCCCCGGGAGGCGGTCGCCGTCGCCCGCGCGATAGAGGCTCCCCATGAGATCGTGCATGATGCGCTGCCGATCGATACCTCGCACCAGCGCACGGCGCACGGCCTGGTCGCGCAAGCGCGCGCTCGCGACGTTGAACATCACGTAGTCGAACTGGTAGTGATCGCGCAGGCGGGTGCGCGTTCGCGGCCGGCTCTCGACCTGTTGGAGTATGCCCGTCGTGGCACCGAAGCCGCTGACGAGCGTCATGTCGCTCGCCCCTGAGCGCCAGAGGGTGAGCGAGGTGTTCTGATCCGGGACCACTTGGAGGCGAATGCGCGCGATGCGCGGCGCGCCCTGAAAGTAGTGAGGATCGGCCTGGAAGTCGATCTCGGAGCCGCGCCTCCACGACACCACCTTGTACGGTCCCAGACCCACGGGCGCGCCGTTGTACGGCACGTTGTTGAGATCCGGGTAGCGCGCCAGCAGATGCGCGGGGAGGATGGGATACGCGTCGTTGGCTCCGAGGTTGAAGAACGTCGCCACGCCGGGCGAGTAGGGCCGGCGCAGGCGTACCTCGACGGCATAAGGGCCGGTGGCGCGCGCGGACGCGATGTCGTCGAAACCGGAGTGATCGGGTACGTCGTTGCGCGGGTTCATCGCCGCATGGAACGAGAAGACGACATCGCGCGCCTCGAAGGGTACGCCATCCTGCCAACGCACGCCGCGCCGCAGGGCGTAGCGGATGGTGCGGCCGTCGGCGGAGATCCCGCCGTTGGCCCGCGAAGGCACCCGCACCACCAGATCCGGGATGAAGCGGCCGTCGGCGTCGACGCGAATCAGATAGCCGTGGAAAAGCGGGGCGAGGTAGCCGAGATTAGCGTTATCGCTTACCAGCGGGTCGAGCGTGGGTAGGTCGCTGCTGGTCGTCAGCCGCAGCTCGGCGGGATGGCTCGCGCTACGACCCGCCCCCACGCGCGTGCAGGCGCATAGCGCGGCCATCAACAGGAGAACGAAAACGCGAAGCGGCGTCCTCATGGGCGCCGCTTCGTTGCGATCTCAGATGCGACCTAGGGTTCGGCGGTGAAGGGGTCCTCGCCCAGCAGATCACCGATGGTCGTGCCGTGCTCGCCCTCGGAGTGGTAGTACTCGGTAAAGTCCTCCACACCGGTCACGCGCAGCGAGCCGGTGATGCGGCGCGTGGACTGGTTGACCGTCACGAGCTTGACGTCGACTTCCTCGGCGCTCTGGTACTGCTTGTTCGGGTCGAACTCGCCCTTGGGCACCATGGCAAGGATGCCGGGGAAGACTTCGACGAGCAAGTAATTCGGCGTGACTTTGACGACCTGCGCCTTATGGACGTAGTTCTCGACCAAGTCCGCGGCATGCTCGACCCACGGGTCGGGCAGCGAGTGCTTGAGCGAGAGACTCACCTTCTTGGCCTCGGGGTCGAACTTCATGATCTCGACGTTGACCACTTCGCCGACCTTGACCACTTCGGACGGATGCTTGATGCGCGCGTACGAGAGCTCGGAGTTGTGGATGAGACCGTCGACGCCGCCGAGATCGACGAATGCGCCGAACTCCGCCAGCCGAACCACCGTGCCCTCGCGGATCTGACCCACAGCCAGTGTGCCGAGAAGCTCCTGCTTCTTCTGGTTGAGCTCTTCCTCGAGCACGAGGCGCTGCGAGAGCACCACGCGGTGGCGCTTGTGATCCAGGTCGATGACCTTCAGGCGCAGCTTCCTGCCGACCAGCTCCTCGAGATTGCCAACCGGCTGACGACGGATCTGCGAAGCGGGAACGAAGCCTCGCATGCCGAGGTCGACGAGCACGCCGCCCTTGACGACCTGCGTAGCCGTGGCCTCGATGACTTCATCGTTCTCGTGGGCGGCGATGACCTTCTCCCACGTCTTGAGGGCACGCGCACGCCGCTCGGAGAGATAGAGATCACCGTCGTCGTCGACGCGGTGAATCATCACTTCGAGGGTATCGGTGACCTTGAGCGACTTGGCGTCGATCGCGAGCGAGAGCTCGCGGAACGGGAGGATGCCCTCCGACTTGCCGCCGATGTCGACCAGGAGCTCATCCTGATACTTGGCGACGATGGTGCCGGTCAGCACCTGGCCCTCGTCGAGGACCTTGAGACTCTCTTCGTAGAGGCGCTGCTCGAGCGCGAACTGGTCTTCTTCCTCCGTCTGCGCGACGTTTGGATGCGTCTCTGTCAAAATGGTGATGTAACCTAATCCTTCACTTTTGTATTTGCCTACCGCTGGCAGCGCGGGCAGTAAAACGTGCCCCGTTGGCCGATGGTGACCCGTTTTACGGGCGCATGGCAACGAAGGCACGAAAGGCCCTCCCTGCCATAGACGGCGAGGTTGTTCTGGAAGCCTCCTTCCAGTCCCTCCGCGTCGACGTAGTGCTCGACGCTGGTTCCACGCATGGCGATGGCATGCTCTAGAACCCGGATCAGGGCCCGATGGAGGCGCTCCACCCTGGCTTTGGAGAGACTATCGGCCCGCCTCGCCGGGTGGATGCCCGCTTGGAAGAGGGCCTCGCAGGCATAGATGTTGCCTACCCCCGCTATCACATGCTGGTCGAGGAGGAGGCTCTTGATCGGCCCACGGCGTCCGGCGAGCAGGCCGGCGAGGCGCCGGGGGGTGAAGGCGGGGTCCAGGGGCTCGTCCCCCAGCCCGGCAGCCCACAGGCCGTCGGTCGTCAGGCGCATCCGCCCGAACTTACGCATATCGGAGAAGCGCAGCCAGCCGCCGTTCTGGAAGCGCAGGCGCACGCGCGCATATGGGTCCTCCGCCGGAGCCCGCTCGACGATCAGCCGCCCCGTCATGCGCAGGTGGACCGTCAACGTGCACCCGGAGGCCAGCGAGAGGACGATGAACTTGGCGCGCCGCGTCACGCCCGCAATCGTCTCGCCGCACAGCAACTCCGTGAAGTCGCCTGGGAGATCGTTGACGACGCTTCTCGGCGTCTCGATGCGCACCTCGGCGATGCGCTGTCCGGTGACGGTCTTTGCGAGACCGCGTACGATGGTCTCGACTTCGGGGAGCTCGGGCACTCCTGCGCTTTCTAGCGACGGAGCGCCTCTCCCCGTGTCGAAACAGAGGAATATGACGATTCGGAAACCGGACTCGCCGGCCGTCCACCTCCGCCGAGCGACTGTCCACGATCGCGCGTTCGTCACGTCTCTCGCCGCGCGCTTCGCGGAGACGCGGCCGCTGTGGCGTTCCGAGCACGAAGTCGCCGACGGAACGCGACGGCAACTGGAGGACGCGTTCGCTACGCTCGACGATCAGTCGCAAGCACTGTTCATCGCCGAGCGCGCGAGGGGCAACGGCGCCGACGAGCCCATCGGCTTCGTGTGGGTCGTAGTCCATACCGATTTCTTCACCGGCGAGCCGCACGCGCATGTCTCCGAGATTGCCGTCAGCGTCGAGGCGGCGGGTGTCGGCTCCGCCCTCATGGCCGAAGCCGAAGCGTGGGCTCGAGCCCGCGGCGACCGCTACCTCTCGCTCAACGTCAACGAGCGCAACGTCCGTGCGCGCGCGCTCTACGAACGATTAGGCTACGACACGGACCACATCGCTCTGGTCAAGCGATTGCTCTGAGAGCGCGTCAGGCGGCTCCGCCGATGCTACTCCCTTGAGGGCGGCGGAAGGCCGCTGGCGCGCGCCCCCTCCACTAAACCGTCGTCGTGCGCTTCGCCGGCGGGCAGCTCGAGCACGTAGGCACCGTCGCCCTCGCGGGTGGCGACACGATCGTCCGGCGTGGTGCGCTCGCTATGCGGCACGTGCGCCGCCACGGAGCTGACGGTTCCATCCTCGCGCAGCCAGACCATGTCGAGATCGATGAGCGTGTCCTTCATCCAGAACGACAAGCGGCCCTCGGCGGGGAAGACGAAGAGCATCCCGGCGTGGGGCGCTAGCGCCGTCACGTTCATCAAGCCGCGCTCGCGCTGCTCACGCGTTCGCGCCACCTGCACACTGAGAGCGGCATGCGGGGCGCGCAACGTCACGGTGGGCAGGTGCTGAACCGCCGGTGCCGGCGTGGCGCTCGACACGGGCGTGGGCATCGTGAACGCAAACGCCGCCGAGAGCAACAGGGAGGCGGCGATCACAACGCCTCCTCGACGGGTGCCGAGTTCTCCACCATCTCGACGTCGTACCACGTCGGCCCGACCTTGATCGAAACCTCCAAAGGCACGCTGAGCTCGAGCGCCCCTGTCATCTCGCGGCGCACCAGCGCGATCGTGCGGTCGAGATCGCGCTCCGCTACGTCGAAGAGCAGCTCGTCGTGGATCTGCAGCAGCATCGTCGCATCGAGGCCTTCGGCGCGTAGCGCGCGATCGACGCGCACCATCGCCAGCTTGACGAGATCGGCGGCGCTCCCCTGGACGGGCGCGTTGACCGCCTCGCGTTCCGCCGCGCCGCGCACGGCGAAGTTCTTGGCGCGCAGATCGGGCAAGTAGCGGCGCCGCCCGAGAATCGTGGAGACGTAGCCGCGCTCGCGTCCCTGCGCGATGATGCCGTCGAGAAAGGCGTGCACGCTGGGAAAGCGCGCGAAGTAGGCCCGCGAGATCTCATGCGCGGAGCTGCGATCGATCTCCAAGCGCTGGGCCAGGCCGAAGTCGCTCATGCCGTAGAGCAGGCCGAAGTTCACGGCCTTGGCCATGCGCCGCTGCTCCGGCGATACCGCCGCACCCTCCGCCACGTCGAAGATGCGCCGCGCGGTGAAATCGTGGATGTCCTGCCCCTCGTGGAACGCTGCGCGCATCGAGGCGTCGCCGGAGAGGTGGGCCATCAGGCGCAGCTCGATCTGCGAGTAGTCGGCGGCCAGCAGCACGCGCCCCGGCCCCGAGGCCACGAAGGCGCGGCGCACGCGCCGCCCCAGCTCCGTGCGCACGGGGATGTTCTGCAAGTTGGGATTGGTCGACGAGAGTCGTCCGGTGGCCGTGGCCGTCTGATGCCACTGCGTGTGGAGGCGTCCGCGCGCATCCGCCATCGTCGGCAGCACGTCGACGTAGGTGGACTGCAGCTTCGTGAGCTCTCGCCACTCCAGCACCAGCGCGCAGATGGAAAAGTCGCGGGCGAGGCTCTGTAAGACGTCGGCGCCGGTTCCCCAGCCCGTCTTCGTGCGCTTGCCGCCCGGAAGATGGAGATCTTCGAAGAGCACTTTGCCCAACTGCTGCGGCGAGGCTAGATTGAACTCGTGGCCGGCCAGCGCGATGACCTCGCGTTCCAGCTGCGCCGCGCGCTCGGCGATGCCGCCGCTCATCTCGCGCAGCGCACCGGCATCGAGCGCGATGCCCTCCTCCTCCATGCGCGCGAGGATCGGTACCAGCGGTACCTCTACGTCTTCGTAGACGCGCAGCTGCTCGCGCTCCTGCAAGGCGGCGCGCACGGCAGAGGTCAGGCGCAGGATGGCATCGGCGCGGGCGGCAGGCTCCCAAGGCAGACCGAGGTCGAGGTGCTCCCGCACGGCGTCCTCGAGGCCTGCGTAGGTGCGCGAGGGATTGAGCAGGTGCGCCGCCACCATGGTATCGTCGCGCAAACCCGCAGGCTCGATGCCGGCTGCGTAGAGACGGCGCAGCAGCGGTTTGGCGTCGTGGATCAGCTTCGGCTGCGCATCGGCCCACAGTTGCGTGAAGGGTGGGCGCACCGGCTCGGCGAGCGCCGCCGCCAAACTCAGCGAGATCCCCTCCCCGGCGTGCCCGCAGAGGCCGAGCTGTTCGCCGGCGGCATCGAGGTAGACGGCGACGGGCTCGCCGCCGCGCAGCCCCGCCACCAGCGCCGCCAAGCGCGCCAGGTCCGGCGGGTCGACGGCGGCCACGTACGAGCGATAGTTCCCCGTCAGCGTGGCGGCCTGCGGCAGCTCCTCCGCCTGCGCGGGAACCTGGAGCTTGGCGAGCAGCGTCTTGAACTCGAGCTCCGAGAAGACCGGATAGAGGCGCTCGTCGCTCGGGGCCACGTAGCGCGCCTGCTCCCACGTGCGCGCGACGGGAACGTCGCGATCGACGCGCGAGACGTCGCGACAGGTGCGCGCCTGCTCCGCATGCGTGCGCACCAGGTTGGCCAGCTTCTCGCTGCCGGCCAGCTCCGGATGGGCCAGCAGATTATCCAACGTGCGCGCCGCTCGAATCAGCTTGACGGCCGTCTTCTCCCCCACGCCGGGGATGCCGGGGAGGTTGTCCGAGGGGTCGCCTTTGAGCCCACGGTAGTCCACCAACTGCGCCGGCTCCAGCCCGTAGCGCTCGCGCACCGCCGCGGGATCGTAGCGCCCGAGATCGCTGATCCCGCGTCGCGTCGCCAGCACCGTCGTGCGCTCGTCGACGATCTGCAACAGGTCCATATCGCCCGTGATCACGAGCGTCTGGAAGTTGTCTTCCTCCGCCTGGCGCGCAATGGTCGCGATAACGTCGTCTGCTTCTTTGCCCTCGTACTCGGCTACCGGGATATCGTAGGCCTCCAGTACGCGGCGGACCAACGGGAACTGCGAGCGCAGATCGTCCGGCGTCTCCTGACGCTGTGCCTTGTACTCCTTGAACATCTCGACGCGTTCGCGCGGCAGGCCTTTGTCGAAGCAGGCAATGAGGTGAGTGGGCCGCTCCTCGGCGATCAGCTTGCGCAGCATCATCGTAAAGCCGTAGACGGCGTTGATCGACACGCCCTTGGTCGTTGTCAAGGGCGGAAGCGCGAAGAAGGCGCGGTAGACCAAGCCGTAGACGTCGAGCAGCATCAGCCGCCCGGCCGGATCGCGCCGCTGATCGAAGAGACTTGCCTCCGTCACTGGACCTCGATATTCGAGGCAGCGGCGCCGACGCGGCCGTCGGCGGAGATCACCAATACGGAGAGCGCGTAGCGGCCCCGCGCCTTCGGGGCCTCGACCAGCGCCGTAACGGCACCGTTGCCGCCCCGCACGATGTTCCAGGCATAGACGCGTACGGGAGCAGGCTGCATCGCCTCGCGCCGCGTAGCGATCTGCGTACGCTGCAGCGCGAACAGATCGCCTACGTTGGAGCCGGCCGGCGTCACCCAGGCGTGCCAGACGGCATCCTCCGGCGCCGAGTCCTGCGTCGTCATGGCCGACGAGGTGAGCAGGGCTACCGCATCGCCAAAGCTCGACCCTGGCGAGGCCACCTCGTCCGCGATGCGCACCACGGCGGTAGCTGGATCATTCGCGCCCACGTGGATGTGGAGCTCGGTCATCGCACCTGGGGCAAGCACCCGCGTGGGATCGACGTGCACTTGGAGACGCCCCGCGCTCGGCGAAGCCACATCGCGCCAGACCAGCGCTCCGTCCTTCACGAAGCAGAAGCCGATCGCCGCGTTGTCCGTCACGCCCTTCAGGGAAAGCTTCGCCTCGGCCCGCCCGCCGTGCACGCCGGCCGACTGCGCATCGAGTACGCGCCCCGTCTGCAAGGTAAGGAGCGCAGAGCCGACGGCGCCGTCCAGCGCCGCATCGACGTGCATCGTCTCGCCTTCGCGCAAGGCGTGCACCGCGATCTCCGATGAAGAGGCGGCCGCCGGCGAGAGAGCCAGGTCCTGCGGAGCGCTGATCACGCCCACCGCGTCGGTCGCGCTCCCGTCCTTGGCCACGACGAGGTTCCCGCCGAGATAGGGGCTGGTGAAGGTCAGCATCGCCTCACCGTTGCGGTCGAGGCGCACGGTCTGCTGCTGCGCGGAGACGCCGTGCGAGAGCGCCACGCGCACGTCGCGCCCCGCCGTGGGCGCACCGTCGGAGACGAGATAACCGCGGATCTGGAGGCGAATTGGGGAGCCGGCGGCCACCCGCGCCCGCTCCGGCACGATCTCCAGCGCAGCGGGGCCGGAGGCGACAACGAGCGACTCCGCCGAGGCGTTACCGGCGTGGGTGCGTACTACGTACGTGGAAGGGAGGCCGTCCGTAGGCGGTTCGAGCGTGAAGTCGGCCCGCCCATGGCCGTCGGTGCGCAACGTCCGATTGAAAACGGTCGCGGCACCCCAGAGGTCGTCGAGATTTCCTTGGAAGCCAGGTGCCATCGCATGCGGAACGCGCACGACGTCTACCTTGACGACCGCGTTCGCCGCGTCACGGCCGTAGCGTTGTACGTTCAGCGAGATCGGAACGGGTGCCGCCGGCGCGGGAGCATCGGGCGCGTCGATGGCGATCGTGACGCCGTCGCTCTCCGGCATCACGTGCAACGGCGCGCTCCCCGAGGCTCCGGCAGCGGAGGCAAGCACGGCGTATTCGCCCGAGGGCATCGGGCGCGGCAGCGTCAGCTCGGTGGCGAAGGCGCCATTGGCGTCGAGCGCCGCATGAGCGGCGGCCGTGGCGTGCGCAGAGCCCACGAGTCGTAGCTGCACCTCGCCGCTCGCCGGCAGCAGATTCTCGCCTTTGCGCGCGCGCGCGAAACCGGCGACGCGCACCGTCTCCCCAGGACGCGCCGTGTCTCGCTCCAAGCGCACGGCAAGCACGGCGTGAGGATCGGGCGCCTGCGACAGCAGCGAGAGAAACGGCTGGCTCTTTCCCCACGCGCCAAGCACGAAGATGGGATGCGAGCGCCCCGTCCAGCGATACATGCCGTTGAGATCGGTGTAGTGCGTATCGAAGCGGCCGTCGGCCACGAACGTCAAGCGCAGATGCGGCAGAGGCTGACCGCTGCGCAGATCGGCGGCGTAGACGAAGAGGCCGCCCGGCCCCGACTTTGCCACCAACCCCGCCGAGGAGACATTGAGCCACACTTGCTGTGCCGCGTCACCGCGCCGCGCCTCCAGGACGAAGAAGCCCTCGCGTCCGTTGGCCGGTACGCTCACTTGATTGGAGGTGTAGCGATATCCCTCGGGCGGCGTGAAACGCCAGCGCGCGATCGCCTGTGCGCGCGAGAGATCGACCGCCCGCTCCTTGACTGTAGCACCGTTGGCGATGAGCGCATCGGCGGGATCGACCGCATAGAGCGCAAGGTCAACGGGGGCGCCGGAGTACGTGTCCAGGCGCACCTGGACCGGCTGCCACGGCTGGTAGTCGTCGCGCGCGAAGAGCGCGAAGTAGCGATCCCATTGATGCTGGTCGAGCAACGGCCGCGCGGCCTGCACCGGCGCGACCGACAAGAGCAGCAGGATGGCGACGAGAGCGGCGAAGAGGCGCGACTTCATGGACTCGAGGGCGCTTCGGCGACGGGGAAGGGGAACCTTCGCTATCGCTTCGCGGTTTCGCGGCGCGAGCGGCGTTCGGCGGCGGCGCTGCGCCGATAGGTGACGCCGTATTTCTCGCACTGCGCCAGCACCGCTTCCGGCGAGGTGTGCGCCAGCAACTGGCGGCGCGCGTGCTCGACGAAGGCCAGCATCGTCGGCGAGCGATAGCGTCGCCGCGGCAGGACATAGGCCACCGTGCGCGTCGGGGCATCGACGATGGGCACAGCCACCAGCTCCCCGGCGATCAGCAGCGCCAGGCGCGGGATGAGGGCTACGCCCAAGCGCGCCCGCACGAAGCCGGCGACCGTGATGATGTCGTCGGAGGTCCAGCGCCGCTGCGGGCGGCGCCCCGTGGCGCGTTCGAAGGTGGCAACGATCTCCTGCCACGATCCGCTGCGATCGCCGAAGCCCACCAAGGGCTCGTCGACGATGTCGGCGAGCGATACTTCGCGGCGCCCCGCCAGGCGATGACCGTGCGGCGCGATCAGCAGATAGGGCTCGGTGAAGATGGAGACGACGTCCAACTCGGGATCCTCGACGGGCATCAGCACGAAGCCGACATCGGCCTCGGCGCGCTTGACCATCTCTACAACGTCGTCGCGCTCCCCTTCGAGCAACAGAAAGTCGACCGCGGGGTGGAGGCGCACGAAGTCGCCGATGAGCTCCGGCATGAGCCGCCCCGCAACGGACTGGAAGGCACCGACGTAGATCTTGTCGCGCTCGGCGTTGAGCACGCCCCGGATCTCTTCGGCCGCGCCGCGCAGCTCGGCCACGGCGCGCTCCGCGCGGGGGAGCAGCACCTCGCCGAGCGGCGTCAAGCCCAGGCGGCGCCCCAATCGGTCGAAGAGCGGCCCGCCGTAGCGCTCCTCCAGCGCCGCGATCGACTGGCTGACGGCCCCTTGCGTGCGGTCGAGCGCCTCGGCGGCGCGCGAGAAGCTCTCCAGATGGGCAGCCTGGATGAAGGCCTCGATGTGGCTCATATTGAGGTTGCCCAGCAGATGCGTGTCGTTCACGGGCGCCCTCCAGGCGTCTTCAGAGCGGCTTCACCGATATTAGCGTTGCTATTCTGAAGCCTGCTGTGTTGCCCCTATTTCCAAAGGCAGAGCGGCCGTACGATATGGGCAGGAGCAAACGAACACCATGCTGATCACCACCGCAATCTTACTTCTCCTCGTGTTGGCCCTGGCCGGCCACGGTCACCCCGTCGACTCGCGCCTCGACGCCCGCGAGTACCCGTTCTTCCGGGCCGCGGCCATCGAGGGACTGGCGGCGCGCACCTTGACCTACGAGGCCACGCCCGCGCACGAGAACGAGCTGCGGCAGCACGTCCGCCGCACGCCTACCGTCCGCGTGGCGCGCTCCGCGCAGGCCTAGACCCCACCGTGTCCAAGGGTCGCCGGCATGAACGTCGCCGGCGACCCACCCCTCCCACGCGCAGCGTCGCTCGCGGATGTCCCCGTACTGGGTGACCTTCTCGAGGCCGTCGGCGCGGAGGGGCTCTGGATTGCCACCGAGCCCCCACTCGATCGACGTCGTTTCGCGTTCCACATCCGCTCCTTCATCGAACGCGAGAACCATCTGTGCCTGGTGGTTCCCGACGAAGACGGCTCTCTCTTGGGTGAGCTTACGGCGCGACCAGAGGGCCGGCGCTGCGCCGCGGTCGGTTTGTGCGTCGCGCTGCGCGCTCGCCGCAACGGCATCGGCTCGACACTGTTCCAAGCATGTATCGAGTGGGCGCGCGCACGCAACCTCTCACAGCTCGCCCTGAAGGTCTTTCCGCACAATACCGCGGCGCGCGCCCTGTACGCCAAGTTCGGCTTCGTCGAAGGCGCGCCGGAGCTGCGATCGATACCGCGGCGCAACGGCGATCTTTGGGACGCGATTCCAATGTCGCTGGCGCTCTAGAAGCCTGCCGGATTCTAGCCGGCGGCACGCGCCGCGTCCGCGACGACGGCCTCCGCGGCTAACAGCCCGGGCGTGCCGATGACGCAGCCGCCCGGGTGGGCGCCGGAGCCGCAGAGGTAGAGACCCTCGAGGGGTGTGCGCGCGGCGAAACGGCCTTGAAAGATCTGCCCCGGCAACAGCTCTCCGTGGAAGATGTGGCCGCGATGGAGGCCCAGTAGTCCCTCCAGGTCCGGCGGCGCCAGCACTTGGCGCATCTCCACGGCATTGGGAAGATTCGGCGCGTAGCGTGCGAGCGTGGCCAGCACGAGATCGGCGGCCTCGTCGCGCCGCGCCGCGCTCCAGCCGCCCTGGCGCCCGTAGGGGAACCATTGCGCGAAGACGGAGAGCAGATGCTTGCCCGGCGGAGCGATGCTCGCGTCGGTAGGCGACTGCATGAAGCATTCCAGCAACGGCGCGCGCGAGATGCCGCCGGCGGCTGCATCGTCGTAGCCTTGCTGCAGATACGCCAGCGACGGCGCTACGTGGATCGTCGCGCGATGGTGTGCCTGGAGCTGCGTTCCCGGGCGCGCCGTGAAGCGCGGCAGCTCGCCCAAGGCGAAGTTGACTTTGAGCGAGACGCCCTCGCAGCGCCAGGCACGCACGCGCGCGACGAATGCCGCATCGAGCGCATCGATGGGAAGCATGTCGAGAAACGTACGATGCGGAGCCGCGTTGGAGAGGACGTGGTCGGCGCCGATCTCGGTGCCGTCGCGCAGCACGACGCCGCGCGCCCGCCCGCCCTCCACCACGATGCGCTCCACCTCCGCCTGCGTGCGAATCGCTCCGCCCGCGCTGCGCAGCGCCAAGGCCAGCGCGCGCGTGATACCGCCCATTCCGCCGCGCACGAAGCCCCAGGCGCCCTGCACGCCAAGCGCGCGCCCCGCGTAGTGGTGGGCCAGCACGTAGCCCGTTCCGGCCAGCTCGGGTCCGGCGAAGGTGCCGATGAGCCCGTCGGTGGCCAGCGTGGCTTGGAGCACGGGCGTACGCACGTAGCGGCGCACGAGATCGGCGGCGCTGGCTTCGAGGATCGCCTGCGCGTCGTGCGCGCCCCAGCGCGCCGCCAAGACGTCGCGAGAAGGCGCGGGCGCGGCAAGCGTCTCGTAGACGTGCGCACCCCAGCGTTCGGCATCCTCGCCGAAGCGGCGCAGCCCCCCGACATCGCTCGCGTCGAAGCGCGCCACCTCGGCGGCATTCGCGGCTTCATCGCTGCCCAACAGCAGGGAGCGCCCGTCGTCGAGCGGCGTGAAGGAGGCGGGGTCCTTGCGATAGGCTTCGTAACCAAAGCGCGCCAGCTCCAGCTCCCGCACGACGCGCGGATGGAGCAGGCTCACCACGTAGGCCGCCGTGGAGATCCGCCAGCCCGGCCACGGAGACTCGGTAACGCACGCACCGCCGACGACGTCACGCTGCTCCAGCGCCAGGACGCGCAGTCCGGCGCGCGCAAGCGTCGCCGCCGCCACCAGCCCGTTGTGGCCGCAGCCGATGACCACGACATCGTAGCGTGCGCTCACGCCGTTACGCCTCCGGCTCACCGTCGTAGTAGTCCAGCGTGGGCTCGGAGCGCAGCATCGGCCCGCCGGCGCCGACCAGGACCTTATGCGAGTCTGGATAGCAGCAGACGTCGCCGCCGCCGGCGTTGCCAGCCAGCATCAGGATCGTGCAGAAATGCTCGCCGTCGTTGCGCAGTTGGTGCGCTCCGCCTGGCCCGGCGGGAAAAGCGATGAAATCGCCACGACGCACGGCGTACTCGCCACGCGTCGTGCGCAGCGTTGCCTCGCCGTCCACCACGAAGTAGAGCTCCTCGTCCTCCTGATGCCAGTGCAGGGGCACCCACGTCTTGCCCGCAGGGAGTCGAACGAGGCGGTAGCCGAGCGTTTGCGCCCCGACGAGGCGGCCGATCTCGGCGCACGCACCCCCGAAGCGGCCGGGCTCATCGTGCGGCTCCTCCCACGTCAGATGGTCGATGTTGATGCGATTGACGTAGACGTCGCGGCGCGACTCCAGGTACGCGCGGATTGCCTCCGTGGCGTTCCCGAAGATGCAGGCACCGTCGCCGACGAGCAGGTTGCGCGGCCGCAAAGCCCACACGCTGCGCAGCGAGAGCGCCGCGCGCGTCGAATCGCCCAACTTCTCATCGGGAAGCATCCGCAGCGCCCCCGGGGGGTCGCCCAACAGCGCATCGCCGAGGATCACTGCGCTCACGTCAGGGACGTGCAGCGCAGCCTCCCCCGGCGACTTCTGCCCCTCCAGCGACACCACGCGCGCACGGCCGACGCGCTCGCCGTCGTGCAGCTTGCGATCGACGGGCGCACTGAGCAGCGGCGCATCCAACGCGGGGGCGGCGATCCGCGCGCCGAGCGCCGCGGCAACGGCTCGCGATTGGCGCTCGTGATCGCGGTTGGTGATCACGATCCATTGCGCGCCGCCGAGCGAGCGGATGGCAGCGAGATCCACCTCCTCGATCGCCAACGGGTCGACGACGATGCTCTCCTCGCCCCGCAGGTAGAACGAGTTGAAATTCATGGAGCGCTCGTGCTGCCAGCGCGACCACATCCAGATCCCCTCGAGGGAGGTGCGTTGCAGCAGCGGTTGCTGATCGGATGTCATGATAGCGTGACCTCTCGGTTAGTCGTCTTCGCGGTAGCAGATCTCGAGCCGGTTGCCGTCGGGGTCCTCGAAGAAGACGGCGTAGTAGCCCTGCGCCGACTCATCGTACGGCGCGGGGCCGTCGATGTTGCCCGCCCCCGCCGCTCGCGCGACTCCGGCAAGCCGATCCACTTCGGCGCGCGAGGCCGCGCGGAACGCGATGCAATTCTCCGAGGGCGCGTGCTCCCGCTTCTCGGTGAGCGAGAGAAACGAACGCTGCCACGCCGGCCGCCCGTCGTGGGACTCGGCGTACGTCGTCCACTCCTGCCCGTCGTAGACCTCCGTCAATCCGAGCGCGGGGAGCAGCGCTCCGTAGAAGTCGCGTGCACGGTCGCGGTCCCGCACGCGGATATCGACATGATCGTAAATGCCCATGCTCGCTCCTTGAAGGTCCTTGAAGGTGTCGGCCCCCGACGGGGAAAGAACCGTTCGTGGTCCAGACCGACGCTCCCCGGCGGCGGGGGCGTTTCGCGCCGAGTCCCACGGGGCCGATGCACCTGGGAAACGCTCGCACCGCACTTCTGGCGTGGCTGGACGCACGTGCCGGAGGCGGGCGCATCGTGCTGCGCATCGAGGACCTCGATCCCCTGCGCTCGCGGCGCATGTACGCCGACCTCAACCTGCGCGATTTGGCGTGGCTGGGTCTCGACTACGACGAGGGGCCGTTCTACCAAGGTGAGCGCGGGGCACGCTACGCCGCCGTCCTGGAAGACTTACAAGCGCGCGATCTCGTCTACCCGTGCTGGTGCTCACGCGCCGATCTGGCGGCCGGCCTCGGCTGGGTCGCGCCTGGCGAGCGCGCCTGGCCGCGCGACCTACTGGCTACCGGCTTCGGCCTCGAGCACGTCCAAGCACGGCAGGAGGGGCGGCGTGCGTAGGCGCCTGTGCGCCGTGGCGCTGGCCGCACTCGCCGCCGTGGCGCTCGCAGGCTGCCAGCGCGTTGGCAGCGAGCGCTGGGGAACGCCGCACGCGCTGCGCATCGGCATCGTGAGCGACCCCTCTTCCCTCAATCCGCTCTTCGTCACCTCGCAGGTGGGCGTCGATATCGGCCAGCTCTTCACGGAGACGCTGGTCGGGCTCTCGCCGCGCAACGAACTCGTCCCGCTCGCGGCGCAGCGCGTGCCTTCGCGAGCCAACGGCGACGTCTCGCCCGACGGACGCACCATCACCTACCATCTGCGCCGCAACGAGCGCTTCGCCGACGGCACGCCGCTCACATCGGCCGACGTCGCCTTCACGTACCGCGCGATTCTCGACCCGCGCAACCCCGTCACCGAGGCCGAGCCCTACCGGCGCATCGCCTCCCTCACCACGCCCGACCCGTACACGGTGCGTATCCGTCTGCGCAAGCCGTGGGCCGCCGCCGTCTCCGAGCTCTTCGCCGCCTCCGACTACGCCTACGGCATCCTGCCCGCGCACGCGTTCGCCTCCGCCGATCTCACGCATGCCGCGTGGAACGAGCATCCCTTCGGCAGCGGCCCCTTTCGCGTCGTCGCCTGGCACCACGGTGACGAGATCGTTCTCGAACCCAATTCCCACGCGCGCCGCGCGCCGCACCTCCAGCGCCTGACGCTGAAGATCGTGCCGGACTCCAATACGCTGCTCATCCAGGTGCGCACGCACGGTGTGGACGTGGCCGAGCTGACCGACGGTGACGCCCCGCAGGCGCGCGCACTCCCCGGCGTGCGCGTGATCGAGACGCCCCAGAACCATACGGACTTCCTGGAGTTCCAGACGACGCGCCCGCCGCTGAACGACCCGCTGGTACGCCGCGCGATCGTCGAGGCCATCGACCGTGCCGCCGTCGCGCGCACCGTCTACCTGGGTCTCCATCCGATCGCGACCACGGAGATCCCGCCGGCGCTCTGGGCGCACGATGCTGCGATCGCCAACCTCCCCTACGACCGCGCGCGGGCGGCACGTGACTTGGAGCGCGCCGGCTGGCATCTGCGCGGCGACACGCGCGTTCGGGGCGGCCGCCCGCTGAGGCTGGACTTTGCTTTCGTCGGCACCAACGCCACGGCGCAGCGTTTGGCGACGATCGTGCAAGCAGAGCTGCACGACGTCGGCATAGAGGTCCTGCTCAAAGCCTACCCCGCGACGATCTTCTTCGCCCCCGCCGCGCAGGGCGGGATCGATCGCGGCGGGCACTTCGCCCTGGCCTACGACGACTGGTACGGCGGCGCCGACCCCGAGGCGTCGGAGCTCTATACCTGCGATCAGCGCGCCCCCGAGGGGCCAAACTCCGAGCGCTGGTGCAGCGCTGCCTACGACCGCCTCTTCGCGGCACAGGCCCAGAATGACGACCGCGCCGCGCGCAGGCGCGCCTTCGACGGGATGCAGCGCCTGATCGCCGAGAACGCGGTGGCCGACTTTCTCGTGTATCCTTCCGCCTTCACCGCGCTCAACCCCGCCGTGATCGGCTATACCCCGAACATGCTTTACGCGTTCGGCAACAGCGAGACGTGGGACGTCCGATAACGATCACCGGCGGACCAGAAGCACACCTTTCAGGGCGTGCATACTAGCGTAGGCGTCGTAGGCTATGTTCTCCACGCACGGTTACTCAACAAGCCGCAAAGGCGGAGTCTCGACTTGATCGCCCCACTGACTCCAACCACGGCGATAGTGTCTCGCGAAAAGTTCTAATCGCGGGCCATGGCTGCAACGCTCGATAATCTCCCACATTTCATCAGGTTTCTGCGAATGTCGACGCTTGCGAGTCCCGATCAAATTGACTTGAGTGCGCCCAGGCCTGAGGGTTCGTATGCGCCCTCGGATACCGAAAAGCACCAATTCGGTGACGTTGCGAAAATAGAACCCGACACCGCGACCGTCGGGTCCATTGTCCTTGCGAATCTTGTACCAAACGAGATTCGTCTTATAGGTGAAGCCCCATCGCTCCATGACCTCGAGGCCTTCCTTAATCAACGCATTTGGGACCCAGAGGTAGAGATGCGACTCCGGCAGAGCTACCTGCGCCACCGGCAACTCCATGATTCCTTTGAGCGTCATAGTGCTATAACGCGAAAGGCGGCGATGCTCCGGAGCCATCTTGCCGGTTCGATTCGAGAAACGCCATGGCGGATCCGCATAAATCGTACCGAACTTCTTACCATCGGCGAACTCCAGCAAAGACTCCGCTGGAGTGAGATCAAGACTAGACGGGTCTTCGAGCTGCAATCGATTTCGAATACGTGGCTCTGACAACCGCCGCTACCTCCACCTCTTAACACGACAGAAAAGCGCCCGTTCTTCGTTGTCGACACGCTGGATTGTAATCAGGATGCAAGTACGAGGGAGAGGCTCGTGTCCCTCCTAACCTATCCCTGAAAGCTACTCTACCGAGATACTATGCCACCTGTGCGGCACAGTCCGTGACTTGGAAAAATCACACGGAGGAAGTAATCTCGCCCCCCTAAATATGCGGCTCATACACATTGGTACCGGATGGATGCCTCTGGCTGCGTACGTTATCTACGCCGAAAGAAGCGTGCATGTCGAGCTTGCTCGCTAGCCTAGTTTCGCGCGGGTTCGAAGTTGAGTTTCATGGCCATGCTGAGGCTATCTTAAGCATCGACTTTCCGCAGGCTCTGGAGGAGCTCGATCATACACTCTGCGGAATTGCCCTTGCCGTCGAATCTCTCGTGAGGGGCGGTGGCGGAGAGCATGAGCTGACGCAAGGACTTCGCCACAAGCTAGCTACGCTCGGCTGGCAAAAGCACAACTTTGAGATCAAGAAGTTCATCGATGGCGTAGAGCGTGAATCCATTAGCCACGAAGTGGATCACGTTCGTAACTTCGACCATGGTAAGGTAGCGCTAGAGATCGAATGGAACAACAAAGACCCTTTCTTCGACCGCGACCTGGAGAATTTCAAGCGCCTCCACTCCGAAGCCGCGATCTCCGTGGGAATCATAGTGACTCGCGGTACAAGCCTCCAAGACGGGCTTCGCGCGAAGGTGCTGCAGTTCGCGCAATCGAGGAACATACAATCGTTCCAAGACCTGATCCCCTTCGGTGTCTCCCCTACCGCAAGGCAGGATAGCCTGGTATCACGCCTTGCTCGAAACGGCCGCACCTTTGCGGAAGCTTGGGCTGAAGTATTCGTGTCGGATAAGTTCGGCCAAGCCACAACTCACTGGCGAAAACTCGAAGATCGCATCCGACGTGGCGTGGGGAACCCTTGCCCTTTGCTCTTGATCGGCATCCCCGAAACTGTGCTCACCATTTAGGAGTAGCTAGTTCCTGCCATTTCTTGTACTATTGAGATCGGCACAGCTTCTCGATGAGCCGCCAGCATTCCTGAAATCATGAGAAAACCCGCTAAGTCACGCGTTTCCATGCTTACGCTCTTCGCCATCGCCAACGGCGTGGCGGCGCTGCTCTGCGTTCTCTTCGCCTTCTGGCTTCTGCACTTCGTCTGGAGAGCGTGGACCTTCGCGCTCGTCGAGATCGTCTTGGCCTTCGTGTGCTTTCGCGCATGGGGGGCCGCGAAATCCCACTGGGCGCGACGAACGAGAGAGTGAGGCCCTTCGTGACGGACGGCCAAGGCCTGCGCGTCGAGGGACTGACGCGGCGCTTCGGCAAGAAGACCGCCGTCGACGGCTTGGGCTTCGGCGTGGGACACGGCGAGCTGGTGGGACTCCTGGGCCCCAACGGAGCTGGGAAGAGCACCACGCTGCTCTGTTTGGCGGGCTTGCTTCGCCCGAACGCCGGCGCGATCGCCTTCGACGGTGTGGTCCTGGGCTCCGACCGTGGACGGACGCTGGCCCTCATCCCCGAGACACCGGACGTCTACCCCATGCTCACCGTCTGGGAGCATCTCGTCTTCGTTGCCAAGAGCTGCCGCCTGCCTGCAGGGTGGGAGCGGCGCGCAGAGGAGCTGCTGGAACGCCTCGCGCTTCAAGACGAACGCGACACGCTGGGCCACGGGCTCTCGAAAGGGATGCGCCAGAAGACGCTGATCGCGTCCACCATCATCGCCGGCGCGCCGGCCTTGATGCTCGACGAGCCGATGATCGGCCTCGATCCGAAGGGCCAGCGTGAGCTTCGAACCTTGTTGCGCGAGCTGTGCGCCGGGGGCATCGCGGTCTTGATGAGCACGCACCTGCTGGAGTCTGCCGAGGCACTGTGCGACCGCATCGTGATCATGAAGGACGGCCGCGAGGTAGCGTCAGGCTCGATGGCCGAGCTGCGATACGCCGGTACCTCCGGGCGCTCGCTGGAAGACGTCTTTCTCGAGATTACCGCGTGAGCTCGCTCGAGCCGCTCTGGTACCTCGAGCGGCGCAGGATCGGTAACGCCGCCCGCCAGCTCCTACGCTCACCGGGCCGGCTCGTGCTCTGGATCCTCTTTGTCGTTTGGGTCGTCTCGCAGACGTACGTGCGCGTCGCGGAGGCGCATGGCCCCCATGCCGACCCCGTGCTAGCCTCCTCCGCCCTTGCCGGAGGGCTGGCCATCGCCGCCCTGCTCTGGGCCGTGGGCGCGGCCGTGCACGGCGTCCTTCAAGGCAACATAGGCGCCTTCGCATCGCCCGCAGATGGACGCTTCCTCACGTCGAGCGCAATCGAGCCCCAGCTCGTTGTGCTCTGGGTGCAGCTGCGCGCAATCGTCGCCAGTGCCTTGCGCGGTGCCTGGGGCGCCCTCATCTTCTTGCTGGTGTGGCACGTCCGCGCGAGCGCCGGCGCCACGATCCTCGGCGCCTCAGCCTTCCTAACCTCGTTAGCAACGGTCTTCGCGCTGCGCCTGCCGCTTGCGCTGCTGCTGCGCGCACACCCGGGGCTGCGCGTGATCGTACGCGTCATCTCGCTGGCGGCGTTCGCCGGCATCGCCGCCTTCCTCGTCAGCGAGTTGGCCGCCGCGTTCGGTCGTCCACTCGTCCCCGCGCTTCCCGTCATCGAGCCGCTCGCGCATGCCGCCATCGGCGGCTACGCGGCGCGCATCTTCGACGGCCCCGGGGGCGTCGTCTACCTACTCGCCGACCTCGTCCTCATCGCGCTGCTCCTGTCCGCGGGGCGCCGCAACGCAGCCGATGTCTATCCGGAGCTCTGGACATCCTCACAGCAATACTTTCGCATGCTCTCCGCGCGGCGCCGGATGGGCGGCGCCACACCCGAGGCGCGAACGCCGCGCGTCGCACTCGGAGAGGGCCTGCACGCTCCGAGCGGAGCGGCGATCCTCCTCTGGAAAGACTGGCTTGCCTTTACCCGTGCACCAGGGAAGCTCTGGTGGGGAACTGCGTATCTGAGCGGAGCGCTGATCGCCGGCGGCACGGTCGGCCTCTTCGTGCGCGACACCGGGAGGACGGACGTGCTCTGGCCGCTCGCCAGCGCCTGCGGATACCTGCTGCTCTTCTCCGTCTCGTTCGGTGCCGTACAGGTGAACGAGGATCTGCGCAAGCCCCTCTGGTGGTTCTCCGCGGGCAGCCTCGCCGCACGCGTCTTCATGTGGAACGTGGCGGCTACGTGGCGCTTCGCCGCGGTGCTCGCCGTGGGGTGCACGGCTCTCGCCCTTGGAGCCCGACTGCCGGCCGCGGCGCTGGTGGGCGTCGTGGGTCTGCCGCTGATCCTGCTGCAATTTCGAGCGACGGGTATTCTTACGCAGATGGTGCTTCCGCGCGCCGGAGACCTGCGCGGCCCCGGAGCATTGCTGCGCATCCTCGGCTCCATGCTTTCGCTCATCCCGCCCGTGGTGGCCGCCGCGCTCGCCTCACTCTTCCATCCCGGTTCGCTCGCGGTCTTCGCCGCGGCGATTGCCGGCTCGCTCGGAACGGCCATCGCCGTCGCCTCTGCAACGGCGGCGCTGTTGCGCAGACACGGCGCAGAGCCGGCGCTCACGGCTTAGATCAAGCCGCGGCGCTGCCAGCGCTTGACGGTACCCACTACGGCTTGGCGTGCACGAGCGGCGTGGTCGCCGCCACGGCGGCCTCGTACCGCGCGAACGCCTCGGCGTACCGTGCGTGGCGCTCGGCATCGGGGGCGATGCGCTCGGGGTAGTGCACGAGCGCACGCACGTCCGTGAGATCGTGCAGCACGCCTACGGAGACGGCGGCCATCACGGCGGCACCGAAGGCAGAGGCCTCGGACTGATCGGGGAGCCAGGCCTCGCGGCCGAAGACGTCGGCCACGAGATGGCGGAAGAGCGGCGCATGGGTGAGCCCACCGGAGAGCAGAAGCGAGTTCACGCTCCCCGCCCGTTGTTCCAGGACGCGCGCGACGGCGAAGAGCGCGAAGACGATCGCCTCCATCGCAGCGCGCAGCAGGTGACGGCGATCGTGCGCGAGATCCAAGCCCAGGAAGCCGCCGCGCAGCTCCGCGTCCCAATACGGCGCGCGCTCGCCGGAGAGGAAGGGGAGACAGAGCACGCCGCCGGCACCCGGCTCGATTGCGCCGGCCAGCTCGATCGCGCGCGCGAAGCGCTCGCGCTCTTCGACATCGGGGAGGAACATGTCGAGCAGGTGCGTGAGCACCCCTCCCGCCGACGAGGTTGGACCGCCCACGATGCAGCGTGTGTCGTCGAGCGCGTAGCAGAATGTGCGCCCTTGGTCGTCGAGCAATGGCTCCTCCACGACGACACGCGCCGCGGCGCTCGTGCCCAGGGTCACCGCCATGGCGGCGCGATCGACGGCACCGACACCGACGTTGGCCAACGCACCGTCGCTCGAGCAGAGCACCAACGGCACGTCGCGCACGAGGCTGAGCGTGCCGGCGATCGCGGCGCGCATCCCCGCGCGCCGCGTCAAGCAGGATGCCGGGGTGGAGAGGCGCTCGGGCCCTACGCGCGCCAGCTCCAGCGCGCGCTCGTCCCAGGCACGGCGGCGTACGTCGAAGTAGCCTGTGCCGGAGGCGCTCCCGTGATCGATCAGCCACTCGCCAAACCAGCGATAAACGAGCAGCTCCTTCATCGAGACGAAGCGCGCCGCGCGCGCAAAGGTATCCAGCTCGCTCTCCGAGAGCCAGCGCAGCTTGCACAGCGGGAGCATCGGGTGCATCGGGGCACCCGTGCGCCCGTAGAGCTCGAGCGCGGTGCCGTCGGCGCGCCACGCGTCCGCGATCGCCGCGCTGCGTCGATCCATCCAAGTGATGAGCGGCCCCAGCGGCTCGCCGCGCTCGTCGACGGGGAGCACGCCGTGCATGGCGCTGGAGACGCCGATCGCCAACACCTCGTGGCCACGCAGGTGCACGCTGTCGATCACACGCCGCAGCGCGCGCATCGCCGCCCGGTAGATCTCGTCGGCGTCCTGTTCCACGCGCCCCGGCTGCGGTGCCGAGAGACCGTAGTGCTCGGCCGCGTCGGCGACGGCCTGCCCTTCGGGAGTGAAGGCCAGCGCCTTGGTGGAGCTGGTTCCGAGGTCGACGCCGACAACGACTCCGCGGATGCTGCTCACGCCGGTTCCGGAATCGGCTCGATCTTCCCCAGCACGAAGAGATAGAACACGATGCCGATCAGCAGGACGACGCCGGCCGTGATGAACGCGTTGGAAAACGAGTTGCTCGCGCCGACGATGAAGCCCGTCACCGCGGGGGCCACGAAGCCCATCATGTTGTTGACAAAATTCATGACCCCACCGACGGCGCCGACGCTGCCCTTGGGGGCGATCAGGCCCGGCAGCGACCAGCCGACAGGCGCCGAGAAGGCCAAACCGCCGAGTGCGATCGAGATCCAGACGATGGCGACGTTGGGATCGGTCGTGAAGGCGGCTGGAATCACGGCGAGACCGAATAGCATGCCGAGAACCAGAATCGTCTTGCGTACCTTGGTCTCCTCGCCGCCGCGCGCGATGAGATAGTCGACGAGCCAACCGCCGATGACCAAGTCGGTGATCGTCGCCACGAGCCACGGGATCGTCGTATAGGCTGCCGACTTCAAGATGTTCATGTGCGCGGTCTGGACGAGATAGCCGGGCAGCCACGTCAAGAACAGATAGAACGAGTAGCCGTAGGCGGCGAAGCCGATCGTCAGTCCCCACACCTTGGCCTTGGTCAGCAGATAGCCCAGCGTCGCGCCCTCACTCTTGGACGAGAGGCCTTCGGGCTGCGCCCCGCCCGCCACGATATAGTTGCGCTCACTCTCCGTCAATCTCGCGTGTTCGCTTGGATTGCGATAGACCACGTAGAAGACGATGAAGTAGAGCATGCTGAGGACCGCCGTCATGCCGAAGCCCCAGCGCCAGCCGAAGTTGAAGATGAAGAACGCCACCAACGGGACGCCGATGACGTTCGAGAACTTGGCGGCCGCGTCGAAGATCGAGGTGGCCAGACCACGCTCGTTACGGGGAAACCAGTACGCCGTGGCCTTGCCGTTGGCGGGAAAGGCCGGCGCCTCGGCCACGCCCAGCACAGCACGCGCCGCGATCAAGTGGCCCAAGCTCGTGGAGAAGGCGATGACGGCGGAGGCAACGCTCCACAGGAAGGCCGCCCAGCGATTGATGACCGTGACGCCGAACCGGTCGAGGATCAAGCCAACGGGAATCTGGAGCAGCGAATACGTCCAGAAGAAGGCGCCGAACAGGATGCCCAGCTCTTGGGGCCCGATGTTGAAGACCTTCTCGAGGGTCGGACCGGCCACCGAGAGATTCACCCGATCGATGTAGTTGATCAGCGTGCCGACGCCGAGGAGAACCCCGATGCCCCAGCGCAGCCTCGGAATGCTCTTGACCATGCCCTCCATTACCCGCCTAGCCAGCGCAAGGCCTGCTCGGCGTACTCGGCCATCGTCGATGCCCGCAGCTCCGTCTTCGCGGGATCGTAGGGGGTGGCATTACAGAGGCGCACCATCGCATGGCCGCCGGCGTACTCGATCAAGTTGACGCAAGCCGGGTCCTGCTCCAACGCCGCGAAAGCGTCGTACTCCGCGCGCAGCACACGCCCTAAGATAGCACGGTTCGTGGCACCGTGAGCTACGACAAGAAGCTGGCGCCAGCTCCGGTCGCCCAGCAGCTCGTCGTAGACCCGGTGGACGCGGCGCAAGAAGTCGCCGAAGGTCTCGCCACCGAGGAAGCGGCGTTCGGGTCCCAGGCCGTGGAAAGCGCCGGCGATCTCGTCGTGCAGGTTCTCCGGCGCGATGTCGGCCAGCCTGCCGCCTTCGATCTCTCGGAGGTCCTCGCGTATCTCCACCTCGAGCGATCGCCCCTCGAGCACGATGCGCGCCGTCTCCATCGTGCGCGGCAATCCGCTGGCGACGCAGCGATCGAAGGCGACGTTGCGCAACACCCGCTGCGCCGCCTGTGCCTGGACGCGCCCGCGCTCGGTGAGCGGAACGGTACGCGGCGGCAAAGCGCGCCCCGTCTCATCGAAGTAGGAGACGTCGGCGTGGCGTAGCAGCCAGAGGCGCCTAGCGTACATCGCGGCCCTCCAGGAAATGAGGATTGGCGACTGCCAGCTTGGCCTCCACGCCGGTCTGCGTAGCGGTGAAGACGGCCTGGCGCCACGGACCGTGGTCGGCTTCGCCGCTGCGGATACGCCGAGCAAGCTCGAGGCGCAACGCCGCTACATCGCCGTACGGTGTATCGAGCAGGGCACGCAGGCGCTCGCGCTCCTGCTGGGCGGGTGCGGAACCCACGCTCAGCTCGCGCTCGACGATCGCCAGTGCATTGGCGGCGATCAACGTGCGGAATTTGCCGCGGTGTTCCTGTTGGATGGGCAGTACTTCGTGCTCCAGAAAATGGCGTACTGCGGCGATCAGCTCAGCGGCATCAGGGCGATCCTGCACGGCTCGCGCTCCTCCCCCATGTTGCGTCAGACTCCGCCGGCTTCGCAGAGCAAGCGGAGCGTCTCCGACTCCATCTCGGCGGCCAGCCGTCCCAACGTTGCCAACTCGATGCTCAGCTCCTCCCCGCGCAGATGGCGCGCCGCCTGCGCCAGGGCGCCGACGCCCCACTTCACGTTGCCGAAGAGCTCCCAGTAGCGCAGACGTTCCGGCGTGACCACGTGGCCCCCGGCGCGGCGGTAAGCATCGAGCAGGTGCTCGCGCGTGGTGATGCCGCCGGCTGGGAGATCGTCGCGGCCGAAGCGCCAGGCACGCACGCAGAACCAGCCGATATCCTCGTCGGGGTCGCCGGCGTGCGCCAGCTCCCAGTCGAGCACGCCGCGCAGACCCTCCGGCCCGACCACGAAGTTGCCGATGCGATAGTCGCCGTGCACCAGGGCCGTGCGCTCGAGCGGCGGTGCATTCAGCCGCAACCAGCGCAGCCCGAGCTCGAGCGCGGGATGTCCCTCGTTACAGGCGTCGAGATCGCGCTCCAGCGCAGCGATGAGATCGTGCGCGCTCTGCGCGGCGCCCAGAAAGGGCAGGCCCTCCAGCGGAACGGCGTGGATGCGCACGAGAGCGTGCATCGCCTGCTCTGGCAGCAGCAGCCGCACCTCCGCGTGCGCCTCGTCGCGCACCAGACGCCGCCCGATGGTCTCGCCTTCCAGGTGCTCCATGAAGAAGGCTTCGCGCCCCTCGACGATCAGCGGCTCGAAGAGCACGCGCGGAACGGGGACTCCAGCCGCGTACGCCGCCTGCAGCAGCGCGTACTCCTCGCCGCGCGTACGTGCCGCGGAGCTGAGCGTACCGCCCATGTCGCGGCGCAGCACGAGGTCCCGCGTTCCGCCGGCGTCGCCGACGCGCACCAGCCACGCCTCCTGCGAGGCTCCACCCGCCAGCCGCCGCAGAGAGACCATCTGAAGACCGCGTGCTTCGAGGTATCGCCCGAGCTCCTCGGAGAGGCTCACCGCTTAGACGCCTCATACCGCCGGAAGAGGCGCGCGGCGATCGCCATACGATGGACTTCGGAGGGGCCGTCATAGATACGGAAGGGGCGAGACTCACGCAGGAAGGCGCCCAGCGGGATGTCGTCCGAGACGCCCAATGACCCGCACACTTGAAGCGCACGGTCGACGGCCCGAAAGACGGCTTCGGCCACGAACGTCTTGGCCATCGAGGACTCGTGACGCGCATGCTCGCCGCGATCGAGCATCCATGCGGTGTGCCAGATCATCAAGCGCGCCGCGTGCAGCTCGATCTCGGTGTCGGCGAGTTGGAAAGCCACTCCCTGATGCTCGCCCAGACGCTTGCCGAACGCGGTGCGCTGGGCGGCGCGCATGACGGCGATCTCCTGCGCGCGCGTCGCCACGCCCAACCAGCGCATGCAATGGGTCAGCCGCGCAGGCGCCAAACGCAGTTGAGCATAGCGAAAGCCTTCGTCCACTTCGCCGAGCACGGCGTCGCCGGCAACTTCACAGCCCTCGAAGGCCACGGCGCAGTGACCGCCCGGCGTCACGTGATCGAGTGTCCCGATGCGCCGGCGCACGCGCATGCCGGGGTTGCTCGCATCGACTAGGAACATCGTTGCTCCGCGCCGTCCGCTGGGATCATCGGACGTGCGCGCCATGCAGATCGCGAATGCCGCCCCCTCGGCGCCGGTGATGAACCACTTCTCGCCGTCGATCGTCCAGCCGCCGGAGGTCTTCCGCGCGCGCGTGCGCAGCATGGCGGGGTCGCTCCCCGCACCCGGCGCCGGCTCGGTCATCGCGAAGCACGAGCGTATCTCGCCGGCCGCCAACGGCCGCAGATAGCGCTCGACCTGCGCGGGCGAAGCCACCTCGTGCAGCAGGTGCATGTTGCCCTCATCCGGGGCGGCGCCGTTGAGCGCGAGCGGACCGAGCAGGCTGCGTCCCGCCGCCTCGAAGACGACGGCGACTGATCGCCAGTCGAGTCCCAAGCCGCCGAGCTCGCGCGCCAAGTGGGGGCCATAGATGCCTTCAGCGCGCGCCTTCGCACGCAGGTGCGCGACGGTCTCTTGGTCGGGCGGCTCGCCGCGCAGGCGCGCCTCGAGCGGAACCGCCTCACGGTCGACGAAAGCGCGCACGCGGTCGCGCAGGGCAACGAGGTCGTCGGATAGCGCGAAGTCGATCACGAAGCGCACGCTTCCACCCCGTACGCGGCTCCGCCTCGTCGGATCGGCTCGCGGGGACTCCGCATCGCGAGAGCAGAATGCCGGTGCCATGGAGCACGCGGGTTATCTTCGTTACCCCACCATTCATCGCGACCGCATCGCCTTCGCCTCCGAGGACGACCTCTGGACCGTCGATGCCGCCGGAGGAATCGCGCGCCGCCTCACGGCGGCACACGGTGAGTGCAGCTATCCGCGCATCTCTCCCGATGGCACGCTGCTGGCCTTCGTCGGCCGCGACGAGGGATGCCCCGAAGTCTACGCGATGCCGGTGGAAGGCGGCCCAGCACGACGCCTGACCTATCTCGGCGGGCGCCTCTGCGTCGTCTCCGGCTGGCGCCCCGACGGCAGCGCCGTGCTCTTCACCTCCGACCACGGCACCCCGTTCATCAAGCACTCCGTGGCCTTTGCCGTGGCGCACGGGGGAGGCCAACCCGAAGCGCTGCCCTTCGGTGCCGCCGTAACGCTGGCGACAGCCGCGAACGGCGGCGTGCTCATCGGGCGCAACAATGCCGATCCCGCACCGTGGAAGCGCTACCGCGGCGGCACCGCCGGCGTGATCTGGGTGGATGCCCAGGGCAGCGGCACCTTCCGCGAGCTCGTGCAGCTCAACGGCAATCTCTCCTCGCCGATGTGGATCGACGGCCGCGCCTTCTTCCTCTCCGACCACGAGGGGATCGGAAACATCTACTCCGTGCAGGCCGACGGCGCCGACATGCGCCGCCACACCGATTGCGAAGAATACTACGCGCGCTTTCCCTCAACCGATGGTGAGCGCATCGTCTACACCTGCGGCGCCGATCTCTATCTCTACGATCCGCGCACCGACCGCAGCGTACGCGTTGAGATCCAGACGCCCTCCACGGCGCCGCAGACGGCGCGCCGCTTCGTATCCGGCGCACCGTTCCTCGAAGACTACGCGCCGCACCCCGAGGGCCACTCGCTAGCGCTCATCGCGCGAGGCCAGCCGTACACGATGGCCTTCTGGGAGGAGGGCGTGCTCCATCACGGCAAGGGCAGCGCTGTGCGCTATCGGCTTGCGGAGTGGCTCCATGACGGCACACGCGTTGTGGCGACCAGTGACGAAGGCGGGCGCGAACGCTTCGAGGTCCACGCCGCCAACGGCATGATGCCGTCGCGCGTCGTCGACCCAACCGTCGACGTCGGCCGCGCCGTGGAGCTCGTGGCCTCGCCGACGGAAGACGTGGTCGCGCTCGCCAACCACCGCCAGGAGATTTACACCGTCGACCTCGCCACCGGGGAGGCCCGCCGGCTCGATCACAGCCCCGGCGCACGCGCGGCCGACCTCACCTTCTCCCCCGACGGACGCTGGTTGGCCTACGCCTGGGCCCCGCAGCACGACCTCTCGATCATCCGCGTAGCCGAGCTCGCTACGGGGGAGCTCCACGATCTCACGAATCCGTTGCGCAGCGACGGCGCGCCGGCGTGGGACCCGCAAGGCGCGTATCTCTACTTCCTTTCGACGCGCGAGTTCAACCCCGTCTACGACGCGCTGCAGTTCGACCTCGGCTTCCCGTTGGGAATGCGCCCGTTTGCCATCACGCTGCGCGCGCGCACTCCCAATCCGTTCGTCCCGCGTCCCCACCCGATCGTGCACCGTGAAGAGCACGACGAGAGAGCGGAGAGCGCCGAGCCGATACGCGTCGAGATCGACTTCGAGGGCATCGCAGGGCGCCTGTTGGCGTTTCCCGTGGAGGAGGGGCGCTACGAGCAGATCGCCGCCGTCAAAGGGCGTGCGCTCTTCACGCAAGTGCCGTTGCGCGGCGCGCTCGAGAACGGAAGCTGGACCGATCACGAGGTCGAAGCGGAGGCCACGCTGATGGCCTACGACTTCGAGGATCAGCGCGCCGCCGCGCTAGCCAAGGAGGTAACCGACTTTCGTATCGCCGCGGATCATCAGACGGTGGTCTATCGTTCCGGCGAGCGCCTGCGCGCGATCGACGGCACGGAGAAGCTGCCGGAGAACGGCGACAACGACGAGCCCGAAGAAGACATCGGGCGCAAGAGCGGATGGATCGACCTGGAGCGCCTCCACGTCAACGTCGAACCACGCCTGGAGTGGGCGCAGATGTATCGCGAGGCCTGGCGCCTTCAGCGCGAGCAATTCTGGGACGAGCGCATGAGCGCCGTCGACTGGGACGTAGTCTACGAGCGTTACGCGCGGCTGCTGCCGCGCATCCGCACGCGCAGCGAGCTCTCCGATTTGATCTGGGAGATGCAGGGCGAGCTTGGTACATCGCATGCGTACGAAGGAGGCGGCGACGTGCGGCGGCCGCCGCAGTACGCGCTGGGCTTTCTGGGCGCCGATCTGCGCTATGATGCGCAAGCCGGCGGCTACCGCGTCCTACGCGTGGTACGCGGTGACTCCTGGGCGCGTGACTGGGACTCGCCGCTCGCGGAGCCCGGAGTCGAGGTACGCGAGGGCGAGGTGATCACTGCCGTCGGCGGTGCGCCGCTCTCTCGCGAGCACCCGCCGGCCGAGTTCCTTGTCAACATGGGCGGCGCCGCCGTGGCGCTGCGCATACGCGGCGCGGACGGCCGGCAGCGTCACGTGGTCGTGCGTACGCTCAAGGATGAGCGCCCGTTGCGCTACCGCGCGTGGGTGGAGAGCAACCGCGCACGCGTCCACGCGGCGACGGGCGGTCGAATCGGCTATCTGCACATCCCCGACATGGGCCCCTGGGGCTATGCGGAGTTCCATCGCGGGTACCTCGCCGAAGTAGGAGGGCGTGACGGCCTCATCGTGGACGCACGCTTCAACCGCGGCGGGCACGTCTCGCCGCTGCTGCTGGAGAAACTGGCCCGCAAGCGCGTGGGCTACGACGTCTCGCGCTGGGGACCGCCGCAGGCCTATCCGCCGGAGTCCGTGGCCGGCCCCATCGTAGGTCTGACCAACGAGTTTGCCGGCTCCGACGGCGACATCTTCAGCCACGTCTTCAAGCTCTACGGCCTAGGTCCACTGGTCGGCAAGCGCACGTGGGGCGGCGTCATCGGCATCTGGCCACGCCATGCGCTGGTTGATGGAACGGTAACCACCCAACCGGAGTTCTCCTTCTGGTTCAACGACGTTCGCTGGAGCGTCGAGAACTATGGCACGGATCCCGACGTCGAAGTCGAGATTACGCCCCAGGACTATGCCGCGGGGCGCGACCCGCAGTTGGAGACGGCCGTCGCGCTGGCACTTGACGCCTTGGCAAGGGCGCCCGTTACTCTACCTGCCTTCGACGGCCGGCCGCATCTCGGCTTGCCGAAACTGCCGCCGAGGCGCTGAGGCCGTTTGCAGGGCGAATTTCGGACCATGGAAAGAAGATTGCTCTTCGTGCGAGCAACACGGCAGGAAAGCACTTCGTTCATGGTGTGATACCGCTGGCAGCGAGGCTGTGCTCGTTGCACGGTTCGGCTTTCTACATCTATGAGAGGAGCCTGAACATGTCCGAACATCCCATTTCTCGCGAGACGTTCATCAGAGGGGCCGCCGTTGGAGCGGCTGTCGCATCCGCGGGTTTCCCCGCCTTCATCCCGAGCCGCGGCGAAGCGGCCGATATCCTCAAGATCGGCAACACCGAGGAGAACACGGGCGTCTACTCAGCGCTAGCACGCAACCAGACGCGCGGCATGTCGATGGTCCTCGAAAAATGGAACAAAAAGGGGGGCGTGCTCGGCCGCAAAGTCGAGATCATCAACGAGGATAACGCCAACGATCCGGGCGTAGCCGTTCAAAAGGCGCGCAAGCTCGTCAATCAAGATAAGGTCGCGGCGCTCATCGGTACGGTTTCGAGCGCCGTGGCGCTCTCCACCAGCGGCGCGGCCAACTCCTTGAATACGCTGTTCATCGACACGGGCGGTCACGCCGATCCCATCACTGGGAAGAACTGTCACTGGAACACGTTCCAGGTCTGCCACACCACGTGGGCGCTCAGCCACGCATCGGGTTACGGCATCGCCAAAAAGTTCGGCAAGAAGTGGTACATGATCACGCCGGACTACGCGTTCGGCCACTCGCTGGCGGAAGGCTACGCCGACGTCATCAAGCACGTTGGCGGCCAGATCGTGGAGAACGACTTGGCGCCGCTGGGCACCAGCGACTTCAGCCCGTATCTCACCAAGGTACTCGCTGCCAAACCCGACGTGTTCATCGTCAACGGACTCAGCGGTGACGACTACGTCAACTGTATGAAACAGGCTAGCTCGTTCGGCTTGCTCAAGAAGATCCCGGCGGCCGGCCCGTACGCCGAGCTCGAGACGGTCTGGGCGCTCCCCTCCGTCGCGCGCGTCGGCTACTGGGGCACCGAGTGGTACTACAAGGGCGATAACGTTCTGGGTTCCGCGAACGCCGAGGCTAAGGCATTCGCCGTCGAGTACCGCAAGCGCTACAACGAGCCGCCAACCCCGCGCAGCTGTTTCGGCTACGTGACGATGGACCGTCTGCTGTGGGCCATCAGTGAGACGAAGTCGACCGATCCGATCAAGTTGGCACACACGCTGGAGGGGGGCGAGTTCCAGTCCATCTGGGGCAGCAAAGCGAGCTTCCGCAAGCAGGACCACGCGCTGATCTGGCCGATGTGGGTTGGAACGCTGCGCCCGAACGGATCGCCCTCGGACAAGTACGACGTCTTCGACGTCGAGGACGAGGAGCCGGGAGACAAGATCTTCATCACTCCCGAGGAGGCCTCGAAAGCCTGCAGTCTGGGCTACCCGTAGTTTCGGCTCGCCGCAGACAGATGAGAGGAGGGGCGATGCCGCCCCTCCTCTCGCACGTTTTCAGGACGCTTACACGCCTCCTAAAGCACGCGCTTGAAATAGGCCTGTACGAGCGGCCAGACCTCGCGCGCGGCCGGCGTCACCTCGCCGTTGGCACCATGCCGGAAGAAGGCATGCCCCTCGTCCGGATAGACGTGGAGCTCGAACGCCTTGTGATGCGCCGTCAACTGCTCGCGGATGCGCTCCACCGAGGCCATGGGGATCGACTCGTCCTTGCCGCCGAACGCCAGGAAGAGCGGAGCGTGGACCTTGGCGACGTCATCCAGCATCTCCGGCTCTCCGCTGGCGAGCGTGCGCGCAACCGAACCGCCGTAGAACGAGCAGGCGGCATCGATCTCGGACAACGTCGCCGCGTAGAACGCCACCGTACCGCCCATGCAGAAGCCCCACGCGCCGACGTGACCATTGCAGAAGGGTTGGCTGCGCGCCCATGCCGCCGCTGCGCGAAGATCCTCCGCCAGCGTCGCACGCGTCACATGGCGGGCCGCCGCCATGCCTCTCTGAATCCCTGGCCGATCGTACGGGAGGTCGAGATTGGGATCGGTACGATGGCAATAGTTCGGAGCGATGCCGACGTAGCCGATCGAGGCCACGAGATCGGTGATGCGCCGCATCTCCGCATTCACGCCGAAGATCTCCTGGAGCACCAGGATCGCAGGGCGCGTCTGCGTCCCATCGGGGCGAGCGACGTAGGCGGCCATCGTGCCGCTGCCGACCCCGATCTCGACGGGGCCGGAAAGCGGCACTACGATGCCACCTCTTGAAGGCCCATCAGGGTACGGATCATGTTGCGGTCGCGCTCGAGATCGGCTGCGACGCCCGAGTAGACGATGCGCCCCTCGTCCATCACGTAGGCGCGATCGGCAACTTTCAGCGCTAGCAGCGCGTTCTGCTCCACGAGCAGAATCGACGTGCCCTGCGCCTTCATCTCCGCGAGGATCTTGTAGACCTCCTCGACGATCAGCGGAGCGAGGCCCTGTGAGGGCTCGTCTACCAACATCAACGTCGGGTTGGCCACCAGCGCGCGTGCGATCGAGAGCATCTCTTGCTCGCCGCCGGAGAGGCGCCCCGACTTGCGCGCGCGCAGCTCCTGGAGCTTGGGCAGACGCTGGAAGACGCGCTCGATCGTCCAGGCACCGCCGCGCCCCGTCTCGGCGATCTGGAGGTTCTCCGTCACCGTGAGCTCGTTGAACATGCGGCGCCCCTCGGGGACGTAACCGACGCCAAGGCGAGAGACGCGGTAGCTTGGCCAGCCGGTGATATCGCGTCCCTCGAAGTGGACGGTACCGGAACGCGGGCGCGTCAAACCAAGGACGCTGCGCATCGTGGTGGTCTTGCCGGCCCCATTGAGGCCCAGCAGCGCCACCAGCTCGCCCTTGTCCACCGAGAGCGAGACGTCGTGGAGGATATGGCTCTTCCCATAAAAGGTATTGAGCTTTTCGACTGCGAGCAGAGACTCAGACACGGTTGAGCACCTCTTGACCGAGATAGGCTTCGCGGACAGTCTGGCTGTTGGAGATCTCGCTCGGCGTACCTTGCGCCAGCATGGCGCCGCGATCGAGCACCGTGATATGGTCGGCGAGCGAGAGGACGACGCGCATGTTGTGCTCGACGAAGAGCACCGTCAGACCTAGCCGATCGTGGAGGTCGCGGATGACGCGCATGATGCGCTCCGTCTCCGCTTCGGCCAATCCCGCCATCGGCTCGTCGAGGAGCACGATCGTGGGATCGACCGAGAGGCTCATGGCAATCTCGCAAAGGCGCTGGCTGCCGTGAGAGAGCTCGGCCACCGGACGATCCTTCAAGTGCACCAGGTTGACGAAACCCAGCAGCTCGTCGATCCTGGCGTCGATCTCCTTCTTGCGTGCAGCCGAAGGCAGACGCAGCTTGAAAGCGATCTTCTGCTGGCTCTGCACGCCGATAAGGAGATTCTCGTAGACCGTGAGCTCGGGGAAGATGCTGGGCGTCTGGAAGGTGCGGCTCATGCCCAACTGCACCCGCTGCCAGTTGGGCATCGTCGTAATGTCCTGCCCCTTGTAGAGCACCTGGCCGCCATCGGGGATGTAGAAACCCGAGAGCGCGTTGAAGAACGTGGTCTTCCCTGCGCCGTTGGGGCCGATCACCGCGTAGATCGAGCCTTGCTCGATCGTGACGGAGACACTGTTGACGGCCACGACGCCTCCAAAGTGTTTCGAGACGTTCTTCGCCTCGAGCAGCGCTTCGGCCATCTATGACTCCTTCTGCTCTGCGGCAACGGCAGCGTTACCGGCTGGGGCGCCGGACTCCCGCGCCTTGTGGGGAGCGGCCTCCTCGGAGATCGGCGCGCCGACGTCGCGGCGCGCGATCGAGTTCAGCAGCGTGCCGAGCAGGCCGCTCGGGAAGGCGATCACGCAGATCACGAAGAGCGCGCCGATGTAGATCTGCCAGGTCTGCGTGAGCGTGGAGATGATGTCCTTACCGATGACGTAGATCAGCGAGCCGACCACCGGTCCCCAGATCGAACCGGCGCCGCCAAGGATCATGATCATCACGAAGTCGCCGGACTGCTGCCAATCCAGCATCAGCGGCGCAGCAAACATGATGAGCAAGCCGTAGAGCGCGCCGGCCAGGCCGGCCATTGCCGCCGAGACCAGCAGGGCGACGAAGATGAACTTGTTGGAGTCGAGGCCGAGATAGCGGACGCGCAGCTCGTTCTGGCGGATGGCCTGGAGCGTGCGGCCAAACGGTGAGCGGACGATCAGCCAGAAACCCACCAAGACCGCCGCGAAGACCAGCAGCATCAGGTAGTAGAAGGTGCCTTCCTGGAGATCCATGTGCCAACCGGGAAAGCCGAAGTACGGTCGTGGGAAGCTCATGCCGTCTTCACCGCCGGTGAACTCGTTGGCTCGGTAGGCGATGAAGTAGAAGACCTGTCCGAAGGCTAGTGTGAGCAAGGCGAAGTAGATACCGCGCCGGCGCAGGAGGAACGGGCCCACGAGCAGCCCGCCGACGAGCGCAACAGCCGTGCCGATGATCGCCCCCTCGATGAAGTTCATGTTGAGATAGTGGATCGAGAGACCCGCACCGTAGGCGCCGAGGCCGAAGTAGGCCGCGTTGCCGAAGGACATCAGTCCCGTGTATCCCAGCAGTAGGTTGACGCTCATCGCTGCGATGGCGAAGAGCAGCATCTCACTGAGGATCGAGACGTCGAGGTGCAACAGCGAGAGCACCGAGTGGGAACCGAGTTTGAGCGGCAGGATCGCCAACAGCACCACGGCGGCGATGGCCGTAATGTAGCCTTGCTTCTGTCTGCGGTTCATCCGAAGAGGCCCTCCGTGCCGAAGAGGCCGCGCGGACGAATTAACAGTACGACAGCCATCAAGATGTACATGATGACCTCGTTGGCGGCCGGGATGAAGAGCGTCGTGACGCTGATCGCCAGACCCACCAGCAAACCTCCGACGATGCTTCCGAAGAGGCTGCCCATACCGCCGATGATTGCGACCACGAAGGCCGGCATCAGCAGGGCGTTGCCCATCGTCGGCGAGAGGCCCAACAGCCCGGAGGCGAGGACGCCGGCCAAGCCGGCCAGCGCCATGCCGAGCGCGAAGTTCACCATGTAGAGAACCTGAATGTTGGTTCCCATGGCCGAGATCATCTCGGTATCCTGGATCGCGGCGCGTAGACGCAGGCCGAAGCGCGTGCGCCACAAGAAGAGCGCCAGGAGCACCATGGCAGCCGCGAGCACTACCGCGATGAAGAGGCGCAGCGTTGGGAACTGCATGAAGCCCAGCGAGATGCCGCCGCCGAGGATGCCTGGGGCCGAGAACGGCACGCCGTTCGGCCCCCATATCAATCGGTAGACTTCCTCGGCTATCAACGAGAGCCCGAACGTCAAGAGCAAACTGAAGATCGGGTCGCGTTTATACAGCGGCACGATGAGCAGGCGCTCGATGACCACGCCCACGACCACGGTCAGCAGCGGTGCGAGGATGAGTGCGAACCAGAACGATGTGCCCTTCGAGACGAGCGTGAACGCCAAGTACCCCGCCAGCGTCAGGAAGCTGCCGTGCGCGAGGTTGATCGTGCCGGTCAGGTTCATGATCAGCGAGAGCCCGATCGCGACGAAGGCGTAGAACGCGCCGAGAATCAAACCGTTGAAGACCGATGGTGCGACGTTGGACAGCATCTCTTTATCCTATGACGGGGAGCCGCCGAAGCGGCACCCCGTTGTCGTCGGTAGATGTGTGCCCGAGCCGATCCGGAGATCAGGACGGGTACTTGAGGTTACAGACTTGTGCCTGCTCGGCGGCGGACTTGGAGATCTTGTCGGCCGGCTGGCGATCGATCACGTTGAAGATATCGTTCTTGTCCGCCGGTGTACCGTTGGGGCGCATTTCAACGAAAAAGTTTGGCCACATGAGCTGGTGATCGGTACCGCGGTAGTAGGCTCCGCCGTCCCAGATCGTCTCGAAGTGGGCGTTCTCCAACTTGCGAGCGACCTTGACGGGATCGGCGGTCTTGACCTCGTTCATCGCCCAGAGCATGCGGTCGAGCGTGACGTAGCCGAAGGCGCTGCGAGCGCTTGGCGGAGTACCGTGCTTGGCGCGATACTCCTTGACGAAGTTCGCGGCCTGGGTGTTCTTCTTCCCATAGACAAGATCGCTATTATAGTACCACTCGACGCCCCAATAGCCGACCCGGGACTCCGGCGGCAGAGAGAGGAACGGCTCGAGTTCGGCCTGCGGGCCGGCAACCGGGAACTTCTTGAGCAGACCGTACGAGTTTGCTTGCTTGAGGAAGTTGACGAAATCGGCTCCCGCCAGCAGCACGATGATGACGTCCGGCTTGGCCGGCCCGATCTTCGTGATGTAGGTGCTGAAGTCGCTGGTACCCAGCGGCGTCAAGTCGTTGGCGACGATCTGCCCGCCAAGCTTCTTGATGACGGCTTCGTAGCCGGAGGCTAGCGAATGGCCGAAGGCATAGTCCGGCGTGATGAGGTACCACTTCTTGCCGAACTTCTTGGCGATCGAGAGACCGGTGGCTTGCGTCTCCTGCCAAGCAGTGTGACACGTGCGGAAGACATCCCAGTGGCACTGCGTGCTTGTAACGGGATCGGTGTGTCCGCCGGTCACCATGTAGAGCGCACCGAGCGAATTGGCCGCGCCGCTGGCCGAGAGCGCGATCGCGCTGTTCACGGTGCCGAAGACGGCGGAAACCTTGTCCTGATTGATGAGCTTGCGAACTTTCTGGACGGCGACGCCGGGGTCGTTCTGATCGTCTTCCACGACGACCTCGACTTTGCGTCCCATCACGCCGCCCTTCTTGTTCCAATGCTCCAGCGCGAGCGCCGCGCCGTAGACTTCGGGCTGCGAGATGTCGACGTAGACACCGGTGAGCTCGGCGATCTGCCCAACCTTGAGAACATCGGCCGCTTCGCCTCGGCTAGGGACGAACGCGGGAAAACTTGCGCTGAGAGCGGCGGCGCCAACCGTGGCACCTTTGAGGAAGCTCTCGCGAGAAATCGAGTGGTCTGCCAAAGTGACACCTCCACTGCGAAATGGTTTGGGGGGGAACCAGGGCGCTGAATTTTTCCTTATCGGCTCACGCGACCTGCTTGCGCGGCCCAAAACCTACACGACGTTACGACCCGTCGACCATCCGGCGTAAGGTGGGCTTGTCGAGCTTTCCCATCGCATTACGAGGCAGGGATTCCAAAAGGCGAACTTCGCGCGGTACCTTGAAGCTGGCGATGCGGCCACGCAGGTGATTCAACAATACCTCTACCTCGAGGCTCACCCCAGGCTGCGGGGCAACAAAGGCCAGGGGCACTTCTCCGCGAGCGGCATCACGCAGCGGAACGACGGCGCTTTCTTTCACACCGGGAAAAATGTCGATCTCCTCTTCGATCTCGCGCGGATAGACGTTGAACCCGCCGGAGATGATCATCTCCTTGAGGCGACCCACGATCGCGAACGTACGCGTCTGCGGATCGCGGCGCGCCAGGTCGCCGCTGCGGAACCAACGCCGCCCCTCGTCGTCCGTGAGGAAGGCGGCCTCGGTGGCCGCGGAGTTGCGAAAGTAGCCTGCAAAGACGTTGGCACCCCAGATGCAGAGCTCGCCGACCTCGCCGTCAGCCAGCCGCGTTCGGCCGCCCGACTCGAAGATGCGCGCCTGGACGCCGGGAAACGGAACCCCCACCGCGCCTGGGATTCGTAGGCCGCCGTAGCGGTTGCTCAAGCACATCATGGTCTCGGTAGCGCCGTAGCGTTCGAGGATCTCCTGGCCGAAGCGCTCGTGGAACTGCCCCCAGGTTTCCGCCGAGAGGGCGGCCGAGCCGCTGACCCAGAGCCGCAGCGAGGGAGGGCGGCGCTCGCCAAGATGCTCCAGGAGCCGCACGTACATCGTGGGCACTCCGAAGAACATCGTTGCCCGCTCGCGTTCGAGGAGATCCAGCATCGCCGTGGCGTCGAAGCGCCGCTCGACGACGATGGTGGAACCGTTGACCAGCGTCGTTCCCAGCGCTACCTGGAGGCCGTGCACGTGGAAGAGCGGCAGAGCGATGCAGAGGACGTCGTCCGGGCGCCAGCGCCAGGCCGTCCGCACGGCCGCGGCACTCGAGGCAAGGGCTCCGTGCGGGATCATCGCCCCCTTAGCCCGCCCGGTCGTCCCGGAGGTGAAGATGATCAGCGCGACGGTCTCGGGGCGCGCATCGAACTCGCGCCACTCCGCAGGCACGGGGTATCCCTCGGCGATGCGCTCGATCTCGTCCGCCTCGATGATGCGTGCTCCGAAGCCGGTCTTGCGAGCCTCCTCCGCGAGCGGGCCGGCCGTAACGATGCCCCGGACTTCGGCATCTTCCCAGACGACCACGGCATCGCGGTCGCGATAGAGCGGATTGGTCGGAACGACCACCACTCCGGCGCGAAGCGCCCCGAGATAGACGTCGACGAAAGCCAGCCGATTCTCCAGGTAGATCGCCAAGCGGTCGCCCGGCACGTAGCCCCGTGCGGCAAGCCAAACCGCTATCCGGCGCGAGCGTTCGTCGAGCTGGGCATAGGTGAGACGGCGCCCGTCCATGACGAGGGCGATACGGTCGGAGCAGTCGCGCACCGAGCCCGCAAAAAGATCGAGCAGCGTCATGGTCGTCAAGCCCTCCGGGACGGCTCCCCCCTTCCAGGGGACGCCGCAGGTGCCCTTCCACAGAGGACACCTGCGCCTGCGGCGGGAATGGCGCGCCGTTAGCGAGCTGGCGTGCCGATCAGTACCCCTCACGGGGTATAGGCGCCGCAAGGTGCCGGAAAAGCTTTGCAGTGCGCCGCTTGCGCCATAGGCGCGGCCGTGGATCGGCTTCGGCCCCACTTGGCCGTGAGCCCCCGCGACGCGCAGCCGCCGTGCTCTGCGCTGCGGCACACGTAACGAAAGGTAACATAGGCAAACACGTGCCGACGGAAATCCTCATTTCGAGCGACCCCTGGGAGAACCGAGTCGCGATCGTCGAGGACGGTACTCTCTCCGAAATCTACTTCGAACGCGAAGAGAAAGTCATCGGCTCCATCTACAAGGGCAAAGTACAGAACGTCCTGCCCGGCATGGGAGCCAGCTTCATCGACATCGGCCTCGGCCGCAATGCATTCCTTTATGTCGACGACATCAACCGGCAGCCGCTGAACATCGGCGACGTCGAGATCACGCAAGGGCGCAGCGGCTGGACCATCAGCGAGAAGGTCAACCGCGGCGACGAAGTCTTGGTACAGATCGTCAAGGAGCCGCGTGGTCTCAAAGGCGCGCGCGTCTCGACGAACATCTCGCTGCCGGGGCGCTATCTGATCCTCATGCCGACCGGCCGCTACTCGGGCGTCTCGCGAAAGATCGAGAGCGCCGAGGAACGCAATCGTCTCAAAGCGATCATGAAGCGCATCCGCCCCGAGGGCATGGCGACGATCGTGCGCACGGCCGCTGCCGGCGTCAGCGAGGCGGAGCTGATCGCCGACCTCGGCGTCATGATCCGCATGTGGCACGGGATCCTCGAGTCGTACAAGCGGCCGAAGGCACCCGCCCTCCTGCACAAGGACATGAACCTCGTTTACAAGGCGGCGCGTGACTTCCTCACGCCCGACGTCGATGCGATGTTCATCGACGACGCACACGAGTTCGAGAAGGTGCGTGACTTTCTGCGCCTGCTGGGACCGCAGTACATCGATCGCGTCAAGAACTACGACGGGAACCTGTTCCACGATCGCGGTATCGACGAAGAGATTCAGAAGCTTCTGCGGCCCAAGGTATGGCTGCCCTCGGGCGGCTATCTCATCATCGAGCACACCGAGGCGCTGACCGTCATCGACATCAACTCCGGTAAGTTCACCGGAGGCAAGAATCTCGAAGACACCATCGTCAAGACGAACATCGAGGCCGCCGCGGAAATTGCGCGCCAAGTGCGCATGCGCGACATAGGCGGCATCATCGTCTGCGACTTCATCGACATGGCGCGCGAGAGCGACCGCAACAAGGTCATAGGCACGCTCGAGACGGGGCTACGCAAGGACCGCACGCGCACGACCATTCAGTCCTTCAGCGCGCTCGGGCTGCTCGAGTTCACGCGCAAACGCGTGGGCAAGGACCTCGAGCAGCAGCTGCGCGGGTTCTGCCCCACCTGCAACGGCTTGGGGACGGTGATGTCGCCCGAGTCAACGGCCATCGAGGCGTTGCGCACGATCCGCACGATGTGCGCGAGCGCGCCCGCGAGCGACGCGCCCGTCTTTGTCGAGTGCGCACCGAGCGTCGGGGCGCAGCTCGTCTTCTGGATGGAGACCGAGAAGCAAGGCCTGAGCGAAGACGTGGGGCGGCCGATCGCCGTGCGCGTCGACGCCACGATTCCGCCGGAGAAGCTGCGCATCAACATCGTTGGTCAACAGCGCGCCGCGGCCCGCAAAGAGGCCATCACGTCGCTGCCGGCGCCGAAGATGGCGATCGGCAACGAAGCCGAGGTCGAGCTGCTCAACCTTCGGGTGCCCAACGTGCAGTCGGCCGTGGCCGTGGTCGACGGTTTCCTGGTGGAGGTGGAGAACGCCGCCGCCGGCATGGGCCAAACCACGACGATCAAGATCATCGAGATCGATGAAGACGCCATGTTCGCCGAGCTGGAGGCACCGATGATCGCGGCGGCCGCCGGTGAGGGAAAGCGCAAGCGCCGGCGTGGTGGACGCGGGCGCAAGCGCGTGCCGACCGTCGCCGAGCAGACCGAGGAGCTGCGTGAGCTGGCCGAGGAGGCCTCCAAGGGCAACGGTGCCCGCCCCGCGCTGGGCATCTCTACGGCCAGCGAGGCCGCCGAGGAAGAGGCCGTCGAGGCTAAGCAAGATGCGGCCGCCGAAGTCGACGCCGGTACGATCGTGATCGGAGACGGCGAGGCGGGCGAGGGACACCGTCGCCGCCGTCGTCGCCGCCGCCGTCGCCACCGCGATACGGAGGCCGCCGCCGAGGTGGGGATCGCCCCCGCTAGCCTCGAGGCGCAGTTAGAGGAGCCGGAGCCCGAGCTGGAGGCCGCAGCGGCCGCCCCAACCGAGGGTGAGGAGGCCGTTGGGGCCGACGGCCAGCGCCGCCGCCGTCGCCGCCGCCGCCGCCGCGGCGGGCGCGGAGGAGCCGGCGAGGCCACCGCACAGGTCGCCGGCGAGCGAGAGATCTTCCGCGTGCACCCGCAGGGTGCGGCAGAACCCACTGGACGCCGCGCTCCGTCGACGGCGCTGGTCTCGCAACACGGCGAGCTGGCCGTCGAGCCCCCGCCGCCGCACCTTGTTGCGGCCCCGGAGGAGACGAAGGTTGCCCAGCCGGCGCGCCGGCGCACCACGCGGGCGAAGGCTGGCGGTGCTATCGAGGCGGTCGCCGTCCCGGCTCTTCCCTCTCCCGAGGCTGCTCCGGTCGAGCAAATCAAGCCCAAGCGGCGCACGACGCGCGCGAAGGCCGCCGAGCCGGCCGTGGCAGCGCGGAGCGCCGCTGCGCAGCTCGACTCTTTCGGCCAACCCGTGAAGTCCAAACCGAAGACGACCCGCGCCAAGGCACCCGCGGAGCCCGTAAGCGAACCCGTGCCCGCCGATGAGGCCAAGAAGCCCAAGCGTCGCACCCCCACGCGCGCGAAGGCTGCCGCCGTCGATCCCGCAGAGGTGATCAAGGCGGCCTCCGCGGCGAAGTCGGCGGTCAAGGCCAAGGCGCGCACCGCCAAGGCCGCTCCCGCCAAAGCGGCGGCTCCCGCCAAGGCAGCTAAGGCTGCGCCCGCCAAGGCCGCGCCCGCCAAGAAGCGGACGACCACCACGCGGCGCACGACCAAGACCTAAGGGAAAACGAAGAGGGCGGCCCGCTTCGGCGGGCCGCCCTCTTCGTACCGGGGAGATATCGCCTCTAACGGGACGAGGTCTCCTGCCCGTCCTGCGTCAGGCGTTGGTTGAGGTAGCTCAGCGCGCGATCCAACTGCGGGTCGTGCGCCGGCTCGCCGAAGCGTGCATCGCGCACGTCCTTCGAGACGATGTCCGGCTCGATGCCCTGATGGTTGATGTCGCGCCCGCGCGGCGTGAAGTAGCGCGCCGTGGTGATCTTGATCGCCGAACCGTCGCCTAGCGGGTAGATCGTCTGCACCACGCCCTTTCCGAAGGTACGCGTGCCGACCAACACCCCGACGCCGGCGTCCTGGATCGCTCCCGAAGTGATCTCCGAGGCCGATGCGGTGTAGCCGTTGACCAGCACGACCAGCGGCTTGGGTGCGATTGCCGTGCTCTCCGCATCGTACGTCATCACGTTGGAGGCGCGGCTCTCCACGCTGACGATCGGCCCATCGGGGATGAACTTCGAGGCGACGTCGATCGCCGCGTTGAGGTATCCGCCGCCGTTGTTACGCAGATCGAGCACGAAGGCACGCGCCCCCTGCTTCTCGAGCGCATCGAGCGCCTGACTCAGCTCGCTCGAAGTGTCCTGACCGAAGACGGTCAGCGCTACGTAGCCGATCTTGCCGGCCAACATGCGGTCGTAGACGCTCGGTGCGTGGATCTCCTCGCGGGTGAGGGCCAGCGTACCCAACGACTTGCCCTCGCGCTGCATCACGAGCTGGAGCCCCGTACCCGTCTTGCCGCGGATCATCTTCGAATCGGCTTCGACCGGCAGACCCTTGGTGCTCTTGCCGTTGACGGAGAGAATGATATCCCCGGGCTGAACACCTGCCTTGCTGGCCGGCCCCCCTTCGATCACCTGGCGCACCAGCAGGTATTTCGTTTGGTCATCGACATCGATCACGACGCCGATCCCGGAGAACTTGGCGCCGTCCAGACCCTCGTTGAGCTCGGCGTACTGCTTGGGGTCGAGGAAGACCGTCCAACGGTCGTGCAGCGAGCTCAGCATCCCGCCGATGGCACTATAGGTGATGTTCTTGGGTGCGATCCTACCGCCGGAAGCGCGTACCGCCGCTTCGACTTCGGCATCGAGCGAGCGCACGTTCTGACCGGCTGTCGCCGTAGCGCGGATCGGCGGGAGTTCGACCTTCTTCACGCCCGACTTCGCGAGGTACGAGGCCATCGCGCTGCGCGCGCCGTCGAGCAACGACTGCGGATCGACCTTCTTGTAGAACTCGTTCGTCGCCCGCGCGTACGCTGTCTCCAACTGTTGCTGATCCCCGCTGGAGAGCACCGGCGCAGTGGCGGAGGTCGCCAGCGCCGGCGCCAGCGGCGCCGCGAAGAGCACCGCGGCAGCGAGGAGAGTAGGGAGCAGCCGAGAGGATCGCATCGTGTTCACCTTACGTTTCGTACCCGCTTTGGGTACAGCCGTTTGCTTGCCGAAAGACACCGCGGGCTCACCGGTTGGCGAGCTGGCGCTCGAGGAACGCCTTGGCCGCCGTGAGTTGGCGGTCGTTCGGTGTGTCGGCGATCACCGGGTCCACGTTCTGGTCGACGACCACATCCGGGAGGATACCGCGGTGGTCGATATCCCGCCCGCCCGGGGTGAGGTAGCGCGCAGTCGTGATCTTCAGGGCCGAAAGGTCCGGCAAGCGATAGATGCTCTGCACCACACCCTTCCCAAACGTGCGAGTCCCCATAACGGTTCCAACGCGGTCGTCCTGGATGGCCCCGGCAGTGATCTCCGAAGCACTAGCCGTGTACCTGTTGACCAAGACCACGAGCGGTTTTGCGGGATCGTAGCGCCCGGTGGCCTGGTGGATTTCCCGATTGCCGGGGCGATCGACCGTCGAAACGATCGTCCCCTGCTTGATCCACAGACTCGAGATATCGACAGCCGCGTCGAGTAGGCCGCCGCCGTTATTGCGCAAGTCGAGCACGAATGCCTTGGCTCCCTGGCGTCGCGTGGTATCGACGGCGCTGCGTATCTCGTCGTACGAAGTCGAACCGAAATCGGCGAGACGAATGTAGCCGATATGCCCCTCGACCTTCGCATACACCGAGGGTACGTGGATCTGCTCGCGCACCACGGAGACAGTGTGCGTCGATTGCTCGCCCTGCGAGCGAACCAGCAGGTTCACGGCGGTCCCGGTGCGCCCGCGGACCTGTCGCTCCACGGTATCGAGGGTCTGCCCCTTGGTGGCCTTACCGTCGACGGCGATGATCGCATCGCCGGCCTTGATGCCAGCGCGCGCAGCCGGCGTCCCTTCGATCGGCTGCACGAGGATCGATCCGGTATGCTGATCTTGCACGATATACACACCGATGCCGCCGAAATCGCCGCCGTTGAGCGACTCCTCCAACTGGCGGATTTCGTCGGGCGTGAGATACGTGGTATAGGGATCCTTGAGCCCCGCCAGCATGCCCTTGATCGCCTGCTGCATCAGCACCGTATCGCCGAAACGCTTACCATAGCGGCCAATGGCTTCGCGCAACACGGCATCGAGCGCGCGCCGATCGCTCTGCGGATCGCCGGTCGCGCCAAGCGTTGGGAGCGCAGGATCGGTGACGCCGTGGGCACGCAGCCATTCCACCAACCCCGTGCGCTCGCCAGAGAGCAGCACGGCGTTGTCGACGGGCTTGTAGTAGACGCTCTCCACCTTCTCGAACGAAGCGTTGAGCAGCCGCTGATCGAGCCCCGGTCCATGGCTGAAGATGTCGGGGAGATCGAGCGAGGCGACGCCGTTCTGACTGCCGGTGGTTACGCTCGCGGCCGCCTCGCGAGCGCCATGCTCCCGACCGAGAACGTAGGCTCCGGAGAGCGAGGCGACGAGGACGACGAGCAGCGCCGCGAGGGCGCGGCCGGGGAGCTTCACGTGCGGGGCATCTCCTTAAAGGGGGCGGCGTGCTTCTCGCCGGCGCAAGCCCCTCCCTCTCATTTCGCGAACTCCTCGCAGGCGTAACCTGCTCGAAGCCTAGTGCAACAGCGCCGTGGGATCGGTGGGTTTGCCATTGACGCGAACCTCGAAGTGGAGGTGCGGCCCCGTCGCCATGCCGGTCGAGCCGACGGCGGCGATCGCCTGCCCGCGCTGTACGTCTTGGCCGACGGTCACGAAGATTTGCGAGCAGTGCCCGTAGAGCGTGGCCACCGATGAGCCGTGGTCGATGATGACCGCGTTGCCGTAGCCGCCGTACCAGCCGGCGTAGATGACATGCCCCGGCGCGGCGGCGGCGATGGTCGCCCCCGTCGGCGCAGCGATGTCAATTCCGGGATGGAAGTCCATTCGCCCACCGCCGAACGGGTTATTGCGCAGGCCGAAGGGCGAAGTGATTGGACCGGAGAGCGGCCAAGAGAGCGCGATCGGCGCGCTTGCTGGGGCTTCGCCGCCGGCGATCGCGCGGGCCCGCCGCTCGCGCTCGAGGCGTTCGGCCTCCACACGCTGGCGTTCCACGATCAACTTCTCCAGAGCCGCCTCTTCTTGCGCGGAGAGCCCTTCGAGATCGGCGACTTGGCCGGCCACGTGGTTGCGTTGGCTCTCCGCCAGCATCACCAGTTGCGTCCGCTCGTTGGCCAGCGCACCAAGCTGGCGCTGTGCCTGTTCCTGCTGTGTACGCGCGTAGGCCAACTGCGCGGCCGTCTGCTCCAGGTTGCGCCGCAGGCTGGACACGCGGTCTTCCGCGGCACGGCGATCACGCACCGTCTGCTGGTTGGCACGCACGATGAGCCGCAGATCCTCCCAGCGCTCGACGAAGTCGGAGAACGAGGTCGCCCCAAGCAGCACATCGAGGTAGTCCAAGTCGCCGTTCTCGTAGATGGAGGCTAGGCGACGCGCAAGCGCCTGGCGATGGAGGTTCAGCGAGGACTCGGCGGCATCCAGTTGGCGCTGGTTCCAGGCCAGCCGGCTCTCGACCCCGCGCGTCTGACTCTCCAAGCCTAGCAGGTGCGCACGCGTCGCGTCGATGGAGCGACGCGTATCGTCCAGTTGCGACTGGAGGTCCCGTACCTTGACCTTCACCTGCCGCAGCTCTCCGCGCTTGTCGTGCAGGCGCTGTCGTACGTCCTGCATGTGGCGCTGCTGCTCTTGGATGCGCTGCTCGATGGAGGAAGCGTGGTGCGTCGCTGCGCCCGCGGCGATCGGCCCGAACAAGGCTACGGCGAGAACCGTTGCGAGAAGGCACCTCATTGCCTGCGCTTGTCCCGCACGTACGTCGAACCCGGCATCGACTTGGCGTGACGCTTGAGCTCGGCGGCCATCTCGCCCACCAGGTGGTGCGAGGTAATCGGCCGATGCTCGTTGGAGACGACGGCGATCGAGAGTGACATGATCGGATAGCGATTGAGCGTACCGCGGCGATCGCGCGTTTCGATGTAGCCTTGGCGCAGGTCGCGTTCGTTGTAGAGCGTTCTGATACGCGCATCGAATGTTTGGATCACGGCATTACAGACGGCGTCGACGTACCGCGGTTGGGTGGCCACGATGAAATCGTCACCGCCGATGTGCCCCACGAAGTCGCCTTCGCCGCCGTGCTCGCGCACCGCATCCACGACCACCGTGGCAACCAGCTTGATCGCCTCGTCGCCGTGCATGAAGCCATAGACGTCGTTGAACGCTTTGAAGTTATCGAGGTCGAGATAGAGAATGGCCCACTTCTCGCCGGAGGCCACACGGCGCTTGATGGCCTCCTCGATGGCGAGGTTACCCGGCAGGCGCGTCAGCGGCTGGAGCGTCGAGTCGACGGCCATGCGCCGCAACTTCGCCTTGACGCGCGCCAGGAGCTCGGCGGGTCCGAAGGGTTTGGTGATGTAGTCGTCGGCGCCGGCATCGAGGCCGAGCACCTTGTCCTCGCTCTCACCTTTAGCAGTCAGCATGATCACCGGAACGTGCGTTCCCAGCGGGCGGCTCCGCACGCGGCGGCAGACCTCGTAGCCGTCCATCACCGGCATCATCACGTCCAGCAGGATCAGATCGGGCATCTGCACGTCGAGCAGCTCGAGCGCCGCTAAACCGCTGGAGGCGGCGAGCACGCGATAGCCGGCCAACTCCAGGTTTGCCGCGATGATCTTGCGGATATTCTTGTCATCGTCGACGACGAGAATCGTCTTCCCCTTGCCTTCGCGCTCGGCGGTGATCTCGGTCATGTGTTCCGATCCGGTAGATAAACGGTGAACGTCGTGCCGTGTCCAACTCCCGAGACGACGCCGACGGTGCCGCCGTGGGCGCGCACGATCGACTGTACGATATACAACCCGAGGCCGCTGCCGCCGGCGGCAGCGGTAAGATGACTGTCGACGCGATAGAACTTGTCGAAGATATAGCTGAGCTCACTCTCGGCGATTCCCATTCCCGAGTCGCGAACGATCACGCGCACGCCGTCGGGGAGTCGTTCTGCCCAGATGCGAATCTCCCCGCCGTGGGGCGAGTATTTTACTGCGTTCTCGAGCAGGTTGGCGAAGACTTCGTGGAGGCGATCGGGATCGCCGGAAATCTCGACGCTTCCTACGTCCAGGACGATGGGATGGCGCTCCATGTCACGCGCGAGGTTGGTCAGCACGCGCTCCAACAACCCTTGGAGGGGGACGCTCTGGCGGCGCCGGAGCATGAAGCCGCTGTCGATGCGCGTCACCACGAGCAAGTCGTCCACTAAGCGCGTGAGGCGATCGGCCTCCGCTTCGACGATTTGGAGAAACTCGCTGCGAATGCCCTCGTCGAGCTGTGGGTTGGTGCGCAGCGTCGCCGTGTAGGCCTTGATCGAGGTGAGGGGCGTGCGCAGTTCGTGCGAGATCGTACCGACGAACTCCGCCTTGAGCTGATCGATCTCGCGGATGCGCTGCTCGCTCTGAAAAACCCAGAGCCAACTCTGCGCCTTGCCCGGCGAGCCGATGGGACGCGCCCGGCCGACCAGCAGACGGGGAACGCCATCGCGCCCCGCCACGCTCGCCTGGATCGGGCCGCCGGCGTACTCGTGCTCGAAGGCCTCGACGGCGCCCGGAACGACCTGCGCCAGCGGCTTACCGAGGACGTCGGCGGCGGGCGCGCCCGTGATGCCTTCGGCGGCAGAGCTCCAACGCGCGATCTGACCCTCGGCGTCTACGATGCAGACGCCTTCATCGAGCAGATCGAGGAGCGTGGTCAAGACGTCAGACACGCAGGTACCGGCCAACGCTGACCCACGAGGCGATCGCTCCGACCAACGCACCCACGCCCAGCAACTGGAACGCCAGCGGGATCAGGTCCGGGAGCTGGGTGGGGAAGGGAACGAACTTGACGAGCTGCGCCACCACGGGAAGCAACTCGTGCTGCGCCACCAGCAGGAGCGCCACGGCAATGGCGGCGCCCAAGACGCCCGCCACCACGCCCTCCGCAATGAACGGAAGGCGAATGTAGTTGTTGGTGGCACCCACCAATTGCATGATCGAGATCTCGCGACGGCGCGAGTAGACGGTCAGCCGAATCGTGTTGGAGACGATTTGGAACGAAGCCAACACCAGCAGCACGATCACCGCGAGACCGATGCGCTGCGCGACGTCGAGCAGCCGCATCAGTTTCTGTACCGTCTCGGCGCCGTAGTGCACGTCGACTACGCCGGGCAGCGTCTTGACGGCCGTGGCAACGCCGGGGACGTCGGCTACGTGCTTGGCCTGGATGCGCAGCGTGTCGGGTAACGGGTTGGTGGTCAACAGCGAGGTGTCGACCTCGCCCTGCAGTTTGTCGCGCAGTTGCTTGAGGCCCTGCGCCTTGGGCACGTAGGTCACGTGGGCCACGCCCGGAAGCGCCGTCACGCGCGCTGCGAGCGCGGAGTCGGCCTTGGCATCGAGGCCGTCGCGCAGGAAGGCGCTCACCTCGATCTGCTGGAGCGCTTGATCGCTCACGGCGGCAGCCGTTCGCTGCACGAACAGAAAGGCGCCCAGCATGGCGATCGCCACCGCAACCGTGCCGATCGCCGTGATCTGCATCGCAGCATTGCGCGTGAGGTTCGCGAAGACCTCACCCAGAAAGAACTTGACCTTGCCCCAATCCAAGGAAGTAGAACCCCCGCTCCTCGTCGCCCACGATGCGTCCGTTCTCCAGGCGTATCACCCGTTTGCGCATGCGATCGACGACCGCTTGATTGTGTGTGGCCACGACCACCGTCGTGCCCTTGGTATTGATCCGCTGCAGCAGCTCCATGATCTCGGTCGTGGTGCTCGGATCGAGGTTGCCCGTGGGCTCGTCACAGAGGAGGATCTTCGGGTTGTTGACGAGGGCGCGCGCGATCGCCGTGCGCTGCTGCTCGCCCCCCGAGAGCTCATGGGGGAACATGCGGCTCTTCTGCGCGAGGCCGACCAGGTCTAGGCAGCGCGGCACCTGGCGCATCACATCTTTGGTTCGGGCTCCCGTCACCTGGAGGGCGAAGGCCACGTTCTCCCAGACCGTCTTGCCGCTGAGCAGCTTGAAGTCTTGGAAGACGACCCCCACATTGCGACGCAGCCGGGGGATTGCCCCGGCCCGCATTCGATGGACGGCGATGCCGTCGACGCGGACGTCGCCGGCGCTCGGTACCTGCTCTCGGTAGAGGAGGCGGAGAAGGCTGGACTTGCCCGTTCCCGAGTGCCCGACGAGGAAGATAAACTCGCCCTTCTCGATCTTCAGGTCGACGGCGTCAAGGGCGCGGACGCCGTTTGGGTACGTTAAGGACACACTGCGTAATTCGATCAACGCGGCCTCCTCCAGAGCCAACCGACAGGCGCTCCGGAAAGCTGTCGTTGTATGTTCCGGTTATCGGGCGTGCGCGAGGAACCCTTCACCCCGCCCCGTAAAGAGAGCGCCGCCCGTTTCGCCCGCCACAAGAGAGATAACATGCAGGCAACCATGAACGCCGGTCTCAGCTTCGACCTCACGCCGGAACAGGAGGCGATTCAGAAGCTCTGTCACGAGCTCGCCGATGACCTCATCGCGCCGGCCGCCGAGGAGCTGGATGCCAACGCCGAGTTCCCTTACGCGATCGTCGCGAAGATGGCGGAGCTTGGGCTGATGGGGATTCCCTGGCCCGAGAAGTACGGCGGGATCGGCAGCGATACCGTCTCCTACGCCCTGGCGGTGATGGAGATCGCACGCGGCGACGCTTCCGTGGGCATCACGATGGCGGCGCACACGTCCTTGGGTTCGGCCCCATTCTACCTCTTCGGCAGCGAGGCGCAGAAGGAGCGGTACCTGGTTCCGCTGGCGCAGGGGACGACGCTGTGGGGATTCGGGCTGACCGAGCCCGGGGCCGGTTCCGATGCCGGCAACGTGCAGACGCGCGCCACGCTCGAGGGCGACCGTTGGGTGATCAACGGCGCCAAAGCCTTCATCACCAACTCCGGAACGCGCATCACCGGCGGCACGACGATCACCGCCTGGACGGGGATGCGCTCGGACGGGCGCAAGGAGATCACCAACCTGATCGTGCCCCAGGACACGCCCGGGTTCTCCGCCAGCAAGAAGTATCGCAAGATGGGCTGGCGCGCGTCGGATACCCGCGAGCTATCCTTTGCCGACGCCACGATCCCCGCGGAGAACGTGCTCGGCGAGCGCGGCCGCGGCTTCAAGCAGTTCCTCGACATTCTCGACGGCGGGCGCATCTCGGTGGCGGCCGTCTCACTGGGCCTGGCCACCGCCGCTTTCGAGGCGGCTCTGAAGTACGCCAAGGAGCGCCACGCCTTCGGCAACGCCATCGGCAAGTTCCAGGCCATCCAGTTCAAGCTGGCCGACATGAAGATGGAGATCGAGCACGCCAAATTGATGATGCTGAAGGCGGCGTGGGAGAAGGATTTGGGGCGCGACTACGTCATGAGCGCTTCGCTGGCCAAGCTCTACGCCGGCGAAGTCTCCCGGCGCGTCTGCAACGAGGCTGTGCAGATCCACGGCGGCTACGGCTTCATGGACGAGTACCCCGTCTCGCGCTACTACCGCGATCAAAAGATCAACGAGATCGGCGAAGGGACCAACGAGGTCCAGCGCCTGGTCATCGCGCGTCTGCTAGGACTCTCATGACGATCGCTCGTGCGTGGATGCTCACCGGTCTGGCCGCGCTCGCGGCGGCCCCGCAGCGGGCATGGGCGGCGGCCCACCTCGCTGCGGGGGATGCCGCTCCCGAGTTTACCGCCCCCGCGACGCTCGCGGGCAAGGCGTTCACCTTCAGCCTGCGGCATGCTGCGGCGCGCGACGGAATGGTGCTGCTCTACTTCTTCCCGAAAGCGTTCACGCCGGACTGAACGATCGAGGCGCGCGCCTTCTCCGCTCGTGCAGCGGAGATCAAGGGATACGGGGCCACCATCGTCGGCGGCGCGCGGGACGACGTACCGACGCTGGCGCGCTTCGCCGCCGGCGAACATGTACCGTTCGCCTTCGTCGCCCTCCCGAAGGTGACCGTTGACGCCTACGGTGCCGCGGTCGTCTATGCCGGGACGACCTATGCCGACCGCGTCTCCTCTGTCATCGGCCGCGACGGCACGATCCTCTGGACGCTGCGTGACCCCAGCCCGCTAGCGCATACAAACGGCGCCGTCGCGTTTCTCAAAAGCCTGCGCAGCGGAGCGAAGAGCCGCTAAAGGCGAGCGTAGAGACGCACCCCGGCGGTCAACTCGCCCTCGCCGGCCGGCATCACCTTGAAGCCGCGCGTGCCTTCGTCCAGGAATTGGAGGCCTGATTTCAGCCGCTTGGCCGGCGGCTGGCTCTCTCGCAAGCAGAAGCGCGTGAAGGGGGCACATGGGTGCATCACGGCCGGACGGGCAACGATCAGCGACCGGCCGCCGGGGAGCTCGAAGAGCAGCTCCGTGCCGAGGTCGGCCAGCGACGTGCGCCCGGCGCGCTCCACGATCACGCTCTCGCCGGCGATTCCCACGGCCAAGTGGGCGCCGAAGCGCGCCTGCATCGCCTCATAGTGGCCGGTAAAGCCGATGGAGAGGTGGTTGGTGCCGTTGGAGCGCGAGTGGGGATGGGTGGCGTGGTGAACGTCCACCACGAAGGCTTCGCCGACCGGCGCGAGCACGCCCGCGGGTGCGACGTGGAGGCGTTCGACGGGGCGGATCAGCTCGTCGCGATAGCGGGAGCTCTCGTTTTCCTTGATGCGGTCGAGCTCGACCTGAAGGCGCACAACGGCGCCCAGCTCATGCCACCGCGCAGCCCCCATTACGCTCTTGCGTCGACGAGGTTGCCGAGGTGCGGTGGCTCGCCTGCGCTCAGCAGCGACTGGACAAACGCATTGGCGGTGATCGCCTGCAGATCCAACACGTTGTGCAAGACACCGAAACCCGCGCTGGTCTGGACGTTCTGCAACGCCATCGACGTCGCCGGATCGGTCACCGGACTCGCTCTCCTGGCTCTCTCGCCGATGCTGCCAATGCTGGTGCCGAGAAAGGGACTCGAACCCCCACGAGCTTGCGCCCACTAGTACCTGAAACTAGCGCGTCTACCAATTTCGCCATCTCGGCACGGCCAAAGTAAGATACCACACCCCCGCGCGAGCCGCAAGGGTGGCTCCGGCAAAGGCCGAAGAGCGTGGGACAACCATGAAGTTCAGCCAACTGCGAACGTTTCTGGAGACGGTTCGTCGCGGAGGCTTCGCCGACGCGGCCCGTTCTATGGGCGTCTCGCAGCCGGCGATCACCCGGCAGATCCAGCGCTTGGAAAGCGAACTGGGCGTGCGCCTCCTACGTCGTTCAGAGGGCCCCGTAACGCCCACTCCCGCGGGAAGCCAGGTCCAGCTCTTCGCCGAACACGTTCTCGCCGAGCACGAGGCGCTGATGGAGCGCCTGCGCCCCTTTCACGAAGGCGTGGGCGGCACGCTGCGCATCGCGGCCAGCACCACGCCGGGGGAGTTCCTCGCGCCGCGGCTGCTGGTGCTCTTCGCCCAACGCTATCCCGACGTCACCAGCGTGCTCGACGTCACCGACTCCCAGCGCGTGGTCGACGCACTCGCCGAAGGCAAATGCGACGTAGGCTTCACCGGAGTCGCCCCGCAACGCCCGCACCTGAGCGTGGAGCGCGTTGCAGCCGACGAGATCGTGCTGATCACCCCCGCGGCACACCGCCTGGCCAAGCGCCGCCGCATCAAGATCGACGACCTCGACGGCGAGACGCTCATCGCGCGCGAGGCGGGCTCGGGCACCATGGAGAGCGTGAAGCGCTCGCTCCACGAGGCCGGACTCGAGCTCCCTACGATGCGCACCGCGATGCAACTGGGCACCTCGAACGCCGTCCTTCAAGCGGTGCGCGCGGGGCTTGGTCTGGGCTTCGTCACCGCACAGGCCCTCGACGGCGAGCTCCACAATCACAACGGCGTGCGCGCGCTCTCGATCGCCGGCGTCTCGCTCATGCGCGATCTCTATATGGTCTACCGCAGCGACCGCCTCGACGTCTCCGTGGTCCGCGCTTTCGTCGAGTTCACCAAGCGTTGGGCCGAGAACGGACGCGATTAGGCTCCATGCACGATCCCACGGCACTATCCGGATTCGTACTCTGCCTGCTTGGCGGTCTCGGCGCGATCGTGAAGGGGCGCCGCGGGGCGTTGACGTGGTGGGAGCGAGAGGTCTACCACATGTCCCCGCGCTCCAACGTGCGCTTCGGCATCTTCTATCTGGCCTTGGCGGGGCTCTTCGCGCTGGTCATCGCGGGCCTGCCGCTGCCCAGCGTGCCGCTGCTGGCCGTGGCGGTGGTCGCCGGCGTACTCTACGTGAGCTCCTTCGCGCGCGGCGCGGGAGACGAGTAGCGGCGCGGAGGAGTAGGCCCCATGAGCGAGAGCACCATGCGCCATACGATCGAGTGGCAGGATCCCCTGGCGACCGCCGCCGCCGTCAAGGCGATGAGCGGATTGGAGGCACTGAGGGCGATGCAGCGCGGTGAGATTCCGTTGCCGCCGATGACGCTGGTGATGAACCTGCGGCTCGAGGAAGTCGAAGAGGGGCACGTGGTCTTCAGCGGCGAGCCGGGAGCGTACCACTACAATCCCATCGGCTCGGTGCACGGCGGCTACGCCAGCACCATCTGCGACTCGGCACTGGGCTGTGCCGTCCACTCCACGCTGCCCGCGGGCGTGGGCTATACCACGCTCGATCTGCAGATGCGCTTCATCCGCCCCATCACCCGTGAGACGGGGCGCGTGCGTTGCGAGGCCAGGGTAATCAACGCCGGCAGCCGCATCGCCGTCGCCGAGGCAACGCTCTGCGATCCGGCGGGCAAAGTGCTCGGCCACGCCACCACCGCGTGCTACATCTTCCGAGGCGAGTCATGAGCGAGGCCTTCCACTTCTCGCCGCGGCCCAACCGCGCGCACGAGATCCGTTGGAACACCTGGGGCCCCGAAGCGTTCGCGCGGGCGCAGGCAGAGGATAAGCCGATCCTGCTCTCGCTCTCGGCCGTCTGGTGCCACTGGTGCCACGTGATGGATGAGACCACGTACTCTACGGCAGGCGTCATCGGCGCGATCAACGAGCGATTCGTCCCCGTACGCGTCGACAACGACCGCCGCCCCGATATCAACGCGCGCTACAACATGGGCGGCTGGCCGACCACGGCCTTCCTGATGCCCGGGGGCGAGACCATCACCGGCACCACCTACGTGCCGCCGGAGCAGATGGAGCCGCTGCTCGAGCGCGTGATCGACTTCTATCGCGAGCACAAGGGGGAGATCCGAGAGCGCCTGGCCGCCGAGCCCGCGCACGTCCCGGCCGGTATCTCCAAGGACGCCGCGCTCTCCGAAGACATCGTTGAACGCGTGGTAGACGCTGCCGTGGAACTCTACGACCCCGCGTACGGCGGCTTCGGCACGGCGCCGAAGTTCCCCATGACCGAGGCGCTGGAGCTGCTGCTGGCGCAGTGGCAGCGCACGCGCGAGCCGCGCCTGCGCGTCATGATCGAGAAGACGTTGTACGGCATGGCCGACCACGGCATGTACGATCACGTTGAAGGCGGCTGGTTCCGCTACTCCACCGACCGTGAGTGGCGCGTCCCGCACTTCGAGAAGATGAGCGAGGACCACGCGGGCCTGCTGCGCGTCAATGCGCGCTACGCGCGCGCGACGGCCGATGCTCACCTGCGCGAGCGCGTGGCAAGCGCCGTGGGCTGGTTGATGAACACGCTCTACGACGACGCAAGCGGCCTCTTCGGCGGGAGCCAAGACGCCGACGAGCTCTACTATGCCAAGCCGTTGGAGGAGCGGCGCGCGACGGCGACGCCCTACGTCGACCGCACCTCGTACACGAACTGGACGGCGGCGCTGGCCGGGGCGCTCTTCGAGGCCGCGCCGCTGTTGGAGGACGCAACGCTGACGCGGCGCGCAAAACGCGCGATCGACACGCTCTGGGAGCGCATGCACGACGAGCGGCGCGGCCTGCTGTGCCACGTCTTGGAACCGGGCGCCGAGCCGCAGATCTGGGGACTGCTGGCGGATCAGACGGCGATGCTGCGCGCGCTGCTCGATGCCCACGCGGCGACCGGTGAGGTGCGGATGCTGGCGCGCGCGGAGCAGTTGGCAGGTGAGGTCCTGGCGCTGCTCGCCGCAGAGCAGGGCGGGTTCTACGATCGCGTCCCCGACGGCGAGGCGTTGGGCTTTCTCGCTCAGCCCGACCGCCCGCTGGCAGAGAACTCCTCGCTGGCCGACTCGCTGCTGCGCCTGGGAGCGCTCGCCGATCGTCCGGACCTGCGCGCACGCGGCGAGGAGACACTGTTGCTCCACGCACGTACCTACGCGAAGGTCGGCGCCTTCGCCGCCCCCTATGCTCTGGCGGTAGCGCGCGCGTTGGCTCAGCCTGCCACTGTCACCATCATCACCAACGGCGCGGACGCCGCGGCGCTGCGCGCGGCCGCCGCCGATCTGCGCCTGCGCGATCCGCTGCTCGACGCGCGCACGCTCGACGTCACGCACGACCGCGAGCGCGTGGAGCGCAGCGGCTACCGCGCCGACGGCCCCGCAGTTGCCTACGTCTGCGTCGGCACCACCTGCGCCGCCCCCGCCCGCACCGCCGAAGCGCTCGTCACGGCATATGACGGGCTTAGCGCAGCATCCGTTCAGCCCGGAATATCCCCACCGGTCGAATAGCGATCACGCGCCGACAACGGTGACCTTCGCGCCGTCCCAATCAAAGTACACCACACCAGCCGGTCTTGGATTGCCGATGCACTTCGGGCGAAAGATTCCGGCGCACTCGAACCTAGGGCGCCGGACGCTCTCGTACAGTAGACCGTGAGAGCCTTCGTCGCGGAGCAATCGACCCTGCCGCTGTGCGGCATCGTAGCTGTCAAGGTCGTAGATCTCCGGCGGCGGTGCAGGTGTAGCGGAGCGCCGCACATCGTGCAGCATACAGTCGATCCCCACCTTGTATGCGTATCCCTCAGCCCGAAGAACGATCTCGCTTTCGTGGGACTCCTTCAACCGCTCAGTCAGATGATACGCACGCTCTTCGCCGGCGGTTCTCAGCTCATCCCCTGCATAGAAGACGCCGTACGAGCCGTCTGAGAATCGGCTGACCGCCGGCAGAACGAACGGCGTCATGATGAGCGCGGCGCCCGCGCCGAGAACACGCTCCTCGCGCGGTACGTTCGCAATCCCCTCTCGCGCGAGGCGCGCTACGGGATTCGTCATCGCCTCGATCTCGAGAAGTGCTTCGAGATCCTCGGGCCGCGCGACCAGATTCGATAGCGCGGCGATCGGAGCGTCCGGTGATGAGACGATGCGGTACGCGTCAGGCCACGAGAGCCGCGTGGTCGGAGCGATCACTCAGGCGTTACCACCCGACATGCGCAAAGCGATCGACGTATGCGCGTACCGCTGCGAGGTCACCGACGTTACCCTGAAGCATCCGTTCCAGGGGAGCTTGCCCTCCGAAGGCGTCGTTGGGCCGGCGCAGCCACTCATCGGCCCGAACATTGTCACCGTAGACGGCCGCCAGCCCGCCGAGGATACCGAGCAGGTAGGAGATGCGCTCGAGCTTGTCCCGGTCTGGACGCGCACTCTCGGGCCGTTCAGCCCAGTGGTAGAGCGTGCGGCGCGGAGTGGCCAGGAGGACCTCTTGGTCTTCGATGCGGAGCTTCCAACGCTCCGCGAGCCTCCGGAACGCCTCCAGCGCGACCTGCGCTCTGCGATTCTTCTCGGCGATCGGCATGGCGCCATATTACACTATAAAGTGCCATTTGGCAAGAGACTGCGGACCACCTCCGTGCGTCCGCCTAGACCGCATCGACCTGCATTCCGTCGAACGCCGCCACGATCACCGCGCCATCCGCGTCTCGACGTCACGCCCGAATTCCGAGGACATCGCGCAGCAGTATCCTCTGAATTTCTCTACTGGTTGTATCCGGCGTTGGGATCGTCGTTCTCTGCCGTCGATGCCTTTTGGGTTGTCTGGACGTGAACCGTCCCCGGGGCATACGTCGTGATCGTCTTATCGGTGCCAATGACTACATTCTTCCCGCGTACCGCGAACGTTGCCAATCCAAGAATGGGAACAGCAGCGAGAGCTGTCATTGACGTAGCCGCTGCCACGCCAACCTCGACTTCTACGCAAAGGACAGTCAGCGCGTCGCCACTTCTGGGCCTACTACTACGACTCCAATAAGCACGTGCTCGAGAAGTTCTCGTACACGCGGCGCGGGCCAACGGGCTTCGCGGAAGGTTTGAACGCAACGCCTCCACCGAGGTGCCGAACGTCAACCCCATCGCCTACTATGCGACGCGGCGCGGATATGTGCCGAAGGACGTGTTGGTACGTATGGCGTCCCCGGAAGTCTACGGTGGAAATCGTTCCGTCGCGATGGACATATGGAGTACGAGCCCGGACGCTAAAGCACGGACGTGGGATCAGACTCCGACGTGGTTGCGATCGCACGAGGAGATTGCGGGCTTGCCGGTGCCGCAGGCACACACAGTCACTGTCTACTACTCGCCTCCGCCCGCCGGCGCGCTCAACGTGAGCCCGACGTACCTGGAGTGGCACCCCGATAGCGGCCTTTGGGAAAGCCAGGGAAACCAGCCGCTACCGACCGGCGGCGCGATCTCGGCGGCAGAGTCCTGGTACGCGCGGCCGTGGACGGTAACACAAGGCGGCTGCTCGGAACCTACAGTCGGCGCGGTTGCGCCGTCGTCGGCCTACGGCTTCTCCGGCCTCTCTGGCCCGCCGTGGTCGCTAGCCTCGGCGCCACACAAGTCTCCAGCATCCCCCTGGACTTCGGGGCCCTTCGCGGGCACGACGACGGGCTACAGCGATGGCGCGTTCGACGTCGTCGCCGGCAACCTAGGCAACACGCAGCCAGTAACGTGCGGCCTCACCGTGACGTCGACCGACGCTAAGAGTGTCGATGTCACCGTGGTGATCGACCCAGAGCGTTGCCTCGCAGGCTACACCGGCACCCCGCCTAACTGTGTTTTGCCGACACCGACACCGACGCCGGCACCGACCGCAACGCCGAAGCCTGTTACACTCGCGCTAAACGCAGCCAGTAACGCAACCTCCGGCGGTTCGTGCGTCCAGTTCACCAGGAACCAAACCATCGGACCGATTGCGGCATCGCAGATGCCGTTGGAGGGAGCGCCCGATACGAGCGGTCAAGGCTGGCCGTTCCCGAATCCCATCACGCTTGGTGCGCCGTTCCAGACCGCGTACATGGATACGGGTCTCTATAGCCCGGGGCTAGACACCGATCAGACGTCGTGGGATGCATTGCTTGCGCAGACGGGCGGGCTCGCTGGAAATACCCAGGTGTACGTAAACACGACGGCGACGATCTATCCGGCGTGCGGAGGAGGAAATTAGCATATACGAGGGCGACCGCGAACAGATCTCTCGGCACTATGAGTCCGGGCCTCGTGCTGCTCCGGGCGCAAGGTCTCGAGCCCGACGCCTTCGCGAAGGAAATGCGCGACCGGGTTCTTGCCGGGCGAGATCAGCGTCGAGGAGTCGATCGACCTCACGCGCCAGCGCATCCTGGACGATGGCGCTCGCAGCGGCGTCAAATGCAAAGAGGCCCCGCGCCGCGACCGCGGGGCCTCTCGTTTTTGCAGGCTACGGGGGACAGCCGGACGTCGTGACGCTCGTGGCCCCCGCGTCATGGTTAGAGATCGGGTCGCTATCGTATGGCGTGAACGGCGCACCATACGAGAGCGACGTAAAGACTCCGCCACCACCGTCCACGTAGACGTTATTCTGGAGCGTCGAGTAGGCGCACGTCGCTATCGACCCCCACGGACCGCCGCCGAAAGACTCCTGCAGAGTCACGTCATCTTTTTGATTGCACTTAGCCAAGAGATGCCCCAGAGCTGCGCACGACAGAGTGGTTCGGTCTTGCCAGCGGTAGGTTGCGGGCGTCGGTGTCGGTGTCGGCAAAACACAGTTAT
>SCRA01000018.1 GCA_004297985.1 bacterium | reverse complement strand
GGTGGGGCCGAAGATCTTCTCGCAGAACAACCCGTCGCGCTCGGGCTTGAGCGTACGGTAGTTGATCGTCTCCGGCTTCTTGACTTCACCGAACGACCATGCGCGAATCTGCTCCGGGCTGGCCAGCCCGATGCGCATCGCGTCAAAGTTATTTACGTCTAGCATGTTCATCGTTAGTTAGAGTTCCTCGTCGGTGAAGTCGTCATGGAGAGTCTCCTCTTCTTCTTCCTCCTCGCCGTCGTCGGTCTCGTCCTCATCCTCTTCCACGACGTAACCCTCGTCCTCGTCGGCGGCCAGGTCCTCTTCCTCGGTCTCCTCCTCCTCATCGAGGGACTCGCCTTCTGGCAGAGGCAGCGCGCCGATCGCGCCCTCTTCGGTCTCGGCTTCTTCCTCGGCCTCGGGCTCTTCGCTCTCCTCGCTCTCGGGAAGCGCGATGTCCTCCACCGGCTCGGCGAGAGCCGCTTCGGCGCCTAGCATCCGCGCGGCCATACCCGCACGTGCCAGCTCTTCCTCGGCGCGCGCCGCGGCAGCCGCGGCCTTGCCGGGCTCCTCGGCGCCCATGAGCAGACCGTACTCGGCGGCACGATCGCTGACGTCCTCGTCGCTGATGCGGACTTCCAGCTCTTCGCGGCTCTCCGTCAACACCTTGACGTCGAGCGCGAGCGACTGGAGCTCCTTGATGAGCACCTTGAACGACTCCGGCACGCCGGGCTCCATGACGTTCTCGCCCTTGACGATGGCTTCATACGTCTTGACACGGCCGACCACGTCGTCGGACTTGACGGTGAGCAGCTCCTGCAACGTGTACGCGGCACCGTAGGCCTCGAGTGCCCAGACTTCCATCTCGCCGAAGCGCTGGCCGCCGAACTGTGCCTTCCCGCCCAGCGGCTGCTGGGTGATCATCGAGTACGGGCCGGTGGAGCGCGCGTGGATCTTGTCGTCCACCAAGTGCGCCAGCTTCAGCATGTAGATGTAGCCGACGGTGATCGGGTGGGCGAAGCGCTCGCCGGAGCGGCCGTCGCGCAGCCAAGCCTTGCCGTCGGCCGGGAGGCCGGCGTCCTGAAGCCACTCCTGGATATCCTCGGCGTGCGCGCCGTCGAACACGGGCGTGGCGATGTGCTTGCCCAGCCCCGCTGCCGCCCAGCCCAAATGCGTCTCGAGGACCTGACCGACGTTCATGCGGCTGGGGACACCCAGCGGGTTGAGCACGATCTCGACGGGAGAGCCGTCCTCCAAGTAAGGCATGTCCTCATCGGGCAGGACCTTGGCGATGACGCCCTTGTTGCCGTGGCGTCCGGCCATCTTGTCGCCCTGGAGGATCTTCCGCTTCTGCGCCACGTAGACGCGCACGAGCTTGTTGACCCCCGGCGCCAACTCGTCTCCGGCATCGCGCTCGAAGACTTTGACGTCGATGATCTTGCCCTTCTCGCCATGGGGCACCTTGAGTGAGGTGTCGCGCACTTCGCGCGACTTCTCGCCGAAGATCGCACGCAGCAGGCGCTCCTCGGCCGTGAGCTCCGTCTCGCCCTTGGGCGTCACCTTGCCGACCAGGATGTCTTCCGGGCGCACCTCTGCGCCGACGCGCACGATCCCGTTCTCGTCGAGATCCTTCAGCGCGTCCTCGCCGACGTTGGGAATGTCGCGCGTGATCTCTTCAGGGCCGAGCTTGGTGTCGCGGGCCTCGCACTCGTACTCCTCGATGTGGATCGAGGTGAAGCGATCGTCCTTGACCATGCGCTCGGAGATGAGGATGGCGTCCTCGTAGTTGTAGCCCTCCCACGGCATGAAGGCTACCAGCACGTTTTGGCCCAGCGCCAGCTCGCCGTCGTCGCTGGAGGGGCCGTCGGCCAGAATCTGGCCGCGCTTGACCTGCTCTCCCAGCGTCACGATGGGGCGCTGGTTGATGCACGTGCCGGCGTTGGAGCGCGTGAACTTCAGCAGATCGTACGCGTGCTCGAGATCATCGGCGCTCTGCTTGACGATCACGCGGCCGGCGTCGACGAAGATCACCTTGCCGTCGGCCTTGCAGACCACGGTGCCGCCGGAATCCTTGGCGGCGCGGTACTCCATGCCCGTGCCGACGATCGGAGCCTGGGGACGGAGCAACGGCACGGCTTGACGCTGCATGTTGGCGCCCATCAGCGCGCGGTTGGCATCGTCGTGCTCGAGGAACGGGATCAGCGCCGTGGCTACGGAGACGATCTGGCGCGGCGAGACGTCCATGAACTGCACGCGCTCCGGCGGCTCTTCGACGTACTCCTCGGCGAAACGCGCCACCACGCTCTTGGCGGTGATGCGTCCGTCGTTGTCGAGCGGCGTGTTGGCCTGCGCGATGACATACTTGTCTTCCTGATCCGCCGTGAGATAGCGGACTTCGTTGGTGACGCGGCCGTTGTCGACCACGCGATACGGCGTCTCGATGAAGCCGTAGCGATTCACCCGCGCATAGGTGGCCAGCGAGCCGATGAGGCCGATGTTCGGACCTTCCGGCGTCTCGATCGGGCAGATGCGGCCGTAGTGCGAGTGGTGGACGTCACGCACTTCGAAGCCGGCGCGCTCGCGCGAGAGACCGCCGGGCCCCAGCGCCGAGAGACGGCGCTTGTGCGTGAGCTCGGCCAGCGAGTTGGTCTGGTCCATGAACTGCGAGAGCTGGCTGGACCCGAAGAACTCCTTGATGGCCGCGACCACGGGGCGGATGTTGATCAGCGCCTGCGGTGTGACCGTCTCGATGTCCTGGGTGGTCATGCGCTCGCGCACCACGCGCTCCAAGCGCAGGAGGCCGACGCGGAACTGGTTCTGCAGGAGCTCGCCAACCGAACGGATGCGGCGGTTGCCCAGATGGTCGATGTCGTCTACGTGGAGCTTGCGCTCGGCAACTTTGATCAGCCGCTTGATGACGGCGATCATGTCTTCCCTCTCCAAGCAGCGCTTGGTGAGCGCCGGCGAGGTGAGGTTGCTCTGCGCGAACTCTTCCTCGAGCTTGGAGTTGACCTTGTAGCGGCCGACGGCAGCGAGATCGTAGCGCTTTTCATCGAAGAAGAGCGAGCGCAAGAGGTTCTCGGCGTTCTCGGGATTCTCGGGCTCGCCGGGGCGCAGCTTCTTGTAGATCTCCTTGAGCGCGTCCTCGCGCGTCTTGATATCCTTATCCTTCTCCAAGCAGTTCTTGATCAGCGGGCTGTGATCGAAGAGCGCGAGGATGGCGTCGTCGTTCTCCCAACGCGGGTCGAGCGCGCGCACGAAGGTGGTGGCGTAGATCTTACGGTTCTTGTCGATGCGAACGCCGAGCGTGCCCTCGGTCTCGTCGTTCTTGGTGCCGTTGTCCGTCTCGAACTCGATCCAGGCACCGCGGTTGGGGATGATCGTCGCGTTGAAGGTGGGACGGTTGTTGGTGTCCGTATCCTTCATGAAGTAGACGCCCGGGGAGCGCACGAGCTGTGACACGATCACGCGCTCGGCGCCGTTGATCATGAACGTCCCCTTGTCCGTCATGAGCGGGAAATCGCCCATGAAGATCTCTTGGTCGGGGATGCCCTTGATCTCGCCGGATTCCGCCGTGATGAGGCGGACGCGCACGCGCAGCGGAGCGCTGTACGTCATGTCGCGCTCGCGGCACTCCTCGACGGAGAACTTCGCGTCGCCGAGCGTGTGCTCACCGAACTCTAGGACTAAGTTACCGGTGAAGTCCTTGATCGGGGAGATCGAGGCGAATGCCTCGCGCAGCCCGTCCGTGGTGAACCAGTCGAACGAGGCCTTCTGGAGCTCGATGAGGTCCGGAATGCCGAGGACGGGCGGGATCTTCGCGAAATTATACCGCTGCCGCTTGAGCCCGATTTCCTCGGTGGCCTCCACCGTAAAGGCGCCATGCCCATTGCCCGTGATGTGGGGGCGCTCATGCGCCTTGATCGTCGTCTTCGCCATCTCGCTCTCGTACCTACTCGCCATCTGACTACAAAGCACGCTGCCCCACGGAGCGCACCAATGCTAAAACGCAAACTGGCCAGTCCTCTGCCACGTGACTCGCCTGTTGGTTCAGCTTTCCTATCCGGGGGGCATAGGGCCGAAGTATAGCACCTGCTGCCGCACAACGTCAAGCAAGCCGCATACCGCTGGCCCGCTCGTGAATCGGTGGCCCTCGTTTCGCGATAATAAAGGAAGTTCCTCCCCACGCGGCTGCGCCGCGCGGGGACCCCTATTCCTTGAAAGCTTTCCGGGCCCTCGGCCCGGGTTGGACCACGCGGCTGGCGCGGGGACCCCGATTGGGGCAGGCCGGGGCTGTCGCGCGGGCGAAATCACCCGTATGCGGCGTGCACCCCTTGGCATCGCCCTCATTACGGCGCTCGGGGCCTTACTGCCCGGGGCCGTTTCGCGGCCTCCGCGCCTTGCCGTGGTGGTGGTGCATCCCGTGGCGGTTCCCCATCCCATGCCCCCGCGCTCAGTTCACGTGGAGCGCCCGGCCGTGGAGCCCGCGCCTGAGAGGGGCGCCGTCGCTCCGCCACCAGCCGCCCGCCCGCCTGTGCGCGATGTACCACACGCGACCCCATTGCCCAGCCCCTTGGTCTGGCACCGCATGGCGTAGCGGGTTTCGCGGACGTGATGAACACAGCCGGCGGTTTCGACGCTTGGCGTTCGTGCCATCACCGTTAAGCGGCAGCCCTCCGAAGCTCAGGCGCACTGCCCCGGCACGTTGTAAGCAGCCTTACCGCGCGCCCACGGCGGATCGCGTACGATCCGCTTCGGAGGTAAGTACTGCATGAATCGATCTCATTCTTGGGCGCGCGCCATTCCGGCGGCGTTGCTCTCGCTCGGCACTCTTCCCGCTCTCGCCGTGGCGGCACCGATGATGCCCGCACCATCCGTCTCGATCGTCTCTCCGGCGGCGGGGGCCACGGTGACCGGTGCGGACATCCCCGTGACGCTAGCAACGAAGAACTTCAACGTGGGCTGCGCCGGTAGCGGCAAAACCGCGACTTCTCCCGCGCAGGGGCACATCCACGCCATGCTCGACGGCATGGACATGGAACACATGACGAACATGTATTGCTCGGACCGCTTCACGATCTCCGGGCAGGGTCTGAAGCCGGGCAAGCATACGCTCTCCGTCGTACTGGCGACCGACGCGCACGTCATGGACAGCCTTCCTACCATGGTCTCGTTCGACTACGAGCCGGCGCAACAGCCGGCGCCCCTACCGGCGCCGCTGACTGGCGCACCCGCCATCTCCATCATCTCCCCAACGAACGGGGCCACGGTCGGCAAAAAATTCAACGTGGAGATCGCGGTGACCAATTTCGACCTCTCCTGCGACTTGGAGGGTAAGCCCGACGTCGCCGGATACGGTCACGTCCACATCTTCGCCACGCAGAGCCGTGAGACGACGCAGAAACCCGCTGCGCCGCTGGCCGCGATGATGAAGACACCGGCGGGCACGGAGATGGGCAAGACGCTGATGCACGACACCGGCATGTCGATGAACGAGATGCAGATGATGATGACGACGGCTATGCCCGGCATGCTCGGTATGCCCTGCACGAAGACGATCCCCGTCGACCTCTCGCAATGGCACGATGGGCAGGCAAAGATTCTCATCATGCTAGCCAACAACGACCACATGCCGACGCCCAACGTGGCGCCCGCGGCGATCACGGTACACCTGAAGTAGGGCGATGGGGCGCCGGCGAAGCGCCCTTGCATGGCAGGCGTCATACGCATCCACCTCTGCACGGCGTTGATCGAGCGCGGCGACGCCGTGCTGATGGTGGCTAATCGCTATCCCAACCACACTGAGCCGCTCTGGAATCTGCCCGGCGGCCGCCAGGAGCCCGGCGAGCTGATGCGCGAGACGGTGGAGCGCGAGCTGCTGGAGGAGACCGGGTTGCGCGTACGGGTGGGCGAGCTCGTCTACGTGAGCGAATCGTACGACGGTCACACCCACTTCACCAACTTCACCTTCCGCGCCGATACCGAGGGCGAGCCGCGTCTGCCCCCCGGCGACGACCATGTGGTGACGGTGGCGTGGGTACAGCGGGCGGCACTGCGCGAGCGCATCGCCGTGGCTGTCGTGCGTGAGCCGTTGTTGGCGGCACTGGAGCGCGGCCAACGGTACGCCGGCTACCACGACGCCGGCGTGCGCATCGTGTTCAACGATCCGCTCTAGGTGATCGGCATACGGATCGACGGTGCGCTGGAGCCAAGCGCGATCTACCGCGCGGCGTCGCACTGGACGAATACGAGCCCCGCGATGATGCACGCCATGCCCAGCGCATCGCGCAGGAAGATCCGCTCGTGCAGCACGAGCGCGCCGAGCATCATACCGAATGCCGGAGCTAAAAAGAAGTAGGCGCTGACGCGGCTGGCCTCGCCATGGGTGAGCAGCCAGAACCACAGCAGGGTTGTCCCCACGCTCAAGAAGATGACGAGGTAGACGAACGAGGCCACGAGCGGACCACCGCCCGCGACGTGCGGCACACCCTCGAACGCGAAGGCCAGCGGGGCAAGGACGACGGCCGCGGAGCCAAAGCCCGTGCCGCTCACGACGATCAGCGACTCCGGTTCGGGAATGCGCTTGAAGATCACGGTCGCCACCACGAACGCACCCACGCCGGCGAACGCCAGCAGCACGTCCTGCGGGCGGGCCGATCCGCCGCCGGCCCGCGACAGCATGACGATCACCACGCCGCCGAAGCCGAGGATCATGCCCAGAGACTTGCCCAGCGTGAGCCGCTCGCGTAGCAGCCACGGAGAGACGCCCGCCAAGATCAGCGGGTTGGTGCAGGCGACGATGGCCCCCATAGCGGACGAGAGGTGCTCGAAGGCCACGTAGGAGAGGCTCAGGTAGCCGGCATTGCCAAAGACGCCGACCGCCGCAAGCGCCGTCCAACGGCGCGCCGTGACGGGCAGAGGCAAGCGCAGAGCGAACGCGAGCGCGGCGAAGAACAGGCCGGCGGTAACGAAGCGCGCGACGAGAAACCACAGCGGCGGCGCCTCGAGTGCGGCGATCCTGCTCGGCACGAACGAGGTGGACCAAAGAAAGACGAAGAGCAGGGCAGCAAGGACGCCGCGGCTCAATGCAGGCCGAGGGCTCTCAAGAGCGTCGTGCCGAGGATCTTCTGCCTATCCGCGGCGTGCAGAAAAGAGAGCGCGCCGGAGACGAACTCCACCGACTCCTTGTACGTGCACGCCGAGCGCGACGGGGGATAGTTCGAGCCCCAGATCAGCCGGTCGGGGCCGAAGCGCTCGTAGAGACTCTCGAAATACGGCTGCACGCTCTCGAAGGGATACGCGCTGTGCGCCACTTCGGGGAAGTACGACACCTTGACGTAGACGTTGGGCGCATCCGAGAGCATCAGCACGTCCTCCCAATGCCGGAAGGGCTCGGGATCGCTGTGACTGAGCGTCATGTGATCCACGAGAAACGTCGTCTCGCCGTGGCGCTTGGCGGCCTCGCGCAGCAGCGCTCCTTGGTTGGGTGCGTAGATCTGCACGGGCATTCGCAAACGCCCCGCCTCGGCGAGGAACGTCTCGAGGACGCCGTCCAGCAACCAGCGTTTCCAACGCTTGATCAGCGTGATGCGCGCCCCGAGCATGCCGGGCTGGGAGACGTACTGCGCCAGCCGCCGGCCGACCTCGTCCCCCGTGGGATCGAAGCGCCCGATCACCCCGATGATGCGCTCGGGGTAGCGCCTTGCGGCCTCGATGGAGTAGCGATTGTCGAAGCCCATGATGCTCGGCGTGACTTGCAGGATCTTCGAGACGCCGGCCGCGGCGGCATCGCGCAGGAGCTCCTCGGCCAAAAGCGGCGCGCCGATGTCGGCACCGTCGCTGCTCCACGGACGATCGGGGCGACCGGCCTCCCAGTAGTGGACATGTGAGTCGATGACGGCGTACTGCTCCACTATCGCACCTCAACCAGTCGATGACGCCGGTACGTTCGCCGGGGCGAGATCTGCGATGCGGATCGCCAACGACTTCGCGATCAGCTCGCGAGCTAAGCATTCCGCAAGATCGGGATCTTGGTTGGCGATCGCGTCGACGAGAGCTCGGTGCTCCTGCCTGAGCCGGTCCCGCCATTCCGGGTGGCTGACGGCCAGCGCACGGTAGCGAAAGAGATCGGTCACGCGGCCGAGCATTGCGTGCAGATACTCGTTGCCGCTGGCCTCAGCGATCGCGTGGAAGTAGGCGCGCACGAGATTGTCGGCCTCATCATTCGCCTTCATCTCGCAGGCGCGATCGAGCGCCTCGAGCGTGTCCTCGAACTTCGCGAGATCGACGCGCGTGCGGTGCTTCGCGGCAAGCCGGGCCGCCATGCCCACAAGTGCCTCGCGCACGTGATAGATATTGGTCAGCTCCTTGGGCCCAAGCTCCATCGCGGCGTAGCGCCCGGGCGCGGTCTGCTGGATGATTCCCTCGGTGTGCAGCCGGTGCAGGGCCTCCCTGATGGGCGTGCGGCTCATCCCGTACTCGCGTGCGAGATCGACTTCCCGAATGACCAATGTGGGCGGCAATTGGCCCGCCGAGATGGCGCTGCGGAGGCGTTCGTATGCTTGATCGCTCAGGGTCGACATTTGCATCGTCACGTATATTGCAAATACGTAAAATACCGCGTATACTCCATGCCACAACGATAGCAGAACCGGCCGCGAACCGCAAGTGGTCACGCGCCGCCAGAGAGAGGTTTGTACTCGTGAACAACACCAATCTCGATCTTCGCCCTATCTCGTCCGTCGCGGGCGTCGAAGTCCTCGGCGTGGATCTCCGCGAGCCCATCGCGGAGGGCACGCAGCGGTCGTTGCGCGAGGCATGGCACAGCCACGCACTGCTGCTCTTCCGCAACCAAAAGCTCGGCGAAGCGGATCAGCTACGTGTCGCCCGCGTCTTCGGCGAAATCTCCACCGAGGGCGAATACGGAGATCAGAACTACGTCTCCAACGTGATTCCCGACGGGCTCACGCCCCACGGGGAGCTGGCCTTCCACGTGGATCACTCGTGGTCAGACAATCCGCTGCGCGGCCTGATGCTCTACGCCATCGAGGTGCCGCCCGAGGGAGCCGGCGGCGAGACCAAGTTCGCGAACGTGAAATTGGCCTACGAGCTGCTCCCGCCTCACGTACGGACACGAATCGCCGACCTGCAAATCGTGCACACCTATCCCGATCAGACCAAGCACGTCCCCATTCCAGGGCCGGACCCGCGCCCGGGGATGCCCACGGCGACGCATCCGCTGGTCTTTCCGCATCCCGTCACGGGAGAGAAGCTGCTTTTCTGCAGCCCGCGCCACTTCGACCGCATCGTGGGTCTGAGCGCCGACGAGGGGCTAGCCTGGGCGCAGGAGCTGGCGCGCTACATCGATCGCCCCGAAGTGGTCTACACGCACGTTTGGCACCCCGGCGATCTGGTGGTATGGGACAACCTGCAGCTCCAGCACGCGCGCACGAACTTCGATCGCTCGTACCGCCGCCATCTGCGCCGTACGCAGATCGGCATGCCGGCCGCCGTCACCGCCTGATGGCCACCGCGACACCGGCGGTGGTCGGCGCAGCGCCATACGCTTACCGCTTTGCGGAGGACTGGCCGACGCTGCCGGACGGATGGTCTCTGCCGGACGTGGCCGCCGTTGCCGTGGATGCGCAGGACCGCGTCTTCGTCTTCAACCGCGGCGAGCATCCGATGATCGTGCTCGACCGCGAAGGCAACGTCCTGACAACGTGGGGCGAGAAGCTCTTCCATCGTCCGCACGGCCTGCACATCGCGGCCGACGGCGCGCTCTACTGCACGGACGACGGCGACCACACCGTGCGCAAGTGCACCCCCGACGGCACCGTACTGCTGGAAATCGGCATACCCGGGCAGCCGGCGGGCTTCATGAGCGGTCATCCGTTCAACCGCTGCACGCATACGGCGCTCTCGCCGCAGGGCGACATCTACGTCTCCGATGGCTACGGCAACGCGCGCATCCACAAGTTCACGCCAGACGGCAAGCACCTGCTCTCGTGGGGGGAATGCGGCTCCGACCCCGGCCAGTTCAACGTCCCTCACAATATCGTCTGCGACGCGGAGGGCTGGGTCTACGTAGCGGATCGCGAGAACCATCGCATCCAGATCTTCGGTGAGCACGGCCGCTACGAGACGCAGTGGAACAACCTGTACCGCCCGTGCGGACTCTTCTTAGATGGCGGGGCGAACGGCATCTGCTACGTGGCCGAGCTGGGCCCGTTCATGGCGCTCAACCGCAACTTCCCCAACCTCGGCCCGCGCATCAGCATGCTCGCGCGCGACGGCTCGCTGGTCGCGCGGATCGACGAGCGCACGGGGCTTCCAGCGGGACGCTTTCTCGCTCCTCACGGCATCGCCGTCGACTCTCGCGGCGACATCTACCTGGGCGAAGTCTCGTGGACGGTGTGGGACGTCTACCTCCACCCAAACGACCCTCGACCACGCGATCTCCGCAGTTTGCACAAGCTCGTTCGCATCGACGCCTAGCAAGGAGAACCCCATGACGGATCGCCCATTGGACCGTAGCGAATTCATCAAGCGCGGCAGCTTGGTGACCGCAGCGTTGGCAACCGGTTTTCTGAGCTCCGCGCCGCCGGCGCGCGGCGCGGAGGTGCAGACTCTCAAGCTTGCGTTCCCCGACAACGTGCATACGCCGAGCACGAAGGTGGCGCAACGCTTCGCCAGCGAGGTCGCCGCCAAGACCAACGGCCGGTTCAAGGTCGATATCTTTCCCGGCGGCACGCTCGGCTCCGAGACCAACATCGTCGCGGGCCTGCAGACTGGCACCATCGACCTCGCGATGCACACGGCAGGCTTCGTAGAGTCATACGTGCCGACCGTGGGCGTTTTGGACATGCCGTTCATCTTCAAGGATGCGGCGCAGGCCACGCGCGTGCTCTCCGGCCCCGTAGGCAAGCAGTTAGCCGCCGATTGCTCCGAGCGCAACATCGAGGTGCTGGGCTGGGCGCAGAATGCCTGGCGAAACGTCGAGTGCGCGGATCGCGCCGTCAAGACGCCGGCCGATCTGAAGGACGTGAAGATCCGCATTCAGGCCGGACCCGTCTTCGCCGCGATGTTCGAAGCCGTGGGTGCCGTGCCTGTGGTCATGGATTGGCCCGACGTCTACGTCGGTCTCTCACAGAAGACCATCGGCGCGCTGGAGGTACCGGTTCCCTCGTTCGTCTCGGCGAAGCTCTACGAGATCTGCAAGCACATCTCGCTGACCCGCCACGTGTACAACGCTACGCTCTTCATGGCCAGCAAGACGAAGCTCGCGGCGATGTCGCCCGCGGATCAAGAGATCATCCGGCGCGCCGGTGCCGGCGCCTCAGCCTATTGGCTCGATCTGATGGGAGCGGCCAACAAGACGGCCGAGACCTACTCCAAAGGCCAGGGCGTGCAGATCGTCGAGGTGGATCGCGGCGCGTTCCGTAAAGCCATGGTGCCGGTCTACCAGAAGTTCACCTCCAAGTTCGGAAACGTTCTGCCGCAGATTCTCGCAGAGACCGGTGGATAGGACCGGCGCCGTGTCCGCACGGCAACTCGTCGAGAGCCGCCAAACGGCGGGGACGCGCGACGTCTGCTTCACCGTGCTCGACGCGGCGGTCGACATCGTGATCGGGCTGGCGCTGCTGGGCGAGCTGCTCGCCGTGCTCGCCAACATCACCGGTCGAACGTTCTTCCATGCCTCTATCCTCTGGACCGACGAAGTCGGCGGCTTGGTGCTGATGATCCTCGCCTTCATCGGAGGGGCCATCGCCTATCGCCGCGATCAGCATAGCGCGGTGCACACCATCGTCAATGCGCTGCCGCCGCGCTGGCGCACCGCGTGCCGCACCTCCACCGATTGGCTCGCCCTCATCGTGGCCTGCAGCACGGGCGATCTCGCGCTCTCGCTGCTGCATCTCCACATGGGGCAGACGACGCCGATTCTCGGGATTCCGTCCACGGTCTTGGGCGCACCGTTGCTGGCAGGCATGGCGCTGATCGCCGTCTACGCGCTGGAGCGCTTGAGCAGGGCGCCGCTGGCCACGGCGCTCTCGACGGGCGCAGTGTTGGTGGGCACGAGCGTGCTGGTGGTGGCCACGCGCGATCTGTGGGCCGGTGCATTCACCGGCGCCATTCCCATCACCGTGGCGCTGACCGCCTTCTTGGCGACGGTCTTGATCGGCTTTCCCGTGGGATTCGCGCTGGTCTTGAGCACGCTGGTGTACCTCTTGCCCTCGCCCGCGACGCCGCTGATCGCCGTCCCTCAGAATCTCAGCGACGGGATGTCGAACTTCGTGCTGTTGGCGCTGCCCTTCTTCATCCTCGCCGGCGCCGTCATGGAGCACGGCGGCATCAGCTCGCGCCTGGTGAAGTTCGCGCACGCCGTGGTGGGACACATTCGCGGCGGCCTCTTGCAGGTCACCGTCGTCAGCCTCTATCTGGTCTCCGGGCTCTCCGGATCGAAGGCCGCCGACGTGGCCGCCGTGGGTCCGGTGATGCGTAACATGCTGGAGAGCGAGGGTGTTGGCCTCGAGGAGGGAGCAGCCGTGTTGGCAGCATCGGCCGCGATGGGCGAGACGATTCCCCCGAGTCTTGGCCTGCTCGTGCTGGGCTCCGTGACCACGCTATCGATGGGGGCGCTGTTCACCGCGGGGATCGTGCCTGCGGCGGTCGTGGCGCTCTGTCTGATGGGGCTCATCTACGTGCGCGCCGTGCGAGGCGGCATGCCGTGCAGCGAGCGCGCGTTACCGAGAGAGATCGCACGCACGGGGCTGCAGGCGGTGCTGCCCCTGTTGATGCCGATCATGCTCTACGTCGGCATCCGCACCGGCGTGGCCACGCCGACCGAGGTCTCGGCGCTCGCCGTCGGCTACGGCATCGTGCTGGCCGGGATAGGGTATCGCGCGTTAGGCATGCGCACGTTCTACCGCATGATGACCAAAGCCAGCACGATGTCGGGGATGATCCTCTTCATCCTCGCAGCGGCCTCATCGTTCTCCTGGGTGCTCTCCGCGGCCCAGGTGCCGCAGGCACTCGTCACGGCCATCGAGCACTGGCACGCCGGCACGGCGATCTTTCTGATCGTCTCGCTGGTGGCGATGATCGCCTTCGGATCGCTCTTGGAAGGGCTGCCCGCGATCCTCATCCTGGCGCCGCTGCTCCTGCCGCTGGCCGTGCACGTGGGGCTCAACGAGCTGCACTATGCGATCTGCCTGCTGGTGGCCATAGGCATCGGTGCGTTCTTGCCGCCCTTGGGCGTGGGCTTCTACGTGGCGTGCTCCGTTGCGGGCACGGCGATCGGGCCGACGGCACGCTCCATGCTGCCCTACATCGCGGTGCTGCTGGCGGCGCTGCTGATCGTGGCCTTTGTCCCGTGGTTCACACTCGCGCTGCCAAACGCGTTCGCCCCAGGAAAGTGAGGTTGCTCTACCATGGAACGTCGACAGATTCGCCTTGGGTTGGTGGGATACGGGGAGGTCGGCAACGGCCTCGGCACGGGCCTACGTCAGGAAGGCCTGAAGGCGATCGCCGCCTACGATATCGCCGCTCTTGAGGGGCCCTATAGCACGCTGATCCAAGGGCGCGCGCGCGAAGCGGGCGTCACGCTCGTGAGCTCTCCCGCGGAGCTGGCGAAGGCCGCCGACTACATCATCTCCGTGGTTCCCGGCAGCGAATCCGCGGCGGCGGCGAGCGCCTATCGCGATCACGTAGGACCGCGCCACGTGTACGTGGACATCGCTTCCGCGACGCCCAGCGTCAAACGCCGGGTGGGCGAGGTGCTCGAGCCCAGCGGCGCCGCGGTAGGCGACGGCGGCATCATGGGCTCGCCGCTGCAAGACGGTCACCGTTTCCTCATCAAGGCCAGCGGCCCAGCCGCTCAAGCCTTTCACGACGCGCTGAGCCCGTGGAACATGCGCATCGACGTGGTGAGCTCGACGCTGGGCACCGGCTCCGGCATCAAGATCGTGCGCTCCGTGGTGATGAAAGGCATGGAGGCGCTCTTCCTGGAGTGCGCCCTGGCCAGCGAGCGCCACGGCATCCAGGACGAAGTCTTCGAGTCGATCTGTGCGTTCATGGATGCCCGGCCGTTCATGGATACGGTGCGCTTTCTGCTGCGCACCGACGTCATCCACGCCGAGCGGCGGGCGGAGGAGGCGGGGATGTCCGCCGACGCCTTGGACGAGGTGGGCTTGGAGCCCATGATGACGCGCTCCACCGCACGCACGCTGCAGCGCGTGGCCGACTTGAACTTGAAGCAGCAGTTCGGCGGCATGGTTCCCGACGATTACAAGACGGCAGTAGAGGCGATCGACCGCCGCCTGCGCTCCGTGACATCGGCCTGAGGGTGAATTCCCTCCGAGCGATCAGCCTTAGCGCGCGAGCAGAGCGGCGATGCGCTGGTCGAGATCGAGAGCGGTCGGCTCCCCGATGGCGACCTCAGACCAGCGCCTATGCGCCCGATCGAGCACGACACACCAATCGCCGGCGCCATATGCTTCGGGGATGACCGCCGAGGGCACCAGGAGCCCCAGCGAGTGAGCGGCTTCGCTCCGCCAAGTTTCACCAAACACGCGGCACTCGTCGCGGCCGGCGACGCTACGCCACGCCGGCGATAGACGCCTTCGATCGAAGCGTACGATGAGGCCGTCGGGCACATCGATGGGATAGGCATGATAGCCGAGCAACGGGGCGGACCCGGATTGCACCACGATCTCGAGGACGGCGAGCGCGACGGACGAGGCCGCATAGACCGCGGGCCGCCCACGCTGATTCCAGCGCCCGGGCGATCGCGCCGAACCTAGCCCGTCGAAGGCCCGTTCTTTCGACGGCCACGCGGTGAGACGCCAGAGGCGCACTTAGCTGAAGGCGCCGTCGCGGATGCGGCCCAGCGCATCTTCGACCTCGCGGGCGGCAACCTCGGTGCTTAGCTCTTCCAGGGGGCGACGGCCGTCGAGCGCGCGATTGGGCTCCTCCATCCATCGCTCGGCGACCGACTTCAAGCCGAAGACTTCCTCCGCCAGCGCGTAGATGCGGGCGATGCGCGCCAGCCGATCCGACTCGTCCGGACGCAGCCGCTCGCTTCGCGCGACTCTACGTTCCAGGGTCCGCGTCGGGATCGACGCCGTCTCCGCGAGGCGCTTGCGCCCTAGCCCCGTGTACTCGGCGAGGACGTCCACCGATTTCGAGGGAAAGCCTCGCTCTACCAGATCGGCGAGGCGCGTCTGGCCGCCGCGCGTCGCTCGCAGCTCGCCTGTGAGCCCGAGCATCACGTTGATCCGGCGCGCCGGAGCCTCCCCGCCAAGCAGACTGATCCCCTCGGCCCGGCTCTTCCGCTTCCTCGTGGCTACCATACCTTCAGTATAACATACTGGCGGTCACCGCACCGCCACTTGGCGGAGCCGGTAGTCTGGTTCGCCGCTCGCTACCAGAGTCTCGTCAAAGTCGGGCTGCTACCCGACGGGAACCAGACGCACGAGCGGCTTGCCGTTCCGGGTTCGTCCCTAGCCGGCACAAGCAGGCCCCTACGTGTTGCGCGCGCATGCGTGAGTGCTACGATCACGCAAGCAGTACGCCTCGCCCTACGGGGACTAGCGGCATGTACTTCGAGCAGTTCTACCTCACGTGTCTCTCGCACGCTTCGTACATGATCGGGTCGGCGGGCGTTGCGGCCGTCGTCGATCCTCAGCGCGACATCGGGCTCTACGTCGAAGAGGCCGCCGCGCGGGGTCTGCGCATCGAGCACGTCATCGAGACGCACCTCCACGCCGACTTCGTCTCGGGCCACCGGGAATTAGCCGCTCTCACGGGCGCCTCGATCTACGTAGGCGCGAGCGCCGGCGCGACGTTTCCGCACCTTCCCGTGCGAGACGGGGCGATGATCGAGTTTGGCTCATGCCGCCTTCAGCTCATCGAAACGCCCGGCCACACAGTCGAGAGCATCTGCGTGCTGGTCGCGGACCTGGAGCGCTCACCGCAGCCCTTCGCCGTGCTCACGGGCGACACGCTCTTCATCGGCGACGTCGGCCGGCCCGATCTCTCCGGCGATCGCTCGCCACAGGAGCTGGCGGGGCTGCTCTACGACAGCCTGCATGCCAAGCTCTTGACACTGCCCGATGGCGTGCAGGTGTTCCCCGCGCACGGCGGAGGGTCGCTTTGCGGCCGGCAGATCAGCGCCGAGCACAGCTCCACGATCGGGAAGGAACGCCTCACGAACTACGCCCTGCAAGCGGCGAGCAAACAGGAGTTCATCGGCCTGCTCACCGCCGATCTGCCGGCCCGGCCAGAGTACTTCGCGCGCGACGTCGAGATCAATCGCGCGGGAGCGGCTCCGCTCTCAGAGCTTCCAACGCTTCCGGCGCTGCGGCCAGGTGAGGTGGTCGCCCTGTTGGAGCAAGGCGCCGTCGTGCTCGACACGCGCTCGGAGGACGACTTCGGCGCAGCCCACATCCCCCAATCCGTGCACATCGGCCTGGACGGCCAATATGCTTCGTGGGCAGGGATTCTGCTCGGCCTCGATGTGGACCTGATCTTGCTGGCGGACGACGATCGCCGCCTCGCCGAATCGCGGCTGCGTTTGGCACGCGTCGGCATCGAGCGGATCGTCGGCTACGTGACGGACGGCATGGCCGGTTGGGTGCGCGAGGGTCTTCCCGTCGAGTACGTCTCACAGATCACCATCGAGCAGCTCCAGCAGTTGATCGCGCAAGACGGCGATCGCCTGCAAGTGGTCGACGTGCGGCGCCCCGCGGAGTGGGAGGAAGGCCGCATCGACGGCGCCGTGCTCAAGCCGCTCACCACATTGACCGCATCGCTGCACGATCTCGACCCGGCACGCCCGACCGCCGTGTACTGCAAAGGCGGGTACCGCAGCTCGATCGCGACGAGTCTCCTGCAGCGCGCGGGTTTCACGGACGTGATGAACACCACCGGCGGTTTCGACGCTTGGCGCGCGTGTCATCGCTGTTAGGAGGATCAACATGGCAGACTATGCGCATCCCGAGACCCTGGCGACCACGCAGTGGGTCGACGACCATCGCCACGATCCGAATGTCCGGATTGCCGAAGTCGACGTCGATACTTCCGCGTACCAGGAGGGCCACATCCCAAACGCCATCGGATGGAATTGGAACACGCAACTCTGCGACACGGTGCGTCGCGACATTCTCTCTCAGTCGCAGTTCGAAGCGTTGATGAGCGGCTCGGGGATCACACCGCAGACGACCGTGGTGCTGTACGGCGACAACAACAATTGGTTCGCCGCGTGGGCGTTCTGGCAGATGAAGATCTACGGGCACAAGGACGTCCGCGTCATGGACGGCGGCCGCAGGAAGTGGCTGGCCGAAGGACGCGAACTCACCACGGACGTGCCGATATTCGCGCAGCTCGTCTACAAGGCGCTGCCGGCGGACCTTTCGCTGCGCGCGTATCTGCGCAGCGTGCAGTCGGCAGTGGACCAGCGAAACGTGGCCATGGTGGACGTGCGCAGCCCCCAAGAGTTCACCGGAGAGATCCTGGCCCCGCCCGGACTGCCGGAGACCTGCCAACGTGGCGGACATCTTCCCGGGGCGCGCAGCATTCCGTGGGGCATGGCGTGCAACGAGGATGGCACCTTCAAGTCGTTCGAGGACTTGAGGCGTCTGTATGGCGGTCAAGGAGTGGACGGCAGCAAGCCCGTGATCGCGTACTGCCGTATCGGCGAGCGCTCCAGCCACACGTGGTTCGTGTTGAAGTACCTGCTTGGGTTCGACAACATCACCAACTATGACGGCTCGTGGACCGAGTGGGGCAATCTGGTGGGCGCGCCCATCGAGAAGGGCGCCGCCGCACCACAGGGCGTCACGGCCTGAGCGCAGGAGGAGAGCGATGAAACCGGACGCGTACGCCGAGCGCACCGTGGAGGTCGATGGGTGGAGGGTGACGCTCACCTCCTACCGGATGGGCGGGATCTTCTACTGCAAGGCGGACAACGTCTCACCGGGCGCGTGGCTGACGCGAACGACCGCGGCGACGCGAGAGGAAGCGGAGGGCAACGCGCTAAAGCGCGCCCGTGAGCTCCTCTCGCGCACGCGCCGCCAGCCGGTGTGAGGGGCGCACCGTCTAGCGAACGTTGACCGTGACAGCGGCCGCGGCTACACCCATGGTCGGTTCATGATCGTTGTTGGCGAACATGACGACGATTTTCGCCTTGCCCGTATGCCACTGGGAGAGATCCACCGGGATCGTCGTGGCGCACGGCATGCCGATCATGCCGATCATCGACATCATCTTCATCTCGCCTGCCATCGGCGATTCGCCCTTCATCGAGCTACTCGAGCCACCCATCGGCTCCATGGGCATCTTCGGCGCCCAGGATGGCTTGTCCGTGATTCCCGGCTGGGTCACGAAGACGTGAAGGTGCCCGTAGCCGGAGACATTGGGCCTACCTTCGAGATTGCACGAGAGCTGGAAGTTGCTGACCGCAACCTTGAGATCGAACGTCTTCCCAACCCTCGCGCCGTTCCCCGGCGAAAGGATCGTGAGTGACGGTTTGCCGGTTTCCGCCGATGCGGGAAGCGGCAGAGCGCTCTGCGGCTGGTAGGTAAACGTCACCTCTGCCGGCATCGATGCGTTGTCGTGTGCGTCCGTCGCCAAGATGACGGCGAGTGTGTGCTTCCCGGGCTGTAAGCCCTCACCCGAGATCGTGAACCGCTTCGAGCAATAGACGTTGGTCATGACCGCCATCGACGTGCCGTCGACCATGGCATGGATATGGCCGCGGCCCGGAACGCCGGGCTGGCCGACGTGCGCGCACTCGACTGAAAAATTCTTGGTCGCGACGGAGACGGGTATCTCGCTGGTCGCTACGCTCGAACCGGCGGCCGGCGCGAGAATCGTTATCGAGGGTGTCGGCATGGTTGCTGCGACGGCAGGGAGCGCCACGAAAGACAGGAGTACTATCGGCAGTCCCCTCGCTAGCATGTGCATGAGGGTACCTCCTTTCCCACTAGCCACTACGCACGCGACCGGCGACCGGATCACCCCGAGCGCCGCGCGCAGCTTCGCGTGCAAGCGCCTGGTAATCGGCCTTACAGCCGAACGCTCGCGAGGGCGGTAACCTGGTCATCGTTCGCACTTCATCGTTGACACGGAGGCCGATATCTATCATGAATGCACAACGGTACCAGGGCTCGCTCGGCATAGGCTATGCCGCGTTAGCCGGTCTCGTCGCGGGGCTCGTCATGGCAATGATCGCGATGATCGCCACGCTGACG